>NZ_AUSW01000016.1 GCF_000471625.1 Psychrobacter aquaticus CMS 56
TAAGTATAAATCAGGGAGTGTGGAGCTTGCTACAGTCACTGGAATTCAACCCCATTGTCTTTTCGTTGAATTTGACGTATTCACTGGCTATATTCAAAGAAAAAAATGTCTAGATTTTAATAGTTATATTGATGATGTTATGGAAAATGGAGACCTGATTACAGTCGAAATATTAGGCTACAATAAAAAACATAGAAAATTTGATGTGATAATAGATAGTATTTAAAAAGATTAGATCATTTTAATCTTGAGTAATAAATTGATTTTCTTTGACTCTTAAAATAAAAAACCGCCACAGCAAAACTATGGCGGTTTTTTATTGTTCAAAATATTTTAACTTCTATAGCGCCCACAGCGATTGATACTGCTCATCAGTCAACGTCACGATATCGATCTCTGCCAGCATCTCGCGCAGTTCTTGCCACTTATCTGCATCAGGCTTGATGGGTGTGATCAACCTGCCAAGCGTATTATCGATAATGGCATCCATCAACGCATCCGCCTCGGTTTTACTGTAGTCGTAATACATACGCTGAGCCTTGTCTGGCTCATTTTTGCACAGCTCAGTCATCTGGTTGGTCACTTGGATAAAGGTATCTATCGCGTCTTTTTTCGCGCTATAGATATCATCGGTCGTTAGGATTTCTAACGCGGAAAAGTTGGGGTAGGGTGACAGATGCTGATCGATAAACTCAAAATCCATGCCTTCATGGGTCGCTTCCACGCCTTCAAAATTATAAAAGCATAGCCATGCGCCATCTAGGCTGGGGTCTTGTTGTAGGTTTTTTATATGATAAAAGCCTTTTTGCACAAAGGTCACATGTTCGCGATTGATACTAAAGCCGTTTTTCTTCGCATAGCGAGCCAAAATCTCAAAGCCAATACGATTGGTTTTTTCCTCAGCGGCAGGGGTACAAATGCGAATCGGTTGATTGTTTTTTAGCTTGTCCATACTGGCGCGTTGCATCAGTATGCCTCCATCTGTCTCAAAAAAGCATCCCAGCGCACGCAAATTAGGCGCGTAATGTTCAAACAGATGAATCGGCTCATTCACATGTAGATCAATCGTTTGGTTCTGCAATTCAGCAAATCCATCATAATGGTCATCTGGTTCGATAATGGTTATATCAAGCCCTGCTTGCTCATACGCGCCCGTGGTCACACCAGCAATAAAGGGCAGGTGATCAGGGTTCAAAAACCATTCGAGGGTCAAAGTAAGGGTGGTGGTCGGCTGCATGGTTGTTTCCTACGTCAGTGCTAACTGCTTCAGGTTCACGGGTGTTTCTCAGCAATGGTTTTTGACGGTTTTAAATAGTCAAAAGCAAAGTACCCCGACAAGTTTGAGTGGTGTTGCATTATATTTGATTGCTACTGCGTCATCATAGACGACCTGCGAGAGGTAATGCAAGGTTTTGGATGAGTCAGTAAATTGACGATAAATAGCTAAAAGAAGCACGCGAGATAGGATTGATAAAGATATAAATATGCCAAATTTATTGTTACTAAAAGAAAAACCGCTCCAGCAATGACTGTGAGCGGTTTTTTTAAATATCAGCCAATTAAAAATAATTACTCAGCGTATAAAGGAGAAAGGATACCTTTATAAGCCAACCTCTCGTTTACAGGCATTTTAAACACTTGACCGGTAAAGGGAGTAGATTTAGCCCAATCAACGGTATTGGTCGTCAGATCAACCAAGTAAAGGTGATGAAACTGCCCTTGCTGCGGTGTTACAAAGCCAGTGCCGCCAGTCGCGACTGCTGTGGTGACACCCATTGCCATAGAGTAGCCAAATGACGGCTTACTACCGGTAACCATTGAAACAAATACTTTATCAGTGCCTTCGATTTCTTTGAGCGTCTCTAATGTGGTTTTATCCAAACCCAAGTCAACACTATTGCCCTTTGCTTGGTCGATTTCTTTTCTTTTATCTTGAGCAAACGCTTTTAGCAGTGTTAAATAAGTCTGGTTGGTTGCCTGATTGAGGTTGTTCGTAGAGCTCAGCAAAGGATAAGCTGCATTGAGCTCGTCTTTTGCATCGGCAGTCGCCAATATATCCATCTTGGTCAATGCTTCTTTGGAGAGTGCACCACACACAAACGGTGCCGTAGTACGAGACACTTTCAGCGATTTTTCGCTCAGAGCTTCTTCTACGGTTGCCATCATAGCAAGCGAGGTAAGATTAGATTGTTCATACAAGACGTCATTTTTACCCATTTCTACTCTAATGAGGCAACCATCACTAATGATGCTCACAGGTTGAGACTTTAGGTTTTGCTGTGTCTTATCATAAGCAGAGCGCGCCTCAGGACTGGTAGTAGTCGCACAACCACTAAACACAGTCATGGCAGCCAGTGCTAAAGGTAACGTTAGAGTTTTGGCTGATAAAATATTGAACAATGAGGTCATAAATGTCCTTAGAAACAGCAGAAAAATAAAAGTGATAAATGGTTCAGCACAATAGTTTGGCAGACTGTAGATTATGCATCAGTTTTTACAATACACCTACTAAAAGTTTGTCTAAATAAACATTCAGTATCGTAACGCTAACGTTTCACCTGTGAAAAATGGCTTTATGTTAAATAAGAGACAGAAAAGAGCAAAAATAGTCTTGTGCCGTTTTCATCGGTATTGCATTCTTATTTATCTATATAAGCAGCCTTCTTTATAAAAAAATGTAGTGACTAAACTTCTATTATCTAACTCACCAAGCGACACCATTGTTATGAGCTCAAACAAAAAAGCATTTTATTATCGCCCGAAGACCAATCAATCAAAGAGTCCGACGGTACGTTGGATGTTCGTGATACTTGGCTGGGTATTTTTTGTATTGGGCATCATTGGCGTGTTGTTGCCAGTCATGCCGACCGCACCTTTTATACTACTCGCAGCTGGTTGCTGGGCGCGTAGCTCACGGCGCTTTCATTTTTGGCTGATCAACCATAAATATTTTGGGAAGTTTGTGCGCGATTGGGAAAACAATCATGCAGTGCCCCTTTATGCCAAGTGTTTGGCAACAATAATGATGACTATATCGACAGCCATGTTATTTTATCGTCTACCAACCGATATGATATGGGTGGCATGGCTGGTAGCCCTGGTATGTAGTGGGGTAGCCATCTATTTGTTTCGTCTGCCAAATGCCTAAAAATCCTGCAATTCAAACAAAAAACAGTAAAAAATGGGCTTCAGTTACACGAAATATAAGATAATACTTGCGATATTGGAATTAGCTCCCTATAATACACCCAAGCTTAAGAGCAGTTCTGCACCAAATCATTACCTCGTAGTATTAGTTATAATCCTTCGTTTTAATATTTATCGTTCAGTAGCTATTTGCAAGCGTTACCGGTCACTAGACCATTAATAAATTAAAAAGTAGGATTATCAATATGTCAGATACTCAAAAAGGTACAGTTAAGTGGTTCAACGAAGCTAAAGGCTTTGGTTTTATCGCTCCAGAAACTGGCGCAGACGTTTTTGCTCATTACAGCGAAATCACTGGTTCAGGTTTCAAAACTTTGGCTGAAGGCCAAGAAGTTGAGTTCACTGTAACTCAAGGTCAAAAAGGCCCACAAGCTCATAACATCGTTGCTATCTAATTTGTCTTTATAGACAATTAGAGCAAGATGAATAAAGGAACGAACCTAAGGGTTCGTTTTTTTTCGTCTAAAATTTGATACGAGCCATCGAATATAGTCAGATCAATAGGTAATCCTTCCAATAAATAACAATAAGCAGGGCATTGCGATTGATTTCTTTTAGTCATTTGCAATCACCCAATCTGCTAGATCGAGCCAATTCCGATATTAATCAAACCACCACCAAGAATAAGCCAAGCAAACATAATGGCACCTAAGATAAGGGGCTTGATTCCTGCTTGTTTAATAGCGCTTAGATGGGTGGTGAGGCCAAGTGCAAACATGGCCATCGTCAGCAAAACGTCATCAAGCATGACCATACTCCGCTCAAAGCTTTGTGTCATCGGCACCCAAGTGTGCAGAAGCACGATAGCAATAAAGATAAAAGCAAACCAAGGTACTTGGACCTGTTGAATACGCGTCATGATCGAAGGTTTATTACCCTCATTGTCATTGCCTGTGGTTAAAGCAAAAGACAGCACCAGTAAAAAGGGTGCAAGCATCATCACCCGTATCATCTTGGTGACTACGGCAGTATTACCAACGTCGGCATTGATAGCATTACCAGCTACCACCACTTGCGCCACTTCATGAATTGTTGAACCCGTATAAATACCGTACTGCTGCGCATTTAGCCAAGGTTGCAGCCAGCCTAGATGATATAAGAAAGGATAGAGCAGCATCGCAACTGTGCCAAAGACCACCACCGTTGCTACAGCGATAGTCACTTTGTGCGCTTCTGCTTTGATTACTGGTTCTGCGGCGATTACTGCTGCTGCCCCGCAAATACTCGCGCCTGAACCAATGAGCAATGTTGTTTGCTTATCGACTTTTAACCACTTTGTACCCAACCAATAAGTCAGTAAAAAAGTCGAGGTCAGTACCAGTGCATCCGTCATAATCGCAGGCATACCCACGCTCGATACTTGCGTCAATGTCAGTTTAAAGCCATAAAACATAATGGCGAGGCGCAGTATTTGACCTTTGGCAAATGACACACCCATATCTAAGCGGTGAGCGAAAGTAGGATAAGCCGTGTTGCCCAATATCATACCGAGCAAAATCGCCAAAGTCAGAGAAGACAGGCCGACAATGCGTCCATCGGTCCAAGTATCTAAGCTCACGTCAAGCCACAAACAAAACAAGCTGCCGATAAATACCACCATTAACCCTGCTAAATGGCGATTACTCGGGCAGTAATCATGAATGGTTTGGCTCAAGGCTTGCATGACTGGTTGTCCTATCATTTATAATCGAGATAAGCATAAGCTTATGATTGGACAGTATAAGACACCATTGGTTATAATAAAAACAGATTAATAAGATAGAAATTATCGATTTTTTGGGTTAACTGATTATTATAGAGTGTTAAAAACATCATGAAAAAAGCCATGCCGATGCTACCGAAGATCACACTCAAACAGTTGTCTGTTTTTGTCAGTATCTACCAGACGGGCAGCACCAGTCGAGCCAGTGAAGCGCTGCATCTGTCACAATCAGCGGTCAGTAGCGCCTTGACTGAATTAGAATCAAGGCTACAGATGCCATTGTTTGAGCGGGTCGGACGTCGGCTCAATCAACATCCCAATGCGCATCCCATCTATGTACAAGCGCAAGCGATTTTGGGGCAAGCACTGACATTGGAGCATTATCATCAATATCAAGTAGGGCAAATTCGTATTGGTGCAAGTACGACCATTGGTAACTATGTATTGCCTTCCTTACTGGCAAGACTGTATGAAGCGCTACCAGATGCAAATGTCGATCTGTATATTGCCAATACGCAAGAGGTGGTGAGCGAGGTTGAGCAATTAAATATCGATATTGCTTTGGTAGAAGGCACGCCGCGTCCGATAGATATAAAAGCCATTGAGCAGCGTGCTTGGCGCACAGATACGTTGATGATTTTTGCCAAGCGTGACAGTCAGTGGTTGGCAGATATGGCAGTGTATAACGAGTTGGATAACTGTTACGAGCTGAGCGTGAACCAACTGGCACGGTTACCATTATTGGTGCGTGAAGCGGGGTCGGGCACACGGCAAATTATCGATGAGCAGTTGCTCAAGCATTTACCCAATGCGGAAGTGATTAAAGCGATACAACAGTCGGAGGCGATCAAACATATGGTCAGTGCCGATATTGGTCTTGGTTGCCTCTCGCAGCATGTTATTGAGATGGAGCTTGCGGCAGGGAAATTAGTACAAGTCAAAGTGGCCGGTATTGATCTGTCACGGACATGGTGGTTAATTTGGCACAAAGCGCGTCATCAAACTCCCATATGGCAGATGTTTATTGATATTTTGGCAAAAGTATAAGCACCAAAAAAACTGCAATAAAAAACGTCCCATGAGCAGATGTGCTATGGGACGTTTGGTAAAATCATATATCTTATTTAAGCTACTTGGTGACGGGTTTATCGAGTCTCACCACCAAGCTGTCGCAAGGTACGTTTGGCAAAATATTATCTGCTGTAGCACCGCTTAACCATGCAACAAGGCCATGACGTTCGTGACGACCGATAACCAGTAAATCAACGTCATGCTTGTGGCAGTAGTTGACGATACCTTCGCTATTAGAGATGGCGGTGGTCACTTCAGAATTGACCGCGTGTAAGTCGTTGCGCTCCAAAAACTGCGCTAACTTGGCACGCGCTTCTTGGCAACGCTCGTCATCTATTTGATCGTATAAACTTGACGCTGGCACCAGCTCATAGCCGAAGCCAACCATGGTGTCTTTCACAATATGTAATACCGATAATTTGGCGTTAGGACGATTTTCGACGATACGTTTGGCTTTTTGGGCGACCAAATCAGCATCGGACATTAAATCGGTGACCAATAAAATATGTTGGTAACTCATGAGCTGCTCCTGATGACAGATGATTCTAACTATAGCACTACTGATAGCCACTGTTAAGTAACATCATTAAACCATTGTAAATGAATGAAGATTTGCTGGCACAAAGGTTTGACTCATTTAAGGATCAGGCTTTCTTGCTTATCTTCTATGGTTTGCCTTGACTTATCGAACGCTTAGCCCCATCTACTACCGTTAGGCAAATTCCTATTGATTGATTGAGCATTGCCATGAAATATGTAGCTATTAAATAAGAATATTACCCAAAATTATCCAAAAAGTCTTTGTACATTGATTGATATCGATGACTGATAAAACGACTTATTTTGTATCCACTACTTTATACACTATTGGTTTTTATCCAAGTAAATCAGATGATATGTGATTTTAATGAAGCATTACGCTTATCTTTACTGGGTCAAAAACGCTTTATAAGGAACACTATGACTGACACGCTATTTACTGCCGACTTAACCCTACATCCAGCGTTTGAGCTGATTGAACATCGCCATATTGAGGCGCTGTCAATGGACGTGTTGATCAGTCAGCATGTTAAGACAGGCGCAATGCATTATCATTTGGCACATCCAAGTGATGAAAATGCTTTTTTGGTGGGCTTTCGTACCCAACCTATGGATTCAAAGGGTGAGGCGCACATTTTAGAGCACGTGGCTTTGTGTGGTTCTAAAAAATTCCCCGTCCGTGACCCGTTTTTTTCGATGATTAAGCGCTCGCTCAATACCTTTATGAATGCGATGACCGCCGCTGATTGGACGGCATATCCGTATGCCACGCAAAACAAAAACGATTACTTTAATTTATTGGCAGTGTATCTTGACGCCTCATTTTTCCCCAATATCCATCCGCTCGACTTTGCCCAAGAAGGCATCCGTGTAGAGCTGGACAGCGACGACAAGCCGCAGTTTAAAGGAATCGTCTTTAATGAGATGAAAGGCGCGATGAGCGGTGAGATTGACCAGCTGTATCATGCTGTTGCTCATCATTTATTCCCAACGACCACTTATCATTATAATTCTGGTGGTGATCCTGCTGATATTCCAGATTTGACACATCATGAATTGGTTGAGTTTCATCAAAGCCATTATCATCCGTCCAACAGCGTGATTATGAGCTTTGGTAATATTCCAGTCGCTGAGACGCAGGCGAAAATACATGACGATGCCTTGATTCAGTTTGAGGCGGGCAAAAAACACGTATCGCGCCCAGAGCAGCGTCTGTCTGCGCCTATTAGCGCCACTGACACTTATACCGCTGACGAAGCGGGTCCAGACCAAACTCATCATGTAGTGGCCTGGTTGTTGCCTACTATTACCGATCCAAAGCAGCGTTTGGCACTGCGTTTGCTCGAAGGCGTATTGATTGAGCATGCGGGCTCGCCGTTGCGGGCTTATTTGGACAGCCATCCGCTAGGCAAAGCGCCAAGTCCGCTGCTTGGACTGGATGACAGTCATTATGAAATGGTCTTTTATACCGGATTGCGTGGCTCCAATCCTGAACATGCTGAAGCAGTAGAGCAAGGCATTATAGATTTGCTCACTGATGTTGCAAGTTCACCAGTCGATGATGAAACCATCGAAACCATTTTGCATCAGATAGAAATTGATCAGCGTCATATTGGCGGCGATAGTATTCCCTATGGTTTGAACTTGATGTTAGAGGGCTTTAGCACGGCTATTCATGATGGCAATCCGATTGATGTTTGGGAAGTCGATGAGCATTTGCAATGGCTTCGCGAACAAGTCGTTGACGAACAATGGCTGCCCAATTTAATCAAGACCCACTTGCTTGAAAACAACCACCGTGTGCGTGTTACTTTGACACCAGACAGTGAAAAAACCGCTCGTCTTGCCGCTGCTGAGCAGACACGTTTAGATACCATTGCCATGGACTTGACGGCTGACGATAAAGATATCCTTCATAAGCAAGCGTTGGATTTGGAGGCACGCCAAGCGGCGCCAGATGATTTAAGCTTATTACCAAAAGTAGGTTTAGAAGATGTACCGACGGATATTAGCTTTAAACAAGGCACGCAAAAAACGGTGCGTTTAAGCGGACAGGACAGCATCTTATTTGAGTATGAAGCAGGCACCAATGGTATCTACTATTATCAAGTAATTGTACCGTTGACTGATGCAATTGGTAAAAATGTAAGTGACCAACTACCAGTTAATGAGGTGATTAATCATCCTTTATTACCTATTTATCTGAGTTTATTATCAGAATTGGGTACAGATTCGCTCAGTGCTCATGAGATGCAAGCCAAGCAAGCAGCGCATTCTTCAGGGGTGACGGCGCGTATCAGTCAACGTACCAATGTTGATGACAGCCAGTCTATTAGCAGTTACTTTGTGGTGGCCACGCGGGCGCTGAACCGTAAGCCTGAAGCGATTGATTTGCTCAAAGAAGTCATGGAGCATAGCGTCTTTAGTGAGCATGATCGTATCAAAGAGATTTTGCAGCAGCGTCAAGCCAGTTGGCAATCAAACCTTGCGGGTTCTGGGCATTCCTACGCCATGCAAACGGCCAGTCGCGGCATGAGTCGTCAAGCGCAGCTAGAATATGTGCGCAGTGGTCTGCCTGCATTGAACGCGCTAAAAGATTTTTTAACGCATGCCAGTACGGCTGATGCGCAGTGGGATCAACTAGCGACGGGTTTGATGGATTTACATCAACGCCTGATTAGTTTGCCTAAACACGCCGTTATTATTTGTGAAGCGGAACAAACTGAACGTTTGAGCAATTTGATTGTGGATAGCTGGCAAGACAGTCGTGCTTTAGAGCTTGCTGAAAAATTAAGCAACACAGATACAGATATTGACGCAAATATCCCCAGTGAGTTTGCAGATTTATTGTTAGATTTGTCTCTGAATGGTGAAAAAGAAACAGCTCAAACCGAAGAAGGTGGGGCAGTAGAGGTCGAGGATTTAGCATGGTTGGTGCCAACCAATGTCTATCATAACGCCAGTGCTTATACTGTACCGGCGGCTGACCATCCTGATACCGCAGCACTGATGGTATTAGCGCCTTATCTACGTAATGGCTATTTGCACAGTGCCATTCGTGAGCGCGGCGGTGCTTATGGCGGCGGTGCAGGTTACGATGCCAATGCGTGTGCCTTTAAGTTCTTTAGCTACCGTGATCCGCAGTGTACAGAGACCTTTGCCCACTTTGATGCCAGTATCGAATGGTTGTTAAATGATCCGCAAACGGATGAACAGTTAGAAGAAGCCATCTTAGGTATTATCTCGGGTATGGACAAACCAGGTTCGCCAGCAGGTGAGGCGATCAAAGCGTGCTTTGCTGACTTGCATCATCGCGGTGCGGACTGGCAGCGTAAAATGCGCGCGGCAATCTTAGCAGTGACGGTTGCAGATTTACAGCGCGTTGCTAAGCAGTACTTGCAAGGGCAAAATCATGTGCGTGCCGTCTTAGCACCGTATGATAAAGAAGCGGATGTAACAGCCCTTGGCTTTAGTATTTGCAAAATTAAAAGCTAAAGGTTAAAGACGGTTTACCCATTTAACTTAGATATAAAAAAACCGCCGCTTTCAATGGAAGCGGCGGTTTTTATGTTTTATCCTTGGGTTTACTCATTGTGTAAAAGGTATCAGTAACGCTTAATACTTTGGTCTTTGCCGATGTAGTCTTGATGAACTGGGAACTGATCGTGACTATCGAACTGTTTGCGGTCTTCAAAATAGCTTTTTAAGGTACGACGTACCGCTTCAAAGGCAATCTCATCCCACGGAATGTCTTCTTCTTTAAATAAAGCCGAGTCAAGGCTCTCAGCGCCAATACCATAAGCACCGTCTTTTAGCTCAGTTATATAGATACTGTAGATTTGGCCAATATCAGGAATGTCATATAAGCAGTATAAATGGGGATTGAGAACGACCGCTTCGGCTTCTTCATAGCACTCACGCGCCGCACCCTCCGCCATGGTTTCGCCATTTTCCATAAAACCTGCTGGCAGCGTCCAAAGTCCGTACTGCGGCTCGATGGCACGGCGACAGAGCAGCACTCTGTTTTCATGAATAACGAGCGAGCCACAAATCACTTTTGGGTTTTCATAATGAATGTAGTGGCAATTTGGACAAACCAAACGCGGCATATTATCCGTGGCTGGTATTTTATACTCTGCTTCGTGCCCGCATTCTAGACAATAGCGCATATCAACTGCCTTATATAATGATAAAGGAAAATAAAAGTATTTTAAAAATTATCGTTCTGATGCTATGAGGATAGCATGGCGGTGACCAACGCCTGTTTTATCGGGTGATAGGTCTTAAGTTTAAGATAACACAAATCATCATCGCACTGATAATGATGATAAAAACAGCACAAGTTTACAAGATTAAGGGCTGATGTTTTTTCTTATACGAGTAAGCAAACCAGACAGTACGTATCAGTCCCACAAAGTCTATACAGTTGTAGCCAGATTGCGCTATGCTAGTGCTTGTCATCAATTAGGGCGTGTTGAACATTGATAAAAACACAAGGTAACTATAATGCTACTTCCCCCGCAATCTATCAGTTTTGATGAATTTTCAGTCGCTGTGCCCACGTTTATTCGTTATCCTACGCTCAGAAAGTTGGCTGAACAGGTACAGCATGAGACATTAAATGCTATTACCAGTCCAGCATTATATGACACAGACCACACTTCTCGTAGTGCCCGTATCTTAGACAGTCTCTATCAGACGCCGATTGCAGATGCGTCAGTCCTAGTGGCTATTACTCATGAGCGCCATCCTAAACTATTACTGACGCGCCGTGCTGCGCATATGAATAGCCATGCTGGTGAGGTCTCCTGTGTCGGTGGTAAATATGACATAAGCGATGGCAATAATGTCATTACTGCCTTGCGTGAAGCCTGTGAAGAGACAGCGCTGCCACCCAATAAAGTTCAATTGCTCGGTCAACTACCCATACAAATGTCCAAAAGTGGCATGAGTGTGCGCCCCATTGTTGCGCTCATTGCGCCAGACTTGATATTGGTGCCCGAACTGGGAGAGATATCGCGCATATTTTGGGCAGACTTTGAGTCGTTGCTCACTCAGCCTACCGTAGAGTATGAGGTAGAATATACAATGCAAGACCAGACCGCGACCTTGCTCACCCCCAGCTGGCAAGTTGATGGTGAGACAGTATGGGGTCTGACAGGGCGAGTTATTGCCAGCTTACTAGAAACGGGCTTTGATCGGCAGCTTGAATGGTATTACCGCATACAAAATACCCGATTGTAGATTATTTTTTAGGTATATCCTGTTTGAGTATTTGCATCTATTGATAATAGTCATCATTTTTCTTTAGCCACCAGTTCATGTTGTCTTGGCGCTTAGCACGGAACGCTTCTAATTTTCTGTCAACGATTTGATTGTGCTGCCGCGCGGTATCAAGCGCAAACAAGATCGGCACTGAGGACAACACACCAAAGCGTATTTTAGATTTTGGTAAATCCAGTCCGTCGCCAATATCATCACCGACTAGCGTACGCGTCACACTAGCGTTGACCATCTCAACGAAACGTCCACGGCGATTGTCCTCACCCATGAGCTGACGCGGTAAATCGTGCAAAGCTTTTGCCAATGGCTGTCCCATTTTAAAATCAAGCTGCTGAATGGACAAATATGTATAGAGCCACTCCCAACACGCCGCTTCATCTTTTGGTAAGCGCTGCAAATCAACGCCCATCCAATAACTGGCAAGATTCCAAAGGTGCAGAATACCTTCTGCTTCTTCTGTACTAATGCGTGCTCCAAGCAGTCTTAACCCGCGCATAATTAACAATGAAAACTGCAAATGCGTGGCAATCATATCAGTTTGATTAATGGGTACGCCCCAATAGGCCGTATTCCAGCTGCCATCAGCATTGTGGTGTTGATCAATATCTCCTATGACGCTTGTAGCAGCATTGCCTTTTCCTTTGAGAAGATTTTGTCGTACCAAGGTATGAATTTGACGTACCTTGATAGATTGTCGCCAGCCTTCAGAGCCAATGGCCAATACTTGATCAATAGGTTGGTGATTATTGCGCACGCTCATATTTGACTGTGGGTGCTCAGAGACGGCTAAAATATAAGCATAAGTACGCATCAGCCGCGGCAAGGCATCGTGCATCAGCGCGCCTGTCTGAATGAGTGGCAGCGATAAGGCTGGGATGCTATAGCCTGCCATTAGAGCGACGTTACGTAGTAGCCAAATCAGCATCAGTGGATAACGTCGATAAGCGATCGCGCCAATTTGTGCCAGCTTGGGATCGAACCAAGTCGGTTGCCGACTGAATTGCTCAATTAATGCACTAAAATCTGGATTGTTTTGAAGGACATTATCGACATTGCTGCTGATAATAATCTGCTGTAAAGGCTTTGCAAAACGAATGCCTTCAGTGGCCAACGTATCTGCAAGCGGATCACCAATATCATAACCTGCGACCATCTCATTTAACAAATCTTGCGAGATGACAAAGTCTTTTGGCAATAAATACCGTTTGATCCGTTTTAACACTTGTAGATCGCTATGATCGTCAATAGCGGTAGTGCGTCCATGACGCTGACAAGCGTCTGTCGCTTGATGGTGCTGATGGTCAGTTAAGATACTTGTGAGATTGGTATTGTTCTTATCCATATTCATCAAGTACTCTCATGATTAGACGCTAAATTTAGATTAATGCCTTTGCTGTTGGGTATCTTATAATCATGAGCGACTTATTGGCTGAAGCGCTTATAAGTCGCTCATCATATCATCAATGCGGGCGAGTTAAGTCCACTGATGTACCGCTAGCATCATCTTTTAGGCTAAGTTTCAGCATGATGTAACCTGCTATACCAGAGACGATTGAACCCATGATGATACCTAGACGCTCATCGAACAGGGTGTTATCACCCGCAAATGCCAAGCCACCGATGAATAAGCTCATCGTGAAGCCCACACCGCACAATAAAGCGGCGCCGTATATTTGCTTATAATTCATACCTCTTGGCATGGTCGAGATGCCAAGTTTAAAGATCAACCAACACATAAACATGATGCCCAATTGTTTTCCGATAAACAAACCTGCGGCAATACCAAGCGGTACTGAATGGAATAATTCAGCCACACCTGCGCCTTCGAGCGATATACCAGAGTTTGCGAAAGCGAATAACGGCAAAATACCAAAGGCTACGGTATTGTGTAAATCATGCTCCAGCTCTTCAACTGGAGAGTGCTCAGGGTCAGTACGGTCAAACATGGGGATAAACAGTGCTAAGACTACCCCGGCTAACGTTGCATGGATACCGGATTTTAGTACCGCAATCCACATAATCAAACCAATGAGCAGATAAGGCGTGATGCTGGTGACGTTACGACGATTCAGAAGATATAAAGCTGGCAGACATAGACCTGCTATCGCTAACGATTCTAATGACAACTCGCTGGTATAAAACAGCGCGATGATTAAAATGGCGCCAATATCATCAAAAATGGCAATGGATACCAAAAACACTTTTAAGGAGTTGGGAACACGGTTACCGAGCAAGCTCAAGATACCGAGTGCAAACGCAATATCAGTCGCCGCTGGAATGGCCCAGCCTTTCCAAAACTCAGGCTCATTATAGTTAAAAAGTAGATAGACAGCTGCCGGCATAATCATGCCACCTACTGCCGCGCCAGCTGGTAGTATGATTTGTTTGACGTTAGACAGCTCGCCGATCAACACCTCACGCTTAAGCTCAAGCCCAACTAAGAAAAAGAATATTGCCATCAGACCATCGTTGATCCAGTGGTGTGCATCTTTAGCAATCGCGAAGTCACCGATCTGAACGGCAACGGGTGCGTGGATAAATCCTTCGTACCAAACATTAAGAGGGGAGTTAGCAATAATCATCGCAGCAACGGCAGCCAATGCTAAGACGATACCGCCTGCTGCCTCAAATTCAAAAAATGCCTTAATCCTTCGTATTGCCATATCATCCTCATTTACTAAGTACAATGTATTAAATAACCTCAAATATCTATGTTATTGCCGATAACAATACAGCAAATAGACAGGAACAGTTTCTCATACTCTTATTACTATAGACAAGAAAATACGTCAACTCAAAGTCATGAGCCTAGCTTGTCGTATGAATAGCAACGATATTATAAAGGTAATATAAGAGCTAACGTAGTTACAAGTCGTTAAGTCTACCTATGCAAGCCCTGTTTATTTTGAAGAATTAATTGAGTTATTAACCAAATTTAGCAGACTTTTTTACGTTTTCGGCTTTTTTTAGGTTTTTGTCTTTATAATGGCTCATGTTACGTAATGCTCGATTATCTTTCTATAGTTGAAATACTTTAAAGTCGCTACCGTACTGCTGGTGTAAATTTTTTGCAGCCTCTGTCTGCACAGGCACAGCAAGCAAGAAAAATTTGCACCAGCAGTACGTGTTGTATCGATATTACTTTTCACCGACTATAGCATGTGTCAAAAATCTCAAAGCTTGACCAATAATGACTACTTTAGTCTGCCTCTTTCAGGCTTATCTTTTTCTATCATAAATTTTGTAGGTCAGCGTTATGGACTTATCCCTCTCTTTAGAAGTTATTTTAATGCTTACCGTTGTGGCAGCGCTGGCTGGTTTTATTGATGCCATTGCCGGTGGCGGCGGTTTATTAACCATACCAGCACTGCTGCTTGCCAATGTGCCGCCCGTCTTGACGCTAGGCACCAATAAGTTACAAGCAGCCTCAGGTGCGCTTGCTGCGTCGATTACCATGATTAGAAAAGGCGTTATCAAGCCTCAGCGTATTAAAGTCGCTATTATTACCGCTTTTATCGGCTCGGTAATCGGAACAATCGCCGTACAGATGTCACCGCCAGATCTGCTCGAAAAACTGATTCCATTTTTGATTGCAGCCATTGGTATTTATACGTTGTTTGCACCCAAACTTGGCGAAGTAGAAGCCGCGCCGCGTATTTCAGAAGGGACATGGCAAAAAGTGGCTTCACCATTAATTGGTTTTTATGATGGCTATATTGGTCCCGGAACCGGAATGTTCTTTGCGCTTGGCAATGTGGCGTTACGCGGTCGGCAAATTGTTGAAGCGACAGGCGCTGCCAAGGTACTGAACTTGTCTACCAATATTGGTTCGTTGATATTTTTTATCCTAGGTGGCAATGTCTTGTGGAAAGTAGGGCTAGCAATGATGGTTGGACAAGCGATAGGGGCGTATTTTGGTTCCCATATGGTGGTTAAAGGCGGTAGCAAACTGATTCGACCATTGATTGTACTGGTATGCTTGGCGATGATAACCAAGTACGTTATGGGGTAATGCCGTTAATTATATTCGATGAAAAGTAATATCGATACAACACGTATTGCTGGTGCAAATTTTTCTTGCTTGCTGTGCCTGCGCAGACAGAGGCTGCAAAAAATTTACACCAGCAATACTGTAGCGACTTTAAAGTAGTTCAACTATATAAAGTGGCGTTAAGCGATAGCAATGAGCGACGATATGTTCATCTTATCGACAAAAAAACCTCAGCCCATGAAATTATGTGACTGAGGTTTTTTTATCGATAGGTATTTAATATAAATTATTAGCGCCGACGATCGACATCATCGTACTCACTACCCATTACACCATCACTGAAGACTTCAGAAAACTCACGCTCATTGTTTTCATCGATATGACCATCGAATACGTCTTTAGTGCCCGCATCAGGATCGTTATAAATAGCGATATCCATTTTATTTTCTGATTTTGCCACAATCGCAGTTACTGCTGCATCGCCACCGACGTTCACTGCAGTACGTAACATATCAAGGATACGATCCACACCCAATATTAAACCAATACCTTCGATAGGTAAGCCGACTTGGGCAAACACCATGGACAACATAATCAAACCAACGCCAGGGACACCAGCGGTGCCGATAGAGGCCAACACTGACATAAGAATAACGACCAGATAGTCGGTCACGCTCAAATCGATGCCATAAATATTGGCAATGAAAATGGTCGCTGTTCCTTGCATGATAGCCGTACCATCCATGTTGATGGTTGCGCCAAAAGGAACCGTAAACGAAGCAACTGAGTTATCAACGCCCATGCGCTTGGTGACGGTACGCAAGGTAATAGGAATCGTCGCATTCGAGCTTGACGTACTAAACGCAAAAATTTGTACTTCGCGCATTTTTACCAAAAAAGTCTTGATAGATAAGCCTGAAAAAAGCTTGAGTACAATCATCATGGTAATGAAAAAGTGGAAAGCCAGTGAGCCAACCAACACAGCAACATAACCAAGTAATGACCAGATAAGGTCTAAGCCAAGCTCAGCCATGGCTTTGGTCAAAAGGGCAAAAACACCGTATGGTGCAAGGTTCATAATGATGGTCACCATTTTTAGGATGACTTCATTAATCAGCTCTAAACTTTGTACCAAGCCTTTGGCAGGCTTACCCACCATCAAAATACTGATACCGATTAAGATAGCAAAGAAAATAATCGACAGCATGTCGCCGTTCGCCATCGCGCTGATGGGATTTGAGGGAATGATATTAGAGAATACATCCAGTAGCGGCGGTGCAGATTCAGCTTCAAATGCCGCTTCCGTTTCGATATCCATGCCTTTACCGATACCAAATACAATACCAAGCCCAATCGCGGTAGCAATGGCTAATGCGGTTGTCATCATGTAGATAAAAAACGTCTTGCTCCCAATACGACCAAGCAAGCGAATATCACCAATACCGCAAACCCCGCAAATCAACGAGATAAGTACTAAGGGAACCACTAACATTTTTAGTGAGTTAACAAACAACTTGCCAACAATAGCGAGAAAACCGTTGGTAATATACGTATGAACAAAACCACCTTCAGCGTTTAGTCCTGAATAGTTTATAAATAAACCGAGTATGATACCGATCACCATGGCAACAATGATCTTGCCTGTCAGTCCCATGTTTTTCCACATAAACTATATCCTTTTGTACGCAATGCCAAGTATCAGACTGACGCAACATATCGATAATTGCTGCTTCTATCCTTGATTTTGTTGCGTTTATGAATTTTTTCAGGCATTTTGTGCCAATTTCCCGCACAATATAAAATAATTGTTAAGGATACTGCAACGTTTTTTTATAATTTACCAAAAAAATCGTAAGATTTCGGCCATATACGCAGGGTTTTTGCGGTCAAAAAAGGTAGATACTATAAGATTTTATCTTTAATAATCATTAAATGTCTCATTCATAAATAAAAAGGCCGTCCAATTCGGACGGCCTTTTTACATCAGACGATAGGAGTATATTATGTAAGTTTTCTACTTTTAGACTTTGTCACTTTCGTCTTCGTCACGACGTAGACCGTCTTGCCACTTGGTATCAGTGGTAGAAGTTTCGTCTATAGAAGGTTTGCTAGTAGACTCTTTCGTAATGTCTGAGTGATCATGTTTTTCAGAGTTGTCTACATGCTCAGTAGCCTCAGTGCTATATTTATTCAGACTATGGTTGCTACTCATGCGCTCATTTAAATGTGTCGCGGCGTCACGATGGCGATCATCAAGCGCTTCTATTTCAGGACTAGAGTCACCAAAGTCGGTCTGAGCCTGTACTTCTTGCGCAGTGTCTTGTTCAGAGACCATTTCTACATCACCATCACTCTCATAACCGTGATTGGGATTGGCATCACCAATCTTTTGATCGGCGCTGTTGGGTGCAGCCAAGTTATCAGATGAAACGTCACTATCAGGCACGATACCGTGTTTGGCTTGCGCCTCATTTTTCAATTGTGCGTAGTCTGTCAGCTGTTGTACGGCATTCTCAAGGCTGTGAGGATTACTACGTTCTTGCGCTTTTAGTAAATGCTTATCGAATACATCTGTCAGCAGCGAATCAAAACGAAGAGCATTGTATTGAATGAGCACTTCTGCTTCTTCTTCAGTAATGTCACCTTTTTGGCTGGCATCAACCACATGATCCTCAAAAGTAAGACCTTCAAAACTGTCTTTATGTTCGGCCTTTTTGAATTTCTGCCATAAAGGTTCTATACCAATTAGCGTCTGATAGGCATTTTCCATACGCCCAGTAACATCGTCTGCATCAGTATTGTAATAAACCATAGTTTTAAGATAATCGCGGAATGGATTGGCCTCAAAATCATCCATAAAGGTATCACCCAATTGACGTTTCAGCTCGTCACTCGGTGGGGTGAAAATACGACCACTTGGGAAAGTCACAAAACTTACCACACTCGCTGCCATGCGATTTGGGAAGTTGGCAAAGAATGACAAAAACGCTTCTTGAATTGTGTAAAAGCTGTTTTTTAGTGCCACTTCCGCATGCAAGCGTTCAGATTCTGACTTTGTACCATTCTCATAAAACTGCAAAATAGCCGTCGCAATAAATAAATGCCCGTAAATATCGGCCAAGCGACCAGAGAGCATCTCTTTACGTTTTAGATCACCAGCGAGCAATCCTAATGCCATATCGGCAGTCAAAGCAAAGCCTGCACTCAAGCGATTGATATGTTTATAGTAGGGACGAGTAAAGGCATCAGCGAAGCTTGGCGCATGATTGCTGCCACCGACATAGCCTGCGACAAAGGCTTTTGCCCCGCGATTAAAGGTATAGCCCAAATGTTTAAAGAAAAGGATGTCGAACTGCTTAAGTGCGCCTTCTTTATCTTCACTTTGTAGTAGTTGCAGCTCATCAAACAGATAAGGATGGCAGCGCATTGCGCCTTGACCAAAGATCATCAGTGAGCGTGTCAAGATATTGGCACCCTCAACAGTAATAGAAACTGGAATCGCTTGATAAGGTGTTGCCAAAAAATTGCGAGGTCCCATCTGTACCGCACGACCACCAACGACATCCATACCATCATTGACCACACTACGCATGGTTTCAGTCGCATAATATTTTGCCATTGCCGTCATGACTGATGGCGTACCACCTTGATTCAGTCCACACGTCACCAGATGACGGAACGCCTCTAACATATAAGTATTGCTCGCCATACGACTGGTGGCATCCTGTACGCCTTCAAACTTACCGACCGAAATTTTGAACTGTTCGCGCACTTTGGCAAAAGCACCAACGGACAAATACGTCATTTCACTGGCTGAAGTTGATAGGGCAGGTAAGGAGATACCACGGCCAACGCCTAAGCACTCCATAAGCATACGCCAACCGCGACCTGCATTTTCAACACCACCGATGATGTAATCTAATGGGATAAAGACATCTTTACCATCGACTGTACCATTCATAAATGGCGAGCCGATTGGGTTGTGACGTGGCCCGATAATAACGCCTGTATGGCTGGCTGGCACGAGCGCACAAGTGATACCGTAATCCGTTTTTTGAGGATTGCCGAGCAACCCTTCTGGATCGTGCATCTTGAATGCTAAGCCCACAACAGTAGCGATAGGCGCCAACGTAATCCAGCGCTTGGAGAAATTCATGCGTAGGCCAAGTACTTGCTCACCTTCGTGCATGCCGTAGCAAACCACACCTGTATCAGGAATCGCCCCTGCATCGGAACCGGCCTCAGGCCCTGTTAAACCAAAGCAAGGCACTTCATCACCTTTGGCAAGCCCCGGTAGCCAACGTTGTTTTTGTTCATCTGTACCATAATGCATCAAAAGCTCACCAGGACCGAGTGAGTTCGGTACCATACAGGTGACGGCGGCGGTTGGGGAGCGCGAGGCGATTTTACTCATGACACGGCTTTGGGCATAAGAACTAAATTCTAAACCACCAAATTCTTTTGGAATAATCAGACCCAAAAAGCCATTACTCTTGATAAATTGCCACGCTTCAGGGGATAGATCTTTATCTTCATGCTGGATTTTCCATTCATCAAGCATGGCACAAAGCATTTCTACTTCATTGTCAATGAAGTTTTGTTCTTCCTCTGATAGCTTTGGATAAGGATAGCTAGCAAACGTATCCCAATTGGGCGCACCCATGAATAGCTCTTTTTCCCACCAACTGGTGCCAGCATCAAGCGCTTCACGCTCGGTATCGCTCATACTAGGCATTGCACCGCCCAACGCTTTATAAACAGGTTTGGTAATCAGGGATTGACGAATAGAAGTGACGAGCAGCACCAAACAAAGTAGCGCAATGGGTATGCCTAAAAGGAGTGACCATGGACTGATGATGGCTGTTACGATGATGGTTACAAGGGCAACCATACTGCCAGTAACACGAGATAAAGACAACAAAAAGATGGCCAAGACCACGGCTAACTGAATGATGACTGCCAAAATAAATAAGCCAATGGCCATGACTGTCTCCTTTTATGACGCCGAACTAAAAGCGTAAAGATATATGAATAAAATTCTGAATTAATATAATTGTTGTTTTAACAAGTGGTTTACTTTTTCATAGCCATATTGAAATCGCATTATTTTATGGAGACAATTTTTTAAGGCCAACCTTACAACAACAATGTTAAATGGCTAAATTTTATCAACTACTATGTTGAGTAGGCTTAAACAATAAAAGACAAAGAAAAAATAAAGTTAGCTAACAATATGTAACAGTTGTTGATAACTATCAATAGCTAAAATGCTACGCTGTGTCGATAATATGTATCGCATTTCGATGATTCATAGAATTAATGAATGGATGTTAAGTGATTAAGAGCGTCTATTAGCCAAAAGGTGCTAAGCAGCTTTCGGCATAAGATAAGGTTTCGTTACGGCCAACGATGATGTGATCGACGAGCGCTATATCTAACAAATCACAGGCTTTTTTTAGCTCATAAGTTAATAAATTATCTGCGGTAGATGGCGTCGCATTGGTATGCGGGTGATTGTGTGCAACGATTAGCTGGCTGGCTGCGTGACTCAAAGCATGACGTAGTACGTGTTTGATACAGACGGAACAAGAGGAGATGCCACCAGTAAACAGTATCTCAAAGTTTAAAAGGTTAAGCGCATTGTCCAAGCAAAGCACGGCAAAAACCTCTCGATGCTCACCGCGCAACTGCGTACTGATATAATCTTTGACCGCTTGTGAGCGTCCAAGCGCTTGGCCTGTTTTGAGCTGACTGTCTAAATATCGTGTTCCCATTTCAAGTGAAGCTAATATCTGCGAGTACTTAGCAGGCCCGATGCCATGACACGCAAGGACAATGTCTTGAGGCGCTGCCAACAGCTCTGCCAAGCTACCAAATTGCGTAATGAGATGGCGGGCAAGCTCAATGGCTGATTGTGACTGTGTGCCTGTACGTAAAAATATCGCCAAAATCTCTGCATCAGTAAGATGTACTGCGCCAAATTTCAATAGCTTTTCGCGGGGTCTATCGTCTTCATGCCAGTCTTTAATGGCCATTATCTCTCCTTGAGTAGAGGCTGATAACAAATACCTCAGTTAAATGCGGAAAATCTTACCCAATTTATCTCATAATTGTTACTATAAGCGCAATTTTATCTTTCAACTTTTTTATTGATGCCATGCTTATGTCAAATATTGTGCTTGCTATCACTGGCGGTATCGCCGCTTATAAATCTGCTATATTTGCTCGTCTTTTAATCAAGGCGGGCTTTGATGTGCGTGTCATTATGACCACAGGCGCACAAGCATTTATCACCCCTTTGACGTTGCAGGCTTTGACGGGTAATGAGGTTCATATCTCGTTACTTGATGAGCGAGCTGAGGCAGGAATGGGACATATTGAGCTGGCCAAATGGGCAGATTTAATCGTCATTGCACCAGCCTCTGCCAATACACTTGCCCGTCTGGCGATGGGTATGGCGGATGATTTGTTGACTACCGTATGTCTGGCAACGACAGCGCCTGTCATTATAGCGCCTGCAATGAATCAGCAAATGTGGGCACACCCAGCGGTGAATCTAAACGTGCAAACATTGCTGGATATGAATTATCGCATTATCCAGCCTGCAAGTGGCGAGCAAGCTTGCGGGGATGTGGGGGCAGGACGTTTACCTGAACCTGAGCAGCTATTGGCTGAGATATTGCTATTTAATGCGATGCAAACAACGCCGCAGCTATTGGCAGGCAAAAGGGTCGTAATTACCGCAGGCGCGACAGTTGAAGCCATCGATCCGGTACGCTATTTGTCCAATCACTCTACGGGCAAAATGGGCTTTGCGTTAGCACGCGCTTGTGTGGCGGCTGGGGCAGAAGTTATCTTAATCGCTGGTGGTAAGGTGGCATTGCCCACACCACTTAATGTCACACGTATTAATGTGTTGTCTGCCCAAGAAATGTTGCTTGCATCACAGCAATGTGTGGATGGCACGCATAGCGAGCTACAATATATTTTTGAAGATGATCACGACCATTCACACGATCATAGTCATGACCATCATCACTCTCATGACTGTGATTGCGATGAGGAGCAAGATGAGGAAAATACGTCTAGCGTCGATGATAGCGTGAGAGTGGCGGATATCTTTATTGCGACTGCGGCGGTGGCTGATTATCGCACCGAAGAAGCAGCTCCGCAAAAAAATCAAAAAAACGCAAGATGCTATGATGCTGAGCTTGGTCAAAAATCCTGATATTTTGGCAACTATTTCGCTTACTCATCCAGAGTTGTTTGTCGTTGGCTTTGCGGCAGAAACGCAAGACGTGGAGCGTTATGCGCGTGGTAAGCTCGTCTCTAAAAATCTCGATTTAATTGCTTGTAATGATGTCTCACGAGCAGATATTGGTTTTGCTAGTGATGACAATGCGATGCAGGTGTTCTTCTCAGATCGATACGAGAAAGAGGCGCTAACACTTGAAAAAGCAAGCAAAGATAAGATTGCTGAGCAATTAGCAAGCATCATCGGTGAGTCTATTTGGCAACGTCAAAATGGCTAGCCATGTCGTTATAAGTATGGGCGCTTAGCCTTGAATGGTGCGACAAATATGACTGAAATAATTGGTGACGATAGCGCACAGACGTTATTGCTGGTGGCAGTCTTTGCGCTGGCCTCATTGCTACACGGTATCAGCGGATTGGGTGTGACGTTGGTGACGACTACGGCGCTTGCCAGTATGTACCCGTTGCCCTATGCCATTGTGTTAACTATCCTTCCCTCTTTATTGCTCAATGCGATGACTTGGCTGGCGGGTGGCGGTCGCACTATTTGGCAAAACTTTATTTATTACGGCAGACGTTATTGGTTACTGGCGTTGACCAGTTTGCTTGGCAGTATTTTGGGCGCAAAGCTATTGTTATGGGTAGATAGTGCCTATATCTTGTTGGTATTGGCCGCTGTTATTGGTTTTTATGTGATAAGCAGCCTTCTTGGTAAGCAGATTCGCTTGCCGGATACTAAGCCTGTGCTGATCGCTGTTGGCTTTAGCGCAGGCCTTATTGGTGGCGCGACCAATGCTATGTCGACCATACTGATGATGTACTTATTGTCTGCAAGTGACGATAAAAATACGGTCGCCAAGGTCGGTAACATGTGTTATTTCTTGGGTAAAATCGCCCAAATTATCGTCTTACGCGAGCCGATTATGGCGCTGAGCAGTGGTGAGTGGCAAATCATTGTATTGTTGAGTGTTTTGTCTATCGTCGCTCTTTTAGTCGGTATTCGTCTACGTCGTTACTTACCGCAAGCACGCTTTCGTCAGCTTATTTTAGTGATTTTAACCGTGCTTGGTATCCGTGTCGGCTGGCAGGGAATTGCGGCGATTTTGTAATAAAAATACAGTTAACGATTAAATAAATTCAATACGATAGTCGCGACGATACTGATCACTATCATGGTGACGACAGGAAAATACATCCGCGTGTTGCCTGAAGTGTGTTTGATGTCACCTGGCAAATTGCCTATCCACGAAAATGCACTTGGAAATAGCAGCCAAATAACGCCGATAATCACCAGCACAATGCCCAAACCTATCAGTATCTTTGCCATGTGATATTGCCTCTTGACGTTATCAGTTAAGCGTTTTTATAATGTATTTCACCGCACTAACCAGTCATCTCACCAAAATAAATCTGCTGCGCCAAACGAAAGGTATTACAGTGCGCTTCCACCACATCTTCGATGTCTTCGGAATAACCGCCGCCCATCACAATAGCGACAGGAATGTTGGCAGATTTCGCTTGACGTAATACATATGCATCACGCGCTTTGCAACCCTCTATTGTCAGTCCCAGCTTTCCTAACTTATCCGTCGCGAGCACATCGACTGCGGATTGATAAAATATCAGGTCTGGCGCAACATCAGTAATCAAGCGAGGTAACGTATCAGCCAAAATCTGTAAATATTCCTTATCACCAGTGTCATTGTCCAACTCAATGTCCAAATCTGATTTTTGCTTGCGGAATGGGTAGTTCTTGGCACCATGCATACTAAAGACGAAAACACGTGACTCATCCGCCATGATACTGGCGTTGCCATTACCTTGATGAACATCCAAATCAACAATCAAAATCTTTTGCGCTTGTCCAAGATTGAGCAACAAGTTGCTAGCGATACACACATCATTGAAGACACAAAACCCTTCACCATGATCGGCAAACGCATGGTGCGTGCCGCCCGCGACATTCATTGCCACACCATATTGCTGAGCATACAATGCACATTCATAAGTCGCATGGGCAATATAACGACCACGCTCGACCAGCAGTGGTGTCATCTCAAAGCCAATGGCGCGTGCTTCTTTTCGTGGCAGCGTTTGGGTTTTAAGCTGATGCCAATAGTCGGGCGTATGCGTGGTCAAAATCTCGTCTTCGCTTAATTGCTTAGGCGCAAAGAAGTTGTCGGTACTGATCGTGCCTTCCGCCAATAACCGCTCAGGAATCATGGTGTATTTTTGCATGGGGAAGCGGTGTTTTTCAGGTACTGAATAACGAAAAATATCAGAGTAAGCAATTTTTAGCATAATGTTAAATGGGTTCTTTTGGTAGCGTGTTTGGGGAGTATTTAAAGTGCATCACTTTTATTTTAATGAGCAGCTCACTGCACAAACTGCGTTGGCAAAAAGAATGTTCGTGAATCTGTCTGTTGGCGTAGTGCTATCAGCAATTTTTCTAAGTCTTCTGTAGGATCTTGATCGTTGAGCAAATTACTCAACAATTCATGAGCGACCGTGGTCATGGCAATCACGCCTTGTAGTAAATGTTCGATAATTTCATCATTAATACCAACTGCTTCGACATCGATGGCGTTTTTGTAGCGTATCTCGCCATCATTGACATCCATTTCTAGATTACCGATCAACATGTCATAATTCAGTTGAGTGATGAGGAGCATCGCGGCACTTTGATGACTCTCCGGTATCAAAAACGGCAAAATGCCATAGACTGCCAATAGCTTATTATGTTCTTGAACCCGAAACAGATAGCCGCAGTTGAGCTGTTTATGCCGCATCCTTAATGACAAATGATGTGATTTTTGGCTGTCATTGGTTTTGGGTCGATAATAAGTGTAGTGCCACTGTTTGCTATTGAAGTATTGTTTTAGCACACTGACAATGGGGGTGTCGTTTCGCTCTTGTTGTCCTACACGCAATTCAGAAGGGGTGATTGGTGAATGCTCGTGGTGATTTTTGGCTTCAGATTCAGAGCCAGTTTTGAGTTTACCGTTTGAGTCATTTTTATCATCAATGCCAGTATCTTCACTGTCAGTATCGTTACGTTGATTGCTATCAGTTGCTGATTGGGTCACTTTACTTTTATCTGACGACACATGCGATGGCTTATTTGTGCCATTAATAATAGATGACGGTGCTGAAGTTGTCAGCAACCGTTTGATTTTTTGCCACAAGCTGAGTTTATTACGTGGGCTCATAATATTGGACTCATAATATTGGGCTGACACATAAGTGATAGTGAATATGGATAAACACGTCAAAACAGCAAATTACTCGTTATTAAGTACCAAACTCTCTTTGATGTTTGGCTGATTATAAAATGCTTGTAACATGTCACGGATATGTGCGGTAAACCAAGGGCTTTCAAGAGCATCATATATAATTGGCAGTAACACGGTACTAAATTGCGTCATGGCCTGCTCGTCAATATATAAGCTCGCAGCGATGCTTGCTATGGTGTCTGCTTGATGATTGTCGTACCAAGTATCGATGCTGGCTGCCACGAGACTGTGCAAATAAGGTGACATACGTAGGCGGTTATAGCTTTGCTGGATACTGGCTTCAATATGGTCGATACTGCTGTTATCAGGCTCATCGCGCAAGTAGGTTTGTAAATGGCTGACAGGCTGATCCTTGATGCGTGCCCAACCAGTGACCAACAAGCGCGCGACTTCTTCATTGGATAAGTGCTCTTGTGCATTGGTTTCTGCTCGGCGTGCCAAATCTCTAATATTACGGTGCAAATACGCCTGCAATTTTTCGTCAAGATTTCTGTTGGTGGCCTTTTCAAAAGAGCTGCGCCCAAGTTTCATCAGCTTACCAACGCCGCCCGCTTTATCTAATGTGGTTTCCATAAAGTCGTTGATGGCGTGGTATAGCGTTTGCGTCAGCAAGTCTGCAAAGGTTTCATTGCCGATCAGCGTATGAATCAAGACATTGCGCTGCTCATCATGACTGCCTACATAATTGGCAAGGGTTTCAACTTGCGTGTCATCTACCAGTTCAGATAACGGCACGTTGTCATTGACTGGATGATAAATAACGGTATGCAAGATATCGCGAATATCGGTACGCATCGCCTCACTTATCGGCTGATTGAGGAGCCAGTCATTTACCAAGTGCTGCAAATGCTCGCGTCTAATATATTTATTTAGGGGTTGCTCACCAAACCATTGCCAAGCTTCGATGGCTAACGGCTCGGATTGCTTGCGTAACCACTGCTGCATAAAATCAACTTGGGCGTCGATTAAGCTATCTATAGTTAAGCTTGTGCCTACCAAGTTCGTCTGAAAGTGGCTGTTTTCAGTATCTGCCTTATGTTCAGTATCTACTGGGGGCGTTTGGTTTTGGCTATCTTTTGAAGTCTGCATAGGTTTTGAGGTCATAGTAATCGACAATTTGTTATACTGTGTGTTTGTAGTAAGCATAAAGTATTATGCCACGAACATCGTACTTGTTTGTGATGAATATTAATTGCCACTTGATAAATAACGAGAGGTTTTGATGACGGCTTTAAATACCCCCTTACTTTTGCTTGAGGAATTGACGGTTCAACGCGGTGAAATCCCGCTATGTGAAGTGGTCACGCTGCATTTATCAGCTGGTAGCATTTGCCATCTCGTTGGTGCAAATGGTACGGGTAAGACGACGCTACTGATGCAGCTGGCTGGATTGTTGCCAGTACTGACGGGTGAGGTTGTTTATCAAGGAAAGGCATGTTTGCCCAGTCAGCCTTTATATGTGTCGCATCAACTTGGTATTCATCCCAGTCTCACTGTCGCACAAAATCTGACCTTTTTATTGAATTTATATGGTATGACACCAAGTGCTGCTGATATCGATGAAGCCCTCACTTGGGTGGGGTTACAAGGATTTGAGACCATCAGCTCAAGCCATTTATCTGCTGGGCAAACCCGCCGTATCACCCTTGCGCGGCTATATTTATTGACGCCTGATGTGACGCCACTTTGGCTACTTGACGAGCCTTTTACGGCACTTGATGTCGATATGGTGGCACGAATGGAGGACCGATTGCGCGATTTTGCCAATGCGGGCGGGGCAATCTTAATGACCAGTCATCAATCAGTCGGCGTTGCCAATCAAGTGCTCGACTTGACAGAATATATGGTTTAGATAACTTGTTAAACATCTGCCATATCAGTAGCACGCTGATACTAATGTATCGATCTTATTTCGTACCAACTATAATATAAGTGCGATGAGTAGAAGAGCAAATAAATGACACAGACAGACAGTCCTATGCAAGCCACGAATAAAAGCTCAAGTACGGTCGCAGCGCCATCGCGTGTTATTGGTTTCATGCAGTTGTGGCGGCGCGAATGGCAAGTAAAGCAGCAAGGGGCGGTGCAATGGTTGTATCCTTTGGTCTTGTTTTTGGTGATTATTACGCTGTTTCCACTGGCCGTCGGTAGCGAACCTGCGCTGTTGCAGCGACTTGGGGTGTCAGCGGTGTGGATTGCTGCTTTACTCTCGCTGGTGATGGGCGTAGACGGTTTGTTTAAGCCAGCCCTTGATAATGGCACACTGGCACAGTTAGTCGTCGCCAATGCTTCGTTGCCGTTGTGGGTACTGATACGCTTAATCATTCATTGGGTGTTTAGCAGTGGTATCGTGGCGGTGCTTAGCTTACTTGCTGTTCCTTTATTTCAGCTGAGTTGGTTTGAGGCGTGGATATTGCTGGCCTCTATTGTTGCAGGCAGTCCAATGCTATTAATGCTCTCGGCGGTCGCTAGTAGTTTGACGCTGTCATTGAAAAATGGCGCGGTGCTCGTTCCTTTGATTGCCTTGCCAATGCAATTGCCAGTGTTGATTTTTGCAACGGGAGCGGTCGATTTGTTTGCCACTGGTCTTAATGGATTGCCTATATTGGCTTTGTTATTGGCAGGTAGTATCGTTTCAGTCCTGATCATGCCGTGGGTGATTGCGTTGACCTTAAAAATGGCGTGGCTCAATTAAACAGTAGATCAATTATTTTATCAAAACCCTTTTTACTAACAGCATGGTGAAAACTGGCAATTTTGCTATAATAGTCCATTAAATAAGTAAACACTCCCTTATAGATTCTATCCAGTGTTTAACGCCAGCAGGTTAGCAGGTAGTAGCGCCCATAACGTGTTATACCTGTCACCATAAGCTACGCAATAGGTTTATTCCCATGCCCAACCTGAATAACGTCTCATCTCCTAGCCTGTGGCAACGCATTTGGCAAGGCTTTTTGACCACTGTGGGCACCAAGCAGTTTTTTCGCATTTTTGCACCTTGGGTTAAGTGGTTAGCCATATTAGCCAGTATCTGTCTGCTGATCGGTAGTGTCTGGGGTCTTGCTTTTGCGCCGCCTGATTATCTGCAGGGCAACAGTTACCGCATTATCTTTATCCACGTTCCAGCGGCCAGTCTTGCCATCTCTATCTATTTTGCTCTTGCTGTATTAGGCGTGATTTATTTGGTGTGGAAGATTAAGACTGCCAGTTTGGTCGCGCAAGCACTTGCACCGATAGGCTTTTTGCTATGTGTGATTAGTTTGTTGACAGGTTCTATTTGGGCAAAACCAACGTGGGGCACTTATTGGGTTTGGGATGCGCGTCTGACATCTATGCTGATTTTGGCGTTTTTATATGCAGGTGTTATGGCGATGTTTGCCGCTTTTGAACATACCGCTAACCGTGGTAAAGCAGCGGCCATTCTGTCGATTGTTGGCGCGGTGAACCTGCCTATCATCAAGTATTCAGTAGAGTGGTGGAATACCTTGCATCAAGGCGCAACGTTTACCTTAACGGCAGCACCAAAAATGTCAGCAGATATGTGGATGCCGTTGCTACTTACGACTATTGGTAGTTATTTACTGGTGGGGACATTGGCGATTTATCGAACCAATACACTCATTTTATACCGTGATCAAGGTAAAGCGTGGGTCAAAGAATATATCCGTGGTCAACACAAATAACGGCTAGGAAATTATTATGCAGCCCTATTTTTATAGCTTTTCTGAATTTATTGCCATGGGTAAGCATGGGGTTTTTGTCTGGTCATGCTGGGCTATTACCGTTGGCATGATGCTGGTTTTTATTCTGTATAGCCGTAGGCAAAGAAAAGCACTGATCAAACAGCTCACTATCCAGCAAGCACGTCAAGCACAACGTACGGCTAAAACACAGTCGCCAACAGACAAGCGCACCGATTAAAAAACGCTTAACACCATGGTTTTATAGAATTTTTTTATAATACAATCATCAATATGTGACCGCATAAGTTGTGATGGGGCTTATTGATTTATAGAAAAAATGCTACCATATAGTTATTAGAAGCGTACGACTAGAAAGACATTCTTAAAAAGTTTTTCTAATCGTAGTGTCTTCAATATTTTCTGTTTTATCGATTAATATTATCAAAGCCATTTAATATGAGTACGGGGCAAGCGTGCGCAAATTGTACGCTGAGTACAGTCAGCAAAGTGAATGCCGTAACCATTTATAAAGGCTTTGACGGTAGTTTGTAAAACAGTGACTCATCAATGAGGTAGTGGTATGAACGCAGTTCGTCGCAAAAAACTGATGTGGGTTATGTTTACGCTTGCAGGAGCGGCGATAGCCGTGGTGTTGGTGCTTTATGCCATTGGGCAACAGACCGATTACTACTTTGACGCTACGGCTATTGCGCAAGGTGAAGCGCCCCAAGACAAACGTATTCGCGCAGGCGGTATGGTGGTTGCGGGTAGTGTCCAACGAGCAGCAGACAATCCACTGAATGTTGAGTTTGCTATTACTGACTTTCAGTCGACAGTGCCGGTGACCTATCAAGGCATCTTGCCAGATTTGTTTGCTGAAAACTCAGGCGTCGTCGCCACTGGTAAAATGCAAGGTGATACGTTTGTCGCTGGGGAAGTATTGGCCAAACACGATGAAAACTATATGCCGCCTGAAGTCGCTAAGTCTATGAAGGAGAACAATCGTAACGGGGTTGTGCCTTCTTCTGAGCAGTACAATCCTGCCCAAAAACTTCATGAGACTCAGACGCTGCAACAATAGTAAGTTTGTTTAGCTGTCCCATCCTAAAATAGATTGATAAAAAGCCACCGAGAGTATCGGTGGCTTTTTAATGCTTTCTTATAAATGACTATCAGCTACTAATCATCCCATACAGGGCTATAATCAGGATGTTTGATTTTGCGACCATCGGCGCGCGCTAAACTACCAATTTTTTCTAACTCTTCTGCACTTAGTACCACATTGATAGCATCCAAGTTTCCTTGCAAATGATCAGGATTAGACGTTTTTGGAATAGCTACGCGATGTTTGTCTGACAAAATCCAAGCCAATGATATCTGTGCTGGCGTGACATTGTGTGCATCAGCAATTTCTTTGATGGTGTCATTATCAAATACATCACCACGTGCCAATGGAGAGTAGGCTTCGAGGAGGATATGATGGTTATTCAAAAAAGTCTGCAAGGTGTGTTGTTTGATAAATGGATGAAACTCAACTTGGTTGACCGTAATCGGTACATCGGCATACTCTTTTGCTTCAATAATATTAGCAATATTAAAGTTAGATACACCGATATGTTTGGTCAATCCTTGTTTTTGCAACTCGCACAAAGCAGGGATGGTTTCAGATAATGGCACGCGATCATCAGGCCAGTGTAACAACAAGAGATCGACATAATCGGTCTCTAAGTTTTCTAAAGAACGTTTGGCTGCTTCGACCAACTTTTCTGGTTGAAACTTCATGTCATCAGGAAAAATCTTCGTAGTCAAGAAGAACTTGTCACGAGCCACGCCTGATTGTTTGATGCCTTGACCTACCTCTTTTTCATTGTCATACGCTTGAGCAGTATCAATATGCTCATAACCCATCTCCAAGGCTTTTTTGACAACGTCGATACAGTCTTGGCCTGTTGATTGCCAAGTGCCCAGTCCTAGTACTGGAATACTTGCTTGTCCAGCTGTACGCATATTATAATTTTTTGTACTCATATTATTATCCTTATCGTTAATGATTTTATGATGTTTCATATACTCTGATTCATAAGACCGATTGAAATAGAGCAACAGTCATACTCGATTTGACTGAGTGCTCTTTAGCTCGTCTACTATAGAAAAAAGCGAGGCAAAACGAAAGGGTAGGTGACGGTTTCCTACAAAGGACAAACAGGCTGTAACGTCATTTTTAGTAATCAGAGAGTTATTAGCGCATTTTTAAAAGAGACATAAGCACAAAATTGATGCCATAAAAAACGTCCATCGCTGTTAAGCCATGGACGTTGGTAATCACTATAATACTTATAAATTTACGGCATTTTGTGGTTCAAAACTTTATTGAGCAGCAGCTTCTACTGGTGCTGTGTTCGCAGCAGTGTCTGTGTTCGCACTGTGATCGGTTCCCCAGATTTTTGGATATTTATAACCGGGAAAGGTTTCATGAGCATACTTTTTGAAAGCTTCTGAATTATAAGCGTTTGTCACATCTTCGACCCACTTTTTGCCAGCGTCAGCAGATTTAATGGCCGACCAGTTGACATAAGCAAAGCTTGGCTCTTGGAATAATGCTTCAGTCAATTTGATACCAGAATCCGTGGCATAATTGCCATTAATGACCGCAAAGTCAACTTCATCACGGGCACGTGGTAGTTGAGCAGCTTCCAACTCAACGATTTCAATATCGTATTTGCTGTTATCAGCGATATCGGCTTTTGAAGCAGTCAATGGATCGATGTTGTCTTTTAGTTTGATCCAGCCTAGATCATTCATCATCACAAGAGCACGAGCAAAGTTACTTGGGTCATTTGGGGCAGAAACACTCATACCTTTATAAGCTGCGTCTAGACTGGTCTTTTTGCCAGAATAAATGCCAAGTGGTGCGGTTGGTACTTGGAATGCTTCAACCAAATCAAGGTTATTTTCTTTCTTGAAGTTATCAAGGTACGGTTTGTGCTGAAAAATATTGATGTCCAAATCACCTTCAGCCAACGCAAGGTTCGGGCGAACATAATCCGTAAAGGCAACCAGTTCTACTTCATAGCCCTGCGCTTCAAGTGAGCTCTTCACTTGGTTGCGTACCATATCAGCAAAGTCACCTTCGGTGGTACCAATAACGATTTTTGTATGCTCAGGATCGATATCGCTAGCGGCAGTTTCTGCCGTTGCGCCTTCGGTAACGGGCTGTTTAGTCGCTTCTGGTGCTGATGAATTGTTGCAACCAACCAACACTAAGCCTGATACGCCAACAGCAGCAAATGCAGTCGCCAATTGGCGGCTGATATCTGTTAATTTCATGGGATTTCCTTAATAAGAGGGATATATAGTAGGCAAAATGTGCCATTAAAAAAAGCAACATTAGGGATAGTAATGCTGCTAAATGAATGAGTATTAAATTAGTGACAAAATTAAAGGGTCTCAGTAACAAAGTCAAGTATTTTGCTTAGGATGAATCGGCATTAAACCTTGAGTATTATTCATAATAAGCACTGCTTGTGCACTCTTAATCTTTTATCTTGATACGGCTTTTAACGTTTATCCAAGCGAGTGGCTAACCAATTACCAGAGGCTTGAATCGCGATGACCATGATGGATAGTACAATGACGATAAAAATCATCACTTCAGTTTGATAACGATAATAGCCGTAACGAATGGCCAAATCACCCAAACCGCCACCACCAATCATACCAGCCGCTGCTGAATAAGATAGCAGACTGATACAGAGAATGGTCACTGACAATATCAGGCCTGAACGTGCCTCATTGAGTAAGACTTTGATAATCGTAAAAGGACGTGCGCCCATAGATTCAGTGGCTTCAATTATACCGCGCGGCACTTCGCGTAAATTTTGCTCGACCAAACGGGCAAAATAAAACGAACCAGCGATTGCTAATACTAACGAGGCAGCAATAGGGCCGATACCAGTGCCAACAATGGCTTTGGTAAAAGGACTCATAGCAATCATCAAAATGACGAAAGGAAAAGCACGCATAAAATTGGTGATACCACCAAGTACGCCATAAAGTGTCTTATTCTGTAAGAACTGGCGGTCACTGGATAAAAACAAAAACACGCCAAACAGTCCGCCGATGACTATAGCGACGGTCGTCGAAATGCCAAGCATGATAAATGTATCGATAAACGCATCCACAATCTCTTTGCGCAGTGCAAACAGCTTGTCTATCGAGGCGGATAATTCAGTACCAGTTAACATATCTATTTCTCCTGCCTCATTAGTCCTCAACGACCAAACCTTTGCCAATCGGAGTATTTGCCTGAATCAGACCGTCTCTTACCTCAGCCACTTCTAATAGTTGCCCTTGATGCAATAACGCTGCACGATCACAAAGCCGACGAATCACACTCATCTCATGAGTGACGATCACAATGGTCACGCCCAGCTGCTCATTAATATCACGTAGACAAGTCAGCAAGCTGCGGGTCGTGGCAGGATCAAGAGCACTGGTCGGCTCATCAGCCAACAATACTTTTGGACTTGGGGCAATCGCTCGCGCAATACCAACCCGCTGTTTTTGTCCACCTGATAGCTGCGCAGGATAATGACCAGCACGATCCGTCAAATCTACAATCTCAAGACAGTCCATGACTCGCTTGTGAATATCACGACTCGGATAGCCCGAAACGGTTAAGTTAAAAGCGACATTGTCAAAGACGGTACGATTTGACATCAGGTTAAATTGCTGAAAAATCATGCCAATATTATGCCGAGCGATACGCAACTCACTGGCAGACAATGTGGTTAAATCGGTACCATCGATAATGACTTGACCAGAATCTGGGCGCTCAAGCATATTAATCAGGCGTAGCAAAGTAGATTTGCCTGCACCTGAATAGCCCATGAGGCCAAAGATTTCACCTTGCTGAATAGACAGAGAGGTTGGCTCAACAGCAGTAAACCAATGCGGTTTGCCGTCTTTATCTTTGATTGAGCGGTCGCTTAAAAAACTTTTGGTCACATCGTTTAAGACAATCATGTCATTCATGGAGGGCTCAAAATTCAATAATTTTTAATAGTTATAAACGTGTCATCAGCCTTTTTTACAATATAAGCAGCCAATTAAAAAACAACAGTCAATAACCCTATAACAAGGGGCGCTAATATAGCATATTATCGAGCGCTTTGGATATTCGCATCCGTGAACCGCTTATGATTAATAGCTATTAATCATAAGGCTTTTGAAGAAGGTAGGTTTCGTTGCTAATCTGAAGGGAAATACTTATTTAGCATGGAAATTTACTAATCATGCTGGTGGTAATGAGGATCGTGTTTGACTGGTATGACAACCAAAAATCTAGTATGACCATTCAGAGTGTCGGTGAGAATACGCCCTTGATGGGCAGTGACGATTTGTGAAACCAAAGATAAGCCCAAACCAGAACCTTTATTTTTTTGCTGCAAGCGTACGAATGGGCTAAATACCTCTTCGCGTTTGTCTTCAGGAATGCCTGTGCCTTCATCAATAACTGCCAATACTGCATATTTTGGTAATGGGCGTACAGGTTCGGCTTTGGCTTTCTTTATATGCTTGGCAAATAAACTTTCTTTGCGTGGTGTACTCGCTGTCTCAATTTCATTTTGAACGTTAGCCTTTGACTCATTTTTAATGACAGTTGAATCCACCATAGTTTTGTCTGTTATATGAGCCTCATCATTTTTGCGTGCACTGATATTTCCACTTATCATTCTGGTTTTAGGCTTAGGCGTCATATCACCAGTGACCGCACTTTCAGAGTGGTTACTCGCTTCAGAGTCAGGAACGGCTTTCCACATGACCTTTTTTATTCTGTCAGTCAAATCAGTGGTAAAGCTATAATAGTTAGCGAGCAATGATGAGGTGCCCGTGGCTTCATGGCTGGTGGTTTCATATATGGCGCTACTTTTTTCTGATTTTTGTACAGCGTCCAAATCTTTTGGAGTATTAGGAGAGGTAGATATTGGTGATATCACACTGGTAGGGCTCTCAGCATCAGTACGAGTATCACTATCTAGCCTAGCATCTCCCTCATTGTCACCATTAGTCGCCATACTTTCCCCATTTTTATAAATAGGTGGTGCTGGCAATAAAGGGGTCGAATCTGTTTTCTCAAATTTAACATTATCAATCGTATTAGAAGTAGCGGATTCGTCTAAACTCAATAGGTGTTGCGACACATCTTCGTTGATATTACTCTGTTCATCATATATAAAATCTGAACTATTATAATCAGCGAAACTATGGCAAAGCACCGTTTGCAATAAATAATCGGGAACAGTATTAGCTTCATCAACAGTCTGAACCCCATACAGCAATACCGTCACTGGAGGTTTGCCATGTAGCATGGCATTGGTTAATAAATTGCGAATCAAATGGGTCAACATTGACGACTGACCATCAATGACGATGTGCTCACCAATCAACGTGGCTTCAGGATAATGTTGCCGCTCTTGGTTCACTAAGTGATATAAGTCTAAGCTTTCAACTTGTTGCAAGGCATGGCCAGCATCTAAACGACTAACCAATAAAATGCTCTCTACCAGATCATTGAGTCCAGATAAATCACGATTAATCGCTTGCGCGCGTTTATCGAATTTTGCCTTGGTGTCTGCGGGTAGCGCGCCCGTCAGCATATCCATCATCTCGATTTGTAAGCGAATGCGAGTGATGGGGGTGCGCAGTTCATGAGAGGCATGTGCTAATAATAAGTTATTGGCATCGATAAGGTGTTCGATCTTTTGCGCCGCTTGGTTAAATCCGCGTGCCAATGAGGCAATCTCATCATTACCGCGAGCATTAACGCGCACCGTAAAGTCGCCATCACCCAATTGTGTCATCTGCTGACTCATCTGATTGATACGCCATGTGATGGTACGGGCAATCCACCACAGTACGCCTGCCATAATCATTAGCAGTAGTAGCGTACCAGTGAATAAATTTAAGGCGGCAGAGAGTACCGGCTTTTTGGGTGGCAAGCGTGACTCGTACAAAAGCGTATAGCCTGTACTGCTATACACTTGGGCTTGTTTGGTAGGAGGCGTGTCTGTAAATGAAGGGAAAACGCGTGATAGTAGAGAAGGAGGCTCTGGCAGCTCTAGCGGTAAATCGCTATTGTCTGTTTGCATCAGCAACCGACCTTCGCTGTCATACAAGCCCATCTTTGCTTGTAATGACTCATCAAAAATATCAAAGCTTTTTTTGACCACAGCTAGCATAAAGCGTGACTGTAAACGGTTGTCCTTACTAACGGAGATGTTCAGCTCGTGCAAAAATGGGTCTATTTGTCCCAGAATCTGTGTGGCCAAGACTTCTGAGCGGATACCTGCATCTTTGTCGTGCACAAGCTGTGTCAATAGCACCATGGCTACGGCAAACAAAATAAGTGCCAGCATCACGCTGGCAAATAGCTTAGCAAATACCGAACGGAATCCCAACTGCTGCATTAAACCATCTCTATTATTAGGCGTTTATATCGATTTTACTGTTATAAGGCAGCCGTTTCCCATGATCAAACTTGATCAGTGGCAAATTGATAACCAACACCGCGTACGGTAATAATACGTTTTGGCTGGCGCGGATTGTCTTCAATTAAAGCACGCAGACGTGAGATATGCACGTCAATCGCGCGATCAATGTTGTCTGAGCTGTCATCATTTGGCATGGCTTGCCAAAGCTGCTCGCGATTTAAGACTTTACCAGAATGGGTGGCAAAGTAATGCAATAATTGGAATTGATGCGTTGTCAGGCGGACAGGTTCATCATCGATAGTCACTTCATGACTGTCAGGGAATACACTCAAACGACCAAAAGTTAAGCTGTCTGATTGGCTGTCTGCTTGATTGGGCTGTTCATGCCTACGAATGACAGCACGAATACGCGCCAGAAGCTCACGTGGCTCAAATGGCTTAGCGATGTAATCATCCGCACCCATCTCAAGACCTAGTACGCGATCTGTCGTATCACCTTTTGCGGTCAGCATGATAATTGGTACTTTATTGGTCATATTGTTTTTATTGCCACGGATTTTTTGACATACTTGCATGCCGTCCATATCAGGTAGCATTAAGTCAAGCACGACCAAATCGATATCCCGCTCTTTGGCGTCCAATAAATCAAGCCCTTCCTGACCGAGTCCTGCATGATGCACATCATAATAGTTCATTGTCAGGTAGTCGCTGATTAATTCAGCTAAATCGGGATCATCTTCAATTAATAAAATTTGCTTGCTCATGGTTTATCCTCTAGTTGTTGTTATGGTTTGTCAAAACTTAACGTGCTCTACTGTTTTATATCATGATAAGTACATCAGCTTCTCAAGCATTTAAACGATCAACGCTCTAAATTTTCTAATAAACTCTTAACCTGTTGTGTTTGGCTAGTGAGACACAGGCGGTTAAATACTCGGTTAATGATATATAATACGGTCATATTGCCTAATTATGCAGTTACAAAACAAGAGAGCCTTTGTTAATGTTTCTACACAATGTAACTGTCAGCATGAATGGCTATGAAACAATGACTTTTTTGCCTTTAGAATCAACCGGTAAATCAGCTAAGCAAATTAAGCTGTCGTTACTAATACCCGCAATTAAATATTGGTCTGTAATGGGGCTGTACTCAACTACCTCAATAGGCCGGCGAATCAAACGCTGATCTTGTCCAATAATCCACACGTTAGCGGTCAAAGGGCTAAGCGGTTTATATGGTGGCTTTTGTAATTCTGTCAAGTCAACATCATGAAGTGCGCGCTTAGGCACAATTGTACCCACGTCTATTTGACCGTAATCAACGCGTCCTGTGACCTTCATGTCTGGCATCAGTATGTCACGACTGGTCTTATTTTCGACCACTTCCACATAAACGAAAAGTTTTTTAGGCTGGCTGGTCGCTGTCAGCTTACTGACCTGACCAGTAAATTTGTCTGACATTCCTTCAGCAGTAAAGTTAACGGTCTGACCAACCGAGAGCTGCGGTTTTGCTTGAATAGGTAGGGTGGCGATAAAATGTAATTGCGTCTCATCCCTCAGTTGTAATAGTGGTGTGCGCGCCGTTAGTGTTTGGTCTGTTTTGATATATAAGTCTTCTACGCGCCCCGAAAAGCTGGCACGGACAGTGACTAAAGTATACGGTGATGTCGAATTCGTTGCACTGTCAGTGGTATTTACCGTATTTGCACTAGAATTGTCATTTATATTATTTGTGGCAGACTCTGCTTTTAATGGCTCTTTCTTATCAGATGAGATGCTTTTTGTGGTTGCCGTATTGTTTATGGTCGCCGTACTGTCTTCAGTTGTAGGCTGAGCAGATTCGAGATTGAGCGTGGTGTTTTTTTCTTGTTTATCTTCTGACTGGGTATCATTTGCATCGCTAGCCAATGTATTCTCTCGATCGGACTGTTCGGTTGGCGAAGGGGTAATGGCTGTGGTAGCCAAACGTCGCACAATCATTAAAGGCATACCTTCTTCTACCCATTGACCCTTAGTGACCAGTACTTTTTCGACAACGAGTGGATGTGCTGCAATAAGCTTGGTCTGTTTGATGGGTTCGATACGGCCTTGCAACCCCAAACTTGGCTGATAACGCGAAGGTTTTATGCTTAATATATGATCGGGTGTCATGGTAACGCTATCAGCAGTAATGACAACAGGAGCGTCTACGGTTTCACTGTTTTCGGACGTGACTGGTTCATCAGTCGGCGATGATGGCTGACAGGCAGCAAGCGATAAAGCACTGAGCAAATAGATGCTGTTTTTTAAAAATTTAGAAGCTGTCATAGCAGTCACCAGAATAATCATGGTTTTATTATATAGTGAATTGCAATGAGGTGAAACAATTGCCCAATGTGGATGACACTTAGAGAAATAAGGCTATTAATCCATACAGACAGTCAAACTATAGCGTCTAATAAGGTAAATCGGTCGAGAATATTACTGATCAGTGCGAACATTGATTCACTAATGACTGGAAAAAGGTCGATAACTGTGATAAAACAAACATAACGAAATAGACTGATACATTTTTATTACAAAACAAAATTATCCAGCAATGTGATTATCGCTTCTATATAATACAAAAACATCATAAAGCTGAGGGTTTTTCTGATTTGGGCTTTTTATTTCCAACAATAGTTATCAAGCTGTTATGAGACGCTTTAAATGACGCCTGAACCAAATACGGTTTTAATGCACGAGTATAAAAGCGAAATAATTCATTCAAAAAAGATAAAAAACACGCTCAATTTAGTAAGCTTATTAATAAGAAAGTGCGTATAGTAACCCATGTTGACGCTGTGTTTGAGAGGCAGATACTGATAGATGAAAGTTTCACTGTCATAAAAATAGCAATGCAAATTTAGCCGTTCTTATCAATCCCATCATAAATGGTAGGATAATTTGAGATAACAGTTAATCATTTGTATCAATAAAGAGCGTTACGCATAAATAGTCGTTTATAGGACAATGATAATGGAAAATAATTTTGATGGCTTAAAAGTGATGGTAATTGATGACTCAAAAACCATTCGCCGTACCGCAGAAACCTTGTTACAAAAAGCTGGTTGTGAAGTAGTGACCGCGATTGACGGTTTTGATGCTTTAGCAAAAATTGTTGATAACAACCCAGATATTATCTTTGTAGACATTATGATGCCGCGTTTAGATGGTTATCAGACTTGTGCGTTGATAAAAAATAATCCTGATTATGCCAATAAGCCTGTGATTATGTTGTCGTCTAAAGATGGCTTATTTGATAAAGCAAGAGGTCGTATCGTTGGATCTGATGAGTACTTGACGAAGCCATTTAGTAAAGATGAATTGTTTGAGGCAATCAATCAGTATCGCTAGTATGAATGGATAGGTATATCTATAAATATACAGCTAAAGCTGAATTCAGCCTTACAGATTGGCATGATTGATGCACATATATTTATGTATATGTATAGGTTGGCTTTACAGTGAATATATTTAGTACTGGTTATCATAACTGATAATGGCGCAATATTTAATCACAACTGTGAGAAAAGTCATTTTGCCATTTATTTTGGCAGGTTATTTTTAATCAGTTTGTCTCAATAATATATTAATATATCCTTAATGATATCTTCGAAAAAGAAAGGAAATTACTATGACTACCGTCTTAGTCATTGACGACTCACCATCTGAAATGGCGAAATTTCGTGACCTGCTTGCTAAAAATAATTTTAAAGTATTAGAGGCGACAAATGGTGAGCAAGGCTGTCAAATGGCAATGGATCATCTGCCAGATGTTATCTTGATGGATGTGGTCATGCCTGAGATGAATGGCTTTCAGGCTACTCGAAAAATCACTCGTGGTAAAACCACTGCTCATATTCCTGTGATTATGATTAGTACTAAAAATCAGGAAACAGACAGAGTCTGGGGTAAGCGTCAAGGTGCTAAAGAGTATATGGCCAAGCCAGTTGATGAAAGTGGATTGGTCAATATCATTCGCAAAGTAATGGAGTAGATTGTGGCATCCAGAGGATTTATTGAGCTTCTGCGTTTAGCAGATTTGGCCCGCGCGCGCAAGAGTGGTCGCCGCGGTGGGCAAGAGTATGACTGGCAAGGTGTGGTATTTGAGATTGGTGGACAGCGATTGGTTGCTCCGATGGGTCAGATATCAGAAGTATTGGCCATGCCAGAGTATACGAGCTTGCCTTTAGTAAAGCCTTGGATGCTGGGCATGGCTAATATACGCGGACGTCTGTTGCCAATAACAGATTTGTCTCAGTTTTTACAGGTTCCTAGTCGCTTGACGCAAATGAGTCAACGCAAAGTCATTGTTATCGACCATGATAATTTCTTTTCAGGACTGGTAGTCGATCAAGTTATTGGTATTGAGCAATTTACTCGTGACCAATACCGTGCAGAAGCAATCGAGCCCGGTTCGCCGTTTGCGCCTTATAATCATGGCAAATTTTTGAAAAATGAACAGGATTGGTACGTTTTTATGCCAAGCTTGCTCGCCCAAGATTCACAGTATGCTAATGCTGCTATATAGCTGTCGATAATAAGATATTTGGTTGTTAGAACGATAATGAAATAATGGCGAATGACATGATACAGTTGGATATCAGCATTCATACAGGCTTTGTTAATCACTGTTGTTTTTATAACAGTACGATTGTCAAAGTCAGTCACGATAAGACTTTGACGATTGTTTGAAAGGAATACGTACGATGAGTGATGCTATAAAAAAACCTGTGACTGGTACGACTAAGACAATGGCTGATAGTGATAATTCCAATAACTTATGGAAATTGTTATTGGGGTTTTTTGTTTTATTAAGTGGAGCTTGTCTGATTTGGCTGGTCAATTCGTTATCGTCAGTGAGTCAGCATTTAGCTGATTTTAATCAAGCTGTTGTTTTGCCAGTAATAATATTTGTAATCGGGGCATTAGGCATTCTGTTTGCTTTATACCAATTGCTTAAGCAGCATGGTGGGTCAGAACGGGTACTTATTGAAAAAGAAACACTGCGTCGCCGTCAAGAATCAGAGGCAGAGTCTGAGCGCGCGCGTCAAATTCAAGAAGAAAACGAACGAAACCAGATAGCCATTCTACGTTTACTTGATGAATTGGGTGATTTGGCAGAAGGGGATTTGACGGTTAATGCGACCGTATCAGAGGACTTTACTGGCGCGATTGCTGACTCAGTGAACTTTGCGATTGACCAATTACGTCAGTTAGTATTGGTTATTAACAATACAGCAGATCGTGTTTCGCAATCTTCAGAGCAAACACAGATGAATGCGGTTGAGCTTGCTGAAGCATCTGAACATCAAGCACAAGAAATTGCGGGTGTGTCAGCGGCTATTAATGAAATGACCGTGTCTATTGACCAAGTATCAAACAACGCATCAGAATCTGCGACAGTTGCCCAGCGTTCAGTTGCCATCGCTCATAATGGGGCAGCGGTTGTACAACGTTCTATTGAAGGTATGAACGTTATTCGAGATCAGATTCAAGAAACCTCAAAACGTATCAAACGTCTAGGTGAGTCGTCGCAAGAAATTGGTGATATCGTTGGTTTGATTAATGATATTGCGGATCAGACCAACGTTTTGGCATTGAATGCTGCGATTCAGGCATCGATGGCTGGGGAAGCTGGTCGAGGCTTTGCGGTGGTTGCTGATGAGGTTCAACGTCTTGCTGAGCGCTCAGCAAACGCCACCAAACAGATCGAAACATTGGTGAAAACCATTCAGGCAGATACCAACGAAGCGGTTATGTCGATGGAGTCAACGACCTCCGAAGTTGTCCGCGGCGCTCGTTTGGCAAAGGATGCAGGTGAAGCACTAGAAGAAGTGCAGAGCGTTTCTAACACGTTGGCGGACTTGATTCAAAACATCTCCAATGCTGCATTGCAGCAGGCTGAATCTGCTGGACACATCTCTCACACTATGAATATTATTCAAGACATTACCTCACAAACCTCATCTGGTACGATGGCAACCGCGCGCTCTATTGGTGAGCTGAGCGAAATGGCAGCAGCACTACAAGAGTCAGTGACGGGCTTTAAAGTAACAAATGATGATGTATTGTTAGATAATGACATGCTGAACACAGAAAAAACCTTGTCAAAAAGTGCTTGATAATAAATTTTGATTTTAAATCATTACTAGGTGATTGGTCATCTTCCATACTGGTGTGTTAACCAAAATGCGGCATGAGTGGTGATGACGTGCCGCAATAATCATAGCAGGTGACGTGAATAATCTTATTCAACCAAACAGCGAACATATTCAGACAACCAAGCCTGCATCAGTCAAAACTTTGATGCGGTCGGGCGATTTTGATGTGCAGCAATGGCAACGGTATATAGAGCAAGAGATTGGTTTTGTTCTACCAGATATCCAACTGCAATGGTTGATAAATGCAATTGACCATACGGCATTATCGTATGGACTGACCGCTCAAAAATTGTGGTATCAATTACCAAACAATGATGAGATTCGTCAGAAATTGTTAGATAAAGTATTGATTCATGAAAGTCGTTTCTTTCGTCACATACCTTCTATAGATTTTGCCACACAGTGTGCGTTACAGCATCAGCAACCAACTGCTATTGCCGATACTGATAGTAATAATGACAGTATTAATGAACATGGTGCTGATGAATTGTTTCGCATTTGGAGCGTTGGTTGTGCTAGAGGACAGGAAACGTGGTCGCTGGCGATGAGCTTGGCAGCGGAGCAATTGACAAACTATGCGATATTGGGTACTGATGTCAGCCAACAGGCGGTTTTAAAAGCGCGGTTAGGGCAGTATGAGCAGCGCCAGCAGTCCTTAATTCCCCAACACTGTCAACAATTTGTTCAGCCATTGCAAAATGCGAATGCGATAAACGAATCAGATACTCTTGACTCGTCTTCTTTTAAAGAGACGCGAGCAAGCACTCAGATGCACTGGCAAGTTGCGCCTATCTTGCAGCAGTATGTTCGTTTCGCTTTACATAATATTTTTGAGCAAGAACCACCCACCACGCATCTTCAGCATGTGATTATTTGTCAAAATATGCTGCTATATTTCCGTAAGTTTGATCAGCGTGATATTTTGGCTCGCCTATCAAAGCAGTGTGCGTTAGGTGGGTATATTATATTGGCTCCAGGTGAGGCGTTGTTTTGGCGTCCTTCGAATATGCGCCGTATTGCGCACCCACAGGTCAATGTGTGGCAAAAAATCAATGCCTAAATTAGTGCCTAGACGAGTTAGGATAACCCTATGAAAAACCAGCCCAACGACATAGTGACGCTTGAGTGGTTATTACCACTATTTAATCAGCAATTATCACGGGTATCTGATGGCTGGCAATTAGGTGCGGATAGCACTGACTATGAGCGGATGATAGAGCCTTACCGTCAGATTGGTGGGGCGTTGACTATGATTCGCCTTCCTTTGCTAGCAAACCTTGCCAACAAACTGAATTTACTGGCAGAAGCAAGCCGTCATGATGGTCTCTCTACTTACCACCACCGGATTGGCCAGTTTTCTCATGAGCTGTTGCATCGTGAGTTGAATCAGTATGCACATACGAGCAGTCATCATATTGCTTTAATTCATAAAGCCGTTGATGAATTGACGCAAGCATTGTCAAAACTGGGTATAGCGACAGACTCGTTAGTAGGCCTTACTGATAATCAGTATCAGCATTCATACAATGATGTCGATAACAATATTATCGATAATATTGAGGTGATAGTACCTACAAGTCGAATGCTGACGCACTTGGAAGATCATCATTATCAGCAGTTATTACTGGCTTGGCGTCAGCAAGTACAAGCGTTACTGGTTGTTAATACTAATGAGTCTTCTTTACTGGCTATACTAGAAAGAGTTAGCCAGTACTTGTGGCAAACCACGCAAAATGGCGATTTACAACGCCTTTGGTATTTGACTGAACGGTGGCTAACTGATCTTACGCACAATGACACACCTCTACCTGAGCACTATGCGCCACTATTAAGTCAACTTGAGCAAATGATAGAGCCTTGTGCCAATCAAGCTGAGTTACCCTCAAGTGTGATCAGAAGCTTGATTCTAAAAATTTATATCGAATTAAGTGGTCTTGGCCAAAGTAGTAAGATCACTCAATCTATATTAAACGGTCTATCGCAGAGTACGCCAACCGCTCCACGTTTTCTATCACGGATACTTGGTGAGCTTGAGACACTTATTTTTAATTTAGATAAACCAGATACGCTTTTAACGCCTTTACAAAAAGTGAAAAGTCAACTTGAGGGACGAGGCTGGACATATTATGTGTCGCAAGTCGAGTCAATCCTCACGGATATCGAGCACGCTTTATCATCAGAGAATGGTTTTGCACAAGAGCAATGGCAGATTGAGCGCAAGCTGCAAGAGTTATATAGTGCTATCTATAATACCGAACAAACGATATCTATTAAGATAGGGGGCGCAGCCTCTTTTGTCACAGGGTCTGAAGCACTTGATAGTGTTGATAATCAGGTGGAGGATAGTCATGACATTGCTTCTGCTGATGCAGATTTGCGTGAGTTGCGCATCGCAGTAGAAGAAGTAAAACAAAATTTCGATGAATATGTACAGCGCCAAAATATCCATCTGTTGCCAGATGCTGCTGATTTTATTGCTATTGGAGATGCTTTCGCTGATATGGGTTTGCCAGCAATTCGTCAAACCATGGATGAGATGGCCAGTATATTTGCGCAATTGGCAAGTCATAAAATTGCAGTGCTCAGCTGGGATGTGATTCAAGCATTGGCTGAGGCTTTAATCTCTATTGAATTGTTGCTTGATTATCTTGCACAACAGGTCTTTGATCAGCAGTTATTGACCCAAGCAAGTGAGCATACGACCAAAGCCATACAGCTACTCAATGTTTATATTGAAGCACCAGAGACGATCAACGATACTTTTCTTACGCAAAAGCCAGCCGCGATGAATGTACTTCGTTATGATGATAGTGGCGAGATTGCCCCTGTTATCATTTCAGACGTAGATAATGAAGATACTAATAATATTAGCGACCATACTGTTAATAGCAATACCGTTAACAACATTGTAGAGAGTGAAGCATTAACACGCGTTCGTGAGCAAATTAAACCCGACAACTTCGAAATAGACGAGGATATTCGTGACATCTTTATTGAAGAGGTGACAGAGGTAGTCTCTGACTTAGAAGACTTCCTGCCGATTTGGCAGCAGGATTCGCAGGATTTAACCCCATTAACTGAGGTGCGTCGAGGTTTCCATACTTTAAAAGGCTCAGGCCGTATGGTCGGTGCTTTTAGTATCAGTGAAATGGCATGGTCAATCGAAAACCTGCTAAATCGCCTTTTGGATAAGACGCTATCTGTCACAGATGAAGTGGTAAATCTGGTAATAGAGACAACGACACACCTACCAGCATTGGTCGCTGATTTTGAAGCGCAGCAATCACCAAGCTTTGACCCTGCTCTCATTATTTTGCAAAGCCATAATTTGATGGCGCAGCAGCCTATCAATACTGGTCTACCTGTGCCTGAACTTACTGACAATGAAACCGAATCTGACAACAATCAATCTGTTTTAGCAAACAGCTCAGAATTGGACATATCAAGAAGCATTGACGACATTGAGGCGTCAATGCTTCTTGATACAGTTTACGATTCTGACAAGACCAGTAATGACAGTGAAAATAAAAAGACAGCTGCATCATTGGCTACTTTAGAGATTCCAGCAGTACTTGTCCCTTTTATGCAAAAAACCGAGCAATTACCAGCGGATGCTAGTGATGCAGACCCTGATATTAAAGAGATATTTCTAGAAGAAGCCAATGAAGTATTGGTTGATATCACCCCTTTGTTTGAAGGTTGGCGACTATCAACAACTGATTTGAGCGGACTGGCAGACATCCGCCGCGGCTTTCATACCTTAAAAGGTTCAGGTCGTATGGTAGGGGCTCACTATACGGCTGAGCTGGCATGGGCTATAGAAGATATGCTTAATCGCATCTTGGATCGTAGCGTTGTTGTCTCAGAGGATATGTGTCAGCTTATTGCAGACGTATTAGCAGCTTATCCTACGATGTTGACGGTGTTTGAAAACGACAGCCAAGACTATCCAGTAATGATGCCCTTGTGGATCGCCTGCGCGAAATTTTATAGTAAGCAGCAACATGATGAGTTTAGCTATGCTGCTTTATTTGCTCAGCAGCATGAGCCAGAAGGGAATGGCTCTGAGTATGAGGTAAACCAAAGCTCAGTCGGATTTGAGCTATCTGGTTCAGATAGCACGTACCTCATCCATGATAATACCAATGAAGCGATAGATATCACGTTGCAGACGTTCAATTACGTCAACGAAATGATAGCAGAAGCGCCCATTGTCTTAGCACCTCAAAGTGAAAAAGAAAAAGTATTTTGTGAGATTTTTATCGACGAAGCGGAAGGCTTATTACAAGATATTGATCAATTTGTTGATGACCATAAAGATGAGCCTTATGTTGAAGTCACGGATGAGATCGTACGCGCCTTTCATACTTTGAGAGGGGCTTCTGGCTCAAGTGCGCTAGCGGCCATCAGCGAAGTGAGCGCGACCATAGAACATAGCTTGGAGTTGTTACAACAACAAGATACCGCCATGAATGCTCAGCACCTAGAAGCATTAGCCAGATCTGCCACACTGATGGATGGCTATTTGACCCATTATAAACAAAACGTTCAGCCGCAAAACGTAGCAGCAGAAGAGATGCATAGCCAACAAGACATCGTATCGTTACAGGCCATGCTTGATGAGCAACATATCACTAGCGATACTAAGGCTGTATCCGATAAAAAACCGACGATAGAGCAGCTACTAGATAATAATATTGATGAACTATTAGATGCGGAATGGGAACTAGATGCCGCTCTCAATAATTCTGAAATAGAACAGGTTCAGGGATATATGAAGCGCCAAATATCGCAAATACACCATTTGACCGATAAAGCACAAGCGTTTCCAAAATTTGCCTTAATCCTTAATGAGCTAGGCAATGCATATGTTTACTTGAACAACAACCTTGATAAAGCAAGGGATACAAACGTTCAAGCCATACTACATGCTGGCCACGCTCAGTTAGTCGGTTTATTTGATGCATTGGCAGGTAGTACGTCATTGAAAATGAGCAATCAAGTGCTTGAGGATCTACATAGTATTTATCAGGATGATGCCAACAATGATGACGGTGCCTTTATCGTTCGAAGTGTTTCAGCGCCTGAGCTAGAGCTTGAGTTTATTGATACGGATGCTGAGCTATTAGAAATCTTTTTAGAAGAAGCGCAAGAGCTTGATGCTGCGCTAGACGAGAGTTTTAATAAATGGCGCACTGATATAACCAATATTAACTCATTAAAAGTTTTGCAACGTCATCTTCACACTATCAAAGGTGGCGCACGGATGGCGGGTATTCGTAGTATTGGCGATCTAACGCACGAAGCTGAGAGTGTTTATGAGTCATTTGTAGAGAGCAGAAGAGCTCCAACAGAGCAATGGCTCGAGATTATGCAAATGGTACAAGATACGATGTCGTTGCAAGTGATGCATATCGTGAATTATAAACAATCGTTTTTTGCATCAGATCTTATTGAGCAGCTACAACAGTTTGAAAAAGCAAAAACATTGCCAGAAACGGTAGAGCTCATCATACCCGTACCGAAAAATAATTTTGAACCTGAGACACAAAGTAAGGACGCTGAAAATACTTATAGTAGTGACGAAGCAGATACTTTAAGTTTGGATAGAATGATTCAGCAGTCATGGGCGAATGGCTTACCTGACCCTGATATATTGGCAGTGTTTTTAGAAGAAGCAGAAGAACTTACCAATCGCAATAAATATCTGCATTTATTCTTAAAAGATACCAATAATACCACTGCGTTACAAGCGCTTCAGCGTGATTTGCATACCATCAAAGGTGGTGCGCGAATGGTCACTGCGACTGGTATCGCTGATCTGGCGCATGAAATGGAGTCGGTTTATAAAGATTTTGTGGATAATCGCCGTCCTGCTACCAAGAAAGTATTAGAGCTACTGGTAGCCAGTCATGACTGGCTTGCTGATGCAGTGTTTATTCTTAGACAGCAGGTCAATCCACCGACGCCTGCGCTATTAATTGAAGCATTGCAACAGTTTGGTAAAAACCCTGATAGCTTAAAACAAATACCCAAAGAGTCTCTACAAGTACAGCGTGAAGCCATCTTTATTGCTAAAGAAAAGCAGGATTCACAGTACCTTGCAAAAGATATTAGTGAAATGCCGTCTATGCTCAGCAGTGTCAGTGAAGACGATCAAGCTACTAATAACAATGAGATGATTCGCATTTCAGGGGGGTTAATTGAGCATATGATTAACCTGTCTGGAGAATCAGCTATTAACCGTGCTCGTATTGATATGGGCATAACCAGCTTGACCAACAGTATTGAGGATATGGGAACTACGGTACAGCGTTTGGCGGATCAGTTACGCCGAATGGAAATCGAGCTTGAGGCACAGATTCTATCGCAAATCGACGATGAGTTGATTCAGAATGAAGATTTTGATCCTCTCGAAATGGATCAATACTCTTCTTTAAATCAGTTATCAAAATCCTTGACAGAATCAGCATCAGATTTGGTTGATATCAATCATACATTGTTAGAAAAAACACGTGATAGCGAAAGCCTTTTATTACAGCTGTCGCGAACGCAAACTGAGCTGCAAGATGGTCTTATGAACTCGCGTATGGTGCCATTTACGCGTTTGACGCCACGTCTTGAGCGTATCGTTCGTCAGACTGCCAATGAGCTGAACAAGTCTGTTGAGTTGACGATTATCAATGCTGACGACGAAATGGACAGAACCATCCTAGAGCGTATTACCTCGCCGCTTGAACATATGCTACGCAACGCCGTCGATCATGGTATCGAAAATACATCGACGCGTCTAAGAGCAGGTAAAGAACGTAGTGGGCGTATTACGCTTGAAGTACATCGCGAAGGCAGTGAGATTGTCATCGAGTTGTCAGATGATGGTCGTGGCATCGATGTAGAAGCCGTACGTAACAAAGCCATCTCTCAAGGCCTCATTGATGCAGACGATTATAGTTTAACTGACCTTGATATCATGCAATACATTTTTAATGCTGGACTGAGTACCAGTAAGCAAGTGACGCAGATTTCTGGGCGCGGCGTTGGTATGGACGTGGTTATTAGTGAGATTCGCCAATTGGGCGGTGCGGTCTCGGTGGTTTCAGAGCTGGGTCAGGGATCGCGCTTTACGATGCGTTTACCTCTGACTGTGGCAGTGTCTGATGCCTTAGTGGTTAGAGCAGCAGATCGTTATTATGCGATACCACTGGTGCAAATTGAGCGCGTGGTTCGTGTCAATCCAGAAAAACTTTACGATTATTATCAGTCAAATGCTGCCACGCTAAACTTCGAAGATGTTGATTATCGGGTTCGCTATTTAAATGAGATTTTATCAGGTAATAAATTGAATGAACTGGTCGTCAATACCAATACCAGTCTGCCACTCATCATTATTAAAAACCGCACTGGACACAATATTGCTTTGCAGGTTGATCAAATTGCAGGGTCACGTATTGAAGTAGTGGTAAAACCATTAGGAAAACAGTTGTCAAATCTATCAGGGATTTCAGCAGCGACGATTATGGGCGACGGCTCGGTCATGCTTATCTTGGATCTGATTGCTTTGATGCGTAATGCACAGCTGGTTAAAAATATGTCGAAATCTGCTGACTCTAAACGCAAAAGTATAGCGTTTAAGTCTACTATCTTAGTCGTTGATGATTCAGTTACCGTACGCAAAGTGACGTCACGCTTCTTGGAGCGTCAAGGATTTAATGTGGCAGTGGCAAAAGATGGTATCGATGCAATTGAGATATTACAAGACACCACGCCAGATATGATATTGCTGGATATCGAAATGCCACGGATGGATGGTTTTGAGGTCGCGACTCAAGTCAGACATAATCAGCGTTTACAGCATATTCCTATTATCATGATTACATCACGTACGGGTGAGAAGCATCGTGAGCGTGCGTTAGAAGTTGGGGTAAATGATTACATGGGTAAGCCATTCCAAGAGCAGGAGCTGCTTAATAAAATTCAGGGGATACTGGGCAAAAAGGTCAGCCTGACTCATGAAGGATAATGCACGTATCTTGGCACTAAGAAAAAAAAACAAGAATGAGATTAGGGTGATGGTCGTAGCAGAAGATCATCATCAGCGTATGGCTTTTTCGGATACCATACGCAGCTGTGATTTTATCCTCGTTGGCTGTATGTCACGGGCGCAACTGCAAGAGAGTTTTGAGCTGTCTGAGTTAGCAGTCGATATTTGGCTGATAGACAGCGACTATGATGACAATGTTATGACGGCCACGACTGTTTCCAAACCAGCCGCAGTGTTGGTTGGTTTTAGTCAAGCACCTTATCTTAATGAAGCGCCGCAATATGCCAAATGGCAGCGCAAACTAAAGCGTAAGCTTGCGCATATGTTTGCGTTACCTGTCTTGGTAAATGACTTCGTTTATAAGAAGGATAATACAGAAGCAGATTGGCGTTATGTGGTGTTTTTAGGCGCGTCTATGGGTGGACCTAGTGCGATTAAAGAGTTTTTGGACAACTTGTCACCCATGCTACCAGTGTCTATCTTACTGGCACATCATTTTAATAAAACCATGATTGACACCTTGCCGCGTATACTCAACCGTCATAATAACTGGCATTGTCAGGTGATTGCATCTTCACAGCGCTTACGAGCGGGTCATTGCCTTATAGCACCCATTGATAAGCAGATCGTCTGTGACTCGACAGGTCGTGTGATATTGTTAGATGAAGCATGGAGTGGTGAATATAAGCCTGCCATTGGTCAAATCCTCAAAAATACCAGCGACGTATATGGTAGTGAGCTTATCAATATCATATTTTCAGGTATGGGTAACGATGGCTCGCAGTATTTGGATGTCATTCAAGAAAACAACAGTCAGTTGTGGGCGCAAGATCCAAGTTTAAGTGCTTGTCCAAGTCAACCTCAAGCGATCATCGATTCAGGATATTGCAACTTTGTTGGTAGTCCTGCGGATCTGGCGCAGAAACTTACAGATTATATTGGTGAAAGAGCGGTGACAGCCTCTTCACATTAACTTATGGTGAGCGATGTATGAAACAAATTTTGAAACACTCGTTTGAAGCGGTAAGCTTACTGACCACTAGTAAGGGTATGCTTGATGTTACGATTGTTCCTGCCTTTAACCAACCTGACTGGCTTATTCCAAGTAGCTTGATTTTGAGTGTGGATGACTATGCGGAACGTGTCTCAACATATGATTGGCAGCAACAAGCAGTAGTGGTATTTCATCTGCTGCCACAAGATCAGTCACCAGAGAAAATGCTGGTATTAGAGGGTAATACCTCAGATCATCGCTTAGCATTGCAAACGGCAGGCGAGCTACAGCAATTACAAGTGCGTATTTCTGAAGTCAAAGATATCGATACTCCTGAGCAACTCAATCATACAGATATCGACAAAACTGTAGTACCTGTTAATGAAAACGTTGTGCTATCCTACCTTTTTCAAACTGTTACGATTGATGGCAAAACTTATTTGGTGCCAGATTTGGATAAAATTGCGCATCACTTAATTGATTTAGACAGGTAATTGCTCGTCTATATTTGAGTGAATCTTGGCTATCAAGATATTAGTCCAGAAGTTTTACTTATTTCTAATCGCTGGATGAGTGGCTATTTTGTCTATAGCATTGATTGCAAATAACGAATGGTAAGGACAATGGGATAGCACATGAGTAATACAAGTTCACACTTATCAAAGTGGTCTGTCAGTAGTCGTATTTTTCACTGGATTAGTGCAGTTTTATTACTGGTCACATGGGTAATGATATTTTTGTACGACAATCTCGATAGTAACCTTTATATCGGATTGCATAAATCTTTTGGCATCAGCTTATTGTTTTGGATGATAGCGCGGGTAATTAACCGTGCAGTGACTAAAGCACCGCCGCCGATATCCATGCCAAAGTGGCAGCTGTTATTATCACAATTGTCGCATTTTGGACTTTATGCGCTATTAATTGCCATGCCAATGGCAGGTTTATTGATGTCTGTCTATGGTGGTCGGCCCGTTGATATTTTTGGCTTGTTTCAAATTTCCGTATTTGTGACTCCAGATCGAGATTTAGCCCGTTTTTACAACGATTTGCATACTGATATTATTTGGCCAACAATTATTGCATTCACGCTTATTCATATTGCCGCTGCTCTATATCACCAGTTTGTGAAAAAAGACAATTTAATGGCACGTATGAAATAATTGACTTTAAGCGGTTTTTTATCGATGAAAGTATTTTTTTCTACCTAAAAAACGCATATAAAAAACCCTAAGTACGAATACTTAGGGTTTTTTGTGAGTGCAATTACGATATTTAGTAAGTTAAATAAGTTTGATACAGCAAATCATCTTTTTGAGAAGAGTATTATTTTTTGTGCTCAGGTAAATTAATATTCATCTCTAGTACATCTAGGCTGTCCTCAGAACGATGATTGATATTGACATCATCTATCTGTACACCGTTGACATACTTATTAACCACTTCTAATATCTCACGTTTCATTTTTTCGATACGATCAACAGTTAGGCGGTTGTTTAAGCGATTTTCACTAGCAACGATGACCTTAAGGCGTTCAGTCGCTAAATTAGCACTACCGCCACTATTGTTGTCATCAGTACCAAATAGGCTACTCCAAAATCCTTTTTTCTTCGTCATCATTAACCTCCAAACCAGCGCTGTAATAGACTCTTTTTCTTCACATCAATATGACGTAATGGACGTTCTTCGCCTAAGAAACGGGCAACAATGTCATCATAACATTGACCAGCAATAGAGTCGGTATAATGAATAACTGGCTCACCATGGTTCGATGCTTCAAGAACCGAATGGCTTTCAGGAACAACCCCAAGTAAGGGCACTTTTAAGATATCGTTAGAAATCGTATCAATATCCATCATCTCGTTGGCTGCTGCACGTTCGGCGTTATAACGAGTAATAATCAGATGCTCACGTACAGAACCTTGGTTTTCTTCAACCTTTTTGGTTTGGCTTTGCAAAATACCAATAATACGGTCTGAGTCACGTACTGAAGAAATCTCAGGATTAGTAACAATAATCGCCTCATCAGCATGGTACATTGCCAACTGCGCACCGCGCTCGATACCCGCAGGTGAATCACAGATAATATAATCAAACTGTTTAGACAGCTCAGCCATAATCTCTGCCACCCCTTCATCTGTCAGTGCGTCTTTATCACGCGTTTGACTGGCGGGTAGGATGTACAAATTTTCGAGTTGTTTGTCTTTGACAAGTGCTTGCGACAAACGAGCATTACCGTTGATGACGTCAACAAAATCGTAAACAATCCGGTTCTCACAACCCATGATCAAGTCTAGATTACGTAGACCCACATCAAAATCGATAACGACTGTTTTATAGCCACGCAATGCTAAGCCGGCGGCAAAAGAGGCACTTGTCGTGGTTTTGCCCACACCGCCTTTACCTGAAGTGATTACAACTATCTTCGCCACAATGGCACACTCCTATGAATCAATGGGATATCTTTTATATAAATAGCGCAATTACATATTATTCACATACTAAGCATGCACTACCTGCGAAGCTAGCCTAGCACAAATAAACAAAAATTTATAGCAAGTCAATGCTAAAGCCACAAAACAACGTATCAGTAAGCCATTCGCCATGGTTACCTAACGTTTTTTAGCCACTACAGCCTTTTGTGAATGATAGAATAAACGCTCACGATTAAGGTAGATAGTGGCAGAGCCAGAGATTCATCATAGGGTATTTTTGTTAAATAAACTTACGCTAATAATGAATCCAATTATCTCAGAGGTTTTATGAAAAATTTCTTAGCTCAGTTTTTAATTTTTCTAACCACCATTTGAACGTTTATGGTTTTCAATAACATGTTATTAGGCATCATCCATAACGGTAAATACCAAGCCTTCACCTTCTATAAACCTCACTTGTACTGATTTGTCGATCACATGTTTGGGTAAGTTGTCTCGCAAACAATAAGTACCCGCCACCGAAACCAGTGAAGGATTAAAAACCTGACAGAAAATACGGGCATCTTTGTCGCCTGTTGCTCCTGCAACCAATCGACCTTGGGCGCGACCATAGACATGCAGATTGTTGTCAGTGATGGCTTCAGCGCCGCTATTGACACTATCAGTCAAAATTAAGTCGCCGCCGACGTGGTTGAGGCTTTGTCCTGAGCGTAGCATTTGGTCATAGATCAAGCTGGTAATATGCTCAGCGCTCAATAAAGTCTCTGCTGTGAGCTCTGCTATTGTTGATTCCGCCGCCGACTTGTCAATGCTAGCAGTGTCGCTACTGCCAGCCAAGTCTGCGCTTTTATCCTCTGGTAATTCGCTTGTATTCTCTGGAGCTTTGCTAATTTGAGTAACGGTTTTTTTATTGGCCAAAATCCGCTCAATGCGTTTGCCATCGGCGGGAAATATGGCCAATCGCTGTGCGCGTGCTTGTGCATCGAGCATCCCTGTTACGACACCGATGGGCTGTAAACCCCATGACCACAATAACTCTACCAATGCTGATAGATCTTGCTCAACTTCACTATCAATGAGAACTGGGATATTGCTGGATTTGTTACTTAGCGTTTCAGCAAGCTGGGCTTCAATAACGCCTAGATTATCTGTACTGAACTGCAAACGTGAAAAGGTCAGCATTTTGCCATAAAACGCCAATGCTGGTGATGCTGGTACGGCGCTCGAGTCCTGATTGTCGTTGCCTAAAACTGTCATATATAAATCCTCAAAAGATAATTCTGTCGCTGTATTCGCGATACTGTTTTTATTATCGAGTCGCGCTATTTATTTTATGGTTAAGTCGGATGATTGGTCATAGATTGAGCATGTCTTGATGCTTCCATTGTTGCACTTTTACTTGGGCTTCAAATTCCGTCAAACTGTCATCAATGATACTAGAAATTAGAGTGTCTAGCGCACTATTATCCGTGTCTATTTTTGCAATACCGCTCGCAACAGCCACCATCAATGAGTCGAGGCGCTCAGGATCGAGGAGTCGTTTATTCAAGGCATGAACGATATTTTCACCTATATTATGTCCCACGTGTTGTAGTTGCGATTCAATCAAGCTACCAGCAATAGGTATCATGCGCAAATATCGACGTAACTCAGGTGTGTTGGCCAATCCTTCTTCGATAGCATTGCCCATTTCGCTGGCTAATATACTGCCGCCACCTGATGATGCCGTCAATTCCTGTAATTTGGGGGCTAGTTCTGTACGCAATACAGACAACAGTGCTGCCTCAATCTCATTACGGTTTCGTGCAATCGTGGATTCGATAAAGGATTTGTGCGTCGCAGGATTGGTTAGCTGCTGTCGAAAATTCTGGATGGTTGTCAGTATGACGCGGTCGGATAACTCTTCTAATAATAAGTCAATATAGAACTTAATCCGATTGATCCACGGCTGTGGCAGCACTTGGTAGCCAAGTTGATATAAACGTCGCCCGATAACAACTGCTCGAAACAAACGCAATGCTCGCAGTTGAGGAAAACAGCCTAACACTTCGTACCAATGCACAAAAGGAAAAAAGAACCAGCGATAATAGATTTTTTGTTTAATCGCAACTGCCCAACGTAACAATAGTTCAAGAATTAAAAAGATGGTAAAAAATCCGCCAGCTGTACGTAAAGGATCGTGTAAGGTGTTTTGATACCAGATAAGCGCGTCGCTAATGGTCAGCCACCCTGCGACATGACGGATAAAGTCACTCATCAAGATAGCATCAATACTAATCAATAATAGATCAATACTGATGGCAATAAGCATCACAATATCGTAAGTGAGTTTTAAGCGACTTGGCTTTGGACGGTTGGGTCGTAACGGCTTATCGTCCGATAGATGAGACGACTGATTTGGCACGGGTGCTGAGTCTAGAGACGAGCTAGTAATAGTGGAGGCGGACACAGTCAAACCTTATAAACGATAAATGGCATAAAAAAGAAGCAGTTTAGATAAAATACGCGACTATTGAGTCAGTAAAAGTAAACGCTTATCACTGCTCCCATTATCAATGAATGGTTCTAAAAAACAACCCATCTTTTATTATATAGTTGACAATAAATAAAATGGATACACGACATTATGATGCAAGACTGAGATAAATTTTTCTTGCTTGCTGTGCCTTCGCAGACATAGACTACAAAAAATTTATCTCAGTCTCTCTGCCTCTCTTTTATAGTCCATTGACTATTATGGAGAATTAATCATATTTACGTCTTTTCGGTTTTGGGGTTGGTTTCAAATTCAGCCAGCATATCCGTAATCAGCTGATCTTTTTCACGCCATATTTGCTCAACCCATGCAAACATTTGCGCCTTCACAGAGTCGTCATTTTCGTAGCCACCATTTTGAATGCCAGCAAACAAGGCATCAGGTATCTTGATATGTCTGACATCAACGCCTAAGCGCTTAATGTTACCTTTCCATAGATCACTATAAGTTGGTACGCCATCCGGATAGACAATGGTCATATCTAATATACCATCCATGTCTGCGCCTAGCGCATTAATCGCCAATGACAGGCCGCCTGCTCGTGGTTTGAGCAAATGCGTGTAGGGCGACTGCTGCTGAGCGTGCTTGATCTTGGTGAAGCGAGTACCTTCTAGATAATTTAATAAGGTAAATGGTTTGTTTTTCAAAAGCGCACAAGCCCGCTTTGCTTCTTCAATGTCTTTACCTTTTAGGGCAGGGTTTTTGGCCACGGCTTCTTTGGAATATCGCCGCATCATTGGGAAGTCTAAAAAGTAAAAAGCTTGGCCAACAATGGGAATATATATCAGCTCAAATTTGGTAAAAAATCGTGTCAATGGCAGACGTTTTTCGCCAATATATTGCACGATACTGGTGTCAACCCATGACTGATGGTTACTGACAAGCAAATATTTACCATTGATATGAACGTCAGCAGGCAAGTTGATACGCCAGTCTTTGCGCGGCAGCATGTTGTCGATTAAGGCACTATTGCTACTGATCCAGTAAGTGGCAATTTTGATCACTGCTTTGTCCGCAATCGGTGCGCCAGTAAGTGTTTTGCCAAGCCCCATCAACCATAAAGGAATACTACCACCGAAGCTGTTGGCCGCGATGACGCCAGTTGCTGTTGCAAGCGAAACTGCTTTTCCCAGCTTAGGGCTACGTTTGTGCATTTTTTGAATCGTAGAGGTTAGTCGCATGCTCATTCCTTTTCGGTCAAGCTTATCAATATAGTTATTCATCATGGGTTTGTTAATTCATAGGTTTTTATCAATAACGCAAACACTATTTATAAAAGTGAGGCTGGATTCATAGCCTCTATGTACACCGCATAACCATGGCTCATTCTGTGGCATAATTTTAGCAGAAACGGTTTATGGTGTACGGGTGTAAACGTGACTTGTAATAACACTTACGAAGGCGTAGAAAGTATGAAAACAGCAAACGCTTTCTGCACTTTTTATACATAGATGTGACAAAATATTACACACGATAAAATTGTAATTGCCATAATAATCACGAGTGCATATATGCACCTATAAAGGATTATCGGAAGATATTTATAAAAAACACAATTTATTCATCAACTTAAATTTTAAGTTTAAGAGGAAATACATTATGCGTAATACATTAATGATTGCAGCAGTAGCATCAGGTTTGGCTCTCAGTGGTTGTGTGACTGATCCTAACACTGGACAACAACGTTTGAATAAAACAGCACTTGGTACTTTGGTTGGTGCGGCAGGTGGCGCAACGATTTCAAAAGCAACAGGTGGTGATAAAACTGGTCGTGATGCAGCTATTGGCGCAGCTTTGGGTGCTGGTGTTGGCTATTATATGGAGCGTCAAGCCAAGCAGCTTGAGCAACAAATGGCTGGTACAGGCGTGACGGTTGAGCAAAACCCAACCACAGGTAACATCGATTTGGTTATGCCAGGTAGCATTACGTTCTCATTTGATGATGCTACGCTAAACTCGTCTTTCAAACCAACGCTTGATAAGTTGGCTTCAACGATGAACCAGTATAACAAGACTACGGTAAACATCGCAGGTCATACTGATAGCCAAGGTTCAGCTTCATACAATATGGGTCTATCGCGTGATCGTGCTTATTCAGTTGCAAATTATCTAACAGCACGCGGTGTTGCTTCTAACCGTATAAATGTTGTTGCCTATGGCGAATCACGTCCGGTAGCTGATAATAATACTGATTATGGGCGTCAGCAAAATCGCCGTGTTGAGCTAACTATTAACTCACCACAAAGTGTCAACTAATCGATAGTTTTATATAAGTATTCTTTATATAACGACTTTATGCTTTAGTTTCATTTATAAAAAAGATCAGCCCTGAGCTGGTCTTTTTTTTGTGCTGAATTCTATCTAATATGTACTTTTGATTGGTTTATTTCAGCGTATCAATGACAGATAAAGGATGATAACGATATGAAATTAATTATTAATTATTGATAATGATTATCAATAAAACTATACTTCATAAAGATTTTATATTGCTATAATATTAAGCATTTTATTGTATATGGTAAATAAGTAATATGCATAGCTAAGATATTATTGTGGCAATATAACCTATTCGATTTAATCCAACCCAATTTTCTTTTGCTATATTTCTTGAGGATGTGTATGACAATGACCACCGTAACGAGCCGTAAGATTTTACCAACTACTTTGGCTGCTGCGCTTGCAGGGCTGTTGATGGTGTCGGGTTGTACTAAGCAAACTGAAGAAGACACTGCCCCTAATGCAGAGACGCAGACTGAGGTGCAGAATACAGAAGCAGCTGATACGGCAAACATGTCAGCTGCTGATAAAGCTCATACCGATCGGCTGGTGATAAGCTATGCAAACATGGCGCACGCTGCCTATAAAGACTCGTTAGACACTGCTAAAGTGCTACAGACAGCAGTCGAAACGTACGTGGCAACCCCAACTCAAGCAAATCTTAATGCTGCAAAATCTGCCTATAAAGCAGCGCGTCAGCCATACTCACAAACTGAAATTTTCCGTTTTGATGAAGGCTTTGTCACTGCCAACGATAAGCGTGCCATAGCCAGCATAGATAGCTGGGAAGGACAAGTAAATGCTTGGCCACTTGATGAAGCGCTGATTGATTATGTCAGTGATGGCTATGAAGGTGAGTACAACAGTCAAGATAATATTATCAATAGCGATAGCATTACGGTTGGCAGTGTTAAACAAGATACTGGCACGATTACGCCTGAGTTGTTAGCAAAAATGAATGAGATTGGTGGTAGTGAAGCCAATGTGACGACTGGTTATCATGCCATTGAGTTTATGCTATGGGGTCAAGATACCAACGGTGTTGGCGAAGGGGCAGGCAATCGTCCAGTGAGTGATTATGCAACTGAAGCGGGTCAATGCACCAGCGGCGATACAGTCAATGAAGATGCCAGTGTATGTACACGTCGTGGCGATTTCTTAAAAGCAGCCACGCAATTATTAGTGAATGATCTAACGGCGATGGAAGCCGAATGGCAGCCTGAAAGCGAGAATACTCTCCGCAGCGACTTTATAGCGCGAAAATACGATAACGGTCTGCGTCAGATTATGTACCAGATGGGCAGCTTAGCATTGGGTGAGCTTGCTTCTGAGCGTATGCAAGTCGCTTTTGTCACAGGCTCAACCGAAGATGAGCATGAATGCTTTAGCGATCTGACGCATTTGAGCTATGCCAACAATGCTCGCGGTATCCAAAATGTCTTTAATGGTAGCTATAGAACTGTCGATGGCAAAACCGTCGGTGGTTATGGCGTCAAAAACTATCTTGTCGATACGGGCAATCAAGAAGCTGCCGATAAATTGGTGGCTGATTTTGCAAAAGTAGAAGCCACCTTTAACGTGATTGTTGAAAAAGGCGAAAAAGAAAATATCAAAGTTGACCAGATGATCGCTACAGCCGGTCAAGTAAGCGAACAGGGTATTTCAGCTGAAGAACAAAACGTTCGTCGCAGTTGGATTGAAAACAGTATCAACAGTTTACAAGAACTGACTGCTGGTATTGAAAATGCCGCCAAAGCAGTTGGCATTGATAACCTAGACGCTGACGCAGGTTCGCAGTTTTAAGTGAAGATGAATACGCTTAAAATGGTTGGCTATATCTATTTATAATGCTGGATAATTCGTTATAAGCTAATAAGAATTATTTTGATAGAAAAATAATTAGGTATAATACACACGTTGTCGACCGCAGTTGGCAACGTGTTTTTTATACCGTATTAAAATAGCCTGTTAGGTCAGTGTGCCGCTGTAATCTATCGACTAGAAGTGAAGCACCCTATAGCACGCAATTTTGATGGTTCTACGTTAGAACTAAGGTACTCTCTATGAACACCTCGACTGTCTTGAAAGTCAAAAAATCTGTCTCTATTTCCTCTTTTTTGCTCATTAAAACCACCCCATCGAAGCTGACGTTGGGTATTTTATGTGCTTTGTCTCTGAGCGCCTGTCAACCAGCGGACAATGTGGTGGATAATGCTGCTCATACTGAGAAAAATCCAGTTTTAACACCTCAACGTGTCCAAACCATAGAAAAGCTGGCTGGTATACCCATGCGGCAGTTAATAAGTTTTGATCCGCAAGAAATTAAGCAGGGAGGTGATACGGGACTGAGTATTAGCAGTGCTGAGAGCTACTCTAAACCTTCTTCAAACTTACCAGCTTCGCGCAAAGGGAACTTTTTTATTGGCAATGCCTTTTTCAAGCAACCGTGGGTGATCGCTCCTGCTAGCACCGACAGCCGCGATGGTTTAGGCGCACTATTCAATGTCGCTGCTTGTCAGTCTTGTCATGTAAAAGATGGTCGAGGTCATGCACCCCTGAATGCTGAGGACGATGCCGACAGTTTGCTCATTCGCCTTGCTATGCCAGCGACCACCAATGAGCAGCGGCAGCAGTTGCAGAATTCATTTATCGAAAAAGTTGCCCATCCAATGTATGGCGGTCAGTTGCAAGATCGCGGTATTCAAGGTGTGCCTGCCGAAGCGAGAATCGCGGTACAGTGGACGGATAAACCCGTCACGTTTGCTGATGGTCATATTGAGACATTGCGGGCGCCAACCTTTACATTGACCAATTCCGGTTATGGTCCATTTGATGATGAGCTGATGGTATCGCCGCGCGTTGCCTTGCCAATGATTGGGCTTGGGCTGCTAGAGCAGATTCCAGACGATGCCATCAAAAATCAAGCCATCAAAACGAATGGCGACAATGGCGATATCAGTGGTAAATTCAACTGGGTAATGGATCCGCAAACTGGCAAACATGCGCTCGGACGTTTTGGTTGGAAAGCGGGTCAAACCAAGCTCATTACCCAAAACCAAAGCGCCTTTAATGAAGATATGGGATTGACTTCCAATATTCGTCCGCATGAGTCTTGTATGCCAATGCAAACTGCTTGCATGAATGCGCCAACTGGGGCTGATGAGCAAGGCAATGGTAAACCGCCCATTGAGGTGAATGATGAAGTGGCGAAATTCGTGGAGTTTTATACACGCAATTTAGCCGTACCGCATCGCCGCAATGCCGACGACAAACTGGTGCTAGCGGGCAAGAAAAGATTTTATGATATGGGCTGTCAAAGTTGCCATACCCCAAGATATGAGCTGCCGAAAACTGACGATGATCACCTTGAGCAACACGGGCAAGTGATTTACCCTTATACAGATTTGCTGCTGCATGATATGGGTGATGATTTGGCTGACCGTACGATTGCAGGTAAATTGCCACCCAAAAATGTCCAAGTTGAGTTTTTAGCCAACTCCTATGAGTGGCGTACGCCAGCATTGTGGGGCATTGGTCTTGCTCAGACGGTTGATCCCCAAGCGACGTTTTTGCACGATGGCCGCGCTCGCACGCTCATGGAAGCGGTGCTATGGCATGGCGGAGAAGCGCAAAAGCAACAAAAAAGAGTACTTGAGCTAGATAAAAAAGGACGTGCTGAATTAAATGCCTTTTTGAAGTCATTATAAAAATGCATCCCAGCAAAATCCTTTTATACGCCACTCTTTTATTTTAAGCTGACTGTAATAAGATTATTTGCCTTATCAAGTTGTTTATAACATTACTGAGAAATCTATGAAAATAAACCATGCTTTAGCGATGGCGTTATCTGCTTTAAGCGCTGGACTCCTTATCAGCTGTGTAAAACCTGCTGATGAAAATAAAGCCCCAGATGTGGACAGCCAAAAAGTTGCACAAGACAGCACAGCCTCTGCCAGTTCGGTAGAAGGTACTGGTGATAGTGCTGTTCAAATGACGGCCGTAGACATCAGCGCTGATACTGAAAAAGCCTACCTGACCCATGTGGCAAATAATATTGTCATTCCAGCCTATGCTGATGCAGCCAAGCAAAGTGATATATTGTATGATCTAGCACAAAAGCACTGTCAGCAAGCGCCAGTAGATGGCACTGAGTTACAAGCGCTGCGCGACCAATGGCTTGTATTGGCACAAGCGTGGTCGAGTGCTGAGATGATTAATTTTGGTCCTGCAACGGCCAGCATGAGCAATCTGTATATCAATTACTATCCTGACGAGCGCGGACTGGTACACAGCGGTGTCGCTGAGCTTATCGCTGCCAATCCAAATCTAACCCCTGAACAGCTTGCTAACGAAAGCGCTATTGTTCAAGGCGTACCAGGGTTGGAAGAAGTGTTATATGCCAATGATAGTCTGGATGCGGGTCAATGCGCTTACGTGATAAGTGCAAGCAGTGCCTTGAGCACACGTCTAAAAGACATCGAAAAAAACTGGCAGCAAAATGCAACCGAACTATTGGCGATTGATAAAACAGCTGAAAGCGATCAAGGATTGAATCAGTGGTTTAACTCTTTATTGTCCTTAGTTGAGACCATGAAATCGAATGCCATTGAGCAACCTTTGGGTTTAGCGGGCAAGGCCAAAGGTCATGTGCCAGCTGCCACTGCTGGCCAAAGCCGCGCTATTATTAATGCTAAATTGGCCACTTTAAATACAGTGCTGACCGATCCAGTCTTAACCGCTATTTTGAGCAGTAATAACGAAAACAATGTGGCTGATAGTTTATCGACTGCACTTGCCGATACCACGACATTATTGGCGCAGATACCAGAAGACTTAACCACGGCGGATAAAGCCACACAGCAAAAATTGCATGACCATCTTATTACCGTCACGCGTTTGATTAAGCGTCAACTGATCCCGACACTCGGTATCCGTGTGGGCTTTAACAGTACTGATGGCGATTAGAAGATGCAGACTCTAAAAGCTAAGACAGCGACGTCATTGACTGAAAATTCCTGCCAATCGTCTGAATTAAAAGACAGACGATTCAATGGGGCATTAGGTCAGGAGCTGCTGGCGACATCAGCATTGACAGTAATGGGCACGGTAGCTCTGGTCGGTATCCATCACCGCTATCGCAAACAGCGTCAACCTGACGCACGCTTGCAGGATTATGTGACAAGTGCGCGCGCTCAATTGCATTCATTGCCATCAGCTACTAAGCCGCCACTTATGCGCTTGCGCTACGCTTGTCAACAGGGGGCTGCTGCATGGCGACAGGCTTACCATACTTACTCGACAGAAAACAAAGGGTACGACAGTAGTGCTACCGATTTTAGTGCGATACATACCACTACCTTGCTGGCGCGACCTATTTATTGGGTCAGCGGCGTGGCTTCTATGCCAAAAAATATCGTACCAGTAAAAGGTAAAAATGACACCACCAATGCCAGTGATTTTGGCGTGGTTGGTATCGATGCGGATAGACAAATCGTTTGGCAGACGACTATGCCTGAACGTGTCCACGATATCGTCGTTCAACCAGTTGCTGATGCTCAACACGAGCTTAATTACGGTAATAACAATAACAACCAAAGTAATACCCGCCAAAGTCGTGATGTCGTTGTAATGGGCCGTCGTCCTAGTGAAAAATTCTGGGTATTAGATACAGCAACGGGACAAGTAAAGTCTGCTATTCAAGCCTCAGCCAATCGTCATTTTTACGGGCATGCTTGCTATAGTTTGGATGGCACAAAGCTATATGTGACTGAGAATGACACGATAAGCTTAGACGGCAAAATTGGTATCTACGATGCTCACAATCATTATCAAAAAATAGCCGAATTTGATTCACGTGGCATTGGCCCACATGAGCTGATAATGCATCCAGATGGTAACACTTTGGTGATTGCCAATGGGGGTATCAAAACTGAAAGAGCGTCGCGCGAAGAGTTAAATCTAGACACTATGCGCCCCTCGTTGGTTTACCTCAACCGTCATGATGGGTCGTTACTTGAGCAAATCGCTCCAGAGCACAATCAAATGAGCGTGCGTCATTTAGCCATGCACGATGATGGTACGGTGATGATTGGTATTCAGTTTCAAGGCGCAAAGCACATCAATGTGCCATTAGTACTTACCCATAAACGCGGTGAGACTGACTTTAGGCCTCTAACCATGCCCAATAATCAGTGGCAGCGCTTTCATCAGTATATTGCCAGTGTGTCAGTTGATAGTAAGCACAATCTGCTATGTGTGACCACGCCGATTGGTGGCTGTGCAGCCATATTCGATTTAAATACCCGTACCTTGATAGATACAGTCAGTCTGCCGGACTGCGCAGGGGCATCGGTTTTATTAAACAATAGCAGTAGCAAGCCTAAGCAAACTCACGAGCACAGTGAAAAAGCAGGTTTTATTGTTAGTGATGGACAAGGCCAGTTGACCACGTTATCTATAAGCGATGTACCTGCGGCAGATAAAAGTCCGAGTGATGGTGCTGGGCGTGTGATGGCAGAGAGTCAATTACACCTGATGTCTTTTGACAATCACTTGCAAGCGCTTTGAAAATGAGTGTATCCTCAGAATACCATACTCTTTTATTAGAACGTGACATCCAGCGCTTGGCACAAGCTGGTATTGAGCTGCACGTCACCAAAAAGCGCGTCAAAAACATCAATTTTCGTCTAAAGCCTCACACCTTGATGGTATCTGTACCGATATTTATTAGTCCTGACCAAATCAGGCAAGCCGTTGCTAAGCGCGTGCCATGGGCGATTGCAAACCATCCACAAGTATTAGAGCAACATCAGCGCAAACAGTTACCTACATCTCAAACTTCAACGGCAGACAGTTCGCTATTGCTTTGGGGTATTGCACAACCGCTTGTGTTGAATCATGATAAAAAAATCGCGTATTATCGACAAGAACTTTCTGCAGTCACAACGGCGTTATTTGATAAGTGGCAACCCATCGTTGGAGTAACCGCGAATGAGATACGCCTGAAAAAAATGCACACGCGCTGGGGCAGTTGTAACACGCGCGCGCGCCGAATTTGGCTATCCGTTTATCTGCCCGCCTATCCTATAGAGTGTACCGAGTATGTCATTGTCCATGAGCTGTGCCACTTGCATCATGCCAATCACAGCCGCGCGTTTTGGCAAACGGTGGCGACAGCGATGCCAGACTATCAGCGCTGGCACAATATGCTGACAGGTAAAACAGGTAAGTTAGATTAACTATATTACCTCAGCGTTATCAAAAACTTTAGTAAGCCTGATATGATAAGTTATAACGGTAAACACACAAGGATGTCATATGGAAAATGTCAGTCAAGCCGAATTTTGGCAGCAGCGTTATGAGAAAGACAGTATCGGTTGGGATATGGGAGAAGTGTCACCGCCCCTAAAAGCTTACATTGACCAACTACCCGAATCGGCTAAAGATCAAGCCATTTTAGTAGCGGGCGCTGGCAATGCTTATGAGGTTGGCTACTTGCATGAGCGAGGGTTTACCAATGTGACGTTAGTCGATTTTGCGCTGGCGCCGATTAAAGCGTTTGCTGAGCGTTATCCTGACTTTCCAGCGGAGCATTTACTCTGCGCCGACTTCTTTAATTTATCGTTTGAACAACGTCAGTTTGATTGGGTACTTGAGCAGACTTTTTTTTGTGCGATAGACCCGTCGCGCCGTGATGAATATGTCCAGCAGATGGCGGCACTGCTCAAGCCTAATGGTAAACTGGTTGGTTTGCTATTCGACAAAGACTTTGGACGAGATGAACCGCCATTCGGTGGCACGAAAGAAGAATATCAGCAGCGCTTTGAGACCCATTTTGAGATTGAAATCATGGAGCCCAGTCGTAACTCACATCCAGCGCGGCAGGGGAGTGAGTTGTTTATTCAGATGCACGTAAAAACCTAATCTCACGCGCGATATTTTCCCGCGCCTGCATCTCTAAGCGTTCATGATAATATTCAGTGAGATACAGTTGTGGATGCACCAATAATCTCTCTAAAACCGTTATTCGTCCGATGCGGTAATCCATTATTGGAACATGCACGTACTCTTGGCGTATGGCTTGCGCATAGCGTTCATAGTCAGGCCAAGGAACACCCAAAATACTTAAATCCATGTCCAATAGATAAGCCGCATCGCTGCGTTTTTGGTGATCGGCTAACTCATCAAGTTGATGCGTTGCGGTCATTATGATGAGTGCGTAGATATATTGGCATTGATTATCAGTTAGATAGCGCGTCAACGTCTTTACCGCATATGCGGCACTTTTTAGCTCATTGTCTGAACGCGCTGGATCGTATATAACATCATGATAATAGAGCGCTAAGGCAATGATATGTGGTTTACTAAGTTTGTGATTGATTTTGTCAAACTGTGCAAACAACTGCTGAATATGACGCAAAGTATGATAATCGCGCTGGATTTCATTGTAACGAGCTGCGATATCCAGCCAGAGTGTCTTTGCTTGCGCTGACGTGACATCAGTATTAATGGCCAATAAATGCAGAGTAAATCGATTACCCAGCTCAGCATCTATTGGCGAAAACTCGTTCATAATAAACCTGACTTTTTATGTAAGACTAAGGCGTGTCCTCAATTTGAACGAGAATAACTAAATGGCTTAAAAATGGCTAAATATTCGCCAAACTTTGTCAAATAGCTGGTTAATATCCCGATATTATCAGCGCTATTTTCCTTGGTTGGCTTCAATTTATCTCATTTTTATAACTATTTTCAAAATGAGGACACGCCTTATCAGTAAAATGATCGCTATTTTTTATCAGTAGCCTCTTCAAACGCTTGCTTAAATACTTTACCCAGCAAATTGACATCATCGACGCGGGCGTAGTTCAGACGGGTGACAAAGGCGATATGACGATGTGGCCCTTCTTCTGCTAGTGGCACCGCGACCGCATTTTGGTTTTGTAGATGCAGTTGATCGAGCGCCATCTGCGGCACCAATGTCGTACCCATGTTGGCAAGCGCCATCTGAATAAGGGTGTTGAGGCTGGCATCTGAAAAACTGGATTTCATTTGCGTGCGGTCAAAATGACAAACAGACAGCGTTTGGTCAGTCAAACAATGGCCTTCACCCAATAACATGAGATTGGCAGTGGTCAGCTCATCGGCATTGATGGTTTCAAGCGTGGCATGCACGTCATTTTTTGGAAATACCGCAAAAAAATCTTCGCTCCAAAACTCAAAACTGTGCAACCCATCTACGGCATAAGGCAGGGCGATGATAGCCGTATCAATATGACCGTAACGCACTTGTTCGAGTAGGCGCTCCGTTTGTTGTTCAACGATACTCATCCGAAACTCTGGATAGTGCTTTCGCAGCGCAGGCAATACTTTGGGGAGTAGATAGGGAGCAATGGTCGGAATAATGCCAACCGTCATCGGGTAGGCCAGCGGAGATTGATGGCTATGCGCTCGTGTGGTCAGATCATGCACTTCAGAAAAGACCCGCTGCGCTCGAGTCAGAATGTCTTCACCGATAGGCGTGATTAAGACTTGTTTATTATTACGTTCAAAAATCTGGGTATCCAGTTGTTTTTCTAATTCTGCGATACCCAAGCTAAGCGCAGATTGTGAGATATTACAGTCTTCTGCCGCACGCTTAAAATGACGATGTTTGGCCACGGCTAAGGCAAACTCAAGCTGACGTAAAGTAATCATAAAACCTCTCTATTAATGGGCTTTTAGCGCAATTTATGATGCTGGCTCATCTGACATACTCAGTCGATGTAATGTATTATTGAAGTTCTTAATAAAATAGTCACTTACGTATAGTACACTGATGATGAAAAGCAGAGATAATAGTTTAACAAGTTTAATAAAACAAAACATCACATTAAAAACTTTTAACTGGATTAACGATAGAATTCGCGTATAGTTTGTCAGGTAGCCCAGATAGCATATAGGGTTAGTTCAGTTAATTGTATAAATAAATCTCAATCAACCTAACTATAAAGGAGCCAATCATGGCGTCTATTATTAATCAAGAAATCCCAGAATTTTCAGCAGATGCATATGTAAATGGTGAATTCAAAACCATCACTTCAGAAGACGTAAAAGGCAGCTGGGCAATTTTCTTATTCTATCCAGCTGATTTTACTTTCGTTTGCCCAACTGAACTTGAAGACATGGCAAACCATTACGACGAGCTAAAAGGCTTGGGCGTAGAAGTATACTCAGTATCAACCGATACGCATTTCACGCACAAAGCATGGCATGACTCTTCAGACGCAATCGGTAAAGTAAACTACCCAATGATCGGCGATCCTACTGGTAAAATCACTCGTGGCTTCAATGTCATGATTGAAGAAGCAGGTTTGGCTGAGCGCGGTACGTTCTTAGTGGATCCTGATGGCTTGATTCAAGTAGCTGAAATCCATGCTGGTGGTATCGGCCGTAGCGCAAAAGACATGCTACGCAAAGTAAAAGCCGCACAATATGTTCGTGAAAACGATGGCGAAGTTTGCCCAGCAGCTTGGGAACAAGGCGGCGATACACTAAAGCCAAGTCTTGATTTGGTTGGTAAAATCTAAGCAGTGATTTAAAAATTCGTAGTATTGGATATTACAGTTGTATTCTACATAAATACTATATGGATACTATGAATAAAAACCCCATCAACCTCAGTTGGTGGGGTTTTTTTAATGTTGCGTCTGTGGTTTGTTTTTCTCAATCACTCTATAAATCTCATCTTTAAGATGAAGCTTCCGTCGCTTCATTTGCTCTATTTCTTCTTCACGACTGGCGTGTTGTATCACATCTTTTTCAAGATGATTGATCTGCTGGTCGAGCTGAGTATGCTCATCAAATATACTCGCAAAATGGCTATCTTTTTGTTTAAGCTCAGCGATAATCTCTTTGTTATCCTGAAACGTTTCGGTTTTTCTCATCTGCTCATCCTTGTTATGAGGCGCAAGCTTGCGATAAGCAATCGCGCATTGTTATTAAGACTTTTTGTGATAGTAATACCTAAGTATTTTGAATACAAATCGTTATCGATCTCATTTGATTGTAGCGAAAAAAGAATATCGGTGCTATAGCAATAATCCTTCTATGTATTTAAATTTAATTGAATACTATGATTTATGATTTGTTTTATAAAACACAAGGTTTGAGTTTCTCAGCTTGTCTAAAGGCTTGTAACCAATGATAATAGGGACATCAAAAGGCATAAGCCTGTAAATTTTTAGACAAATTATGAGTATTAAATAATCCATATTTCAACGCGTGATATGACAGTTACCGTTACATATTCAGTAATAATGAGGAACAAACATGATAGATCAGAATTTATTAGACGCGGTAGAAACCTATAGCGAAAACATGACCCGTCCTATTAGCTTTGTATTGGGTGGTGGTGAACATAGTAAACGTGCCGAGTTGATCGACTTTTTGACTAAAATCGCGGGTACGACTGACAAAATCAATTTTGACAGCACAGCGACCGATGATAGCTTACCAAGTCCGATCAGCTTTGCGGTTCGTAGTCATATCGATGGCGCTTTGAACGACACGGGTATCGTATTTAGTGGTATTCCAGGCGGTCACGAATTTACTTCGTTGATTTTGGCAATTTTGCAAGCGGGTGGTCATACTCTAAAGCTAGATGAAGGCGTACAAAAGCTCGTCAAACGCTTTAATAAGCCGTTACAGTTCCAAACGTATGTGTCGCTATCTTGCCATAGCTGTCCTGATGTGGTGCAAGCGCTCAATCAATTTGCGCTACTCAATGATGATATCAGCAACGAGATGATCGATGGTGCATTGTTCCAAGAGCAAGTCGATGCCAACAATATCCAAGGTGTACCAGCGGTATTTTTAAACGGCAAGCCTTTTGCTAATGGTAAAATTGACACGGCTAAGTTGATCGAAAAACTACAAGAGCAATATCCTGACTTGTTGAACGAGGCCAGTGATGACGATGCTGAGCAACTAGAGCAGCAAGACGTGACTATCATTGGTGCAGGTCCTGCTGGGGTTGCTGCCGCTATTTATACGGCTCGTAAAGGGCTAAAAGTGACCATGGTGGCTGACCGTATCGGCGGCCAAGTCAAAGACACCCAAGATATCGAAAACTTAATTTCTGTGCCGCTCACCAATGGTACAGACCTATCGACCAACTTTGTCAAACATTTGGGCGAATACAACATCACGCTCAAAGAGCATGTCAGTGTCAAAGAGATTGGTGAAACCAAAGACGAAAACTATAGCATCCATCTCAATACAGGTGAGATATTTAACACTCGCAGTATCATTCTAGCGACGGGTGCCCAATGGCGTAAACTTGGCGTACCAGGTGAAGACGAAAATGTCGGTAAAGGCGTGGCGTACTGTGCGCACTGTGATGGTCCGTTCTTCAAAGGCAAAGAAGTGGCTGTCGTTGGTGGCGGTAATTCAGGTATTGAAGCAGCGCTAGACCTTGCTGGTATCGTAAAACATATCACGGTGCTTGAGTTTGCTGATGGTTTAAAAGCCGATCAGGTATTGATTAACAAAGCTAAAGAAAAGGCCAATATCAATATCGTCACCAGTGCCGCAACCAAAGAAATTAAAGCAACCGATGGTAAAGTCAGTTCAATTGTCTATGAAGACCGTAACACGAGCGAGACCAAAGAGATTGAGTTAGCAGGGGTGTTCGTACAAATCGGTCTGGTGCCCAATACTGGGTTTATCAAAGGGTTTGTTGATTTAAACCGCTTTGGTGAGATTGAGATTGATGAGCGTTGCCGTACGGATCGTAGAGGAATCTTTGCTTGTGGTGATGTGACGACGGTTCCATTCAAGCAGATTAACATTGCGATGGGTGAAGGTTCAAAAGCGGCATTATCAGCGTTTGAATACTTGGTTATGCAGTAAGTTATTTAGCTTTAGTTTAGATGAAAAAACCACCTCGCTTGAGGTGGTTTTTTTGTGTTTATATAGCAATTTTTCTATAGAATGGTGCCTAAAGCTGAGAAACCAGTCATTTGGATGAGTGAACAAAGCAATTTCTCTCAAAAAATGTCATCATTTACGTTACAAATGCGCCATTTGCGTTACAAATATGGGTCTTAGATGCGATAATAAGCCTAACAAAGCCTATCATAGCGTCATGAACTATAAGGAAAATAGGTATGGAATATATTGAAGCTTTTTTTGCCATAGTCGGCGATCTAACGTGGGGCTGGGCACTCGTGCCTATGTTGGTTATTTTCGGTTTATTATTTACCATTGTGGGCAGGTTCGCCCAGTTTAGATATTTTAAACGCATGTTCCGTGTGTTTAGGACGGATGAAGTCGGCGACGACGGTATTTCTGCCCGTCAGGCGTTGCTCGTTTCTATTGGTGGACGTGTTGGCGGTGGTAACATTGCTGGTGTTGCCGTTGCAATCTCTTTGGGTGGTCCTGGTGCAGTTTTTTGGATGTGGGTTGTGGCCCTCATCGGCATGATGACCAGTATCGTTGAGTGTAGCTTGGCTCAGCTTTACAAGCGCAGAGACGATGATGGTAATTTTCGCGGCGGCCCTGCAACCTATATATTACATGGTTTAGGTAAAGATTATCGCTGGCTGGCTGTCATTTATGCTATATCGTTACTCCTGTCGTTCTCAATTGGTTTTGTGGCGTTCCAAGGCAATACGGTAGCAGGTTCTGCCCTTGAAAGTTTCGGCATTGATCGCTGGATATCAGGTGCGGTGCTAGTTGTTGCAGGTGGATTCATTGTCTTTGGCGGTATCCAGCGTATTGCAAAAGTAGCCGACGTTGTCATTCCTGTGATGGCATTGATCTATATTGGTATGGCGCTGATTATTATCGTACTCAACTTCACAGAACTGCCAGCATTGATGGTGATGATTGTCAAAAATGCGTTTGGCATTGAATCTGTCGTTGGCGGTGGTATTGGTGTGGCGATTGAGCAAGGCATGAAGCGCGGCCTGTTCTCTAATGAGGCTGGTTTGGGTTCGGCGCCGAATATTGCCGCCACCGCTTATGCCACGCATCCTGTCAGTCAAGGTATCTCGCAGTCATTATCAGTGTTTATTGATACGATCGTCGTGTGTAGTGCTACGGCATTTATGATTTTGCTGAGTGGTGTTTATCAGCCAGGTACTGAAGTCGATGGTATTGTACTGGCACAGCAAGCGCTCACGGCTCAGCTGGGCAACTGGTCACAATATGTTCTGACCATCTCGCTATTGTTATTTGCATTGAGTTCTATCATGTATAACTACTACATGGGTGAAAATGCGATTAACTTCTTGGTCAAAAAGAACATCAAAATGGCGACCTTGGTGTTACGAGTTGTCGTGATTGCGATATTGTTCTTGGGCGCAGTAGCACCTACAGCAACCGCCGTGTTCTTCTTCGCTGACCCGCTAATGGGTGTGCTAGCGTTAGCCAACTTGTTGGCCTTGATCATGCTCTTCCCGCGTGCCAAGCGTCTACTTGACGACTTTGCAAGTCAATTAAGATCAGGAGTTAAAGAACCATTATTCGATGCACAAGAGTATGAAAAATTGGATCTTGATTTGAGTGCATGGGGTAAAAAGGCAGTAAAAGAAGCGTTAGATCAAAAACAGTAATACGCATACGCTTTATATTTTATGAAAAAATGAACCACTTTAACTAACGTTAGAGTGGTTTTTTCGTTTAATTGGCTAGTACGCCCACAAGTGACAAAATCTCACCCGCTTCATCTTCTTCAATAATACGCGTCTCTTGTAACGCTGATTTTTGCCATGCTTGTATATGCGGATGATTGACTAAGGTCTGACAATACTGCTTGGTTAATGGCTGTAAAGTAATATTGGACGCATCGGCGTAAGTCTGTAATCGCAGCACCACTGGGGCGAAAAAGACATCAGCAGCCGTGAAAGCGCCAAATAAGAAACTGTCTTCTGGTCGATCCTTTAAGCACTCAGCAAAGATGGTTTCAATGCGAGCAATATCTGCTAAGCAAGCCGTACTCGGTTGTATTTTAGCAGTCGCTCTGATGTTCATTGGCATCTCATTACGAATACTCATGAATCCTGAGTGCATTTCGGCAATGATACTTTGGCAATAGGCGCTGTTGATTCTATCTTGATTGTCAGTTTGAGCGTTAGTGTCAGACTTGCTGATGCCTGTCCAAAGATTGATATCCGTTAAATACTCATTAATATGCATCGCAATGGCCAGCGTATCCCAAACGGTGACTTTTTCATCGCCTTCACCATAGACCAAAACCGGTACTTTACCTGTTGGCGCATGTTCATTGAGAATAGGTGTTGCGGATGGATGAAACAGCTCAATCGGCTGCTCATCAAAGTCAACATTGAAAGCTTTTAAGAGTAACCACGCCCGTAGCGACCAAGAGGAGTAGTTTTTATTACCGATGATAAGGAGAGGTTTTTGCATGATAACGACCTATTTAGACTGATGGGTAGAGTTTCAGTATGTCGTTAACGTTAGCGACTTACCAGTGCAAAATTCTGATAACACCTATAAGAGATTCAAGGATTTAATTTTATTTTACAAAGCAAACACTGTGCTAATCTTAGTAAGCACACAAGCTCTTAATAGAGGGTATCAAGTGGATATAGAAGCATTACGCTGTTTTATCGCAGTGGTCGAGACAGGTAGCTACACACAGGCAGCCGAGCAAATGCACCGCAGTCAAAGTGCGGTTAGTCAAAAAATGTACAAGCTCACTGAGCAGACTGACAAAACGCTATTTGTAAAATCAGGACGGCTGCTTGAGCTGACAGAAGATGGTAAGTTGTTACTTGGATACGCGCGGCATATTATTAGTTTACACGATGATGCTTTGCGGCAAATGCGTGATAGCAAACAGATTATCAGGCCTTTACAATTGGGTTGCCCTGATGATTACGCCCACGTTATTTTGCCTAAAATCATTACAAACATACGCGAGTGCGTACCGAATTTGCCAATTCACATCCATTGCCACAACTCAATAAAGCTGCGCGACATGCTAAGCGCTGGCATGTTAGACACGGCTATCGTGTCGCGGTCATCGGCTAAGGAAGCAGGGCGATTCTTACAAAAGGATCAAGGAGTGTGGGCGTTTGACGGTAATACTGAAAGCTTGAAGCAAAGCTATCTGAGTAAAGCCAGTGTGCCTTTGATACTCTTTGATGAAAGTTGTCATTTTCATCATGCTGCCATTCAAGGCTTGAGCCAAATAAACATAGCTAGTCAAGTGGTGTGTAGTGCCAATAGTGTGGGAGCAATCGCAAGTTTGGTGCTGTCAGGGCAGGGCGTTACTGTCGTAGCACAGAGCAGTATGGGGCAGATGACTCCCTTGACGGATGATAATAATCCATTGCCATTTAGGCTACCGCAGCTACCAGAAGTCATTATTGAGATGGTGATAGCAGCAAACGCCCATCCAAATTTTGGACGGGCGCAATTGGCAAATGTGTGTGAGATCTATCTTATGTCATAGACAGGCGTATCAGTCGTCCAACAAATCCATGCGCTTTGCCGCTTCATAGATACCCGTTGAGCGATTGCCAGTACGGCAAAAAATCAACATTGGCTGCTCGGCTTGATTAAAGAAATCAGCAAATTCTTCGACATGGTTTTGATTCAGCTCGCTACCCGCAAATGACACTTCTTTATAAGCAAGTCCTGCTTTCTTGGCAGCGGCTTCAATCTCAGCACTGGTCGGCTGATTCGGTTCTTCGCCATCTGGACGGTTATTGATGATGGTTTTAAAACCATTTTCGGCAATCATTGGTACTTGGTCAGGAGTGATTTGTCCGGTAATACTTATTTGATGGCTCATAAGAGCTCCTTTTTATTTTGTCTATGAAAGAATGACAGATTTGATTTAGAAACACAGCGTTTAAGCGTAAGCTGAACGAGTGGTTTTCTAAAGGGGCGATATGTAAGCGTCATAATATTGCTTATAATTACTCTTTATATAGTCAATTCTAAATAAAATAAAGACATTATATTTTAATGCTAAGTATTGCAACACTGAACTGGTGTAAATTTTTCTGGCTTGCTGTGCCTTCGCAGACAGAGGCTGGCGAAAATTTATACCAGTCCCGCTGAATCGTTTTTATACTGAACTCACTATAGTAACCCTTGCATCAACGCACTTTGATACAGCAGCTTGGCTCGTGCTCCTGTCCCGCAAAACATCAGTATAGGCTTTGGCATTGCACGATAGAAGGTCGCAAACTGTTCGACAGTAGCCATACTCAATCGCTCATCATCGAAGGGCAGATGATGATAGGTCAAATTGGCTTTCGCCGTTGCACTGGCCAAGTCACAGCTATTGGGCTGGGTCTCTGTTTCAGCGTCGGGACGAATATTGAGCACGGAACGATAACCAAGCTCAGCAATTTTTACGCATTGGCTCGGGTAAATTTGCTTATAGATAGTTACATTATCGGTCATAAGTAGATTCGGTCACATATATTAAAAGGCGATAGGGTATAAAGTGTTATAGCTAAGCGTTATTTCTTTATGCTAATTTAGCATAACACAGCTTTTATCATACTTGTATTTTGTCACAGACAATAACAATAGTGGATTTGACAACATTTAAATTATGGGGCTATATGTATCCTTTAGGGCATCTACTGCATCCATGGTGCTAAGATAAACGTGGCCTGACAATTCGGTGATAATCTGTGTATGTTCAATGATATCCATTACAGGCCCTTTGATAAAGCTAAAGTTCAGATGCTTGTTTTGAACTAAAAGCTCCTGATTGAGACTAATAAGCATCTCTTGCCCCGTCAAATCAATGTGATTGACCGCTGACATTATGAGGATAATCTCATGAGCTTTTGGATATTGCTGGGTGGCTTGTACGACACGGCGATGGACAGATTCGCTATTACCAAAAAATATGCTCTCATCAATACGCAGCATGAGTAAATTGCTAAAAGTCACTACGTTATGACGATTGATGTTGCGAAAGTGTCCCGTACCTGCCAGTTGACCCACAATCGCGACGTGCGGTTTGCTTGATTGCCAAATCAAGCTAGCAAACGACACCATCAGACCAATGACCAGACCAGTATTTAATCCAAATATCAGTACACCCATGAATGCTGCCATAAAGCTGGCAGCATCCAAGCGGTCACGTTGCCATGCTGATTTAAAGGTCGTCATATCAACGAGACCGATGATGGATGCCATGATGGTTGCGCCTAATAAGGCATAAGGCAGCGGTGCTAAAGCATTACCAAAAGCGATTAAAGCGGCAATCATCACCACCACGGTCATTAGACTGGCGACAGGCGTTTTGGCACCTGAGTCGGCATTGATAGCTGTTCGCGAAAATCCGCCAGCAACCGTAAAGCTTTGAAAAAATCCGCCAGCCATATTGGCAAGCCCTAATCCAGTCAGCTCACGATTGGCATCAAATGACTCGCTGCGCAGGCGAGCATAATTGTTAGCGACTGAGCTGCTGGAAACAAAAATAATCAGCGCCATTAGCCCTGCGCTAGGTAATAAGTTGAGCGCTTCACCAAAGTTTGGCACATAGGGAAGGGTAAAGGTCGGCAGCCCTTGCGGGATACTGCCAATCGTTGCCACGCCATTCGTCGTCCAGTGCAGGCTGATGCTCAATAGTATGGCAACACCCAACAAAATAAGCGGAAATAGACGTTCGGCCCATTTGGCATAAGATGAGGATAGCCAAGATTGCCACACCCATTTACTACCGTAGCGATTGGCAACCAAAAGCGCAAAGGCTGTCATGCCAATAATAAAAGTTGGTGGATGTAGCTGCTGCGCATACATCTGCATACTCGATAAATAACCAATTAAACCGTTCCCTGCGATAGGAATAGCTGTCAGATACTTAAGCTGACTGACAAAAATCAGCACCGCGGCACCACTGATAAAGCCAGCCGAAACGCCGCGACTGATAAACTGCATAATCCAGCCAAGCTTGAGCTGACCTGCCAACCATAACAGCACACCAACCGTCAATGACAGCAAGCTTGCCATGAGTACGTACTGCTGAGCGCCTTCTGCTGCATAAGGATGCAGGCTGCTGGCAGTCATGATTGCAGTGATAGCGACAGGCCCCACTGCTTGAATATTACTAGAGCCTATCCATGCATAAACAATGACAGGGACAATCGCCGCATATAATCCATAGACGGGTGGTAATCCTGCCAGTACTGCGTAACCCAAGCTTTGTGGAATGACCAGCACACCGACGACCAATCCAGCGATGACATCAGTTGGCAAAGCGGACAATTGGTATTGACGCAACCAAATGGGAATCAGACGAGCGGCGATAGAAGGCATAGCAATAGTCATCACAATAAAAGTTAATCAAAGCCAAGCATTGGCCGTAAGCTAGCCGTCGTTTTTGGCGCAGAAACGTTGATAAAGCAGCTCGAGCACCGCTAAAGCATCGTCACTTGCGATGCTATAGTAAATTTGCTTGCCTTCACGGCGTGTTGAGACCAGCGCATCCTTGCGTAGGATACCCAGTTGCTGTGATAAGCTTGGTTGACCAACACCGACTAAGCTCTCAAGCTCACTCACGCAGTATTCTCCTTGCGTCAGCTGACATAAGAGCAATAAGCGATCAGGGTGTGATAACGACTTCAATAGTTGGCTGGCTTGCATGGATGCTTGTTGCATTTGCTCAGCTAAGTCGTTGGGTGCACAATCTTTAGGTGCAGAGTCTTTGGGCGCGAAGTCTGTTACGCTGGGAGAAATATCACTACTCGCGCCAGTAGTAGATGTGCTCAATGCTGAAGTGGACGTAGTCAGAGCGAGCTCCTTATATGAGGCATAGGTAAAAAGGGTATAGTTTATAGATAGTGAATTATCAATGATATTACAAGGTATAGCAAGTTATCATTATTTACATTATATAAATTGATAAATTGTTTTATGGTTGCTATATTGGTATTCATCATCACTGAGTATATGCATGCCAATATGATAAACAAGCACAGTATACTTAAGAATTCATTGGAAAATAAAACATTCCTATATAAAGCAAAGAGGTAGCCATGCAAGTTCATTCATTCTTACACAGCGACACAGAAACTTATACCCACGTGCTTGCGGATGTACAGCAGCAAGTGTGTGCCATCATTGATCCAGTACTAGACTTCGATTCAAAGTCAGGTCGTACGGGAACTAATAGTGTTGATGAAGTCATTGCGTTTGTAAATGAGCATGGTTGGGAGCTGCTCTATATTATCGAGACCCATGCGCATGCAGACCATTTGTCCGCTGCTATCCATGTAAAAGAAAAGCTGGGCGGAAAATTGGTCATAGGCCAACATATCACCGAAGTACAAAAAATATTTAAACAAATTTTTAATTTTGATACCAGCTTTCGTACTGATGCCAGTCAGTTTGATATTTTGACAGATGATGGAGAGACACTAGCACTAGGCGACATCACCATTACCGCCATGTACGTACCCGGCCATACACGTGCTGATATGGCTTATATGGCCGTTGATAAAGAAAAAACCGTGGTCTTCGTTGGCGATACGTTGTTTGCTCCCGACGTGGGTACGGCTCGCTGCGACTTCCCAGGAGGAGATGCCACAACCCTGTATCATTCGATCAAAAAGCTGTTGGCGCTTCCAGAGGACACGATCATGTATCTGTGTCATGACTATCCGAGTCAAGGTCGCAAACATTGTCCAACGACTACGGTTGCTGCACAAAAACTGGGCAACATTCATGTGAAAAATGGGATTAATGAAGCTGAGTTTGTGCAGATGCGTGAGCGCCGCGATGCAACTTTGGAGATGCCGCGCCTTATTATTCCATCAGTACAAGTCAACATTGATGCAGGCCACTTTCCAAAGCCAGAAGACAATGGTACGCGTTATTTAAAAATACCGATTAATGTCCTTGGACAATAAAACAAGTGAGATGACACATCAAAGCTGTTATCGTAAGTAATACTAGGTCACAGTACTAAGCCATCGTGTAAGCCATAGTGCCGATATATTGTGGATGAGTATCCATACGATTTATATAGGAGTCTTATAATGAGTGAGCAAAGCCCTCATTTAGTCTGTTCGCATTGCCAAGCGACCAATCGTGTACCCGCGGAAAAGCTAACTGCCGCACCGAATTGCGGTAAATGTAGCCAACCGTTATTGACAGGTTGCCCTCACGAGCTGAGCGCACAAACGGTTCATAAAGTCATTCAAAAGAATGAGGTATTGACCATCGTTGATTTTTGGGCGAGCTGGTGTCAACCATGTCTAATGATGGCACCAGAGTTCAAAGCGGCGGCCGGTCAGTTACCGCAAGTGGTCTTTGCCAAGATACAAACCGATAAATACGAGCAAGCCGCAGCACCTTATAACATCCGTAGTTTGCCCACTATGGTGGCTTTCAAAAATGGCAAAGAAATCGCGCGGCAGTCAGGCGCATTACCGAGTGACCAAATTGTCCAATGGGTGCGGAGCTTGCGAGCTTCATAACGTCCAAGATTTCTTGCTTGAGTTTTGTCCATTACCTCTGCTTTGTCCATTACATTTAGAGCGATAGATATGCAAAAAGCCAATACATCGCTAATGTGTTGGCTTTTTTCGTTTTATTAAATTTAGTCAGAACTAAAATTCATTCTCTGGGATAGCGTAAGTTTCCATATTTCCATCGGAAACTTTATATAAAGTCATAGTTATTTCACTAAACCTTACGCTATCGTAATCTTCATATTCTTCAATGAGAACAGGTTCGGATTTAGATATATGCCCATTTTCAAGGTCTTTGTACCTAACATCATAGTATCCAGGACTAATATTGCGAATATTAAACCCACCACCGCCTTGAATATAAAAGTGACGTACTGCTAGATCTTCTGTCTCATCTAAATAATATAACTTACCAAAAATAGCCTCGGTATTTTGACTGTTATCAATAGTAAGTATAGAAGCTCCATTATCATTAAGTTGTGGGTAGCCAGCTACATAGTTTGCCGAGGAAGGAAAAATCTCACCATTTGGCGCATGAGTTTTATAATTCGTGCTCAGTACTTGTTGTAGTTCACTATCATCAACAAAAGTGTTTTCTGAGGTATCAAGTATATCTTCTGGTATATCGGGTACATAAGAATAATCTTCATAGTCATCTAACTCTGGTACAGCTTCATCTAGTTCTCTTGCAGCATCTTGTACTTCTCTTTGTGCATCATATAAATCATTTGTTGCGTCGTTTGAATTGGAATCGCCAATGTATGTGACAAATACGTTTATTAAAGTTATTAAGATGACTATATAAAATATGACTTTGAGAGTTTTTAGAAGTAAAGGTTTCGCTTTAGATAAAAAATTATTTACATGATGCTTTGCATTACTAAACGATATTGAATCTGGAATATTGATTATGACGACGTTGTTTTTTCGCTTTGAAGTATTGGAAGACTCTTCATTTGAGAAGTGCCTATAATTCTTTTGTTGAGAGGCCTGATTAGCATTTTCTTCATAATCTAACAGTTGTTTATCATATTTATTACGTTCAACAGGATTTGATAAAATGCTATAGGCTTCATTGAACTGCTGCATGATCCGATCAGCATCTGCATGATTATTTTTGTCCGGATGATATTTTTGACACAACGATTTGAAAGCAGCTCTTATAACTTCTGGAGAAGCACTTCTCGACACCATTAAAGTGTCATAGTGGGTATGAAGGGTGTTCATATTTAAATGATCTTGTTAAGTGAATACTGCTTAAGTAAACATTAATCGTTACTCGCCATAAATCTTGACGCCGTTGGCAAAGCTACAACGTTGAATACGAGCCGTTTGTACAATGGCATCACGTTCGCCGTATAGCCGCGATAATTTTGCATCGCGCGCTTTGGTATCGTTGCTTTTGCCAACGCCAAAACTGATGTTGGGTGAGATCCCCCAGCGTCCTGCAGAAACCCCAACGCCGACACCTGAGGTGGATAAGGTTGATTGCTCGTTACGCGCCGCGTCTACATAGCGATTGACACGGACATACTCTTGGTTGAGCGCTTGGCAGTCATAGTTTTGATAAGTGCTTGGCGGTACATATTGCGGTGTTATATTACTCGTAGTGGCACAGCCTGAGAGACCGAAAACGCCAGCTGCCGCCAGTAATGTCGCTGTAGTAAAGGTTTTCATAGCTGCTCCATCAAGCCGAATTATGGTATTTGTGTTTATTTAAGATAGCAAAATTAACCGGATTAAGATATTGACTATTTAATATTTGTTAACCCTATTTGTGAATGCTCAACACGCTCGAATATGACAATTTGTGCGACGCTCAGCGCTACTTTCGAACACTTATCAAAATAAGTTTTCAGGCTTGCTAAAGGCAAGTATGACGATACCAATATAAGCCACAGCGGCAATGAGAATGCCGGTCTTTCTTTGCGTTGGCGTCGCATGAGTATTAAACGCCTTTATACTAGAACTAATGGCTGCAACCAGTAAGATGATTTTGGCAAATACCCATTGTACGGGTGCGTTGGCACTCATTAGCTGCATTAACATGACAGCGCCTGACACAATCACGAGGGCATAGACAATATGATTGGCTATTTTGACCGCACGAGGTGCTTGTCTATTGGCGCTTAATACTAAGTAGCTCTGATATAAAAACAACACAACAACCAGTACGGCCATCAGCATATGTAAATGTTTCATTGGATATCGTTTCCTCTAAAATGGCAGTTTTTCAGCGTATTTATACTTAGATACCGTTTGCTATTTGTTCTGTCCAGCGCACAACGGGCTATCAGGGCTTTGACCTTGCCATTCTGTTGGCGTGTAAGCGTGAATGGCCAGAGCGTGTACTTGGCCACCTTGAGAGGTCAATAACGAGGTAACTTGTCCATATATTAATTGATGACGAGCGACCAATCTTTTGCCATCAAAGGCATCACTGACGATAGTCAGTTTAAAATGACTTTCTTTACCTTCAAAATAACCCGCATGATCCATCGACTCATTTATCAGCTCTAAATATTGCGGTTGTAATGCTTGTAGTTCAGCTTCCAGCGCATTAGCGGTAGGGGTGGCACTCATAACAATCCTTTAATGTATTGTATAGTCGATACACGATATGATGACGCGAGACTGGCACAATTTTTTCTTGCTGGCTGTGCCGTTGCTGCCAGAGGCTACAAAAAATGTATCCCAGTCTTGCTGACGCTTTTTTATATCGACCTGACTATATTTAATGGTATTTAGCCGCGTAAAAATGGCGTGTCGTGTCCATTATAGCAGAGGCGATTGGCTGTATGGCAGGCTATTGCGTAGCGCCTGTTTCTAAAGCGTATTCTCATTTTTTACATAAAAAAGCAGAGCACAATTTATCGTTTGTACTCTGCTCTTATGCTCTAACAGTTCCTATTAAAACAGTGCTCACTCAAAGCAGCATGCTTAAAATCAACTAACGACGCGCCTTTTGATACAGTGGCATGACTTTAGGCATCAATGATTGTAGTTCAGCAATGCGGTTGCTACTTGATGGGTGAGTACTCAAGAACTGTGGTGGCTCGCCTTGGCTGGCGCGCTGCATTTTTTGCCACAGAGTAATCGCCGCTTGTGGATTGTAACCTGCGCGTGCCATCAGCTCTAGACCAATCTGGTCGGCTTCGGCTTCTTGGGTGCGACTATGGGGACGACTCAAACCCAAATCACCTGCGACGTTTGCTAGCTCTGCCTGACCTTGTGATAAGCCAAAAATGCTAGCAGCAACGCCGATACCGGTTTGTGTAGCGTATTGGCGTGATAGGCGTTCACGTGAATGCTCGCGTAGTGCATGCGATATCTCGTGACCCATAATCGCGGCAATTTCATCATCTGTTAAATTCAAACGATCAATGATACCTGAGTAAAACATAATTTTACCGCCTGGCATGACAAAGGCGTTTAGCTGATCTGACTTAATGGTATGCACTTCCCATTGCCATTTCGCTGCATCTGGGCGATAGACACCAACTTGACCGATCAAACGGTTAGAGATGTTTTTTAGGCGATTGAGTTGTGCCTTGTTGGTATCTAGCAAACCGCGTGCTCGGGCTTCCTGTAGAGTCTTAGCATAACTTTGTGCTGATAACTGCAACACTTGCTCGCTAGAGACTAAGAGCAACTGCTGACGGTCAACGCCAACCGCGCCAGTATTGGTCGTACTTGTACAACCTGTCAGACTTAATGCTGACAATGACGCCGCCATCACCGTAGTGGTTAATAATTTCTTCATAATAAATATCCTCGCTATAAATGGTAAAAAGTAAAATTGCACAAACCAGATACTGAAAAAAATAGGTAAAAAGCAGCCTTTTATTAATATTCTACGAGCGCTTGCCCATCTACCGAAACAGTAAAATTTTACCTGAACTGTCATTAGCCATAAGTATAATAATGTTAACAAGACAAAACCAAGGCAGAAATAGTAACAACACAACGTATGATTGTAAGCGCCCAAGAGACGAGAAAGAAAAAACAATTTTATTTCATAGCAGTAGTTGATATGAAATCAATTACTTACGTGAATTTTTGTCTTAGGATAGACACTTAAAACGAAAATATTAGCAATAAAGTTTAAAAAATATATTGACACATGCAGAATATTTGCTAGAATAGCCAGCCTATCAAGACGTAGTCTTTAACGACATTACGATTTGATATTTAGCGGGAATAGCTCAGTGGTAGAGCATAACCTTGCCAAGGTTGGGGTCGAGAGTTCGAATCTCTTTTCCCGCTCCAAATATGGCTTGAAAAAGCACCAAAAGCCTCACTTCATAGTGAGGCTTTTTTTTTATGCGTGAAATTTGATTAGGGCATGTTCTCAATCTGAACGAGAATGACTTAAAAACAAAGGGGCTGTAGTAGATAAGGATTAAATATCGCACCATTTTCTCAGGGTTTTAAGCTGATTAGATGGTGACCCATAGTTAAATCTAAACTCGCACTCTTTTAAAAATAAATGGAAGTTCTTCTTATCGATTCCATTATATTTCCTGAGTGTTCGTTTAGACTGATTCCAGAAGTTCTCAATACCATTGATGTGATTGTTTTTACCGCAAGTAAACTCTTTAGAGTGATTGACTCTGAAATGTTTAAAGTCGCTCACATCCAAGGCATTGTAACTTCGATAGCTGTCAGTATAAACAAAGCTGTCAGGCTTGATTTTACGCTTGATAACGGGCATTAGCGTGGTTTGTTTGGTGTCTGCTACGACAATGGTATAAACCTTACCATTTCGTTTTAGGATACCAAACACCGCTGTCTTACCAGCAGCACCTCGACCTCTTTTGCCTTTACGTACACCGCCGAAGTAACTTTCATCTAATTCGACTTCACCGTCAAAGATGTCATCTGCTTCAAGAGATAAATAATACTCTATAACGAGTCTTATTTTATGATAAAAAAGTGCCGCAGTATTAGGTTGAATATTGAGTAAATCTGCGGCTGTTCTAGCGGTTACTTCAGCCGTAAAAAACTCTAACAGTCGTTGCTGCTCTTTTTTACTTAGTTTACAACGGGTTATCTTCATAAAAGTAGTCTAGCATAGTGCTTATCTACTACAGCCCCGCAAAAAATTTACACCAGCCATACTGTAGCGACTCTAAGGTATTTCAACTATAGTGCTCGCACAACCAATGAGTGATATTGATAGTGAATCGCTTTCTAAGCGAATAATTGATTCTACTTATTTTACTTTTTGTAAGATTAACTTAACCTAATTTAATTTTTATTAGTTATGCTAATAGATGTGCTATCATTGCATTTCTTGATAGGTAACGTTACGTTTGAAAGGTAAGAATAGCAATTTGCGTTTATCACTGGTTATCTAATCATATTCAACAATTTTAATAGGTTTCTGTATTCAAAAAATGTATTAGTAACAAGTATTATGAATATTTAACCTACTGGTAAAAAAAGAAATATTATGAAAACGATTTATCATGCAGCAAATTCTCGCGGTGATGCAAACCATGGCTGGCTAAAGAGCAAACATACCTTTAGTTTTGCTAATTACTATAATCCTGAGCGTATGGGTTTTGGAGTCTTACGGGTCATCAACGATGATTTTGTCATTGGTGGTAAAGGTTTTGGTAAGCACTCGCATCGTGACATGGAGATTATCAGTATCCCATTGGCTGGCAAGCTTGCGCATGGCGACAATATCGGCAATGAAGGCGTTATCGAGACTGGCGAGATTCAAGTCATGTCAGCAGGCACGGGGATTACGCACAGTGAAATGAATGGCGATACGGATGAGCCTGTTCAGTTTTTGCAGATTTGGGTCATGCCAAATAAAATGAACGTCGTCCCGCGTTATCAGCAAGTGCGCATGAGTGAGCTTATGCAGCCGAATGAATTTAATCAGATATTGTCACCCAATGTTGATGATGCTGGTGTGTGGGTTTATCAAGATGCATGGTTTAGCATGGGTGATTTCGATAAAGGTGTTAGCGAAAATTATCATCTTAAAGACCCTAATAACGGTGTTTATGTCTTTGTTATCAGTGGTAAAGTAACCGTAAACGATGACACATTAGCTACACGCGATGGTCTTTGCATTTGGGATACTGACAGCTTCAGGATAGAGGTAGCAGAAGATACGAAGGTATTGGTGATGGAAGTACCTATTACCCTTTAACAAACTCTTTCTAACAAAGAGCTATTTATCCATTTAGCTTTTAAAAAATAGCCTTAGGGCTAGGTTTATTTACAAAAATAAAATAGGGGTTTCATTGAATTATTTTCATAATGAAGCAGATTATATGTGTCGTTTAAATTTCAACTTTTAATCATAGGGATTAATAGTTGAGAGTGACCAAATTTAGATTATTTATAACAACAACGTGGAGAAGTACTATGTCAGATTTAAAAGTATTACAGCAACTTGCAGAGAAACGTCGTTCAATTTATGCACTAAGCGACCAACTACCAGTATCTAACGATGAAGTCGTCAAGCTGGTTGAGCATGCTATTTTGCATACGCCATCATCGTTTAACTCACAATCAACGCGTATCGTCGTTTTGTTCGGCGATGACCATAAAAAACTGTGGGATATAACCGAAGAGACTTTACGTGTTATCGTTGGTGACGAGGAGGCTTTTAAGTCTACCGAAGGAAAGATTGCAGGTTTTAGAGCTGGCGCTGGTACTGTGTTGTTCTTCGAAGATCAGGGCGTTGTCAGAGGCATGCAAGAAGCAGCGCCTTTATATGCTGACAACTTCCCAATCTGGTCAACTCAAACCAACGCCATGCACCAGTATGTCATCTGGACGGCACTAGCCAGTATCGATGTCGGGGCAAATTTGCAGCATTACAATCCTATCATTGATGAAAGAGTTGCTAGTGCTTGGAACATCGATGCAGACTGGGAACTTAAAGCACAAATGGTATTTGGTGCTATTGCACAGCCAGCAGGCGATAAAGAGTTCAAGCCACTTGATGAGCGTATGAAAGTGTTTGGTGCGTAATTAAACCTGTCGGCTTATTTGTAGGTAACTTCCCAAATAAGTCGTGTGTTTGATAGATACATAAATAAAAAAGCGTCGCTCAACGAATGGTTGGGCGGCGCTTTTTTTATTTAAAAAATGCAAAGAAGGCAAAAGTGATTAAATACAGTCAATAACCGTTAAAATGCGGCAGGTATGAATTTTTAAGCTTCAATTCCATCAGCTGGTTTCACTCTGTTTGCGGCGCATCAGATTATTGGCGACCCATGCTGGACCGATCAACAAAAACTGTAAATCTTCAAAGAATGATGGTTTTTTCCCTTCGATTTTATGACCAATAAACTGTCCAATCCAAGCGACGATAAAGACACCTGCCCAGACTTTAAAGCCCCATGGCAATACGGCCATAACCGATAAACAAATGAGAATGAACATACCCATTGCCAAAAACAGCGGTGTAGATAGGCGCATATAAAACAATAATACTAGAGCGCTGAGAACCAAAGTAAACCAGACCGAAAGTGACATCCCCATACCTAGCAAGCTGACAAAGATGGTGGGGACACACAGCCAATGGATTTTTTTGTTAATCAAGTTTTGGTGACTGACAGAGTATTCACTGAGCCATTGTTCTAGCGTACGTTTAGACATGCGTGGTTGATTACGAGACATACTAACCTCCCTGTTAGTAGTTGAAATGATAAGCTGATAGCAGTCGCTGAGCTGAACGCTAATGCAGTGCTTAATATCAGTTGTAGCATTAATTGAGCCAATCTACCATTTTATCTGATAGACGCCGCAGTCAAACTTACTCGTATTGTTGGCGCGGCGGTAGCAACATTGGTCTCGAATATCTAAAGTTTTAGTGAACAAGGCTATCCTCAGCCTTGTTCGCTGCGATGCCATTCGTAAAGACCAATAAACGCATTCACTTGATAAATCATGGTTTGAATGGCAAAGATATAATTGCCTGACATAAGGTTGACGATGAGCCAAACGAAATTCACGACAATCCATAACCACCAGTTAAATGAATAACGTAAAATCATAGCGGCCTGAGCCGTAATAGACAGTACAAACGCAATAACGTTGATCCAAAAGAAAGAGATGAACCCTAAAAATTTACTGTTATCATCCTCGACCACCGCATAACCATAGCTCGCCAATAAGTTATTTACCGTTGGGAAAAGAGCAAGACCAATAATAATAAATGCTGCCGTAATCAACCAAACTGCTTTGCTCGCTGACTTAGGGATCATGTCACCATCAGGATCAGTGTGCTTCGACCAGTAGAATATTCCGTAGACATGGGTAAAAAAGTTAAAAAGCGGCGCGAGCATCAGACCAACAGCGCCAGAGGTCGCTTGCACGATTACTTCGCCAGCGGTTGCCCCCATACCAAAGCCATTGCCCATGACGTTTTTGCGGAAGGACAGCGAAACCACACATACCAAGCCAATAAATGAGACGGCCAAATAAAACATATCGAGTGTTGTATGGTCCGTGGTGAGCCAAAAACCTGCGGACAAGGCAATGACGCCGCACATAAACCAAATAACAATCCACTGCATCGCCCACTTACCAGTAATGTTGTCCAATAGCTGAATACGCATAGCTCTTTCCTCTAAGATAAATAATGACTGCAACAAAGTGCTAACTGCGAAGCGCTAGCTAAACAAATGAATAGAGCGTGTTGAACCTTCAACACGCCCTATTATAAATAGAGCACTTATAAGTGCATGTTATGATTTTTTGCCATAGATATGTTGATCGATAAATAACAATGCTTGCTGATAGCGTGCATCGTAGTCGGGTTTGTCAATCATTTGTGGCTCGATACCGTGACGAGCAAAAATATCGACCAATCGCTGCTCAAAACGTCCACGCGCTTCAGGCGTACCCAAAGAGCGCATACCATCATCAATCCATGGCGTATTATTGTCTAGCATGATGGTGTGGTCTAAACGAAACTCATCGATACATGCTGCCACAAAAGGATGGGTGCGGCCCTCGTACTCTTCACAAAATGCTTGCGTGGTCACAAAATCAGTGTCAACGATGGTGATGGGCGCGGTCGCATTGGCTACGGCATCTCGTATCGCTTGCGCATGATTGAGCACAATAGGCCCATAATCACTATACTGTAAGCCGACTTCGCTACCGCCCAAATCTGTGCCGACATACAGCCGTCCCATTTCTAATGCAAAGCTGGCACCGTAATAATTGGCAAGCTTATGCACCAGTGTGGTTTTGCCTGAGCTTTCGCCACCAACGATAGCGACCGTCTTTGTATAGTCGCCGCGCGCTTGTGGATGAATCGCTGACCAATTTGCTACTGGATCTTGAGCAATGGCATAAGAGTCAAACTCAGACTGTAGTGGGGTAGTGACAACCTGCAAGAGTAACTGTTCGCGAACATTGCTTTGTACCAGCGGATGATTGTCAGCCACGAATAATACTGTCTCTGGTGGCAATGCAAGCGCTTCTGTCAACCGTTGCAACTTAGCATTACTGGCCGCCACATCGATACTGACATCCGCAAAATGTTCATGAAGTGGCAGCTCAATTTCGTGAGTAGTATGAATATGAATAAACGGCAAATCGGCACAAGCCATCTGTAGCCAGCGTGCTTTGTCTTGTAAAGTGATCGTGAAGTCTGGATGCGGCGAGGGATGCAACATAATGACGATATGTAACGTCTTTGCTTGTCCTGCCGCATCCAATATGCTGCGCATTTGTCCCAGATGTAGGGGTTCAAAATGCCCAATCATTAATCCAGAGTCATACATATTTTTCCTCACCTTGGCTTTATTGTCGGACGATGTAATAGTTGAGTCGTTTATCAGCATGGTATAAAGGTTCGAGACGATTTACAGGTAGGTTATTGTAAATATGGCTTTATTGTTACTTTCTTAGAAATCACTTTGCTCATGATTGAAATATTTTTCATCAGGCAAATATTCCAATTAAATATTAATTTACTATTTAAAATCTGGTTTTGCGTGTTCTTACTACTAGGCAGATGCCACTTATCTATTTGATTAAATTCATAAATAATAGAGGGCGCAAAATAAATGCGTAGGATCGGCGCAACAAAGAGTGATTTGAAACATTTTGAAATAACTATTTAAAATCAGGAGGTTATGAGGCTCTATGACAGATTAGGGTAAGCTTAAGTAGCATAAACTCACAAAGAACGTCTACACTTTCAACAGATAGATTCTAAATAGTTGATACAATCGTTTATAAGTTAAAAAGACTAAATATCTTTAAGACTTAATATTAAAACCGTTTATATGTGAAAAGTAATCGTGCATGAAACAGTAATAGAAAAACAAATAATAGATAAATAACAAAGAGGTATTCACTTTGGCTAAATTAGCAAAATTGCATCGCTCACAGAACAGTAAGATGGTCGCAGGGGTAATGGGCGGCGTTGCTGAATATTTCGGCTGGTCAGCGACTTGGGTTAGATTGCTATTTGTCATTATTTCGTCACTAAGTGCAGGAGTACCCGGTATTTTGATCTATATAATTCTGTGGATCGTTATGCCAAAGGCTAGCAATCAGTCTTATCAATAGGATTGATCTAGTAGTAATTCTATCCAAACAGTTTAGAACGCAAGTCGTTTAGAATGATAGTTCCTTGATAGTTTAGCTCTTCAAAAAACAAAAAGCCTGATCAATCAGGATGCCAATGACATACTTTTCCTCCTGCCCAGATGCTAACGCATTTGGGTATTTTTTTATTTAGGAGCGACCAAATAAGAAGTTGTCTATAAATAAAGCAAATAACTGAGTTTTTTACCCACGATGTAAATTTAGTTAACGTAAATATGGATAAAATAGTCAATTTTTAGTAAGGTGAGCAGGCAAATAGAGTCGTTGCCAAATAGGCCAGACGAGTGCTATCAGAGATTTATTTAATCATACTCATTCCACAGTGGCGTTACTATGAAAACCCAAACTATGACATCCCAAGCGACACCCTCGATGACACAAGATAAAGATACTCAACCGATGACTTTTCAAGATTTAATCCTGACTTTACAGAATTATTGGGCCGATAAGGGCTGCGTTATTTTGCAGCCTTACGATATGGAAGTCGGCGCGGGCACTTTTCATACGGCGACGTTTTTGCGTTCGTTAGGCCCTGAACGCTGGAATGCGGCTTATGTACAGCCATCACGTCGTCCGACCGATGGACGCTACGGTGACAATCCAAACCGCCTGCAACATTATTATCAGTTCCAAGTGGTGCTAAAGCCTAACCCGCCTAATATTCAAGAGCTATATTTGGACTCACTACGCGCCATCGGTATTGATCCCTTGGTTCATGACGTGCGTTTTGTTGAGGACAATTGGGAATCGCCGACGCTTGGTGCGTGGGGGCTTGGTTGGGAGATTTGGCTGAACGGTATGGAAGTGACGCAGTTTACTTACTTCCAGCAAGTGGGCGGTATTGAATGTTTCCCTGTTACTGGCGAGATCACTTATGGCCTTGAGCGTTTGGCCATGTATGTGCAAGGCGTCGATAGTGTTTATGATTTGGTATGGGCAGATGGCGAGTTTGGCCGTGTCACTTATGGTGATGTCTTTCATCAAAACGAGGTTGAGCAGTCTACTTATAATTTTGAGCACGCTGATGTGCCGATGATGGGTGAGATGTTTGACTTTTATGAGCAACAAGCGGATAAGTTGGTCGAAGCAGGATTGCCGTTGCCAGCCTATGAGATGGTATTAAAAGCGTCTCATGCTTTTAACTTGCTTGATGCGCGTGGTGCCATTTCTGTCACTGAGCGTCAGCGCTTTATTCTGCGCGTGCGTACGCTTGCACGTAAGGTTGCTTTTGGTTATGTTGAGGCTCGTGCCGAACTTGGTTTCCCATTAGCCGATGAAGCCCATCGCGCTGATGCGCTCGATAAGTATTTGCCAAAAGAAGACGCGGCAACAGAAGGCTTAGCAATAGAAAATACTGACAACAATCAATCGACTAACAAGAAATAGGAGCATCCCTTGAGTACTATTCTATTTGAACTGGGGTGTGAAGAGCTACCTCCAAAGAGCCTAAAACCGTTACGTGATGCGCTACAAGCAAGTGTCACTGAGCAATTGAATGAAGCTGATATTACGTTTGATAGTATCAAAGCCTTTGCCGCCCCGCGTCGTTTGGCGATTCAGATTCAAGGTATTAGCGATAAACAGCCGGATCGCACTGAGCAAAAACGAGGGCCAGCGATTAAGGCGGCATTTGACGCAGAGGGCAATCCAACGCGTGCGGCAATGGGTTTTGCCAATGGCCTAGGTATCGATGCCAGCCAGCTGACGACTATTAGCACCGATAAGGGTGATTATGTTGGTTATGAGCAAACCATTCATGGCCAAGCGACCACTGAGCTGTTGCCTGCGATTTTTCAAACCGCGCTGGATAATCTACCGATTGCTAAGCGCATGCGCTCAGGCGCAAGCCGCAATGAGTTTGTGCGTCCAGTACAATGGGCGGTATTGATGCAGGATGAGGCGGTGATTCCTGCCACTATCCAAGGACATGAGACCGGTACGCAAACCCGTGGTCATCGCTTCCACAGTCCAGATTACCATAACATTGCGCACGCCAATGATTATGAACAACTGCTTGCTGGTCTAAAAGTCGTGGCTGATTTTGATAAGCGTCAAATGCTGATCAAAAACCAAGTCAAAGCATTGGCTGATGAGGTCAACTCAGACGCTATCGTACCGCAAGATTTATTGGACGAAGTGACCGCCTTGGTCGATTTTCCAATTGCCCTACGAGCAAGCTTTGAGCCGCGCTTTTTACAAGTGCCACAAGAAGCGCTCATCTCGACCATGCAAGCCGATCAAAAGTATTTTTGTTTGACGGATAAAGCGGGCAAACTACAGCCTTACTTTATTTTTATCACCAATATTGAATCTAAGGATCCCAATCAGATCATTGAGGGCAATGAAAAAGTCGTACGTCCACGTTTGGCTGATGCCGAGTTTTTCTTCTTACAAGATCAAAAGCAGCCATTATTTGCGCTCACAGAAAGCCTGAAAAATCGCGTATTCCAAGACAAGCTGGGTACGATTTGGGAGAAGTCTGAGCGTATCGCTAAGCTTTCGGCCTTCATTGCTACCTTGATGCAGCAGCAAGGTCGTGATATTAGTATTGATGAGACGGTACGTGCGGGCATTTTATCCAAAGCCGATTTGGCCAGCTCTTTAGTTGGTGAATATCCTGAATTGCAGGGCATCGCGGGTACGTATTATGCGCGTCTGAATAATGAGCCAGAAGCGATAGCAGCGAGTTTAGAAGAGCAATATTTGCCCAAGTTTAGTGGTGATGTATTACCACAGACGCAAATTGGTATTTGCTTAGCATTAGCCGATCGTTTAGATACGCTCGTCGGTATTTTTGCGATTGACCAAGCGCCGACAGGTTCAAAAGATCCGTTTAGTTTGCGTCGTTCTGCCATTGGTATTTTGCGTATTTTAATCGAAAAGCAGTTACCGATTAACCTCGTCGCGTTGGTTGAGCAAGCGATTAGAGGCTATAGTGATACTGAGGGTAGCAAGATTGCCAAAATGGGTGATACCTTTACCCAAGTCATGACGTTCCTCAACTCGCGCTATCGAGCGATGTATACGGAGCAAGGCGTTAGCGTTGATACGATTCAATCAGTACAAGCGATCAATCCGCACATGCCACTTGATTTTGATCAGCGTATCCGTGCGGTACAAGCATTTAGCCAGCTGCCACAAGCGTCGATGTTGGCGGATTCAAACAAGCGCGTTGCCAATATATTAGCTAAGTCAGCAACAGTAGTCGCTGACACAGTCGATGAATCACTATTATCTGAGCCTGCCGAACAAAGCTTGTATAGCAGTGTTCACCAAGCGCAAATGGCAGTGACACCGCTACTTGAGAACGCGGACTATACTCACATATTGCAGACGCTTGCTAGCTTAGATGAACCGTTGACTCAATTCTTTGACGGTGTCATGGTAAATAGTGAAGATGATGCACTCAAAAACAATCGCTTAGCATTGCTCAAGCAGGTTCGCGCCTTGTTCTTAACCGTGGCTGATATCAGCGAGTTGCAGCTGTAGTGCCTCTAAAACTAGATTATTAATCTTGTTATGTTATTTTTAATATAAAAAACTGGCCACATTGAGCCAGTTTTTTATGCGATCATTCTGCATCATTAAGTTTATAATGTCTTAATCCATACTCGAAGGAGCACTGCCGTGTTGGCTGTTATTATTGTAATCCTCATTATCTGGGCTTCAATGTGGGCTTTTTATAAGTTTATGTACCCACGCGCACCCAAGAGCATGATGCCAAAAGAAGGTGATGTGACCACACCGCGTCAGTGCAATTTTTGTGGCAATAGCTTGGCTGAATATCGCGGCGTACTTGAGAGCAAGCCGAGTTTGACCGAAAACAACGATAGCAATATTGCAGCCAATCAAGAACTGTTCTTTTGCAATTATGAGCATCAAGCAGACTTTCATGCAGGTAAGGTTTACACACCTCATGTATAGGTAAGTCACTGACCGATTGACCTTAAAAAAGCGCTTAGCTTGATTAGCTAGGCGCTTCTGCATTTAATATATTAGGATTTATTTATAAAATAGAATGTGCGTCTTTCATGATTTTATTGAGTAGGGCTTCTGACTGTTTGTCTTGCTGCATACGATCTTCATCATTTCTTTGAGTCGTATGAATTTTTTCGTACAAATCCAAACAGCACAACACCAACAAGCTTTCTTGGCTAAGGCTTGGCGCGTCTCTTTTTAGATCCAGTGCGTAGTTGTTGATATAAGAGACCGCTGAGCGTAGCTCCTCTTGTTCATGTACTGGGCAAAAAATTGGATAGGTAACGCCAGCAATCGCAATATCTACTTTTTTGATTTGGGGTTCAGAAGTTTTGACCGTTTTAGTAGTAGGTTGTGACGCCGCGCTTGAGGCAGTTGATTCTGTTGAGGCAGCCTTTTGCGGTTGTAATCCTGAATTTTGTACTGGGTTGTCTTTTATTTGATGGTTTTTTGGCTGTTTTTCTATGGTTTTGCTTTGGTTATCGGTCATGATAAATCCTACAATGTCTGGTCAGTGAAATGAGTGATATAAGGGAGTAACAGCAGGGTCTGGTAAGCAGTAGGTCTCCGCCTTCGTGACTGTAATTCGTTAACTCTCTGCTTGATCGATACGGGTGAGGCGTTGTAATACGACTTGTGTACGCTCGGCTGCCAGTTGGTTCTTTTTTTGCAGTTCACTATTTTGTTGTTTGATATCATTATATTGCTGTTTTAGCTCATTATTGTGTTGTTGCAACTCGCTATTTTGCTGTTGCAATTGGCTGATTTGTTTTTGCAGTTTGTCTTGCTCTTCACCGATCATATGATGCGCTTCTGCAAGGTTTTGGTAGCGCTTGTCGAGATCATTTAGTTGTTTTTTGGCACCATCGCGTTCAGTATAAGTGGTATCAAGCTTGGTTTTTAAGGCGGCAAGCTCTTGTGTATTAGTAACGGGGTTTTGTTTGAGGCTGCTAAGTTCAGCACTGACAAGCTGATACTGTTTTTTGATGTCGAGTACCATTTTTTCTAATATTCTAAGTTGGTCATACATAGTCAGTTTTTATCCTTAACAAGTAAGCGTGGATGAATTTTGTTTTCTGCGTTTAATAATGCCATAGGTGACCGCATAATATCTATATCAACAAAGTAATTACACGTATTAGGCTTGGCCTTTTTATTTCTATTAGCTGTGGCCTTGTCAATGACAGTGCGCTGCGTCTACTTCTATTTTTTTAGCAATAATTAATTACTAGGACATCTATCATGAATGACAATATCTCTGGCTGGAATACTTGGCTGACCGCTTTTGACGACTGGACGGACGTGTCTATCAGTGAAGTGCATGGCCTCATGACAGGGTTAATGACGGCCTGTAATGCCCCTGATGAAACTGTATGGGCAAAGGTATTTGAGGAGCTGAGTTTTGCTTCATTACCAGAGCCTGCATTGACGCTGTTGACTGAAGAAGCTGAAGATATTGTGTTTCAACTGAAGGATAAAGATGACGCCTATTCTTATATGCCACTGATACCTGATGATGAACACGATTTATACGAGCGTGTGATAGCATTGAAACAGTGGGCAAATGGTTTTATGACGGGCTTTGGTATTACTGATTGTCGCCTCACAAGTGAGGAAAATGAGATGCTCACAGATTTGGCCAAAATTGGCGCGATTCGTCTTGAAGATGATGAAGATTTTGAAGGTGGCGAAGAGTCGTATTTGTATCTTTATGAATTTGCCCGTATGGTACCAGTGAGCTTTGCCACCCGCCCGCGTAAACCTGTCAAAGACATCGCGCTGATTTCTGGTCTTGCTATCGATGCCAAGACAACCAAAGAGCTGCAAGCAGAAGGTAAGCGACCAAAACCAATCCCGCCCGTGATTGATATCATGAATCAAAACAACCCATCGTAAAGGATGTGTTTTATGACTATAAATAATAGCAGTCAAACCCAGTCCGATGCAGCTTATCCGGTGCAAAGTATCGATTGGCTAACCCGCTTGATTGGTTTCGATACGGTCAGTCGCCACTCGAATCTCGCACTGATTGACGATGTAAAAGCGTATTGTGAGCAATTGGGTCTCGCGGTAGATTTGACCTTTAATGATGCCAAAAATAAAGCCAATCTATTTGTAACGGTACCAGCAGGCGAGCAGGCGGATCAGGTAAATAATGGTCTGGTGCTGTCAGGACACACGGATGTCGTACCAGTCGATGGGCAAGAGTGGACGTCTGAACCATTTACGGCAACGATTCGCGGCGACAAGCTTTACGGTCGCGGCGCTTGCGACATGAAAGGCTTTATTGCTTGTGCGTTGACGATATTGCCACAGGCCGTACAACTATCGAACAGCGGGCAGCTACGTCGTCCCTTGCATTTGGCTTTATCATTCGATGAAGAAGTGGGCTGCTTAGGCGCGCCATTGATATTAGCAGACCTAAAAGCGCGCGGTATCACGCCTGATTATTGTATCGTTGGTGAGCCGACCAATATGGCGATGGTGGTCGCACATAAAGGCATTGCAGTCTATCGGTGCCGCGTCCATGGTAAGTCTGCGCATTCATCACTGACGGCGCAGGGTGTCAACGCTATTAGCTATGCCAGCCGTTTAATCGGTTATGTCGATACCTTGGCAGAAGAAATAAGCGGTCGCGATGATAACGATGGTTTGTTTGATGTGCCTTATTCAACCTTGTCTGTGGGCACTATCCATGGCGGTACAGCGACCAATATTGTGCCAAATCTGTGTGAATTTACCTTTGATTATCGTAACTTACCGCACATGACGCAAGAAGATGTACTTGTGCCAATTCAAGCGAAGGTTGCAGAGCTAAATGGTCAAATGCAAGCGCGCGCACCAGAGACGGGTATTGAGCTCGTGCAAGAAGAAAGCGTGCCTGCGATGACTGATAATGACAGTGCTGAATTACAAGCGTTGATAGCCGTGCTAACCGGCGATGATGAACGCCATAAAGTGGCTTACGCGACTGAGGGCGGTCAATTCACAAATAGCGGCATTCCAACGATTATCTGCGGCCCTGGGAGTATCGAACAGGCACATAAAGCGGATGAGTATGTGGCTATTAGCGAAATGGAACGCTGTGATAGATTTTTACAGAAGCTGTTAAAAAGCTGTGCGGTGAAATAGCATCTAGAATAACTAGACATTTGTTCTTAATATAAGTTACTATAAAACACACCGTCTAAATGACGGTGTTTATTTTTTATTGTATGGGGCAATCTTCTTATAAACTACCCATTCTGCCTTCAATTCTACTCCATATTTTAGATTAAAGTGCTTAAGTATAGGTATTTACCTCATGGCATAGGGGCAATACAATGTCTATTCAGCTTTTTATGGTATATTTTGCCAGTGTTTTTTTGATATCAGCCACTCCTGGTCCAAATATGCTATTGGCCTTTCAGTACGGGCTTAATTACGGCGTTAAACGTACCTTATGGACGCTAGCAGGACTGAGCTTAGGATTATTTATACTGCTGTTATCGACATTGCTTGGTATTGATGTTATCAGTCGCGAATCGCCTTGGTTGCTTGAGATTGTCAAAGCTGTTGGTGCGTCTTATTTGGTTTACTTGGGTGTGACTACGTGGCGTGATGCTGACAACAATAGCAGCTTGATGCAAGACGCTAAAGAGGTGAGCGCCGCAGCTGAAGCTTTGGATCGCAGCTATCCAGATGCACGTTCATTATCGAGTGCGGCAGTTATCATGGCACCAAGTAATATCAAGTTATTTCGTGCTGGTGTTTGGGTGTCTTTATCGAACCCCAAAGCTATTTTATTTTTTGCGGCTTTCTTCCCTAAATTTATTAATTTTAGTGCGCCGCTATGGCCACAATATATCTTGTTGACGGTTGGTCTATTCATGAGTGAGACGATTTGGCAAATGATATACATGATGGGTGGCAAAAAATTAGCAGGCTGGCTAGAGGTAGGGCATCGCTTGGCATGGCTCAATCGTATTTGCGGCGTCATATTTATAGTAATCGCTGCTGCTTTATTGACTGACGTCATAAAAGGTTTTATGGCATAAATTATTTCTGGTTGTTATAA
>NZ_AUSW01000017.1 GCF_000471625.1 Psychrobacter aquaticus CMS 56
TATACATAGAGATAATCAAAAAATCTACATCGTATATATATCATATGATGTAGCTTATAGTTAATTAGCATTGTTTCTATAATTTTAGTCCGCGAGCCTTGCCAAGGTTGGGGTTTCCCGCTCCAAATATGGCTTGAAAAAGCACTAAAAGCCTCACTCCTTAAATAGGAAGTGAGGCTTTTTTTTGTCTAATTTTTGGGGTTTGGAAATGAAAAGTGGTTTAATATTATGATTAAGAAGTTTTAAATTAGTGAACCCCTACTATGATGAGTTTACCAAGTTTGTTTGTACGATTTTTTTAATATAGATTGATACAGGTTATCAGCACTCTTAAAATGCCAAATATAATAACAAACACCCACAAACACACATTAATGATTAGGAAAAATCTTATGGCAAAATTAGAATCAAACATCGAATTAGAAGCCGCGGCATTTCGTCGCTTATTGGCTCATTTAGACGAGCGTAAAGATGTACAAAATATTGACCTAATGAACCTTGCCGATTTTTGTCGTAACTGCTTATCTAAATGGTATCAAGCTGCTGGTGAGGAACGTGGTATTGAAATCGAATACGAAGATGCGCGCGAGCTTGTTTATGGTATGCCTTACTCTGAATGGAAAGAGAAGCATCAACAAAAAGCAACACCAGAGCAATTAGCGCGTTTTAACGAGATTGAAGCTGCCAAAAACGAGAGTGATAAAGGACAAGACTGATTAAGAATAATAAGAGTTGCCCAAACTCCATAAGCGACACTCAGAGCAAACTATAAAAGATATTACAAAGACCCCAAGATAAAACTAAACATTGCCTCTAATTTAGCGGCTTTCTAAAGACTTGAGCATGCTATTAAAGACTATTGTGCCTTGTTTCTGCATTTTACGATCAAACAAACGCCCAACCAATGGCACAACCAATCGGCCTTCAGAGATCCAAGTCACGTGTGTGCTTCCATCCCCTAAGTCTTTTAAATCAATAATGCCCTTATAGTGCTCCATTTTTATAGGCTTAGCTTTTTCGATTTGATATTGCATATGCGTAGGACGCTCAAACGCAGTAATTCGCTCCCAGACTTTAAAGGCTCCGGTTTGTACCGTTCTTAAAGCGCCGACTCCATTACGCTCTTCATCACCTTCGGTCACCAACTTAGCCACACCTACAGATTTGAATAACCCATAACTGGCATGGTCACTTAGTGCCTCAAACACCTCATCAATTGGTTTTCTGACAATGCGTTCTACTTTTATTTTAAACATAACATTATCTCGCTAAGGTTAAAGTTATTTAGCTTACTGCCATTTCAGAAATAAATAAAGCAGTCACACTTTAAAAACTTATTACCGTGAAGAGCCTCGACCTTTTGCAGGACGCTTGCCATTTGTGGCAGGTTTGCCATTGCCCCCAGACTTTTTGCCATCACCAAAAGGACGTCTATTTTTACCTTTAGAACCTGCTGGTTTTTTAGCATCATCCTTGGCGTATTTATTACGGCCCTTTGCTGCACTCGCTGATTTTGAAGATGACCTCTCTTTTGACGAGGCATCAGTACGAGGTTTTTTGCGTGCTGCATTGCCAGATTTCTTGCCCGAATGATTGTCTTGCGAGGAAGAGTCTTCTACAGATTTAAGTAAAATAGACAACTCTGTTGGGGTTAAGTCTCGCCAATCACCAACGGGAGTACCTTTGAGACTTACATTCATAATCCGCGTACGCTCAAGCTTCACGACTTCATAGCCGAAATGTTCACACATACGGCGAATTTGACGGTTCAAACCCTGTACTAGCGTGATGTTAAATACGTTGGGCGCCACTTTAGTAACAGGACATTTTTTCGTCATCTTGCCAAGCATAGGCACGCCGCCCGCTAAACCCTCAATAAAACTATCTGTTATCGGCTTATTCACCGTTACCAAATACTCTTTCTCGTGATTATTACCAGCACGCAATACTTTATTCACCAAATCGCCATTGTTGGTCAAAAAGATTAGACCCTGAGAGTCTTTATCCAAACGACCAATCGGGAAAATACGTACCGAATGTCTCACAAAATCGACAATGTTATTTTTCTCGGAGCTTTCCGTGGTGCTCACAATGCCCACTGGCTTATTTAAGACAATAAAAACGAAATCATCAGCCTCTCGTAGTTCAATAAGCTGCCCGTTGACTTTTACCGCATCTCCAGCAACCACTTGCGCGCCTACTTGAGCACGCTTGCCATTGATGTACACATTACCTTGTTCAATAAAGCGGTCAGCGTCGCGCCTGGAGCAAATACCGCTTTCGCTAATGTATTTATTTAAACGAGTCGAGGAAGCGTTGAACATAAAGCACCGTTTTACCTGATAAGAAGCATTTTTTGCTAAGAAAAAAGCCTAAATTGAATGGATTATCAATAACGAAACAGCTCACATTATATAGGAAATTGAGCAACTCTTTGAGGAGAGATGGGCAAAAACCTAGAAATATATGCAGAATCATAAAATCGGAATGGCGTCAAAAGAGTTTCTTACAACCTGTGTAAACATTAGATTTAACATCAGAATCATGCTTTTAATCTGATACTCTATAAGTTTCTACCAACTTACTATAGTCAATCCACTATAAAATAAATACAGTACTACCAGAATAATATTTTCTTATTCTCTGTCAGCAACGGCACAGCAAGCAAAATTTGCTCCAGTCCCGCATCATAATTTAGGGAGTGTCCTAGCGTATTCATTTTATTTAGTATCGACCATATGGGAATAGGATTTTATAGTGGACAGTATTTTAAACCTATTGCAAACCATCCCAACTTGGCACTTAGTAGGCTTGTTTGTGGCTGGCATGCTTGCTTTTATTATCTCTATTATATCGGGTGGTGGCGGTGCCATATTACTGATACCTGTCACTTCTTGGATGATCGGGGCAACCGCTGCAGCCCCTGTGATCAATTTGGCCACTTTTGTTAGTAACGGCTCGCGGATGTATTTATTCTGGCATGATATTGATTGGTCGTTGACCAAATACTATGTGCCAAGTGCTCTCGTCGGGGCATGGCTGGCAGCATTGATATTTAGTCGATTGGATGCAGGCTGGATTCAGTTATTGATTGGCGTATTTTTAGTGTCTACCATCTTCCAATATAAGTTCGGCAAAGTCAGTAAAACGTTTGATATGCCCAAAGTAGGCTTTATACCGTTAGGCTTTGTCATTGCCTTTATGAGCACTTTGGTGGGTGGTCTAGGTCCTATACTGAACCCCTTTTATATGAATTCTGGACTAGAAAAAGAAAACCTTATCGCCACCAAAACGGCCAATTCTTTTTTTGTGGGTATTATACAAATCGCTAGCTACGCTTTTTTTGGCTTACTCACTGCCAAGCTTTGGGTCTATGGTCTTGTATTAGGATTGGGTGCGGTTATTGGCAATATCATTGGCAAACGCTTTTTGGCGGGAATGAGCATTAGTCAGTTTAGAGTTATGCTACTCATACTCATGGTCATCAGTGGCTTGATCATGATAATAAGAAATATCAATGTAATTTTCTAATCCGTTTTTATTAACACTGTTCTGTTTTTTGCCGTGGGCCAAACTCTCAACAGCCAAAAGGCTGTCCTAGACTATTTTATCTAGAGCAACCCTACAGACTGAACCACCCTACTATTCCGCATCATCTAATAGTTTGTTAAGCGCCTCTACCATAGCGTCATCTATGATGTTGTTTTCTACATAGCTTACTATCTCATCGATGGTCGTCAGATCCATTTCTCGAATACCTAAGCTCGCTAGCTGCTCATTAATAGAGTCTAAACTTTCATTACTTTCAGTATCATCCAATAAATTTTCTTCGAATCTTCCTCTGACGAACCAATACATTTTTTCTAGCACGGTTTCTTTTTTGGTCAACGTAGAATAACCGTCGCCATAAATGAATAGATTAAAATGATACGGTATCTCTACATCATTAATGAAAAAAGTACGCATGCATTCTAATGTATAGGCTTGAATCTCTTCATTTTCGACATCTTCATCACCTTTATTATCCTCATCATATTCAATCGCTTCTTCTATCAATCCGCCTAGTATTTGATAGTCGCCTACTTTGATTTTATGATTGTAAATTATACTAGAATCCGCTATCGCATCGAAAATAATGGCACTGACATCCAAGGTATGATTATCAATATCATAAAATACTTTTAACGCTGGTAAAAACTCTGTCAGCTTTTCTTCGGGCACTGGAATGAGAAACTGCTGCTCGTATATTTTAATCATGTCTTCAGGCGCATAGGTATTGGCACTATCAGTTTCATTTCTGCCGGTAGGCTGCATCGGTAAAAAATTATACGGGTTATTATTGGTCATGTAGTACGGCCTTGTTATTTGGGTTGGGTTTGTTAAATATCTATGGGCGTATTGTCTCTTATTCAGACGCTTTTGGATATACCGTTATAAAAATACCCGTTCAATCAGTCTTATCCAGTGACTAGCCATTACAAGTATCTACGCTTGTAAACTTACCTTCAAAAAATAGAAAAACTTTTATCAAACTGTCACTCCTTCTTGTACTGTTTGACTCAATCTTTAATAAGGCAAGCCTTTGATTTTGTGAATAAATACTCCATAACAGAATCGCATTAAATGATATTCGATAAGTTACAGAACTTACGCTAAATTAAACATTCTCGCTATCGGAGATTGCTTGGGTCTATGGCACACTCATGATAAGGCTTAGTTAATTATTGGTTATGAATTTATAAATCACTACTTAACGACCTATTGGCTTTACATAGATTATCTCGAATTTGGGTTAAATAAGGCCAAAACATAAGACGGCTCTATTTAAAAGGAAAAAATCTGACTTCTGCAAGGATGCTCCGCTTGAATTTATCCCCTATATATATTCAGCCAAATAACTTTGCTGATTACTTATCCAATCAGCAAGAGTATTGTTTGTTTTTAGATATAGATGGCACGCTTGCCAATTTTACGCTCAATCCAAAAGACAGCGTCATCCCAAGTTCGACACTAGTTCTTTTACAAAAAATCCAAAGTCACGGTGTCAAAATCGCTGCCATCACAGGACGCAGCCTGATAGAAGCAAAGCAGATGCTCTCCCCTATGACATTACCCATTGCAGCGACTCACGGATTAGAAATAGCGTTTGATGATGAGACAGACAATGACGGTATCACTATTGATACCACTGAGCTGTCTACCATTAGGCAAGCCATAATCGACTCTTGCACACCTTATAATGACTTCATTATAGAAACCAAACCCTATTCTGTCGCCTTACACTATCGGCAAAACCCTACTCTAGCCGATGTGGCTGATAGCATTGTGTCAACCGTTCTGGACAGTCACGCTGATTGGACAGTAAAGGTAGGAAAATATGTGTTTGAAATTGTGCCAAAAGGGATAAATAAAGGCGCCGCCATTTTGAGCTTATTAGAAAAAATGCAAACCAATGAGACGTCTTGTGCGATTTTTATCGGTGATGATGTCACTGACGAGGCAGGATTTGTAGCAATACAAGAGGGAAATGGCGCAATAGAAAACGCCTTCTCGCCAGCAACTGGCATGGGTATTAAAGTGGGTACTGAGCCAACCTGCGCCCATTATTATGTAAATGACATTTCTGAAGTGACGGTTCTACTTCAAAGCTTTTTAACCTTTTGCCAAACACACGCCACGCTAGCGCCTGACTTAGCAGCTGTTAGCCCTACTACTAACAAAACAGCGAGACACTTGATATGAGCCGCTTAATCGTCTTATCCAATCGGGTTAAAATGCCCGACAATAACCCGATGGCAGGTGGACTTGCGATAGCATTGCACAACGTATTGACAAGAAATTCAGGCATCTGGATGGGCTGGAATGGCGAAATAATTGACCCCTATGCAGACACCCATAACAGCTGTGACACCAATGAATTTAGCAATAGCAGGCAAAATGCTTTAGCAAATTCTGTTCTGCAAAGGGCTGATGCAAAAGTCACTTATATGACCACTGCTCTAACTCGCAAACAATATCAGCATTTTTACTGCGGATTTGCCAATAGTGTGCTGTGGCCACTGTTACACGAGCGCACTGAGTTAATCAGCCAAGCACCAGAAGATTATACAGGCTATCAAGTGGTAAACCGCCTTTTTGCTAGCCAATTAAAAAAAGTCGTTCAACCCGATGATGTGATTTGGGTGCATGATTATCACTTTTTAAGTGTGGCGTATCATTGTCGTCAATTGGGCATGAGTAATCGCATCGGCTTTTTCTTGCATATTCCATTTGCACCATTGGCATGTTGGCAACAGCTTGATAAAAGCCCTGAACTTATTACGCATCTTGCCCATTATGATGTGCTCGGTACACAAACTCAGAAAGGTAAAGCCAATGCGCTTGCTGTCTTTCGACATTACTTAAAAGACAGTATTTTAAGAGATTCGCCGATAAACGTATTAGATGCAGAGCAAAATTTTGCAAGCTCTCATAAACCAGCGAGCGCGCAGTTGATGCTCAATCTGGACTTAAGCGCCCCGCACTGTTTGGCAATTAATGCCTATCCAATCGGCGTCAATATAGCAAAAATCCAGCAGCAGGTCATGAACTCGTCCTCATATTTATCTTCACAATCTGCCCAGCATAATCAAAAAATAGCGGCTATAAAACCTACCGCCCAACAAATCATTGCGGTAGATAGGATTGATTACTCCAAAGGTCTATTGAAACGTTTTTCAGCGTATCGCTCTTTTTTACAGCACTATCCGATGTATCAACATCAGCTAAAATTATTACAAATTGCGTGCCCTAGCCGCTTAGACTTACCTCTTTACCAACAGCTTTACGATGATGTCAGACAAGCAGTGAATGGCGTTAATCAGCATTTTTCGCATAGTGAATGTAGAACAGATGCCTTTAAAGCCAATGATCTTAAAGCCGATGGTTTGAAAGTTAGCGACGTTAAAGCTGGCACTCTTATAAAAAATTGGCAGGCGATTACATATAGCGAAAAAGTCTTAAGCCACGAGACAGTAATGACAGCGTTTTGGCATAGTGATATCGGCTGGGTGAATTCACTGAAAGACGGTATGAATCTAGTCGCCAAAGAATACATTGCCGCGCAAAATCCTGACAATCCAGGAGTGCTGTTGCTGTCACAATATGCAGGGGCTGCCGAGCAAATGCAAGCGGCGGTCATCATCGACCCACACCAGCCCAAAAGCATCATCCACGGTTTAAAAATGGCTTTAGAGATGCCACTTGCGCAGCGAAAGGAACACCATCAGGAGTTATTGCACGGATTGCAGCAAGACAATTTGCACGCTTGGCAGCAAAATTTTTTAGATGATGTATACAATGGCAAAAGCCGACAAAAAAGCAGCGAACACCCAGCCGCAGTCCAAATGCCTGAACCACAAGAATAGTGAGGAGACGTGTATGTCATTATTAAATACCAGAAATTCGTTATTGCTAAATATCAAATCCGCCATAGAAGAAATCATTACCGCTGATAATCAATCCATCAGTACATTTGTCATCACCGATACATTGCGCCATGACATTTTAAATATCTTAGTGACTTATAGCGACAAAATTCCTCACCCTGCCAATGGTGACGGCAACCATTCACAAACCTTGATCCGTTGGCAGATTTTGGCATATGTGGCAGGCATTGACTTAACGATTGCGAAATGGTTCGAGTCGCACTTAGACGCGCTTAGTATTTTACATGAAGTGGGCTATAGCGAAGCGACACAAGGGCTATGGGCAATTTGGGCAGCAGAAGGTCATCCTGATCCCATACGTTATCAACAAGGCAAAATCAGTGGCACGAAATCGTGGTGTTCAGGGGCCAATATCGTTCATTATGGCCTCATGACTTACCGAGATGAACAGGGTCAATCACAACTGCTAGTTGTGAACATGAAGCAAGATGGGATCAGTATCGATAATGGAGCATGGCAAGCGGTCGGCATGCAAGCCACTGATACGGCTACTATACAGTTTCATCAAGTAACAGCCAGTAATGTTGGGGCGGCAAATGCATATTTAGAGCGTGTGGGATTTTGGCATGGAGCAGCAGGTGTGGCGGCTTGCTGGTATGGGGCAACGACTTCTCTAGCTGACTATTTAATAAAGGCGTATCAGCAAAAACCAAATGATTATAAAGCCATGTATTTGGGGCAGATTGGTACGGCATTGGCAGTTACTCAGCAGTACTTTCATCACGTTTCTCACTTGATCGACAGTCAACCAAATCGCAGTCATGAACTTGCCATTCGCCAATTAAGAGCAAACGTCGAGCAGCTGGCGCGCGAAGTCATCGAAACCGTTGGACTGGCATTGGGCGCGGCACCCTTTTGTGGTAATGCCCATTTCGCAAGACTAGCAGCGGATTTGCCTGTGTTTATTCGCCAAAGTCATGGCGCGTTTGACTTACAAAAGATTGGCGAACTATCAAGTACTTTAACCAGCGAATCAATCACTGCATCAACTGATGGGGAGGAAAATATATGGCAACTGTAACCAACAGTATGTCAAAAAATCCCGCATGGTCTGACCTAACATTTAGCGATAATGGTACAGGGATCAGTACCAATGCCGTAACCGATCATACGGCAGCGCCTGAACACCATCACCCAATTGTCGGTGACCGTGTGATTGAAGGTGATGGCACCAGTCAAAACGCTTGGCAAAACTGGCAAGGGTTGCAAGATTTACCTCGATTGCATATTGCACAAGACTTCTTACCGCATCAGCGTGTGTGTGTCTTTGCCCCTCATCCCGATGATGAAATCTTGGGCTGCGGCGGTATGCTGCAACAACTGGCGGCAAATGGCAATCCCATCGTCCTTGTCCATGTGACCAATGGCACGCAAAGCCACCCAAACTCGCAAATTTATCCGCCGCACACACTTGATATCATTCGCCCGCAAGAAAGCCTTGCTGCATTAGACATACTAGGTGTGGCGATTCAAACGACGACTGTTTCTCTAGATTTACCTGACGGTGATGTGTTCGCCCAGCAAGCACAGTTTAACGAAAAATTGGCCGCTATTATCCAGCCTGATGATATTTTGGTGACGCCCTTTATTCATGATGGGCATCCTGATCATGAAGCAACAGGGCAAGTGGTCGCCGCATTTGCCAAACAGCACAATCTGGCCTGTTATCAAGCATTAATTTGGGCGTGGCATTGGGCAAAGCCTGACGATAGCCGCATTCCTTGGCATTCTGCCATTAGATTGGACTTAACTGCGGAGCAGCTACAGCGTAAAACTCAAGCCATTGCTTGCTTTACAAGCCAAATAACCGTTGATGAAAGTACGGGTAACTCGCCCATTTTATCGGCTCAAACCATCGCTAGAATTAGCCAGATCTGGGAGGTCTATTTATATGAGCCACACCTCTAAATCGACGACACCAATGAGTCTTACCGATGATTCGTATGTCCCTAAAACAGCCTCGGCTGGCGATGCCGCTATTGATCATCAATCTGATACTTATTCAGAAACCTATTTTGATGCCTTATATAGTGACAGTACCGACCCATGGGAGTATCAGACGCGCTGGTACGAAAAACGCAAACGAGATATGTGTCTGGCGGTACTGCCACAAGCGCAATATAGCAATGCCATTGAATTGGGCTGCGGTAATGGTGTATTCAGCGAATTACTTGCCCGCCGTTGTCAGGCATTGGTCAGTATCGATGGTAATAAAAATGCGGTAGAACTTTCCACACAACGCTTGGCAGGATTTTCTCATGTCAGAGTGATACAAGGAGTGATTCCTAATGGATTATTGACGCTAGGTGAGGCACTTTTAAGTACTTATCCTTTATCAGACTTACCTGCCAATCCATCGCCCTTTGATTTGATTGTCATTAGCGAAATTCTATATTATTTATCACCAACTGATATCGATACAGTAATCGCTTGGATCGAACAAAACCTTGCCATAGGTGGCACGTTATTATGCTGTCATTGGCGCTACCCCATTGATGGCTTTAAGATGACAGGCGAAATGGTACATCAACGCTTACACCAAACGTTTAACTTGACCAATACTGTGCCAAGCAATAAGACAGTTAATATAAAAAATCATCAAGGGACTTTTACGCATCAAAGTAAGATGGTAGATACCGATTTTTTATTGGATGTTTGGCAAAACTCTCCGAAATCAGTCGCTATGCAAGAAAACTTAATATGACGGATATGACAATCAGTAAAATAGCGCGAGGAAGATGGAAACATGGCTGATATAAAAATCGGTATTGTGATTCCTGCTCATAACGAGGCGATGACTATTAGCGATTGCCTAGCATCGGTTCAGACCGCTATTGAGCAACTGCCCTCAAACATTTCGGCGTATCCGCTTGTGGTGCTGGATGACTGTACCGATGACACACTGGCGTTAGTCGAAAACGCAGGTGTTGATTATATAGAGTGTGATTATCATTGTGTAGGAAAGGTGCGAGACCTGGGCATTCGCCATGCTATCAAAAAAGGCGCAACATGGATTGCTTGTACGGACGCAGATTCAATCGTGACGCCAGATTGGTTGATGGAGCAAGTTACTCATATTAAGCAGCAGCCTACCGATATGATTTGCGGCGTAGTAGACGTTGATAACTGGGCGCATCTGACATCACAAACGCGAGAAGCTTATATCGCGCATTATCAAGATATGATGGGACATCGTCATATTCATGGGGCAAATTTGAGCTTTAGGGATGAGGCCTATCTCGCCGTTGGTGGCTTTGCACCACTACCTTGCCATGAAGATGTGGATTTGGTCAAAAAATTTGAAAATCAAGGCTATGCCATTACTTGGAGTAATCATGTCCGTGTGATTACCAGTAGTCGTTTAGAGGCGCGGGCGAATGAAGGTTTTGCGGCATTTTTAGCAAATTTAGAGAAGAGTAATTTATAAAGCCTTAGTATTAAATATCGCAAAAAATTTACACCAGCAATACTGTAGCGACTTTAAAGCATTTCAACTATATGAGTCAAAACGTTCTATCATTACTGATCACGCAATGTCTAAACCTTATTAAAAATAACAACGTACACAAACGAAAAAAGCTACAATACATAGGCTTATGTATCGTAGCTTTTGGCTGACTCAAATGTTTTATCGTTGCTGGCTATCAGACCCAGCCAGCTTCCAAAAGGTTCTCGGTATTACTCACTTTAAACTCATGATATAAATTAAAAAATACCATTGGATCTTCAACACTATCGAGCAACTCACGTTTATTCAGCGCGACAAACATGGCAAGTGCATAAGCTGCACAGTGGATAGATTTCTTGGGATTAAACTCAAGATCGGTAAAAGCCTGATATTGCATCACTTCTTCATGCAGCTGAGTATTTTGTTTTAGGGCATTCACATACAGCCAATCATAAAACGTGGTTAATGGCTCGACACTCCATTCCATACCAAAATAGTTATAGCCAATCAGTTCACCCGAGGTTATTAAGCGCTCGTCTTTTCTGGTTTGTCGTGGCGGCACACTTAGCAAATCAGTATAAGGGCCACCGTCCTCAAAAATCATACTGCTTTGAAAGGCATTTTCGACACTGTACTGACTACCATCATCATTCGTGAGCTTTAAGCTCAATGGACTTAGCGGAAAACTCAACTTGTTGCCAGACTTGCTGGACAGCTCTAACACGTGACTGAAGCCATATTTTTTGCGAATAACTTGATGCATATCATTGATGGATTTTTTCTTTTGTCGACTCGCAAACCCTACATGCCGCTCGAACCGAACCATGTCCGTTTTTACCAGATTGTCACTGGCGACTCTCGGCATAAATACAGGTCTGTGTTCTACAGCGTCTGGTGTTTGTTGCATAGGGTTCTGTCTTGGTTCCATAGCGATGTGCCTTATATCAATATATCAATGGTCTTGTATAAATGTTCTTTTATAACGGGTCTGGCATAAATATGATCGGTATCAAATAAAATAAATACGCGACATTATAATACCAAAGAGGCGCTGATCGGCTTCAATGAAAGCATACCGTCGCCTTTTTTTGGTTACGAAAAAAGCCTGTTAGTATACTGATTTTACCAAGTTTATCCCTACTGTTTCTTCAAAATAACGCGATTTTCTGCCATCTTATTGAATCAGTGATAGTTGATCCAGTTTGAAAGTGGTACAAGGCAATCGAGTACAGATGTATATGTCATACTTCAAGCGAGGTTAACGCTGTAACTCTTTTATAGTGGATTGACTATATCAAATTATCCAGCGGATCAGTCGTCCGAGAACAACTCACCTTTATCTGCCATCTCTAACAAAATCTGGGCAGGCGCAAAACGCTCACCGTATTGAGCCGCAAGCTCATGACTGCGCGCGATAAATGCCTCCAAACCCGTGGCATTGATAAACTGTAGCGTACCGCCGTGATGAGGCGCAAAGCCCCAACCAAAGATAGAACCAATATTGGCATCAGCGACAGAGCGCACGACTTTTTCTCCATAACACTTGGCGGATTCATTGGCTTGAATAAACATCAAACGATCAATCAAGTCTTGCTGAGACGGCTGCTCAGATTTTGGTGGATACAGATTCATCAGTTCAGGCCATAAATGTTTGTCACCATTATCCAAATACTCATAAAAGCCTTTGCCATTCTTTTTACCCTCGCGATTGTGCTCTTTCACCAGCGTTTTGAGTATTTCATAAGAAGGACGCACCTCAACAGGCTTGCCCTCAGCTGCCAGATCAAGCTGCTGCTGTTCGCTGACGTGCAATGCCAAACTCAATGACACCTCATCTTGTAGCGCCAATGGTGGCATCGGCATCCCTGTTCTCATACCAGCGACTTCGATACTGCGTGGATGAACGCCCTCACCTAACATCGCCATGCCCTCTGTGACATACGTGCCAAATACACGCGAGGTATAAAAACCGCGACTGTCATTCACAACGATAGGCGTTTTGCCAATGTGCATCACATAGTCAAAAGCTTTGGCTAAAGTGGCATTATCGGTTTGCTCACCCATAATGATTTCAACCAATGGCATCTTATCAACTGGCGAAAAAAAATGCAGGCCGATAAATTGGTTCGGGCGCTTGCTGGCTTTTGCTAATCCTGTAATCGGCAACGTGGAGGTATTAGAAGCGTAGATAGCTGTGTTAGCAATCATCGCTTCACTCTGTTCGGTACACTTGGCTTTAATCTCACGATTCTCAAATACCGCTTCAATCACAAGATCGCAGTCTGCCAAATCATCGTAGGAAACAGTCGGTTTGATGCGATCTAATAGCTCTTTTTTTTTCTCTTCAGTCGAATGCTGACGGCTGATCGCTTTATCCAAAATAGTGGCAGAATAGACTTTGCCTTTTTCAGCATTTGCCATTTCAGTATCTAGGAGTACTACCTGTATTCCCGCCTTGGCGGTGACATAAGCAATGCCCGCGCCCATCATACCAGCGCCCAAAATACCAACTTTTTTGGTTGCTGAACGCTCCATACCATGAGGACGAGACTGACCTTTTTTGATACTGTTAAGCTGAGTCCAAAGGGTATTAATCATATTTTTAGATTCAGTGGACAGCACACAAGCAGCAAAGTAACGCGACTCAATCTCAAGGCCAGTATCGATATCCACGAGGCAGCCTTCGAACACGCAAGACAGGATATGGGTAATCGCGGGATAATTGCCGTGTGATTTTTGATTGGTCATAGCAGGCGCTACTGAAAATATTGGCACGACGTTGGGATGGTTGCTGTCACCTCCGGGGATTTTGAAGCCTTTTTTATCCCACGGTTGTTGTGCATTAGGATTACCATGAATCCAGTCTTTGGCTTGTTTTAGCATATCTGCTCTACTGCTAGCAGTGGCATCTATCAGGCCGATGTCTTTGGCAGCAATTGGATGCAGCTCTTTGCCTTGGTTCATTAGCATCAATGCCGATTCAATACCTATTAAACGTGGTAAACGCTGAGTACCACCACCACCCGGCAATAAGCCCAACTTGACCTCAGGCAGGCCTAGTTTGGTTTTAGGTGAGTCAATAGCAATGCGATAGTGACATGCTAGCGCCAGCTCTAAACCACCGCCCAGCGCTGTTCCCGTTATGGCCGCAACGACAGGTTTTCCTGATATTTCAAGCTTACGCAGACTACTCTTGAGATTTTTAACCAACTCAAACGCTTGCTCAGCCGTTTCAATATGAGCCAGTTGATCGATATCTGCACCAACGACAAAGGTTTCTTTACCAGAGGTTAAAATCAAACCTTTGGCAGCGTCATCACTGATAAAGCTGTCTGCTATCGTTGATAAAAAAGCCTCTGTAAAGCCATCACCGATGACATTCATTTTACGATTCGCTTGATCGATAATGACGGTAACAATACCATCAGCGTCACGCTGGGCAGAGAAGTTTTCTAGCTCGTTAATTGTCGTTACGCTGTCTACTGTATGGTTATTTGTCATCATTTTTATCCCTTAAATGATTCTTTGTATATTATTTTTTCATCTATTTGCGAAAAGGGTTAAACACGCTCAATAATAGTGGCAATCCCCATACCACCGCCTACGCACAGCGTAATCATGGCGGTTTTTAGGTCACGGCGTTCTAACTCATCCAGAACAGTTGTCATCAGCATCGCACCCGTCGCCCCAAGCGGATGACCCATGGCGATAGCACCGCCATTGACATTCACGATGTCGAGCGAGAGTCCAAAATCATCGGCGGTATTCAGCGGTATCGCGGCGAAGGCCTCATTGATTTCCCATAGGTCGATATCTGAGGCTTGCATGCCCGCTTTTTTGAGGGCTTTTTGACAGGCAGGCGTTGGACCTGTCAGCATAATGGCAGGTTCTGAGCCAATAACGGATGCCATGGTGATTTTGGCACGTGGCTTTAACCCTGCTTTTTGACCAGCCGCCGCATTACCCACTAAGCAAATTGCCGCGCCATCGACGATACCCGACGAGTTACCCGCATGATGCACGTGATTGACGGATTCAATGGTGGTATATCTGTCTAATATCACGCTATCAAAGCCAATTTTGCCAAGCTTAATAAAAGAAGGGTTAAGACCAGCCAAGGTTTCGACAGTGGTATTGGGACGGATGGTTTCATCTTTAGCCAATAGCATCATGCCATTGATATCCGTAACGGGGACGACAGATTTGTCATAATAACCCTGCTCCCAAGCATAGGCAGCACGGCAGTGTGACTCCGTGGCAAAGGCATCGACCTCATTACGACTAAAGCCTTTGAGCGTCGCTATGGTGTCCGCACCAACCCCTTGCGGCACATAATGCGTGGCTTCATTGACGCGTGGATCCATATACCAAGCACCGCCATCAGAGCCCATCGGTACACGGCTCATGGATTCTACGCCACCTGCGACCACCATATCCTCCATACCTGATATGACTTTGGCAGCGGCCAAGTTGATTGACTCAAGCCCTGATGCACAAAATCGAGACAAGGTTAGACCTGCCACACTTTGCGCCCAGCCAGCATCAATGACGGCAATACGCGCAATATCAGAGCCTTGTTCACCAACAGGTGTCACGCAGCCGAGCACCACATCATCGACCAAGCTGGTATCCAAATTATGGCGCTGCTGCATCTCTTTTAATAAAGTACGAACCAGCCAAATCGGTGATGCCTGATACAAAGAGCCGTCTTTTTTTCCTTTACCACGCGGCGTGCGGATAGCCTCATAAATGTACGCAATCTCAGTCATAAAAATTCCTTTTTTATGGTTCAAATAAATAACAATCGTAATCTGGTCAGTTTACTTACTGAATAATTCGTTTGTTTATCCATATCTAAAATCAGAGTAGCAAGAAACACCAGTGTAAGTACTATATTTTATAGACTGTGCAGGCTTAGGATTGATTATAGCTATAAAAATATTTATTCTCTCCAAAAAGCAAAAACCCCACAATAAAGTGGGGCTTGGTTCATCTGAATCTGTATGTTACTAATATTACGCTTAGGATATCAGCATTTTCGTATATCGAAGCGTCTACACACTACTGGATTTTGGCAAACGGTACATTAAACTATCAACTACCTTGTTATTGTGCTCAGTCATTAGCTCGTAGCCTTTAATAACTCCGTCAAAAGGCAAACTACCTTCGTAACGCTGGTAGTGCTCACAAATACTTTCTTTCACAATCAAACTACGCTCTATTTCCTCTAATTCGGCAAAGTCATCCGGCAAACGTATATGAGCCAAACGTGAGGCATTACTGCGCGCCAGCCAATTTGCACCATCAAACTTAAATACTATCTTCGCTTGCAAGCTGTAGCTTGGTAAAACCTGAGGACAATGCGTCAAATCATATTTGATTTTGGCAATATCTTCTGCAAATGGCGTATAAGGTATCTCAAGCACCGCAAACAATTTGGTTAAAAATTCGTCAGCCGTAAAGTGTTTGTCAATATAGCTGCCGTCAAGCCCAAGGTGTTTGTTCGACAGAACATGCCGTAGCCGCTCACAGGCAGGTATGGTATGTTTTAAAGGATAACCCATGGCTTTGACAATGTCTTGTGAACACAGTTTGAGCGTGTCTATTTGATTGACCGCGTATTGTGCAAGAGGGTGACGGGGATGATAACGACGAGTATATTTGGATTGGTTGGCAGTGTGGCTCATGATATTAAACACCTTATACTCCTGTAACTCCGACGAAAAAGGTTGAAATACGCCCAAATAGGCAAATAAAATCAGGCACAAATGAGGATGTCGGAGTACAGGCTCATGCGCTTTACCAGAATTGTTTTATATCGTGCTGGAAGTTGCAAGGTTTGTACGCCACTATTTTATTGCAATAATAATTGGCACACAAAACCGTTAAACCCACGATATAGCATTCAATAATGATAGCACATCAAATGATAAAAAATAAATACTGATACAAGCGCTCATTATCAAAAAACTCCTTTAACTGTTGCCATTGACTTGGTATCTTGCCCCGACATCCTTATATCACTTGATATTTTTCATATTGCTTTTGGCTATATTGCTGTATTAGCACCTTATTTGTGTTGGATTTTATGAAACATAACCTTGAGGCGAGCTCCTATTCTCGCCGAACTCAGTATTTTCAAGTATTCTTGATGGGCGTTAGTGCGTTCATTATGAATACCACAGAATTTGTCCCTGTCGCTCTATTAAGTGACATTGCCCAAGATTTCTCCATCACGACGGCAGAGACGGGCTGGATGTTGACGCTTTATGCGTGGATCGTCGCTGCCATGTCATTGCCACTGATGCTACTCACCAGTCGGTTTGAGCGCAAGCGTTTGCTCTTGGCATTGTTTGCGGTATTTATTGCCAGTCATGCCTTGTCAGTATTTGCATGGAGTTTTAACGTGCTGCTTATCAGCCGCGTTGGGATTGCGCTATCGCATGCGATATTTTGGTCAATCACGGCGGCCATTGCCATACGTGTGGCACCCGAAGGCAAAAAGGCGTTGGCGCTTAGTGTGCTTGCGACCGGTACGTCATTAGCGATGGTGCTGGGTGTGCCGCTAGGACGATTGATCGGTCAATGGTTTGGCTGGCGAGCGACCTTTGGCGGTATTGGTGTCGTGGCGCTCATTGTATTTATTCTACAAGCGAGACTATTGCCCACACTGCCCAGCATGTTTGAGGGGTCTTTTAGAAAAATCCCAGAGTTACTAAAAAATCCTATGCTGGTCTGCCTATACTTGCTTATTTTGCTCGTCTTTACAGCACACTATACCGCTTACTCTTATATTGAGCCATTTATGCGTCAAGTTGGCTCAATCAGTGAAAACTCAGCCACTTTTATCTTGTTATTATTCGGTGTGGCAGGCATTGCGGGCAGTGTGATATTTAGTCGCTGGGGTGACAAATTCAATACTAGGTTGATGCTGATATCGACGATACTGATGCTGGCGTCCATGCTCGTGTTGTTGTTTGCCGTGACGTCTGTATGGGCGCTCAGTGTGATTGCGCTGCTTTGGGGAACAGCACTTATGCTGCTGATTATCTCCATGCAAGCCAAGGTGCTCATGGTGGATGTCAGCGCCCAAGACATGCTGATGTCGATGTTCTCAGGTATTATTAATTTAGGAATTGGCGCAGGTGCTTTGTTCGGCGGTTATGCGGTGACGCACGTCTCTCTATCAAGCGTAGGCTATGTTGGGGCAGCTATCGCTGTTGTGGCGTTGCTACTGATGCTATTTATGATAAGATGCTTTCCTGAGTTGAGCAAAAGACTCGGTTAATTACAACCTTGGTTAGTTGCGACTAGTAAAATCAACAAAAAAATGCCAGCTCAGGAAAAGGGCTGGCATTTTTCATTGTTCCTTTAAAAAGCAATTTCCTTAAAAGTCTACTTTGCCGCGCAACACTTTGGTCTTGCCGCGCTGGGTTTTTTGATCCACTCGTTTTCGCTTAGCATTTCTACTCGGCTTGGTTGACTTGCGGGTTTTATTAACATAAGTGGCTTTTATGATAAAACTGCGCAGACGTTCTAGCGCATCGATTTTGTTTCTTTCTTGCGTGCGAAACTGTTGGGCTTTAATGATGAGTACGCCCTCCTTGGTGATCCGACTGTCTTTGCTATCCAGCAGGCGCTGCTTGTGCTCATCGCTTAAACTTGAAGCCGTGATATCAAAACGTAGATGAATGGCAGAGGAGACTTTATTGACGTTTTGACCGCCCGCTCCTTGCGCGCGTATGGCGCTGATATCGACTTCATTGTCACTTAGGCTAATTGTATCGCTGATAAAAATCATAATGTGCTTTTATAAAGTATTGGTGTGGATGGTTTATGATAAAGCATTATCCGCCCGTCTGCCACTGAGTCAATAACTGACGGCAGCGCGCAATCACTGGCGCATCGACCATCTCGCCCTCTATCTTAAACACCGCCTGACCGCTGCGCTCATACTCTGCGACCACACGCTTGGCAAACTGAATTTCCTTGTCTGTCGGCTGTAAAGCTTTGTGGACAATGGCTACTTGCTTGGGATGAATACAAAGCATCCCTGACATGCCCATTTGTGACCATAGCTGTACTCGATTTCGCAGTCCTTCTTCATCCTTAAAGTCAGGATAGACGGTATCAATAGGCGGGGCGAGCTGGTGTACTTTTGAGGTCAAAATCAGCTGATAGCGAATCTGATTGGCGATGATATCTGCGGCAGGCGTGCCCACTTGTACACGTAGATCATTACACAAGTCTAAAAATCCATAACTGAATGCGGTAAGACCAGTGGCTTTCGCCATGCTGTCTATTTGATATAAACCAGCAGCGCTTTCTATGAGCGCAATGACTGGCAGACCCGTACGCTGGTGGACATATTCAATGTCTGCGACCTGCTCTGCTTTTGCCAATAGCACACCCGCCAGCTTTGGCATTTGCTGATATAATATTAAGTCTGCAACAAACGCCTCACTGCTCGCTTGATTAATACGTAACCAAATTGGCTGATATATTTGCTTCTCGTTTTGATCGTCATAGTAGTTTTTTAATGCCTCTCGAGCTTGCACTTTGTCCGCTTCGGCAACGGCATCTTCTAAATCGACAATCACCGCATCCGCCCCCCTCGCAAATGCTTTTTCTATTCGATCAATTCGCGTCGCGGGGACGAATAACCATGTGTTATTGTGAGCAGTAGTCTTCGTTTTATTACTATCTTTATTATTACTAACTGAATCCATATTTGCCTCCCTACATTTTGACGCCACCCATTTATTTGAACTTCTATCTGAGCATACCTTATTTTAGATGTTTGCATTAAAACATGAATCAAAAAAAACCGCATAAACAATACTTTCATGCGGTTTTCGATTTTGAATACTGTCGCTATTTTGCATTTAACCATTTAAAGCTAGGCAAGCATGCCACCATCAACCACCACTGTCGCGCCTGTGGTATAGCTTGAAGCATCAGACACCAGATACAATACCGTCCCCGCCATTTCATCGGGATCAGCCACACGTCCTAGCGGTATGGTATGCAGCGCCATTTTTAATATTTTGTCATTGGTAGTCAGTGCGGAGGCAAATTTAGTATTCGTCAAGCCCGGCAATAGGGCATTCACACGAATATTTAATGGGCCACACTCTTTGGCAAAGGCTTTAGTCATGCTAATGACAGCAGCCTTGGTGATTGAGTAAATACCCTGCTTGTCACCCGCAACCAAGCCGTTGACCGACGCTGTATTTAAAATCACACCGCCGCCCTGCTCGCGCATCATCTTGCCAGCCGCCGTCGACATAAAGAAATAACCGCGAATGTTCACTTCTACAGTTTTATCAAAAGCGGCCAAATCCGTGTCCAAAATATGACCATAATAAGGGTTTGCCGCCGCATTGTTTACTAAAATATCAATTTGACCGAACTCACTTTTAATATGCTCAAAAATCGCATCAATCTGCTCCATGTCTCCCACATGACAAGCAAACGCGCTGGCTTTATGACCATTCGCTGTAATGCTATCCGCAACCGCTTGGCAAGCATCGACTTTACGACTAGAAACGATCACGTGTGCCCCTCTTGACGCCAGCAGACGGGCGATAGATTCACCAATACCGCGACTGGCACCCGTCACCAACGCAATCTTGCCCGTTAAATCAAATAAATCTTTCATCACTATTCCTTATAGTTTAAATGCTTGAATAAAAGCCTTATCAAAAATCCGTTTGATATTAAGCCAGCATGCCGCCGTCCAAAGTAAAGGCATGACCGTTCATAAAACTGCTCTCGTCGCTAGCAAGCCACGCAATCGCGCCAGACACTTCATCGACTTCCCCTAAACGGCGCAGTGGGCTGGCCTTTATGGTGGCTTGCTGTGCGCGCTCGTTCATATTTGCCATGGTATTGCGTACCATTGGTGTGTCGATAAAACTTGGACAGACTGCATTAAAGCGAATATTGACACGTGCATACTCATGAGCAGCGGACTTGGTTAGTCCCATCACTCCATGTTTGGCGGCGCTATAAGCCGATAGCAAAGGCGCGGAACGCAGACCTGCAATAGAGGCCACATTAATCACATGACCACCGCCATTGGTCGCCATACAAGCAACAGCAGCACGCATACAGTGCCAAACGCCTTTTAAATTGACCGCGATATTACGATCAAAATCATCATCGCTCAGCTCATGCATGGGCGCAGGTTGATGGTCAATACCTGCATTATTGATCACGACATCGAGACCACCCAGCGCTTGCATCGCAAAAGCAAACAACGCGCGCACTTCATCGCCACTAGTGACATCGACTTTTTTAAACACGATACTATTGCCAGCATCTTGCCCTTGCTTGGCAACGGCAGTCCCCATCTCTTCTGCCAAATCGCCAATCACAACCTTGGCGCCGCGACTGGCCAGCAGTAGCGCACTGGCAGCACCAATACCAGACGCACCGCCCGTGATTAAAATCCGTTTGCCGGCCACATTACTGGCCACGCCTGATGCAATTCCCTTTGTATTCACTTTCATGATCTATCCCTCTACCTTAAGAACCAACTTGCCGAAGTTTTTACCTTTAAAAAGCATCATCAAGGTATCAGGGAACGTCTCGATACCCTCAACGATGTGGTCTTTAACCTTGATATCACCTGACTGAATCCAGCCTGCAATATCTTTCATTGCCGTCGGGTATTCTTTGATATTATCAAAGACGACAATGCCTTCCATACGCGCGCGATTGACCAATAACGACAGATAGTTTGATGGACCTTTGATCGGTGTCGTGTTGTTATATTGGCTAATCGCACCGCAAATTACGATACGCGCGCGCAGATTGATTTGGGTAAGTACGTCGTTCAATATGTCGCCGCCCACATTGTCAAAGTAGACATCGACACCGTCTGGACAAGTTTGCTTAAGCGCTTTTTTCACATCTTCGTTTTTATAATCGATGGTCGCATCAAAACCCAACTCATCTATCAAAAACTGACATTTCTCACTACCGCCCGCAATACCAACTACTCGGCAGCCTTTGATTTTGGCAATTTGACCAACTAGGCCACCCACTGCGCCAGCCGCGCCAGATACGACGACGGTTTCGCCTGCTTTTGGCTCGCCCGTTTTTAATAATCCAAAATAACCTGTCATTCCCGGCATACCGAGCACACCTAGGTAATAAGACAGGGGTGCAAGATTTGGATCAACCTTATATAATCCAGTACCGTCACTAACAGCATACGACTGCACACCGTTGTGACCACAAACATAGTCGCCGACTGCAAATTTCTCATGCTTACTGTCGATGACTTCACCCACTGTCCCCGCGCGCATGACATCACCAACTTGTACCGGCTCTATATAAGACTTCGCATCGTTTAGCCAGCCGCGCATTGCCGGATCTATAGAGAGGTATGCGATTTTTATCAGTAACTGTCCGTCAGTAATGGTCGGTAATTCTGACTCGGTATATTCCCAAGTATCGGCGCTCGGTTCGCCAACAGGTCTTGCTTTTAGTCGCCACTGCTTATTCATCGTTGTCATTTCTCTTTCCTTAGAGCTGTTATTAGAACCATTCAGCTTGCATGTCAGTGCAGACCGAGTTGGTGTTGGTGAGTAATTCAATATCGCGTTTGATTAGTGGTAACTCCCAATCGATAAAGTATTTTGCCGCTTGTATTTTGCCGCGATAGAAGTTTTGTTTGTCACTATTTTTGGTTTCATTCTTTTCGGCTTCAATCAGTAACTGTTCAGCTTTACTGGCTTGACGAATCCAAATCCAGCCCACCACGATTGAGGCAAAAATATTCATCAAAGCCTGCGCGTTACCCGTGAGTGTCACCGCTTTTTCTGTCTGTAGAATGTTGCCCAAATGAACTAGAACTTCATGTAAATGCGCCATATAAGGCGTCAATTTACCTGCCAATTTAGCGGTCTCAGGTGTGGTAATACTTTCCAAATCTTGGGTGATTTCCCGTTTCAAAATCTGAATACCCAGACCCTTGTTTTGCCATAATTTGCGAAATGACAAATCCAACGCTTGCACGCCATTTGTGCCTTCGTGAATGGGGTTTAAACGATTGTCACGCCAAAACTGCTCGGCTTGATACTCACGCGTATAACCAGCACCGCCCAATACTTGAATGCCCAAGTCATTGGCTTTGGGGCCATATTCAGACGGCCATGCTTTTAGCACAGGCGTGAGTAAGTCCAACAACTCTGACAGCTCGTTTTTTAACACATCATCTTCACAAGTGTTGATGCGGTCGATCAGGTTTGAGCCGTATAAGCACAATGACATCCCGCCTTCAGAATACGCCTTTTGCGCCAGCAGCATCCGCTTCACATCGCCATGTTGAATAATGGCAATTGCCGCATCTTCAGGTTTGTTATTGGGTGCAATCCTGCCTTGCGTTCTGTCTTTGGCATAATCAAGCGAATATTGATAACCGCGATACCCAATCATTGCCGCGCCAAAACCAACCGCGATACGCGCCTCGTTCATCATCTTAAACATATAACGCAAGCCAAAATGCTCTTCGCCAATGAGATAACCGTAACATTCGCCGTCATCACCGAAGCTTAATGCCGTGGAAGTCGCACCTCGATAGCCAAGCTTATGAATGAGTCCTGTTAGATGCACGTCATTGCGCGCGCCAACGGACAAATCGTCATTTAAACGATATTTTGGCACCGCAAATAAAGAGATACCTTTCACGCCCCTAGGGCCGCCTGGCACTTTGGCCAAGACCAGATGGACGATATTGTCAGACAGCTCATGATCGCCCGCTGAGATATAGATCTTGCTACCTTTCACTCGATACGAGCCGTCCTCTTGTTTTACTGCGGTGGTTTTGATATCCGCCAGCGACGAGCCAGCGTGCGGCTCTGTTAGCGCCATCGTTCCAGTAAACTCACCCGTCAACATGCGCGGCATAAAGGCCTCTTTGATCTCATCACTAGCGAAATGTGAAATGACATTGATCGCGGCGGTGGTCAAAAAGGGATACGCAGTGGTTGATGGATTGGCTGCCATAAAATAGCCTGCCACTGCGGTCATGACCGTCTCAGGCAACTGCATGCCCCCATCTTCAAAGCTGTAGCGCCCAGCAATAAAACCTGATTCGCGAAAGGCATCAAAAGCAACTTTTACCTCGTCTATCATGCTCACTTTTTTGCCATCGAACTGCGGCTCATTCTTATCCGCCAAGTGGTTGTGAGGCAAAAATAAATCAGTGGCTATTTTGTCTGCTGTGTCTAATACGGCGTCAAATGTGTCGCGGCTGTGTTCCGCAAATTTTGGATGTTCAGTTAGCGTCTCAGTACCTAAGACATCATATAGTTGGAAGGGTAATTCAAAATCGTTGATGAGTTTATCTGCTGCCATAGTGTTCTCGTTAGTATTGTCGTTAACAAATGAGTGAGGCTTATCACTAAATACTAAGCTAATTTTGTGCGCTTCCGTATTGTCATTTATGACATAATTATGGTCAAATAAGACATATTATCGATACTGCATAAAATGGGTACCAGACATTATGACGCGAGACGGGTACAAATTTTTCTTGCTTTGCCTTCGCAGCTCGATGCTACAAAAAACTTGTCCCCGTCTCGCTGTGTTTTTTGATATTAACTTAACTATAGTATTGGCAAGCAATAAAGGAAAACAAAGACTCATGTCTCAATTAAAACCGTTTAAGGTCATTATTTTAGGTTTCGATGGCGTGCTGGGCAGTGTACTGGCTGGCGCATTGGACTTGTTTTCGTTTACAGGTGTCAGCTGGCAGCGATTTTTGAATGAGGCGGTAGCGCCTAGATTTAACGTGCAGACAGCCAGCTTAGGCGGGGTCGATATTCGATGTAGCAATCGCTTAATCATGCAAGCGCATTGCGATATTCAAGAAGTAGCCGAGTGCGACTTACTGTTAATCCCTACCATCGGCGATTCAATTGATAAAGTATTGATGCAAAACAGTGAGCTATTGCCCCATCTAAAAAGACTGGCAAATACCAAAGCGGATATCGCCAGTAACTGTAGCGGCGCATTTTTTTTGGCCGCAGCAGGACTGTTAGACAATAAGGTAGCGACAACCCACTGGGGTTATGCGAGTAAATTTAAGGCAGACTTTCCGCTGGTGGATTTGCAGGAAAACCAATTTGTCACCCAGTCGGGCAACATATTTTGTGCGGCAGGTGGCAGCGCTTTTTATGACTTGGGATTGTTATTGATAGAACGTTATTGTGGACGTGAGATTTCTACGCAAGTGGCAAAAACTCAGATTATCGACAGCAAAAGAGGCAATCAAAACAGTTATACCAACGTGACGTTGCACAAACCGCATGCAGATCAACTGGTCAAACAAGTACAAGAATTCATTGAAGAAAATTTTAATCAGTCTATTCAAGTGAACCACTTAGCTACCATGGTCAATATCACACCGCGTACGTTAAACAGACGCTTTCAAGCCGCTGTTGCCATGCGTCCGATTGAGTATATTCAAGCTGTCAGAATCGAACAGGCAAAGCGTTTATTGGAATCAGGCGATGTGACCATTAAATCGCTGGCGGATAAGGTTGGCTACGATGACCTCTCTTCGTTTACCCGTTTATTCAAACGTGCTACTGAGCTAACTCCTAAAGAATATCAGGATAAATTTTCGCGATTGGCGATTTAGGCTTTCTTTATTACTACTTTCTCTGATAGCTAAACGTTTTGCCACAACCCTTCTACATGCATGGCATCCGCCTTAATAGTGGGATAATCCGTAAATGACAATTGATAACCGCCGCTAGTATTTGGACTGATTTGACAGGTCGACCCCAGTGGAAAGCTGTGCTTCTCCCCAATATGACCAAAGCGCATGCCACTATAAATCGGCAATCCTGTCAGCTCATGTAATTGCCGAATAACGGTGGCAACATCATAACGTTTATCATAACTGTCCTCCCCTGCACCAGACAATGCCCCAAACACAATCGCTTGCTGACCTTTGAACACGCCTGCCAAATACAAATCATACAACATGCGCTCAATGCGATAAGCCTGCTCGCCCACATCTTCTAAAAACACAATACCACCGTCAATGCGTGGCAAATACTCACTACCTGCCAGCGCCGATACCACGCTCAGATTGCCACCCCAAATAGTGCCCGTTAATGTTGTTGGCTGACCTTTTGTTAAAATGCTGGTTGTCAGAATATTGGTTGTCAAAATACTGGGTAAATTTGGACTAGTCAGCGATGCATCTTGTATGTTAATGGTCAGATTAGGATTGCACAGCGCTTCAGCAAATTGTTGGCACGTCACTCTATCTGGTTTGGTTTTGCCAAACTCGCTATAAAGCATGGGCGCGGCAAGCGAACTCATATCGCCTTTTGCCAGTAGCGCACACTGAATGGCGGTCACATCGCTAAAACCTGCGAGTATCGTGCCACGCTCCGCCATAATACGCCCAAGCGTCGTCCAGTCAACCATGGGCAGTATACGCATCGCACCATAACCGCCGCGCACACCTAATAATAATTTTGGTGCCGCTATCGCACCAGTGGCAAGGTTTTGAAAATCACTAGCCCGCTGTGAATCCGTACCTGCAAAGCGCAAATATTGACGATTGGTAATCAACGGGTTGTCTACTTTAAAACCAGCGCAAGCCAGACGATCTAATGCCAATTGATTGCGCTCACCACTGCCCCCGACATTCGAGCTGGCAAAAATCCGTGTCTCGATGGTCGGCGTGATACAACCGGTTTGCGCGAGCGCTGTTTGCGCTGAGAACTGCTCATCCAATAATGCGGTTGGTAAATCGTCCTTGGTGACTTGCAGGTTGTTATCACTATAGTCGCTAGGGCTGGCGGCAAAAACCTGAGAAATACCTTGCGCCGCTAATGCTGCCGTACCCGCGCTGACACCTATACGGCGCAAGAACTGCCGCCGGTTTAACCCAGTACTGAGTGTCGCCTCTGTCTTTGACTGCATATTTATGGTTTGCTGTATAAATGGCGCTTTTGAACCCATGCTTTTCTACTACCTATATATTTTTATATTTGTTATTTATCTTTTTTAAAACAGTGCGTTACGCGTAAGCACATTGTCAGGTACACGCATTATTACGCATGCGTATTGTACCGCATCTGCTCACTCGCCAAGTTGCCTAACCTTTACCCATCTTTACTTTTTCGCTACCTAGACACACAATACGACGCTCTTATGTTTGTTACTGTAGATACATATTCATGGCAAACAAGCAAAGGCAATCATTATGTTTAACAAAAAAACTGGTAAAAAAGACGCGCTTGACTCCAATTTGAAATACTTGATTGGCAAAGAAGGCAAACTTAAAGAAAAACTAGAAGACAATAGCTATCTTGAACCTTTTAGCGATGATTTGATGCTGTTTATGAATCTTATCAAAGACTATTACAAAGGTGATTACCGTAAGGTTCCGTTTAAAACTATCTCAGCTGGCGTGGTTGGCGCGATCTATACGCTAAACCCCATTGACCTTATCCCAGACTCCATTCCATTCATTGGTTACATCGACGACGCCCTCGTACTGAAATTTTGCTTAAGACAGGCTCGAAAAGATCTACAAAAATACAAAGCATGGAAGCAAGAGCAATCGGATGCTCAGAGTAAGTTAGAGGCTAAGGAAAACACGGATAAAATCAGTAACGAGCAGACTAACACTGATAAAAAAGAGAGTGATCAGAAAGATAGTGATAAGAACAGCACAGACCTCAAAAAGGCCTCATAGCTGCTAATATATTAATCGCTCAGAAAACTGCAGTCTCGAAAAAGCCACGACCGTTCACATAAGAACTGGTCGTGGCTTTTTTGTTGCCAGTTTATCTACTAACACGCGTTAATCTGGTACATCATAACGAGCCTTTTCGGGATTAAGACCGAACGAATAGACAAAGGTCGCGACGAGGCTGTTAATAACAATAAAAGGCAAATCAAGCGACGCATGCCCTAATAAATAACGACTAATTAACCAAGAGATTATCAGCATAATAATAAGAAACCCGCCCAAGTACGCCAAAATAGTCGGATGCTTAAGATTATAAGGCTGCTCAGGTTCAGGTTTTTTATCCAATATATACGTTCTTATTGCCCAACCCGCTGCATAAGAAAAACCACCTAATACCACATAACTAAAAAAATTCATATTGCCTAACTCTAATAATCCAACGGTTTATAACAGCGGATATTTGATAATAAATGACGTTTTTAAATACTCTCATTAACGTTATCAATAACAATATTGGCATGCGGATTGGCCAAAATATCAGTATTGACCTCGTCGCATTCCACACGATAGATCGTATTGGCACCGCGATAAATATGAGACAAATACTCGCTATCTAGTAGCGGATCGATATTGGCATAAACGGGTTTGACATGAGCCAGCACCAGCACTCTATCAGGACGCCCAATAACGGCATCGACATTGTCTGGATCGATAGAGAAAAACTGCGGTATTTCACTGTTCTCAATCATCTCTAATGGCTCAGGATTATCCCAGACGCGCTTGGCACTTGCAGGTTCTTTCATTTGCATCACCCACGAGCCATCTTGTTGACTGACTTTTATTTGAGCAGGCTCATCACTACTGACCGTATAACACCCTTCAAAAACCGACAGGTCTGTCGTTTCAGCCACGACTGGATTGGTCTGCGTATGACTGTCATTACAAGCGGCCAACCATAGCGGACTACTCACCACTATACCAACCAACAGCTGTGTCACTCTTTTGGAAAAAACGTTTGGGCATAAGGACATAATAGGGTTATCCTGCATTCATGCGTTAAAAGCTTTGGTTGAGAACGCTGTCATCACATCGCTTATCAGCAAAACTGCTATTTAGCACTATGGTGATAGCATTGGGACGCAAGCAATGCGCTGATCTTGCTCATTTTAATGACACCAAAAGACAGACATCTCTTAGTTAATTTTTAGTTGCTTGTTAGTTACTTGCTCTATTTTAACAGAAAACCAGCCCGTTACTATTGTCATATAGAAAGCGCGCAAGAGTTTTGCATTTTCGTGCGCCAAAGCTGCCCATAGCAACAACAGATTTGTTATACTCAAGCCCGCATATAAAGGGATTTTCAGCGTTAAAATCATGTTAACAAAATCCCTTTGCGCGACCTCACGTTTATCATTTATCAGGCCAATACGTTTTTATGTCAGACAATCACTCCTCAGCGCAGCCATTCAATAAAAACAACGCGATCAATCCGTTGACCGCCAAACCAAACACGACAGTTGCCTATACGGACGGTGCCTGCAAAGGCAACCCCGGTGCTGGTGGTTGGGGGGCGCATCTCATCTTTAGCGATGGTCTTACGCAGGATTTGTATGGTGGCGATAAAGAGACGACCAATAACCGTATGGAGCTGATGGGTGCGATACAGGCTTTGACACACAGCCCACTTACGCAAAAGCTTGAGATTTGGACTGACTCAAGTTATGTCAAAAAAGGTATCACCGAGTGGATTGAGGGCTGGAAAAAAAGAGGCTGGAAAACTGCCAGTAAAAAACCAGTCGCCAATCAAGACCTTTGGCAACAATTAGACAAGCTGTGTCAACAGCGCGATGTCGATTGGCACTGGGTTAAAGGTCATGCAGGACATGCTGGCAATGAAAAAGCAGACGAGCTGGCAAATTTAGGCGTTACTTCCAGTAGTAGTGAGGGGTTGTCAACGACACATGCACAAGATATATCTAAAAAAAAACAGCCAATAATGCCTGATAAAGCAGCAACTTCTCATGATGACTGGTTGAGTTTTGACCCACTCGGTCTTGATATAGTGGAAGATGAGCTTGACGAAGAATTATTCGACAGTCATGACCATAAACACCATGACGATAGTATGATCCATAAAAACGCTATCATAGAAGCAGACTGCTATCAAAATAGTGTCACCAAACCAGCGAGTACCACAGATATGCTAGACGCCCACGCGCCCGTGACTGATACAATAGACGAAAATAATACGCCAGAGATTGCAACTGATGCCATAAAGTTCGATGGGAACACCAGCCGTGCCAATCCCCACTTTAAACCGCTGCTACCTAAACCGATACATCGTCATGAAACCGACCGCCAACTCATTATGGATACTGAGACCACAGGGCTTGATGCCCTAAAAGGCGACCGCATTATTGAAGTTGGTATTGTCGAGATGGTCGGACGTAAGTTTACTGGCGAAAAACTGCACGTCTATATCAACCCTCAGCGCGGTATGGATGATGAGGTTATTCGCATTCATGGTATTTCTGAGGCATTTTTAGCCGACAAACCAACATTCGATCAAGTCGCTCAGTTTTTGTATGACTTTATGGACGGCGCCGAGATTATCGCTCACAATGCGTCGTTCGACATGAACTTCTTAAATATGGAATTTGCCAAAGTCGGTCTAAATGACTTTGCCGAGCGTGTACAAGTAACTGATTCGCTTGTCATGGCAAAACAGCAATATCCTGGACAAAAAAACACCCTAGATGCGTTAGTGCGTCGTCTAAATGTAGGTAAACAAGATCGTACCTTCCATGGTGCCTTACTTGACTCAGAGATTTTGGCTGAAGTATATTTGGCAATGACTGGTGGACAAGTCACACTTGCCATTGAAGACGACACGCAGACGGACGGCAAACAGACCGCCCATGCCAGCTTTGCTAATCTAGCGGCTTTATTATTAGAATCATCGGTGGATGAGGAATCCAATCACCACTGGTACACCTCGCTTGCAGCAGATTACCCTGAGCTCAAAGCCAACCTATAGATATCATTTGAATGGGACATCATTTAAGTAGCTTATGATATGAATATTTGTATAATATGGTCTTGATTATTGCTGTAATAAGCGTTAAAACGTTAGGGCTTGTTTGAACATTCAATCATGGCGCTGACAGAGACTATTTGTGAATATCAAACACGCCTTAATAATAAATGCTTTTTTAAACCTCATTGAAACCATCGCCATTCTCATCAGTACCTTATGGAAAAAATACCTATGGACCAGCCTGCGCAAATGAAGTTAACAGCCCCAACGCTTAGTGTTACTGATTTTAATCTGCCATCACTACATTTGTTGCATGATGAAATCATAGTGACCCTAAAAGACACTGAGATTCATCTGAGCGAATTCAATGATGATAACAGTCAAGCTCCTTTATTATTAGACTCTATTATCGTATTAAAGCAGCTGTCCTGTATCTTTAAGCTGATTACTTTGGTCGGTGCCGAGGTTTTATGTACCGCTATCGCTCATGGTCTCCAGCACCTTTATGATAATGGTGATAATAACGATACCAAATTAATCATGGACTTATCAGAGGCCATCATGACGCTGGATCGCTATGTCGAGTTTGTCTTATTGACTGAGTCGGTCGAGCCAACCTTGTTATTACCAGTTATCAATAAGCTAAATGCTCACAGACAAGAGGCACCTATCACCGCAGACAATTTTTCTGCTTTTGGCAGTAGTAGCGTTATCATTGCAAATCCTGAAAAAAACTTTCAATCACTGAGCGAGCTCAATCTTGACAGTAAATTACTGACTGATGCTTACCGTAGTGGTCTTGGCGTTGTTTTGCTTCATCGAGATGGTCACGTCAGCCCAGATGACCAGCAAAAACTTGATGCCATGAGTGCCGCCTGTGCTTTGATAGCGGCAAATACCGACAGCTTATTTTGGCAAGCGGCCAATGCGGCTGTTACCGATATTGCGACTGTCTTACCGTTGAATCTTAGCCAAAAACACACTCTTATCTATTTAGAGCAGCAGTTCCAAAGTTACTTACCTGTGTTAGACAGGCGTTTTGCAGAGTTGGTCAGTTTTGCGTGTCAACGTGATAACGAAGAGGCACAAAGATTGCGGGAACAATACGCAATTAATAAGTTAGAAGGCCCGCAAATTGAACAAATGAAGCGCTTCTTGTTCGGCCCTAATCGTGCACTTACCGATACGTTGCACACCATTATTCAAACCCAAATTAACGAGATCAAAGAACGCGTGGACAGCTACGCACGTGGTGATTCCCTCAATCCTATTGACATGCAGACAACACAAATTATTGAAGAACTCACTGTCTTAAGCTCGGTAATGCGCTTACTGGGTTTGGTAAATGCTGCCAACAGCCTTATCACAGCGGCAGACGCTGTCAAACGTTGGAAAGCGCCTTCGCCTGAGGATTTTGATCATTTGTTACTCGCATTAATGCAAGCAGAAAATGCCACCATCGCTATGGCAGAAATGCATACCCCTGGGGCAATTTACTTGCCTTTGAATAACCCTCATATCTCATTGCATCAGCTCAATACTGCCAATGACACTTTGATACAAGAAAGTCGTACCGCCATTGCCAGTGCCGAACAAGCGATCAATGACTATTTGGCTGAGCCAGAGCGAGATATGCTCAACATTCAAAATATACCTGAGATGATGCGCCAAGTGGCAGGAGCGGTGCGTTTCTTGCAGCTGCCAACGCCAGCCAGTATGCTGAGTCAGTTAGCCAACTATCTTGAACAGCAAATCAAAGACGGAAAACGTGTAGAAGATGATACGCTTGCCTATATTGCGGATGTTATTATGGCTGTCGATTATCATCTAGATGGTTTTGAACACAATCGTCCTGTTAGCAAGCAAGCACTTGATATTGGTCAGCAGAGTTTGAGTCATCTCCTCACTGCTTAATGAGGATGCTGCGTTGCCACTCTAGCGTTATTTTTGTGGTCAATTTTTTGCTGCTATCGTTGTTCATTTATTTATCTCACTTTTAGCAAGTTTGTATGTTACCCACTACAAACTTGTTTTTGACGTTTTGGAATTTTATATATGACTCGTGCTTTTGTATTTAGTGATGACACCCTACTATGCCGTCAAATGCCTGATGGCTGGTGGCCATTACAGGTTCAATTGCCCGAGTTTAATTCAATTTTAGACGATAGCACCTACCAGCAAGCTTATCAGATTGGTCATGTAACGCTACTCGAAAGTCTGTCGCCCAGTCATTGGCTACCTGACAGCTTGCTAGAGACTGCCGTTGACGTTGCGCATGACCTTACCGATAATAATAGCTTTACAGCTCTTGCCACCAGCGCCATTACCTATGATTACGCAATCACTCATGACGTGATCCTGCCTATTATCGCTGAGACCAGCGGTAATGCTTTTGTTCCTTATCGCCAACTTATCCCTCAGCTACCTGCCGCACTGTCTACTCAAGTTAGCCAAGCCATACAGTTATTGCGTTGGCAGGCAGATACGCAGTTTTGTAGTCGCTGTGCAGCCCCTGTCGTCCATGCCGAAACAGATGAGCGTGCCATGGTCTGTCCAGTATGCCGATTGCGGCAATACCCTCGTGTCCAGCCTTGCGTCATTACTGCTGTTACCCGCCCCAATCCGCAGACAGGAGAGATGCAAATTTTATTGGCACATCATCATCGCTACGGGGAGCAAAAATTGCCATTAATGTATGGCTTGATTGCTGGTTTCGTAGAAGTGGGTGAAAGTCTAGAGCATGCAGTGGTACGTGAAGTAGCAGAAGAGGTCAATATTAGCGTAAAAGACATTCGCTATGTGAGCAGTCAACCGTGGCCTTTTCCTTCGAATTTAATGCTTGGCTTTCGGGCGTCTTACGCCAGCGGCGATATCATTATTCAAGAAGATGAGCTGTCGCATGCTGACTTTTTTGACATCTCAAACTTGCCCAAAATACCGCCAAAAGGCAGTATCGCTCGAGAGCTAATCGATCAAATAGCCAAAGAACAAAAAGTTTTGTTGTCCAATTAATTAAGCATTACGTATCGTCAAACGCTGCTGTTGCCATTTCACTAATTTGGGTATCAATAAACCAGCAATCACAATAACCATGCCTAACAACTGCAAAGCCGTTACTTGCTGACCGTAAGCAAAGGCTGTGATCGCCGCAAACACTGGTACGAAGTTAAAAAACAAAGAGGCATTGGCAGCACCCAATTGCTTCACGCCAGAAATCCACAGTAGATAGCCGCCCACAGTCCCAAAGATGCCAATAAATATCAAGTCACCAAAGACACTGCGACTGATGGCCAAACTCTCTTGTAGTGGATGCACTTCTGCACTAAACAGTAGCATGAGCGAGATCACTCCTAGACCTGATAGCATACCGACCAAAGTATAAGGAATCATCGGCATCCATCGACTGATGCCTTGGGTTAAGTGGGTATACAGACTCCAGCACAGCATCCCTAAAAAAATCATCTGATCGCCGTGGTTAAATTTGAATCCCAGCAGTTTTGCAAACGCGCCATCAGTTAGTACCAGTAGCACCCCAGAGAGACAAACGACCAGACTAAAAAGCGCGCCCTTCGTAGGAAATGTCCGCTGCGCCACAGAGCCAATCAAAGAAGTCACCAACGGACTGAGCGCCATAATCAACGCACCATTATTGGCATTGGTCTGTGCCAAACCCGTAAACAAACCTAAGTTTAAACCGCCGACACCGATGATGGACACGCCAATGGCCCACGCCCATTGTCTTTGGGTAAGATCCGGCATTGGCATATGTTTATATTTTGCATAAAGATACAGACACACGGCTGCAATGCTAAAACGCCACACGACCAAGGTTAAGGCATGGACTTCCCCTAGAGCATGTTTGCCAACGGGGAAACTTGCGCCCCAAAAAAACGTGCACAATAACAGACATAGTACGGCATTGGTATTTGCTGAACGACTCATATTTATTACATCCAAAAACTTGCGAAAAGATACTCACCAGTGTATATATTTTAAATACGGTATAAACAAGTAAGGCGTGTGGATCTGGGATTTATTCCCAATGCTGATGCACAGCTTTTAATCGCATCAGGCGATTTGCCATAGCAATTGCCTTATAATGCTTGTGCCTTTTTATTTAGAATTCACTATAAATGTGTTAACCTTTCGCGGCGCAAAGGCACTCATCATGGCTAGTTTTTTTATGATTGAAGGTATAACATCAATAAATAAACCTATAATATGCATATAAAATACCCAATAAATAGTTAATTGTCTGTCTTATTATTGACAGATATAAGCGATGACCGATATTAAGGCCTGTAGTACCATGTCCCAGACCGACCACCACGTCCAAGCAGCGTCACGTACTGAGCAAACACGCTTAGTTAATCTGCCTATCTTGTTCGATACCTTACATATCGAGACACTGCCTGCTGATATACAAGCAAAAATTTCACGAGTTGACGCTTGTCTGCCGCAAACACAATGTGGTCTTTGCGAGCATCCAGATGGCTGTTTGCCGTATGCCGCCGCTATCGTGCTAGATGGTGAGCCCTACAATAAGTGCGTTCCCGGTGGTCAACCGGTCACCGACGCTATCGCTCACATTATTGACCCCAACACTAAGAACATCATACTTAAGGCGGTACCCTCGCAGTGGTCAACAGATATTAGCTCTGGACGACCGACAGAAGTACGCGCCATTATCCGCGAAGATGACTGTATCGGCTGTACCAAATGTATTCCGGCCTGTCCAGTCGATGCCATCGTCGGCACTGGCAAACACATGCATACTATTTTTACAGATTTGTGCACGGGTTGTGAGCTGTGCATCGCACCCTGCCCAGTTGATTGCATCGATTTGGTTACGATAGAGCGCGAGCTTTCTATATCTGAGCGAGCCGCCGAGCAAGAAGATTTAAGACTGCGCTATCACACGCATTTAAGACGCGTAACCGAGCAGCTTACTGATAGCAGCAACAGCAGACCTGTGGTTAGCATGGTAGAGGCAAAACTGAATAATGCTGCCAGCCAAACTGTCACTATCAGTGAATCTCAGGCAAAAAACACCATTGCGGCGGCCAAACTGCGTACCAAAATTAAAAAACTAGAGAAGCAATTAAGCGTTCGTGCCAACGAGCAAAAGCAAGCCGAGCTTGACGCACTACAGACCGAGCTTTTACAGTTATAGTCATCAATATCCAAAATAATAGTAAAAATACCATGAGCAAAACCGTCAAACATAAAACAGCCGATACGCCGCCCTCCAGAAGAATGCCCAATCGTGATGTGCGTCCATTCTTTGAGAAGTTGGCGGAGACGATTAAAGAGCCTGTCACTGAACTCAATTACGCCAGCAATTTTGAGTTACTGGTGGCGGTGATCTTATCTGCCCAAGCGACTGATGTAAGCGTCAATATTGCGACCCAGAAATTGTATCCAGTGGCGAATACGCCTGAGGCAATATTGGCATTGGGCGAAGATGGCCTAAAGTCTTATATCAAAAACATTGGCTTATACAATGCTAAAGCCAAAAACGTCATCAAAACCTGCCGCGATTTGATCGAAAAATTTGACAGCACTGTCCCCAACAATCGCAAAGATTTGGAGTCACTGGCAGGCGTTGGCCGAAAAACCGCCAATGTGGTGTTAAATACCGCCTTTGGTCAACCCACCATGGCGGTCGACACCCATATTTTCCGTGTGGGCAATCGCACAGGGCTCGCTACTGGTAAAACTGTATTAATCGTCGAAAATAAGCTGGTCGAACGTATCCCAGAAGACTACATTGTTGATGCCCATCATTACCTTATTTTGCACGGGCGCTATACTTGTCAAGCTCGCACACCCAAATGCGGTGCTTGCCCCGTTTATGACGAATGTATGTTTAAGGACAAAACCAAGTTCTTGGAGCTATAGTTTTTAGAATTATAATCAGCCAAGAATCGTAACCCAATAGTGAATCTAAGCAAGCGCTCATCAGATGTAGTTTATTCTAAATAAAAGAACTACAACCCTAATATTACTGCATTCGTCTTATGGTGGATTGACTATCTCAATGTTCGGCAATAGCAAATGCCATGTTGAGCATTTCTTATAGTAAAGCAAGTGCTGCTCACTAGAGTTTTATTGCGTTTCGAGGTAGAATAACCCTATTTTACGTCCAAGCATTATGACAATTACCATGACTATAATAAGGTAATGGGCATAATGCTAATGGTATATCCGGATTCATTTTGGCTTAACGCTCTATAATATAAGCTAATCAGTGAAGTTGATAATCACCTATTGCACGGCCAACATTAATCCAAGCAGCGCTCAGACGTTATGCTTTTTCCTATACTTATCGATTCAATTAAGCGATCCCATTATGCGTGAATACAATTTATTTACCTCAGAATCTGTGAGCGAAGGCCATCCTGATAAAATGGCTGACCAAATATCAGACGCTATTCTTGATGCTATTTTACGTGAAGACCTACATGCGCGCGTGGCATGTGAGACCTTGGTTAAAACAGGTGCAGTGGTATTGGCTGGTGAAATTACCACCACAGCCAATGTCGACTTTGAGCGTATTGTCCGTGATACAGTAAATGGCATTGGCTATCATCATTCAGACTTAGGCTTTGATGGCGAAACTTGTGCGGTGATTAATATGCTGGGCAAGCAATCTCCTGAGATTGCTCAAGGGGTTGATCGCAGTGATCCTGAAGAACAAGGTGCTGGCGACCAAGGCCTCATGTTCGGCTATGCCAGCAATGAAACTGAAGTATTAATGCCCGCACCTATCGAATTCGCTCATCGCTTGATGGAGCGTCAGTCTGAGTTACGCCGTGGAGGAGAACTGCCTTGGTTACGTCCAGATGCAAAGGCTCAAGTGACTCTAAAATACGACGGTAACAAACCTGTCGCCATTGATGCGGTCGTATTATCAACGCAGCATGATCCTAGTATCTCGCAGTCTGATCTACAAGAAGCGGTGATGGAATCTATCATCAAACAAGTACTGCCAGCGGATCTATTACATGCGGGTACACGCTATCATATCAATCCAACAGGTAAATTCGTCATCGGCGGCCCTGTTGGGGATGCAGGATTGACTGGTCGTAAAATTATCGTTGATACTTACGGCGGTATGGCGCGTCATGGTGGCGGCGCATTCAGTGGTAAAGATCCTTCAAAAGTGGATCGTAGTGCTGCTTATGCTGTCCGTTATGTTGCTAAGAATATCGTAGCAGCAGGACTTGCTGAGCGCTGTGAAATACAGGTCAGCTATGCTATTGGGGTCGCTGAACCAACCTCTATTTCGGTCAATACTTTTGGGACGAATAAAATCAGCAATGATGAGATCATTCGTCTGATTCGTACCCATTTTGATCTGCGTCCTTATGGCATTACTCGTATGCTCAACTTGCTGCAACCAATGTATCAGCAAACCGCTACTTTTGGTCATTTTGGGCGTATAGGGTCAGAAACTGCCTTTACGTGGGAAAAAACAGACAAAGCTGAGATCTTAAAAGCAGACGCTGGTTTATAAGAGACATACTTTTATAGTTTTACAAATCCTCTTTATATATAGAAAATTACTGACACTTATTAGGAGTCGTTTATGTCTCAAGACAATATTCAAGATAGCAATGTTGATACAAACATTGAAATCACCCCTGAAATGCAGGCATTTTATCAACGTGCTGATGCCATCATTGGTATCGCAAACAGTCAGTTAGGTTCCGATGCCCATTCAGGACAAGTAGGGGCTTCTTTATTGTATGCCGCCGCCCGTTATAGCGCGTCAGTTGCTTCTATTGGTTTTATCAAAGGCGACGATTTTGCTAAAGAAAAAGACGATATCGTTGAGTTTTACGTCAAACAATATCGTCAAATGCTGAGTGATAACTTGACTGATTACGCACAAAACTTTGATAAATACGTACAAGTAAATCAAGACGAGAAATCAGCAGAATAAATAAAGTCTCACTGCTCAAGTGATGTCTTAAATTTAAAAAACTTGTACATTCATTATATTAAACCCCAAGCTCAGTATGGAGCTTGGGGTTTTTTAGGCGTCGTTTAAAATTGGTTTACCGCACCTTGACTATAGATAGCATTCTACAAATGCGCTACTATAAACAAGAAAGCCGACTATCGTTAATAAGAAATCACAACTCTCATTTATAAGGACATATTTTTATGGGCAATTTTTTTAAATCCTCACTACTTGGTCTAACTCTGACCATGGCGTTGGCAAGCTGTAGCTATCTGCCTAACTCCGTTACGCCTGATACCACTCCTACCCAACCAGCCACCAACCCGCTGCTTAAAGGCAGTTTTACTCAATGCCCATCTTCTACTTCCAAGCCTGGAGATACTATGTGTACCATGCAGTATGATCCTGTCTGCGTGAAAACCAAAGTTGGCTCAGTAATAAGTTATCGTACAGCAGGTAATGCCTGTTCTGCTTGTAACATGCCTGAAGCCATAGGATATGTAAAAGGCGAATGCCAGTAATATAGTCGAATCTAAATAAAACAGAACCATTATATTTCAACGCTGAACGGGTATAAATTTTTCTGGCTTGCTGTGCCTTCGCAGCTCGATGCGGCGAAACTTCTCGTTTAAAGATAAGCATTCCAGTCCCGCTATGTCTTTTTTATACTGAACTCACTATATTTATTTAGGCCGTGTTCTCATAGACTCAATGAAAGCGCCATAAAAAATCCTAAGATGTCTCTGCATCTTAGGATTGCCTGTTTTCATTTTCTATTCATCATCTTGCATGTAGATGCAGGATGCTTAGTCGCCCTTAACTATCTTAGGCGGGCCTTTGAGTAAATGCTCATCAACGAATTCGTTAGCCGAATTATGATCTGCCGATTCATCAGTAATAAAGTCCTGCTGTGCCCGGTATAAGATCAGACGATCACGACTCAGACCACGTAATAATGCATACATCATCACAAAAATGACTAAAGCAAATGGCAGTCCTGCGACAATGGCTGCTGCCTGTAGCGCAGACAACCCGCCAGCCGCTAGCAAGATAGCAGCAATCACCCCTTCAGTCGTTGCCCAAAACAACCGCTGAATTTTTGGTGGATCGGTATCACCACCAGCGGTCAGCATATCAATGACAAAACTGGCTGAGTCTGACGATGTCACAAACCAAAGCATAATCATCACCACAATCAACAGCGTGATCGGTTGTGCCAATGGATAGTATTCCACCAGTTTAAAAATTGCACTACCAGTATCTGCTTGTACTGCTTCCACCAGTCCTGGGCTAATACCGGTTACTGCAGAGGCAAGCTCCATATGAATGGCAACACCACCAAACGTCGTGAACCAGAAAAATAAAATCAGCATGGGAATAAGCAATACCCCGAGCGTAAACTCGCGAATAGTACGGCCACGAGAGATACGAGCAATAAAGATACCGACGAATGGTGCCCAACTAACCCACCATGCCCAATAAAATATCGTCCAACCGCTCTGCCAATCTGTCCCACTATAAGACTCGCCCCACGTCCCTAGAGATACAATCACTGTCAGATAATTACCAATGTTTTCAATAAAGCTATCAAAGATAAAGAGCGTCGGCCCCAAAACGACCATGAATGCTAATAAAACAACCGTGAATCCAATATTAATATCACTGAGCCGTTTAATGCCTTTATCCAAACCCATCATAACGGAAGCCGCTGCAAGCGCTGTAATGAATGCGATTAAAGCAAATTGTATAGGGAGACTACTCGGTATCCCAAACAGCTTCTCAAGCCCAGAATTGATCTGCATCACCCCAAGCCCAAGTGAGGTGACCACACCAAACATCGTACCAAATACCGCCAAAATATCGACAGTATGTCCCCATCGACCGTAGATTCTTTTGCCAATCAACGGATAAAGCGTCGATCGAATCGATAAAGGCAAACCACGGCGAAAATGGAAATAGGCTAACGATAAAGCCACAACCGTATAAACAGCCCAAGCATGTAGACCCCAATGCATAAACGACAGGTTCATCGCTTGCTTGGCTGCCGCAACTGTTTCGGCGTCACCCATTGGCGGTGCCATAAAATGATACAGGGGTTCAGCTGTACCCCAGTAAACCAAGCCAATACCAATCCCTGCAGAAAACAACATACCAATCCACGAAAACAGATTGTATTGTGGCCGCTCAGTTTGATTGCCTAGCCGTATATCGCCATAGCGACTCGTCGCTAAGTAAATACAAAGTGCAAGAGCCATATTCACCAAGATAATAAACAGCCAACCGAATTTATCGGTGATAAAACCTTGTAAAAAACTAAAAAGCGTCCCTGCGGTTTCGGTAAAAAATGCGCCAAAAATGATAAAACCCAAAATCAACAGCGACGATGTGATAAACACAGGCTTACTTACCCGTGGAAAAGGACCCAATCTACCTACTTTTACTTTGTCCATGTGCAAGTCCCTAAATTTAAGAAACGTCACCTTAACAAAATATGTCTTAACAATCAATTAATTACAAAATAAAACTTGATATGAATATTGTTTTAATATAGATAAATTAAGTTACATATGATGGGTGACGCACCGTAGGCAGGCGCGTCACTAAAAACAATACTAAGACTCTACTACTTAGGTAACAACTTTAACAATCGTCCACTATCGCCATCTTCCAACACCCACACCTCACCATCCACGGCCAATACACTGCGAATGCGTTCGCCCATATCATAGCGATAACGCTCATCAGCAGTATTGTCAGCAGCAGTATCAACGACGATAAGCGCCTTGGATGACAAACCGCCGATAAGCATGTTACCTTGCCACGCTGGAAAATTGCGCTGCGCACCCACAGTATAAAGACTCATCGATGAAGGGGATATGACAGGTGTCCACGTAATCTTGGGCGCTACAAACTCGGGGCCAGTATCATGATCTGGAATATCAAGACCTGAATAATTACGCCCATTAGAGACCAGCGGCCAGCCATAGTTACTGCCTTTTTCGATCAGATTAAACTCATCGCCGCCTCTTGGACCCATCTCGTTCGCCCATAATTTACCATCACCATCAAACACCATACCCAATACATTACGGTTGCCTGTGGTCCAGAACTGAGCGGCAATATCATTGCCATTGTCCGCAAATGGATTGTCTGCTGGCACTGAACCATCAAGGTTTAACCTAATGATTTTACCCAAATTCACCGTCATGTCTTGCGCGGGTTCTTTTTGTTGACGATCACCTGAGCTGATATATAAGTACTGTCCATCAGGTGAGAAGAGCAAACGGTGACTATAATGACCTTGCCCTTTTACTTTTGGTGTTTGCTGCCAAATCGGTACAATTTCTTGCAAGCGTGGCGCATTGGTATTCAATCCTGAAAGTTTGGCTTTGACAACTTTAGCACCAAATGCATTACTCTCGCTGCCTGTGCCCGCCTCTGCATAACTGATATAAATAGCGTTAGACGTGGCAAAATCTGGCGCAATGACGACATCGCCAAGTCCGCCTTGCCCGCCATAAGCAACCTTGGGCACGCCTGTCACAGCTGTCTTAGCCCCTGTTGCTGTATCGACGATAAATAACTCACCTGTCTTTTGCGTCACAAGGAATTTTGGTGGCTCATCATTTATTTTAGGTAGCGCAGTCATTGCCCAAGGTTCAGAAAAAGTAGCCACAGCCTTGGTAGTAAATTCAGGTTTTTCGGCACTGGTTGATGCAGCAGCGGTAGGAGATTTTTCTTTATATTCTGCAAGATCGGCGTTGGTGTTGACTACCGCCTGATTAGAGCAAGCAGCCGTACTAAACAGAAGTGCTGATATGATGATTGGTAGGGTTAATGGCGCATTCTTGTATCTGGCATTGATTATTGTCATTTGTCCTCTCCATCTATGTTAAGTTCATGTCATTAGAGCTTAAATTATTTATGGCATAAAAAACGTGTTAAAAAAGTAAATAATATTGAAATGCCAAATAAAAACCCTTTACCTGCTATCACAAGTAAAGGGTTAAATTTAATTTATAAAGACAGTCGTTTAGCGTTTAATACTGGCTACTAGCTCATTCTAAGTTTTTCAAAAACCAACTTATCATCTGCACCGACATCAACTTTGATGATATCGCCCGCAATAAAATCACCTGCCAATAGTTTCAATGACAAGGGGTTTTCGATCTCTTGCTGAATGGCACGTTTGAGTGGACGCGCACCATAGACAGGATCATAGCCAACGGCAACCAGTTTGTTCATAGCATCGGCTGAGAGTTCGATATCCATCTCACGCTCATATAAGCGCCGGCGCAAGCGATTTAACTGAATGGCTGCAATCCCTGCCATCTGTGACATACCAAGCGGATGGAAAACCACAATTTCATCAATACGGTTGACAAACTCTGGGCGGAAATGCTGCCCAACCGAGTCCATAACTTCAGCTTTGATAGCATCGTAGCTTTCGCCGACCATCTCTTGGATTTTATGCGAACCCAAGTTGCTGGTCATGATGATGACGGTATTTTTGAAGTCTACCACTCGGCCTTGTGAATCAGTCAAACGCCCATCATCCAACACTTGCAATAAGATATTGAACACATCAGGATGCGCTTTTTCGACCTCGTCAAACAAAATTACACTGTAAGGTTTGCGGCGTACGGCTTCCGTTAAGGCACCGCCCTCTTCATAGCCGACATAACCTGGAGGCGCACCCACCAAACGACTGACGCTATGTTTCTCCATGTATTCGCTCATGTCGATACGGACGATCGCATCTTCACTATCGAACAAGAAGTTCGCCAGTGACTTGGTCAGCTCCGTTTTACCGACACCCGTAGGCCCTAAAAATAGGAACGAGCCTGAAGGACGGTTCGGATCAGACAAGCCCGCTCGACTACGACGTACCGCATTTGCCACGGCTTCGACCGCTTCATTCTGTCCAATAACGCGCTCATGAAGCTTTTGTTCCATAGCAAGCATTTTGTCACGCTCACCTTGCATCATTTTACTGACTGGAATGCCAGTCGCTGCGGCAACCACTTCGGCAATTTCATTGTCCGTGACTTTATTACGTAACAGTTTTACGCCATTGCCTTCGCCTGTTTGCTCTTTTTGTTCCGCCAAGTCAGACTCAGTAATACGGCGCTCTAACTGCGGAATCGTCTCATACTGCAGTTTACTCATGGTTTCATAATCGCCTTCGCGGCTGGCTTTGTCATAAGCAATACGGGCTTTGTCCAGCTCGTCTTTTAATTGCTGACTGCCTTTGACCAGAGCTTTTTCTGCTTGCCAAATCTCATTGAGATCAGCGTACTCTTTTTCTAGCTCTTCAATTTGCGCGTCAAGCACTTTACGCTCCGCTTGTGCGCCAGCGTCTTCTTCATTTTTGAGCACTTCGCGCTGCATTTTTAGTTGAATCAAGCGACTATCGAGCTTCCCTAATGATTCAGGTTTACTGTCCATCTCCATACGCAAACGACTGGCCGCCTCATCAATCAAATCAATCGCTTTGTCCGGTAGCTTACGGTCGGTAATATAGCGATGGCTCATGCGAGCAGCAGCGATAATCGCGCTGTCCTGAATATCAACCCCGTGGTGCAGCTCATAACGCTCTTTGAGACCACGCAATATCGCGATGGTATCCTCAACCGTTGGCTCATCAACCAGCACTTTTTGGAATCGACGCTCAAGCGCTGCATCTTTTTCGATATATTTGCGATATTCATCCAACGTTGTCGCGCCGACGCAATGTAGCTCACCGCGAGCGAGTGCTGGTTTTAACATATTACCAGCATCCATTGCCCCTTCCGACTTACCAGCGCCAACCATGGTATGCAGCTCATCAATGAACAAAATGACATTGCCTTCTTGCTTGGCCAAGTCACTCAATACGCTCTTGAGACGCTCCTCAAACTCACCGCGGAATTTAGCACCTGCAATCAGTGCACCTAAGTCTAACGACAGTACTTCTTTACGGCGCAGACCTTCTGGTACGTCACCATTGATGATCTTTTGTGCTAAGCCTTCGACAATAGCCGTTTTACCAACACCTGGCTCACCGATCAGTACGGGGTTATTTTTGGTACGACGTGACAATACTTGAATGGTACGGCGAATCTCTTCATCACGACCGATCACAGGATCAAGTTTGCCAAGCTCTGCCTGTTCAGTCAGGTTAATCGTATATTTATTTAACGCATCACGCTGATCTTCCGCATTTTGATTGTTTACCGTATCATCCCCGCGCAATTGCTCAATGACTGCCTTTAACTTACTTGCCGTCACGCCAGCACTTTCAAATATTTTTTTGGTTTCGCCTTGCTCAGCGAGTGCCAACATCACCCATTCGGTTGCGATAAAATCATCACCTTCTTTTTGGGCTTGGCGATCCGCTAAGTTTAAGATTTTTACTGAGTTTGGGTTTAGATTGACGTCGCCTGTTGGCTCCGAAATCGTTGCTTGATTATTTAATGCCTTTGCCACGCCGTTTTTTAATGCAGGAATAGAAGCACCCGCTTGTTGGCAAATAGACAAATTGGATTCATCTTGTAGCAATACGGCCAGTAGATGAACTGGATCAATACCAGTATGATCGCGTCCCAACGCTAGGCTCTGTGCTTCTTGAATCGCAGATTGCAGTTTTTGGGTAAATTTTTCGAACCTCATTATTGTGTCCTTTTATAATTAGTATTTTTAGTTGATTGACAAAAAATAAGATGCCAAAAATATGGCATTTATTATCGCTCTAATTTCGTATCCATCACTGTTAGTTGTTCTTGATATAGGGTGCAATATGTAAGATATCAACTCGTCTGAATTACTTGTCAATTATAAATAATGACTTAGTGGCAAATGACAGAAAAGTCAGGTTTTGATTCTGTCAAAAAACCTTACTGATTGTGATGATATCGCCATAGAACTTTAATAGGTACATTAAGAATGTATTTCAAGAGAACAAATAAAGAATAACAAAAAGAAAGGTTTACTTCACAGAAAAGCATACGTAGAGTACCGATTTAAAAGAATTTTGATAATAGTTGATACATCATATTTGACAGACATTTTTTAATACTGACTATTAAGTATGGTTAGAATATCTACAAAACCCACTTTACTACAAGTATGAATGTTTCATTGACTTGAGTGATAGAAAGTTAAACAACATTTACTCAACTATTTCAATAGCAGTGCCTACCTTCACTACTGCCATAATCTCATCCATCTCGCTATTGGTGACCGCAATACAACCATCTGTCCAATTACGACGTTGATTAATCCAAGCCAAATGACCAAAGCCATTCATCTGTCCATGAATCATGATATTACCACCCGGATTGATGCCTAATGATTGTGCCTTTGCTTTATCAGTAGCATTGGGATAACTGATATGAATGGAGCGATGGGCAATAGAATTTTCGTTTTTATAATCTAACGTATAGTTTCCTACTGGCGTACGCTCATCGCCTTCTTGCTGCTTATGCCCAATAGGATTATCGCCTAACGCAATATGATAAGTTTTAACAACCTCGCCTTGACTTAATAACTTCAACACACGTTCTGATTTATCAACGAAAACTTTATCGATAATGACCGTATTAGGAATGGGAGATTTGGTATTTGAGGCATTTTTGATGTAAGCAATGGCGCTTGCGCTAACAATAGTCGCAAGGCTCAGTCCTATCACAATGAGAAACCAGCTTGAGTATTTACGAGACTCTATACGAAAAAATGACATAGGCTTTGCTCCTTATAACTCATACTTAATAGCAAGGAATCATAATATAGCAAAGCACTATGTCAATCTTTGTGCAGAATTAATGAATAAAGCGCTAAGGACACTTAAAAGCACTTATACCATACGAATCGCCCCATCTAGACGAATGACTTCACCATTTAAGTACGCATTATCAATAATATGAGTGACCAGTTTGGCAAACTCATTTGGATTGCCCAAACGTTTTGGATAAGGCACACCAGCCTCCAACTGCTCGCGCGCTTTTTCGGGAATACTTTGCATCATTGGCGTCGCAAAGACTCCAGGAGCAATGGTCATGACACGAATACCATGACGCGCCAACTCACGAGCCAGCGGCAAAGTCAAACCGACCACACCCGCTTTCGACGACGCATAACTGGCTTGTCCTACTTGACCGTCAAAGGCCGCGATAGAGGCTGTATTGATAATGACACCTTGATCGATATTTTTCTCATCACTGCCATCATGAGCCACACGCTTGGCAATACTGGCCGCGACCAAACGCGCAACATTAAAAGAACCCACAAGATTGATATTGACGCCGCGACTAAAGGACTCAAGATCGGCTGGATTGTTGTCACGATCTAGCAGCTTTTGTACCACTGCGATACCCGCACAATTAATCGAACCTTGCAGACCGCCAAACGCTTTTTCTGCCATATCGACAGCCGCTTGTACTTCATCACCACTGGTTACATCACAGCGTACAAAACGTGCGTTATCACCCAACTCATCGACCAATGCTTGTCCGGCAGATTCATTGAGATCAGCGATGACGACATTACCACCTTGAGCGACGATAGCGCGAACCACTGATTCACCCAATCCAGATGCACCGCCCGTGACCAAAAAGCTGTTTTCTTTAATTTGCATGATGATTCCTTTATATAGCTATTTTTATTCAATGTTTTCATTCAATATTTTTATTGAGAAAAATGCATCCTAGTATAATGCCTTGTTTTAAACCGACTACATTTAAGCCACCGACAAGCTACGTAATAAAAAGCGCTGAATCTTACCACTGGGCGTCTTTGGTAGCGCGGCCACAAACTCAACTTCACGTGGGTATGCATGAGTTGATAAACGCTTACGTACCAATTCTTGGATTTGCTTGGCAATCTCTTCAGTCCCTTCGATGCCGTCTTTTAGCACCACATACGATTTGATGGTATGACCACGCACCTCGTCTGGCACACCAACGGCGGCTGATTCTGCAACCGCTTCGTGTTCTAGCACGGTGTTTTCAACATCGGTTGGCCCCACGCGATAACCTGCAGTGATAATAATGTCATCATCTCGTCCTGAAAACCAATAACTGCCATCGCTATGGCGCTCGACCACATCACCTGTCAGATAGTAATCATCAGCGAACGCTTGCTTTTCATTCCAGCTATAGCCACGAAAATAAAACGCTGGCGACTGACTGACCACGACTGCCAATTGCCCTTGCTCGCCATCAGGCAACACGTTCATGTCATCGTCCAATACGACAAGGGTGTGCCCCGGTAATGCCATACCCATAGAGCCGACTGGACATTCATGTGTCAACGCATGATGCTCACAGCAGGTCATGCCCGTCTCTGTCTGACCATACTGATCACAAACCTTACAATTTAAATAGGTTTCGACCCAATTGACCACTTCAGTATTTAACGTCTCCCCTGCTGAATTGGCACAGCGTAAAAATAGTTTACTGCTGTCATTAGCATCGTCATTAACGTTGTCAAACACCCCGCTGGATTTCATCATACGAAATGCCGTTGGTGAAGAAGCCAAATTGCTAATCTTGTGACGTATCATAAAGTCGCGAGTGTTGGCAGCATCAAAGCCAGCTTCATTAAAATACGTGGTAATGCCTAATAATAATGGTCCTGTGATGGCGTAATACAATCCATACGCCCAGCCCGGATCTGCCATATTCCAATAGTGATCGTCTTTGCGTAGATCGATGGCATAGTGCATATATAGATAAAAAGCGGATAGCGCTGATAACGGTACGCTGACCCCTTTAGATTTACCAACCGTACCTGAGGTAAACATCTGCAAAAATGGCGCAGCGGTATCTAATATCACAGGCTCTATTGTTTGCGGCTGCGTCGCCAATGACTTGCTATAGTTGTCGTCACCCCACGTCTGAGCGTCCGCGACACTGCCAACCAGTACCATCTTGGTTTGCTCGGCCAAATTTTCAAATTTTCCGCGATTCTCCTGATTGGTAAAGACCACTTTGGTGCCTGCTTTGTCCATTCGGTACTTAATAGAATCGTAACCAAAAGCGGTAAATAACGGTTGATAGACTGCTCCAATCCGCCATGTGGCCAATACAATGGTCAGTAGCTCTGGCGTGCGCGGTAGCATGGTCGCCACTTGATCGCCTATCTGTACACCATAAGACTGCAATAAATTGGCAACTTGGGCGCTCGCGTTATCAAGCTCCGCAAATGTCATTTGCGTCACATTACCCGCCGTGTCTTCGTGCACCAGCGCGATAGTATCGCCACGACCGTCACGCACATGGCGACCGCAGCACGCCATATAGGCATTCAAACGATCGTCTATATGCTCACCAAATATTTCCGTCAACAATGTATTCATATCGAAGTTATCATAATAATCACGATAATTCGTTGGTGCATTTTTAGGACTGGTATCCGTGTCTAACGATGAAGGGCTTAAAGAAGCACTTGGAGAGGAGATATTCATAAGCTAATCCTTTAGCAATAGCAGGTCACTGGTAAAATGGTTTAAATAATTGCCAGACGGTCACATCCTATAGGCCGTTGTGCAATCGTATTTAACATGATCTATTAGTAACGCATTTTTATATTTATTTCAATACATAACGTATCATTTATAAAAAATCCCGTCCAGACAATTATATGATATCAAAGCTCGACAAAATTCTTTACCGCTTTATGTTTCTTACCGCACTATATGATTCGAATTCTCAGATGACCTTTAATTGGTTAATATTCATCCAGACTAAGTGGAACATAATTCCTGTTACTTTTTCAATTTTAAAGTAATTGGTTTTAATGAGAAAACTTAGTATTTAATTGCGAATATTTATCATTACCATTATAATCCTCAATTCAAATTTCAAGCGAACACAATAGGGTTGTTTAATATGGCTCTAACCCTATGGATTATAAAATGACCCAATCAGTCAGCGAGCGTATCATTCGTGAGCAACGAAAAATCGAGAACAAGCGCCGCCTAGTGTTGTTGGCGTTTGCGGTAGCGTGCTTAGTGGGGCTGATTTTGGATGTGATGACAGGCCCTTCGATGTTACCTATAAGGGATGTGATTGAGGCATTATTACGCCTAACAGGTGTGGAAGATACCACCCATACCATTGTTTATGATCTACGCTTGCCCGTTGCCTTGATGGCGTTAGTGGTCGGTGCATCGCTTGGGGCAGGCGGTGCTGAAATGCAAACCTTATTAAATAATCCCATGGCAAGCCCATATACCTTGGGTCTTGCAGCAGCGGCAGGGTTTGGGGCGTCGCTCGTGATTGCGTTTGGTGGGTTTGGTTTACCTATACAGTATGCCGTACCGATCGGTGCATTTGTCATGACCATGCTAGCCTCAGCGGTGTTGTTTTTATTCGCTTCTCTAAAGCAATTTGCCGCCGCCACTTTGATACTGGTGGGCATTGCCCTTTTGTTTATTTTTCAATCGCTGTTATCGTTGGTGCAATTTATCGCATCGCCTGAAGTGTCTCAGCAAGTTCTATTTTGGTTATTTGGTAACCTTAACAAAGCCACGTGGACCAATATTGCGGTGGTTGCTGTGGTCAGTACGGTTTGCATTACCTTATTGATGCGAGATGGCTGGCAATTAACGGCTTTACGTCTCGGGGAGGAGAGAGCCGCCGCCCTTGGCGTCAATTTAACAAGATTACGTATTAGAACGCTAATTTTGGTCGCTATGATGACGGCAACGGCGATTAGTTTTGTTGGAGTCATTGGGTTTATCGGCTTGGTTGCCCCGCATGTTGCCCGCCTATTGGTGGGAGAAGACCAACGCTATTTTTTACCAGCAACCATGCTCGCTGGAGCGGCTTTTTTATCATTTTCATCGGTATTATCAAAAGTTATTATTCCAGGGGCATTGTTCCCTGTAGGGATTGTGACCTCATTTGTGGGCGTGCCCTTTTTGTTTTGGATTATTTGGAGTAAGCGGTGAGACAATTTATTCGTGCCACGTTGGCGACAGCAGTATTAATGACAGCGATGAGTGCACAAGCTGAAATCAAGACAATTCATGATGTACTAGGGCGTGACGTTAAAGTCGATGTGCCTGCCAAACGGGTGGTGTTAGGGTTTTATTATCCTGATTATATTGCGGCAACGGGGGCAGATAGTTTTGGGCAAGTGGTGGGTATTTCTCGGGAGTTTTGGGAAAAATTCAATCCGGGTAGCTGGGAATTATATAGTAAAAAATTACCCAATTTACAGGGCATTGGCGATATTGGCAATATCGATAGAGGCACGTTCTCGCTTGAAAAAACTTTGGCAATGAAACCTGATGTGGTGATATTGGCAAAGCAGCAGTACGATACGCTAAAAGCCGAAATGCCTCGTTTTGAGGCGGCAAACATCCCTGTGGTGGTGGTCGATTATAACGACCAGAGTGTCAAAAGGCATACCGAAAGCACCAAAATTTTTGGGCAAATCGCAGGGACAGAACAACGGGCTAACCAAGTCGCCCAAGAGTATGCCGATGGGATTACCGATATCCAAAAGCGGGTTCAAGCCGCTGAGTCAGCAAAGCCAAAAATTTATGTTGAATTTGGTGATAAAGGACCAAAAGAGCACAGCTTTACGTTTGGCAAAAATATGTGGGGTGCGATTGCCGATACGGTGGGCGGTGATAATATCAGTAAACCGTTTGTCGAAAATTGGGGGCCTATTAACCCTGAGCAACTACTGGTGAGTAAACCTGACGTTATTATGATCTCAGGTACAGAAGTTGGTATGAAACAAACTGATGCGATGGCAATGGGCATTGATGTTAGTGCCAATGAAGCCCAGCGCCGGCTCAAAGGCTTTACCACACGTAACGGTTGGGAAAATCTACCGGCGGTAAAAAATAACCGTGTGTATGGCATTTATCATACGGCTTCTCGCTCGTTGTCTGATTTGGCATCGGCTCAGTTTATGGCAAAGGCTCTCTATCCTGAAGCCTTTACTGATATAGATCCTGAAAAAACCTACATGAATTTTCATGAAAAATACTTGCCAGTTAAGCCGAGCGGCACGTTTTTTATTCAGCTAGGCTGTGGCGCAAGTATTTGTAAAAACACTGCATCAACGACAGTCACAGCGCCCGACATAGCTGACACAGAACTGACCACCGCTACGCCGCCTCAAACAATGTCATGGTGGGATAAGATGGTTAATTGGCTGGGTAACCTGTTTGCTTAATTTTTGCTATTAACTTTATAAAGATATCATAATGCTTGAACTTGATCATTTAACCGTACAGCGTGGCTCGCTCACTGTTGCCCAAAATATCAATGCCCAGTTCCACTCAGGCAAAATATACACGCTGCTTGGGGCAAATGGCGCAGGAAAATCAAGCTTATTAAAGGCGATTTTTGGTGAATTGGCATTTTTGGGCAATGTCCGCTATCGAGACACCGTGCAACGTAAAGCCCATCTGATGGCATGGCGTAAGCCCATCGCTTATATGCCCCAAGATAGCCATACCGATGCCGAGCTTAACACGCTTGAGGTAGTGCTATTGGGGCGTATGGACGCGCTGGGTCGGCATATTAGCGATGACTTGATGCGTGAGGCAATTGACCTGATGGCACAATTAAATATTGCTGAACTGGCACATCGTCCTATCGGTGCATTAAGTGGAGGACAACGTCAGCTTGCCATGTTTGCCCAAGCCTTGCTACGTCGTCCCAAAATTTTATTACTTGATGAGCCTGTATCGGCACTAGACATGGCACATCAAATCAATTTATTACAAAAGGTGAGACATTATACTCAAGAACATCAACTTATTTGCTTGATGGTATTGCATGATTTAAGCCTTGCCGCTCAATTTTCTGATGAATTATTGCTGTTGGCAGATGGTAAAATCCAAGCACAAGGCACGCCTAAAACAGTGCTACAGCCTCAAATTTTACGTCAAGTGTATCAAGTGGACATCGAGATTTTGACCAGTAGCCGAGGGTTGCCTGTTGTACATCCTTACCGGAAAATCGATTAAATTATTGATCATTGTTAATGCAATTTTAATCAGTTTTCTTCTCAGGAAAGCTACTAACCACCCCTGCCAAAATCACTGCCACAATACCTAAAATCTCTAAGGAGCCGATGGTTTCGCCTACAAATACCACCCCATAAATTGATGCAAATACCACGGTCAAATAAGACAACGCCGCCACCGTAAATTTTTGTCCCACATGATATGCATGGGTCATTGCAAGTTGTGCCAACAATCCTGCGCCACCAATACCAGCTATATAAGGCAAGATTTCTGGCGTCAGACGATGCCACCCTACCCACGTTGCCACCACTGCCGAAATTACCGCCGCCACCGCCGAAAAGTAAAACACAATCCGCCACGCAGGTTCGCCCATCAGCGACAACGCCCGCACTTGTAATAGGGCAAAAGCGGTAAAAATGCCGCCACTCAGCGTAATCAAGGTTTGAATTAACCTATCTGACTCAAAGGCAGGTTTCAACATCAAACAAATACCGCCCAAGCCCATTAACAGGGCTATCCATGTTTTTAACGAAGGCGTTTCTTTTAGCCAGACAATGGATAAAATTGCAATGAATACGACTGAAGTATAGTTAAGGGTCACTGAGGTTGCCAGAGGTAGCTGACTTAACCCATAAAAAGCCAGTAATAAAGCGGTTGTTCCTGCGACGCTACGCTTCATGTGTCCCCAAAAAAATGGGGTTTTAAGGGTTTGACGACGCACGAGCGTCCCACAAAAAATTATCAAGGCAGGCAAAACCGAGCGCCAAAACGCCAACTCGTAAGGATTCATATCAAGCTGTGTGCCAGCATTTTTTACCAAAATGCTCATTAAGGCAAATAAAAATGCCGCCACAATCATCCATGCTGAACCTAACGCATATTTTGCTTTTATCATTGTCAATTTATCAAATGGTGAAAAAACGCTATTGTAGCATTCTGCCTCCCTGTAATAGCGACCTGTGCTATCAATCACGGACAAAAACACTTGGTAGATTATGTCCGGTAGCCTGACGGTAAAAGTTTTGAAATACCTGAGTAAATAACTTAAATCCCAACCCTTTGGTATTGTTTGACGGTTGTAAAAAACTTCAATATATCTGATTGAGTCATCAAACATGCTCCAATATAAGTGGTTTCATTATAGCGGTCTATTTTAAGTGGTCTATTAATAAGTTCTAAGGGCGAAATAGTTGGTTCCGTTGAGGTATACATCAATAGAACCAGTGAAAACTGACTTCCTATATCCAAAGTTACTTACCATAACGTTTAGTATAGGATTACATATTCGGTGCGCTATACAGGCATTGAACAGCTTATGATAAATATGTACTTAACGACGATAAAATCGATATCCTGAGTCATTATGATCAAACTGTCTGATTAGTGCCCTTCATGTTAATTTCTACAGTTTATTCAGCATAGCTCATCGTCTAACATCCCCACCGAAAAAAAGAATTATATCTAGGACATATTCCCAATTTTAAAATTGGGAATAAAAATAATATAAATTACAGTAAAACGAGATAAACAGTATAAATAATATTGAACTATTAATCAGACATTCAGACGTTCTTGGCCCATCTATACATTATCGTTTGGATTGAGAACATACCTTGGATAGCATTTTTCTGAGATAAAGTTTTATTATTTTTTATGATAAACCCCGCTGCCGTTCTCTACTTCCACACATATTTGCAAGGCAACTCGTTCGGATTGTTTCTCACTTAACTCCACTTCTATGGTTGTGATTAACAGTTCTGCCAGCTGATTACGAATGTCCAAACTACGGCCTGTCATTATTTTTAGATTTGCATAAATAAAGCCGTTTGTTTGCTCGTCATCTTCAAGGCCCACTAAAAACGTATCGATAGGTATCATACGGGCTTTAATATCTGTTGGCTTACCAAAATGCCCACTATCCCAAAGCACCTTATTCAAAGATTTAAGTAATGATTCTTTATGAGTAATGCTGACATTAGGTGTCGCTTGAATGGTTAAATGTGGCATAAATATATCCTTTTGAGTATGAGTGAGAAGTGCGTCTAAAAAAATATAACCTAAACTGAAGCCCTTCTACCAGTTTGAATTAATAGAACGCCACCGATAATTGATATTAAGGCTATGATCTCTAAACTGGTGATATCCTCTCCAACTATAGCACCAATAATAACAGCAACGATTGGTGCAATATAAGTAGCACCAGCAGCTTTCACAGAACCTAACCTTTCAATAATAAAATAATAGATTAGATAAGCTGCCCCTGTTCCTAATAAGCCAAGTCCAAGTACTGTTCCCCACATTGCCTGAGTGTTCGTTGCTATCTTAGTAATACCCTCAAAATCGATCAGTACTGACAGCGTTATGACGGCTATACCCGTCTGCCAAGTTGCCAACGCAAGTGGCGGTAGTTTCAAAGGAGATAAAAAACGACGTGCATATACAAATGATGCACCGACACTCAGAGATCCTGCTAACATCCATAATACGCCTATGAGAGAAACACCCATTGCCCCTTGCCAAGGTCGTGCACTTAATACAATGCCAGCAAACCCTAAAGCAACGCCTAGAGCCATTCGCTTAGTTGGTCGCTCTTCTGGCAAAAATAACGCAGCACCTAAAAAAGTAAAAATGGGAATTGAACCGCTCAATAATCCTGCGATACTACTGGGTAATAATGCAGTGCCTGCAACAAACCCATAGTAATAAAAGGAAGTTGCGAGCACTGACATCACTATAAAGTGTGGTATGTGAGGCAACTGTTTACGAGTAATGACCTTACTACGCCATGCGATTAGTGCCAACGGCAAAAAACCAAATAATACTCGTAAAAACACAGTTTGAGCGGGCGAAATTAATTCTGTAGCCCACTTCATAAAAATGAAATTTGACCCCCAAATCACACCCAGTAAAATGAGCGCTGCATATACTCTAAACATAAAAGCCACCTTAAAAACTCGAAAGCTATCTAAGTAGCTAGACGGCGATTTGCCTCACTTGTGAAGTAGAACAAACCCTCATCAATAGGTATCTAATTAGTAAGCATAGAACCTATGTTACCTAAGCCTTATTTGGCTCATAGATGAAAGTATGGCTGTACGACAACTATGTTGAAGAAGTTTATGAGCTGGAGTAGCATCTCTGTTTGATCTACTGGTGTAATAGAAATGAGTTTTTCTACAGTCACTCTCTACTTCATTAGCTATCATTTATTCATTATAGCTAATGAAGGTGAATGCCTTGCATGATATTAAAAGGTGTTAGACTATAGAAAATCTATTGTATAAAGGATTACTATGTCACGTCATTATCGTTCTCTGCCGCCGCTAAATGCCTTACGTGCATTTGAAGCTGCTGGTCGTAAGCTAAGTTTTCGTGCAGCAGCTGATGAGCTTTTTGTGACCCAAGGGGCAGTTGCTCAGCAAGTTCGCATATTAGAAGAATATATTGGTTTTTCTTTATTTCAGAGGTTACCCAGAGGCGTTGCACTTACCAGTAAAGGAAGCGTATATTTTGCAGAAATCACGAAGGCTTTTGACACGATAGACCAGGCAACAGTACAACTACTTAAAGAGCCTGAAACTGTTACTATCAGCGTGACACCTGCGTTTGCCACTAAAATCTTGTTGCCTCAACTGTCTGTCTTAACGACCGCAGTTCCTCATATTGATTTGCGCACGGTAGCGACCGAATCCATTGCAGACTTTGATCGTGATCAAGTGGATATTGCTGTACGTCTTACTCATCCACCATTCCCTACATCGTTTGAGACGCGGCTACTGTTTAAACAAAAACTTGTGCCAGTTGCCAGCCCTCATCTTATCGGTGACAGAACACTTCCTATGTCACTTAAGTACTTGCGTGATATGCCACTACTGCACGACTCGCACAATCATTGGCCACGCTTCTTTGGGATCACAGGTAAATTACCGGGCGCAGTATTTAACCAAACTGCGCTCGCTTTAGATGCTGCTTTGGCTGGTCAAGGAGTTGCGATTGCCTGTCAGGCTTTTGTACAAGCAGACTTATCGGCGGGTCGATTGATTCAAGTTAGTGAGTCGGATTTAATCGTAGAACCAGATTATTATCTTGTCCGAAAACGAGTGACTGCATCTAGGAAGAATGTGGATGCGGTATGGGATTGGTGTATTGAAAACTTAGTAACTACCTAAATCTCTTAGCTCTATTTAAAATAATTCTCCATTCAGCCTTGGTGTAGAAACGTAGCTTGTGACTATTTAGGTTATGCCCATTTTTTCTCGATAATTACTTTAAAATATTTGATTTGGTATTCTTCTTTTGTGTCAATTATGGCTATGTCTGATGTCAGCATGCTTTTTAGAACACCACCGGATTATTTTATAAGCAGTGCTAATTTGATCGTAACTTATATTGCCTAACTAACCACTGAATCAAGGTAGCTAATGTTAATGCTGCTAATAGTGTACAGATAGCCAGTAGGTCAATACGGATAGGTGCGATCATATCCTGTGTTAATTGCTGACTAATAAAGTAATAAGGTATAGACAGCAACCATGCCCCTAAAGTAACTATTTGTAGTTTAGTCATATGCTTAACTCTCTATTAAAATTATAGTAGTGTATCAGAAAGTACGCTGAGGGATTAGAAGAGGAGTGACACCCAAATACTGATGCAGATACTGTTTATACATATTTGATAAATGGCATAGAAGTAATAGAATTTCTATCGCCTGAGCTAGATATCATTGATAGTAAAGTTACTGTGCCAACTAAAGTTTTTACTGATGGTTGCTATCTCTGGACGATGATAATTCCTCATCTAGTAAAAAATTATAAGGTGTCGTTACCAGAAGAGTTTATGCATTATTTAAGAAAACAGAATAAGTATGCTAATCAATATGATAGTGATCGTATAAGACAAATACTAGACAGTCTCGAAGGTAAAAAAATTGACAGTTATATGAAGTTTAGTGTTGATGAATAATTAACATATTTTGAGTACTTTAGCATTCATTTGCCATAAGAAACGTTGTAGGAACATGTTGCCATAATGATGTTAAATTACTACCTTTTTACCGTCTAGAATGGGCAGTAAAGAACCCCAAAAAACCCTGACTGTTCCCATAACGTCCGTTATGGGAAATTACTTTAGACCTGAAAAATCTATCGTATCGGTTACGCTAAAATAGCAATATCCTCAGCGATAATACGTTTAAAAAATACTGGATCGTATTGGACGACATCTAACTTCGCATTTAAACGATGACGGCTTATGCCTGCATTCTGTTAATTATTACTTTATTACTTTTCTACTTTGTTCAAAAATCCAAGCAATGCCTTTTCTTCACAACTTTGATATTTCTTGGTACGTCCACGGCGGGCTTGTTTGTAAGACTCAAAAAACTGATCCGCTAAGAATTGCTCAATAATAATAGGATTAATATAAGAAGAACGGCAAACAGCAGGAGTATTACCCAGTGCTTCTGCCACTGCTTTAACCATATCCGTGACCAACTGCTGGCGATCAGAGCTTTCAGGCTCACTGGCTAATACATTTTTACCCTCTGCTGTATCAAGCGCATCATACAAATGACTGGCTGCGAGGACACTGGCCATCCATGTACGAAAATCTTTTGCACTATACAGTTGACCATTGCTGCCACTAACGCAAGTATGGGTTCGTAGATACTCATTGATATCGGCACTATCAACGACTTGCTTGACACCATTGTCATCCAAATATTTAAAAATCTGATAACCAGGCAATTCAGAACAGGCTTGCACAATCTGTATCAAGCGCTCGTCTTGTAGCTCAATATGATGCTCTTTTGAGCTTTTACCAACGAAGTCAAACGCCAGACCGTTGTCTATTTCGCTCACATGCTTGCTTCTTAACGTACTCAAACCATAGCTTTTGTTCAATTTAGCATAACGGCTATTGCCGATACGAATCAAAGTCGTCTCTAACAATTTGACCACGGCTGCGAGGACATTGGCTCGTGATAAAGGCGTTGCCTCCAAGTCTTTTTCGACTTGAGCGCGCAAGTTTGGTAACGCTTCTGCAAAGCCAATCATGGCGTCAAACTTAGCTTGGTCGCGGACGCGATCCCACTCGGGATGGTACAAGTACTGTTTACGTGCTTTGTCATCACGCCCTGTTGATTGCAGATGGCCCTTATTATCTTGGCATATCCAAACCTCTGACCACATTGGCGGTATCACCAAAGCATCAAATCGCTTACGCAATGCTTTGTCTTTTACCGTTTTGCCAGTTGCATCTCGATAAGTAAACCCGCGACCCCAACGTCTGCGTCCATATCCCGGTTCATTGTCGCTCACATAGCGCAGATTTGCCAAACCAGCTAAGTGTTCATAATCATGACGCACATCTTGAATAGGGTTTTGCTGATTTTCTTTGTCCATAAGAAGACTCGTCTGATAAATGAATCGTTTTAGCATAATGAACTATGGTAAATTTTGCTGTTTATTTGCCACGGATAAAGTGTAATCCTGTGTAAAATAAAATTGATACAAGGGTTTTAGGTTATGGGCTTTTAAGGCATAATTTAGCACTACTCACGACTTAAGTTTATTAAAATAAAATGAACCATTCATCTGTAAAAATAAAACCGCTAGCTATCACTGATTACGACCTTTGGTTACACTTATGGCAAAACTATCTGACGTTTTATAAGACCAGTTTGCCGTCAACTACAACGGAGACGACGTGGCGCAATATGCTTAATGACGACGTGGCTATCTATGGATTTGGGGCGTGGAAAGATGATATTTTGGTAGGTATTACCCATGTAGTGCTGCATCCCAATACATGGAATACCACAGAATGTTGTTATTTAGAAGACTTATACGTTAGTGAAACTGTGCGCGGTCAAGGCGTAGGACGTGCTTTGATTGAGCAGGTCTATGCATTTGCCAATGAGAAAGACTGCAACCGTGTTTACTGGACGACGCAAGAAGGCAACACCGACGCGCGCCAACTTTATGACAAAATTGCGAGCTTGACTGATATGGTTCAGTATCGTCACAACTTATAGTATTGGGAACCCACTTCTTTTAAAATGACCATAAAAAAAACGCCAAGCGTTAAACACTTGGCGTTGGTTGTTTTAAGACAACATTAGTCATATAAATGTAGCTTTAACTCAACAAATATTATTTGCCATACACACATAAATAAGCCGTTTCGACTTCTACTTTTACCTGAAACTTTTTATTGGCTTCAACGGTAAACTGCTCGCCAGCATTAAAAGTTTGCCATTCATCACTTTCTGGTAGCTTGACCGTCAATGCGCCGCTGACTACACTCATGGTTTCAAACTCACTGGTGCCAAATTCGTACTCACCAACTTCCATCACACCAACGGTGGCAGGCTTGGTTGCCGTTTGAAAGGCGATAGAAGTGACTTTATTATCAAAATAATTGTTAACGCTTGGCATAATGGTTCCTTAATAAGATTTTAGGTAATATTTCAAAGGTATTTTACAGACCTGCTTTTAGACTCGCTTCGATAAATTGATCGAGGTCACCATCTAACACAGCACCGGTGTTAAAGGTTTCAACGCCTGTGCGCAGATCCTTGATACGTGAGTCATCCAGTACGTAAGAGCGAATTTGACTGCCCCAGCCAACGTCAGATTTGCCATCTTCGACCGCTTGCTGTTTTTCCATGCGCTTTTGCATCTCAAGCTCATAAAGCTTGGCGCGCAGCATTTTCATGGCAGTGGCTTTGTTGCCATGCTGGCTGCGTTCATTCTGACACGTCACAACCACCCCACTTGGCTCATGAGTAATACGCACGGCAGAGTCAGTGGTATTAACGTGCTGACCACCTGCCCCCGATGAGCGATACGTATCAATGCGTAAATCCGCAGGATTGATGTCAATCTCGACATTATCATCGATTTCAGGCGAGACAAACACCGCAGCAAATGACGTATGACGTCCATTATTACTATCAAACGGTGATTTGCGTACCAGACGATGCACGCCAATCTCGGTACGAAGCCAACCAAAAGCATAATCGCCCTTAATCTCAATCGTCGCTGATTTAATCCCAGCGACACCGCCAGCGGAGACTTCGATCACATCAACCTTGAAGTCATGAGCCTCAGCCCAGCGTGTATACATACGCAGTAGCATTTCTGCCCAATCTTGTGCTTCCGTACCACCACTGCCCGACTGAATATCCAAATAGCAATTGTTCGGGTCCATCTCACCACTGAACATGCGGCGGAATTCTAAATCAGCAACGCGTTTTTCCGCATTATCCAGCTCGCTCTGTACGTCGGCAAGCAGTGACTCATCGTCTTCTTCTACCGCCAACTCTAGCATTGCAGATGCATCTGCTAATGTGGTTTCAAGTGAGACTACGACATCGATGACACCATCGAGATGACTTTTTTCTTTGTTGATCTTGGTCGCACGCTCTGGGTCATTCCATAGCTCGGGGTTCTCTAGTTCTAAATTGACTTCTTCTAAGCGCTCTTGCTTACCATCGAAGTCAAAGATACCTCCGCAAGTCCTGCCCACGTTCAGACAAGTCTTTGATTTTTTCTTGATACGAATTGATTTCCATAAATTTTCCTATTTTTTTGAATAATGCCTGTTTTCTTGAACAGCGAGTGTATAACCAATAAGGTGCTATTTTAAAGGAGATTGACGTTAAATGGTTGGCTAATTACGGTTGACCATACACTAAGCAAACTAAATTGACCAATCTTCTACTGCCCAGCGATGCGCGAGTGCATGGGCATGTAGTGCGTCATCAGGTGAGACACAAATAGCGACATCTGCCCACTCAAGCAGTGGAATGTCGTTTTTGGAGTCTGAATATGCATAGGTTTTTTCAAACGTAAGGCCTGCTGCTTGCTGCTTATCAAGCCATTTATTAAGATGATAAATCTTGCCTTCTTGGAAGTTTGGCTTATCCATTAATTTACCAGTATAGCGTTCATCCTTTATCTCAAGCGGTGTCGATAAAACATTGGCGTCTTCAATACCAAACCGTTTGGCAATGGCAGAAACCACAAAGTCATTGGTCGCAGAAATGATTACCACTTCATGACCCTGCTCAATATGCTGACACAGCACTTCCATTGCTTTTGGGCGAATGTGTGGCTCGATTTCACTTTTGATATAATCTTCTCGCAGCTCATGCAATCTGTCCATCGGTAGACTACTCAAAAACTGAGCGACAAATTCATTGTACTCAGTTGCATCAAGCGTGCCTTCGATATAATCTTGATAAAACTTTTGGTTGGCCGTGCGATATTCAGCTTCGTCAACGAGTTCATGCTTGACGATATATTCGCCCCACAGATAGTCGCTATCGACATCGAGTAAGGTATGGTCTAAATCAAATAACGCCAATTCTTTTTGATCATTCTGTGTTTGAGTCGCCTGCATAGTAAAACCTTATTGTTGTTTTTTGAGGGATATAATTTTTGATATAAATGAATGTATGCATAAAAAACTTGATGAATAAGCTTGCGAGAACGTTACTGTTTACCAAATAAAATTATGGTAACTTAATTTTCATAGTCCATTTTCATAGTCCATTTTCATAGTCCATTTAAAAAATTTAGAGAACGCTATGAAATCACCGAATGATAAACTTGACCCACCTAACAGACCACGTAGACCTGCTCGCTCAACTAGAGAAATTCGGCAGCGCAAGTCAGGGAACAGCGATCAGTCATTCTTAGATCGTCTGATGTATGCGCTCTTGAACGGGCTAATGTATGGCGTTGGTGGCCTACTGATAGACTTAGCCATTGTGGTCATTCGTTCAATATTCGGTCATGGCAATGGCGACGTTTTCTGGCTCTTCACCCCTTTTATGTTGATACTTGGGGCATTAATGGGGTTCATCGTTGGTAAATCCGCTGGCGCTGAAAGTGTTAATGCGTTAAATATCAACGAAACGAGCAATCAGAGCGCTTACCTAAGTGACTATTCTGTACGCCATGATATTTTTCGCGGACTGGTTATTGGCATCGTCATTTTTGCCATTATTTGGCTGGTGATGATGTTGATGGCATAAAGGCCAATTATATAAGAATAAGATCAAAAACATAAATAGAATATAAGCCGTTCAAGATAAAAGAGATACACTAGAACTTATGACTCTATTATTCACTTATCGTTAAATTTAGTCTGGCATTGTCATTTCTTTCAAGCCCTTTTTAAAACTCTGACAATGCTCTGCATAATGCAGCGCTGACAGTTTTAGCATAGCCGCTTGCTCATCCGTCAGTGTCTTAACCACTTTTGCTGGTGCGCCCATCACTAATGAGTTATCGGGAATCTCTTTGCCTTCAGTAACCAATGCCTTGGCACCAATAATACAGTTTTTACCGATTTTGGCATTATTCAATACTACCGCCCCAATACCAATCAAACTATTATCACCAATTTCACAGCCATGTAACATTGCTAAATGACCGATGGTGACATAGTTGCCAATTTTTACTTCAATGCCAGCATCGGTATGAATCACGCTGTTTTCTTGTACATTACTATAATCACCGATATGAATGTGACTCACATCTCCGCGAATTACCGCGCCAAACCAAACGCTGGCTTGATGACCCAAATATACGTCGCCTATCACGCGTGCTGAATCAGCCACCCAACCGTTAAATGGTACAGCAAACTCAGGCGTTTTGTCTAAATACTGATAAATCATAATCCATCCTTAGTCGTTATATTTTATAAAAGACAATCTGTCGTAGAAATCGTTTTATAAAGAAATTTGAGGTAAAGCTTGATAGTCATAAAGACTGATAAAAACTTTGTAGTATAATGCCGCCAATAAACCCTATTTAGGCTCGCCGCAATGATCAGTAAAAAATATACAGCTACTTTTATATTGTTATCAAGTAGCATTATTGTCACTACCCCTACTCATGCGGGCAACAGCTCTGATATTGCCAAAGCAGGAGACATACTATCCTTTGCCATACCTGCAGCTGCTTACGGTAGCACTTATTATATGGACGATAAAGAGGGACGGCAGCAATTTTACTATTCATTTGCGACCAATGTTGCCGCTACTTATGCTTTGAAATCAGTAGTTGATAAAGAGCGACCTAATGGTAGTGATGATAACTCTTTTCCCTCCGGTCATACCTCAAGAGCTTTTCAAGGCGCTAGCTTCATTCATAAACGCTATGGACTAGAATATAGCATTCCTGCTTATATTGGTGCAGGTTTTGTTGCCTATAGTCGTGTCGAAGCAGATGAACACGATACTGCCGATGTGGTAGCAGGAGCAGCGTTAGGCATTGCCAGTAGTATGTATTTAACGAAAAGTTATCATAATGACCAGCTGCACATCGCAACCAATTTATCCCCAGATTATTATGGGTTATCAGCTCATTATAGTTTTTAAGACGTTGATGATATTTTTCATAGATCAACGTCTTTGATTCTTATTAATCTTCTTTGCCGTTAAGGTGCTAGCCCTTAACGCAAAACTCTAGTATAATGCGCAAAATCTGTGCCAAAGCGAGCGGACATGATGCAATTTACTACCTATTCACTATCTAGTGGGTCTTGTAGTTTTCATCAATAATGTCTTCTCGCTTTTTTGTGGAAAAATTTTGGCTTTGCGTTTTTATGTTTATTTGGCAGCAATAATGAAAAGCAATATGAAGCCGAAATCTTATCCTAAATAATAATGGCACTCACCAATAACAGCGGAGGCAACCCTTGAATTCATCGGCAGAAACACAAGCAATTTTAGCACTAGCAGACGGTACGATTTTTCGCGGTGTCAGTATCGGTAGCGAAGGTCATCGTGTTGGTGAAGTGGTATTTAATACAGCCATGACAGGGTATCAAGAAATTCTAACCGATCCAAGTTATGCGCGCCAGCTCGTGACCCTCACCTATCCGCACATTGGTAATACAGGAACCAACGCTGAAGATACGGAGTCCGGCAACGGCCACAAAGTGTGGGCAGATGGCCTCATCATCCGTGACGCAACTTTAGTTACCTCAAATTTCCGTAATTCTGAATCACTTGCAGATTATCTAGGGCGCAATGATACCGTTGCTATCGCTGAGATTGACACGCGTCAATTGACTCGTCTATTACGTGATAAAGGTGCTCAAAACGGCTGTATTTTTACTGCCTCAAACGGTGAAACGATTAGCACTGATGATGAGCAACAAGCTATCAAACTCGCACAAGAATTTGCTGGTCTCGAAGGCATGGATTTGGCAAAAGAGTGTTGCACGACAGAGAGCTTTGAATGGACAGCGGGCACATGGGATCTATCAGACACCCTACTCAATCGTGATGTAGAAGGTAGCCATGACAGCGGTACGGGTGGCTTCTTTAAGCAGCTGGGTACTCATATCGACTCTAAATATAATGTTGTCGCTTATGACTTTGGTAGCAAAACCAATATCCTGCGTATGCTAGTCGACCGTGGTTGTCATGTGACGGTCGTACCAGCGCAAACTCCTATCGCTGACGTGCTAGCAATGAATCCAGACGGTATTTTCTTATCAAACGGCCCTGGCGATCCTGCGGCTTGTGACTATGCTATCGATGCGGTACGTCACATTATCGAAGAAACAAATATTCCAACGTTTGGTATTTGTTTAGGTCACCAGTTAATTGGTCTTGCCAGCGGTGCCAATACTATCAAGATGAAAACCGGTCATCATGGTGCCAACCATCCCGTACAAGATTTGGCGACTGGCACAGTGATGATCACCAGTCAAAACCACGGCTTCGCGGTTGATGAAGACACGTTGCCAGACAACGTGAAATCTACTCATCGTTCATTATTTGACGGTACTAACCAAGGCATCGAGCTGACCAATAAGCCAGTATTTAGCTTCCAAGGTCACCCAGAAGCCAGCCCAGGCCCTCATGACTGTGCGCCATTATTTGATAAGTTTGCTGAGATGATGGGACAGTCTAAATCGTGAGCAAATCTATTAAAAGTAGTTTTTTGATTGGAATATTAGCTGTTGGTTTGGCCTCATGCACTACGACTAAAGCAGCCGTGGACAATCTTAACTTACAAAATCAGCAGCAATTAGCCGCACCTAATTCCAACTTATCAAGCAGGCAAGAACTGAGCTTTGAAAATAAAAAAGAACTATTAGCAGAAAAAATTAGACTTGCTGATTTTTCTATCAGAGCAATAAACGATCCTAAGTTTGTTAATGCTCTATTATCTGATGATATTAGCTCAAAAGAAGAAAAGCAGTGCGTTTTCGATAATATTGATAGAAAGGCTTTTTATGATCTTTCTAGTGATATGATTGAAGATTTAGTAGCTAAGAACCCTGAATATATTGATTTATATTTAGACAAACTAGATTTACTAATTTCTATCGCTGATATTTTTTATAACTCTCCAAATGCGATTGAGTTTGATGAGGAAGATTTATCAGCTTCTCCTGCACTGGCTCTTCTCACAAAGAAAGATGCTTTGATATTTCAAAAAATGATTGTAGATGAACGCTATAAAGACTTATTGATTTTAGTAGGTCAGCCGGTCAGAGTAGATAATTCTATTTTTGATTCTGCCTCTGTGAAGTTTTTGTTTCTCGGTGGCGCTGTAGGTGACTCTGAAAAGAAATGTAGGCTTGCACGCTGAATACTATCAAACAGACCATCTGTAAATATGTGACGATTTTAGGATCAAAAACATAGTACCGTAAAAATCAAACATATTACTAAATACTTTATAAATCTCAAACCGCCAAAATAGGACTTAAAAATATTATGCCAAAACGTACCGACATAAAAAGCATTCTTATCATTGGCGCAGGCCCTATCGTTATCGGTCAAGCGTGTGAATTTGACTATTCAGGCGCACAGGCTTGTAAAGCACTAAAAGAAGAAGGCTACCGTGTCATCTTGGTCAACTCAAACCCTGCGACCATTATGACCGACCCTGTCATGGCTGATGCGACCTATATCGAGCCAATTACGTGGCAGACGGTTGAGCAAATCATTGCCAAGGAACGTCCGGATGCGATCTTACCAACGATGGGCGGACAGACCGCTCTCAACTGTGCGCTAGATCTAGACAAGCACGGTGTATTGACCAAGTACAATTGTGAGTTGATTGGCGCGACCAAAGACTCGATCGAAATGGCAGAAGATCGCAACTTGTTTGATAAAGCCATGAAGCGTATCGGCCTTGAATGTCCTCGCGCTGAAACCGCTGAAACCATGGAAGAAGCCTTTGCCACCCAAGAAAAAATGGGCTATCCGTGTATCATCCGTCCGTCATTCACCATGGGCGGTTCAGGTGGTGGTATCGCTTACAACCGTGATGAGTTCATCGAAATTTGTGAGCGCGGTTTTGACCTATCACCAAACCATCAGTTGCTGATCGATGAGTCGTTAATCGGTTGGAAAGAGTATGAGATGGAAGTGGTTCGTGACAAAAACGACAACTGCATCATCATCTGCGCGATTGAAAACTTTGATCCAATGGGCGTGCATACAGGCGACTCAATTACGGTCGCACCAGCACAGACCTTGACTGACAAAGAATACCAAATCATGCGTAATGCCTCTTTGGCAGTACTGCGTGAAATTGGCGTTGAAACGGGTGGCTCAAACGTCCAGTTCGGTATCAACCCTGACACAGGTCGTATGGTTGTCATCGAGATGAATCCACGCGTATCACGTTCATCGGCATTGGCGTCAAAAGCCACGGGCTTCCCGATTGCCAAAATCGCAGCGAAACTAGCCATTGGTTATACGCTAGATGAATTACAAAACGATATCACTGGTGGCAAAACACCAGCGAGCTTTGAGCCTGCACTCGACTATGTTGTCACTAAGATTCCACGTTTTAACTTTGAAAAATTCGCGCAAGCCGATAGTGTGTTATCAACCCAAATGAAATCGGTTGGTGAAGTCATGGCGATTGGTCGTAACTTTCAAGAATCTATGCAAAAAGCCTTACGTGGTATGGAAACAGGTAATGATGGTTTTGATGAGCAAATCGACTTATCAAAAGTGCCAACTGATAAAGCACGTAGCGAAATTATCAATCGCTTGACCATCCCAACGCCTGAACGCATTTATTATATTGCGGATGCTTTCCGTGTCGGCATGAGCGTCGATGAGGTGTTTAACTTCACTAAGATTGACCCATGGTTTTTGGTGCAAATTGAAGACATCGTCAAAACAGAAGCCACTGTAAAATCTCTTGGTTTTGGTGAACTGAACGAGAAAAATCTACGTAGCTTTAAACGTAAAGGATTGTCAGATTTGCGTCTTGCTAAATTGCTTGGTGTCTCACAAAAGCAATTGCGCGAAAAACGTTGGGATTTAAACGTTTATCCAGTCTATAAGCGTGTGGATACGTGTGCAGCAGAATTTGCGACCAGCACCGCTTATATGTATTCGACGTACGATAGTGAATGTGAAGCCAATCCAACCAATAACAAGAAGATCATGGTCATTGGTGGTGGTCCTAACCGTATTGGTCAAGGTATCGAGTTTGATTACTGCTGTGTACACGCGGCTCTTGCCATGCGCGAAGACGGTTATGAGACCATCATGGTCAACTGTAACCCTGAAACGGTTTCAACCGATTATGACACGTCTGACCGTCTATACTTTGAGCCAATTACCTTAGAAGACGTCCTAGAAATTGTCCGTATCGAAAATCCTGACGGTGTGATTGTTCAGTTTGGTGGTCAAACGCCATTGAAACTTGCCCGCGCCCTTGAAGCCGCTGGTGTCAAAATCATTGGTACTAGCCCTGATGCGATTGACCGCGCTGAAGACCGCGAACGCTTCCAGCATATGATTCAACAATTAGACCTTGTTCAACCAACCAATGCTTTGGCGACTAGCTTAGAAGATGGTTTGGTTAAAGCAAAAGACGTCGGTTATCCATTGGTGGTACGCCCCTCTTATGTTCTAGGCGGCCGCGCTATGGAAATCGTCTATAACGAAGATGAGCTAAGACATTATCTGCGCACTGCCGTGCAAGCGTCAAATGAAGCGCCTGTATTACTAGATCGTTTCTTGGATGATGCCATCGAAGTCGATGTGGACTGTGTATGTGACGGCACAGACGTCGTCATCGGCGGTATCATGCAGCATATCGAACAAGCTGGCGTCCACTCAGGTGACTCAGCATGTTCGCTACCGCCATACTCACTATCTAAAGAACTATGTGATGTGATGCGTGCGCAAACCGTCGCCATGGCAAAAGAGCTGGGTGTTATTGGTCTGATGAACGTCCAGTTCGCAGTAAAAGGCGAAACGGTGTACATTTTAGAAGTGAACCCACGTGCCGCACGTACAGTGCCGTTTGTCTCTAAATGTATTGGCACGTCATTAGCGCAGGTTGCTGCTCGCTGTATGGCTGGCACGTCGCTTAAAGACCAAGGTTTTACGAATGAAATTGTTCCTGCATTTTTCGCAGTCAAAGAAGCAGTTTTCCCATTTGCCAAGTTCCCTGGTGTTGATCCAATTTTGAGTCCTGAGATGAAATCAACAGGCGAAGTGATGGGTGTGGGCAAAACCTTTGGCGAAGCATTCTATAAAGCCATCATCGGCAGTAACGAACGTCTGCCAGGTCTACCGACTGAAGGCGAAACCAAAACGGTCTTTATTTCTGTTCGTGACAGTGACAAAGCGCAAATCGCTCCAATCGCTCGTCAGCTGGCAGACTTTGGTTTTAAGATAGTCTCAACGACTGGCACGAAAAAAGTGCTGAGCGATGCTGGCATTGAATGCAAGCAAATCAACAAAGTCACCGAAGGCCGCCCTCATATCGTCGACGCCTTGAAAAACGGCAAAATCGACCTTATTATTAATACAACCGAAGGCAAGCAGGCACAAGAGGATTCATTCTCTATCCGCCGTAGCGCACTGCAAGGCAAAGTATTTTATGTCACCACTTTAGGGGCGGCAGATGCAATCTGTAAATCTTATGCGATTGACTTGCCATTTGAAGTTTATAAATTGCAAGATTTACATGAACAAGCAAAGACTATTGACGTGGCTGAATAATTTCAGTAGATTAGGCATAACTGTCAGACTTATATAAAAGCTGATACGACCCTTGTTATTGGTTTTTATATGACAATCGTGCTTTAAAAAAACAATATCTTTGTAAAGATAGACCCAAAAGCATAGTGGCTGAACGGCGACTATGCTTTTTATTACGTAAGGTTCGGTGTGTCTAATTTTAAGAATAGACACACTCATACATGACAATCCGTTTAATGGTGACCTCATCTGAACCTCAGTCTTTTTATATTTCATACTCATTGCAACAACATTGGCACCATCTCCTTATGAGATGGTGTGGTGTTATTGGTTTAAGGAAAAAACATGCAACGTTATCCCATGACTCCGCAAGGACATGCGGCTTTAGAAGCCGAATTAAAACAGTTAAAAAGTGTCGACCGTCCACGCATCACCGCTTCTATCGCTGAAGCGCGTGAACACGGCGATTTAAAAGAAAACGCTGAATATCATGCAGCGCGTGAGCAACAAGGTTTTTGTGAAGCACGTATCCGTGATATCGAAGCCAAACTTGGTGGTGCACAAGTCATCGATCCTGCCACGTTGCCAAAAGAAGGCCGTGTGGTATTTGGTGTGACCGTCGTTATTGAAAACATGGACACCGAAGAAGAAAAACAGTACAAAATCGTTGGTGACGATGAAGCCGATTTTAAAGCGGGTAAAATCTCAGTCAACTCGCCAATCGCGCGTGGTCTCATCGGTAAAGTCGAAGGCGACGAAGCACGTATAGAGACCCCTAAAGGCGTGGTCGAATACGAAGTTATGAAAGTCATATACGATTAATTTGAATGGCTTCCTATTACATTCCGCTAAGATTCTCTGATATTACGGTTAATAGAATTGCCATTAACTTAGACAATCAATCAAGAAAACAAGGCAAACCATTGTTATTTTTAGAATAGTAGTTACACAATGCTGCTTTTCTACTCGATTTGTTTTAGCGCATAATTGCTTGCATATAGATTGCTGTACCATTTGGCTCGGCATCGGACGGAAAATAATGATGGCTGAATACAGTCAAAATCATCCACCAATGCTTTGACGATAGTAGCCAGTATTGCCTCTTATCAGTACCGATACCCTTGTTATTTGACATGCTTTGTTGTGTCATTTAGCGGGGGTTTTTCTTGTCTAAACGTTATTTATTTCTGTTTCATTTACTGTTATTTAAAGGAGTCTTTTATGGTTATGCATTTTGATACACCAACTATTACTGCTAAACAAACGATTGTCCAAAAAACATCACTCACCACCGCTTTGTCTGCAATGCTAGCAGGCACAGTGCTTGCTGCCACTTCAGCCTATGCCGCGCCCGAAATCACTATCAACTCATCTGCTGGCGGTAGCACGACTGTCGTTGAGCAATACTCTGATGGCAAAACAGCAACCATCACTTCGACACCAAACGGCATTACCATGCAAGACGGTATGCCTTATGCGGTAACTCAAGTCACCACGGTTCCACGTTATGTCGTCCGCCAAGGTGGCATTAATAATACGGTCATTACGCAAGGCAGCACTACAGTCACCAGCGTCCCTGTGACCAATCAGATGACCAACCAAGTCACCAAGGTCGATGTTATTACCACACCAATCAATACGGTGACGCAAGTATTACCTGTTGCCACGGCTACTCAGTTACCAGTCATCAATACAACAGCGGCGACTGTGGTAAACAGTCAGCCTATTACCAATCAGCAGATAATCACCACGACTTCTTTAGACGCTCTACAACTCACACCAACGTTTAGTACGCCTGATATTGTCAACGCGCAAACCAAGGTCATGAAGATTCTAAAAAATAGCGCTGGACGTGACGTCGCAGTGCCTGCCAATCATATCGCACCAGGTGATGTGATTGAATACCATACGACTTATACCAACACCACAGCACAGCCAGTTAACGATATCAATGCGATGGTTTCCTTACCGGCTAACGTGAGACTGGTATCATTAAACAGTCCGTTACCAACGCTTGCGACCACGGGTGGCAACAGCTATCAGACCATTCAACAAGTTGGCAATACTGTCGTCGTTCAAGAGAATTACTCTGGACTTAAATGGAATTTAGTCAATCTTAATCCCAATGCTGCTCAGACTGTCGTCATACGCGCACAGGTTCAATAAAAATAAAGCCAATTTTAAAACATCAACAGTAATTTAAAATAGCAAAAGTAAACAAGCATTATTCTTTATAAAAGGTCTTGAACATTCAAGGCCTTTTTTAGTCTCAGCTATTAGCGGTATGACTGGATAAGTAGGAAACATAATGTGACATAGCTGACCATTGACTACTAACGAACTTCACCTAAAAAGCGACACTCAATGTCGTGTTGTTTTCGCAATTTTCCTATAAATACAATGCTTTAACACCAATTTTGTTAAAATAGACTTTCATTAATTCATTGGTAAATACCTGCTTATGGCCACCATCAACTATGAAAGACTACAGGGCAAGCTCAATATTTTAGCAGATGCGGCTAAATATGATGTCTCTTGCTCCTCCTCTGCTGGTACCCGAAAAAACCAAGGCGGTGGTCTTGGTGATGCTTCAGCAACTGGTATTTGCCATAGCTACACTGAAGATGGCCGCTGTGTCAGTCTGCTAAAAATCCTTTTGACTAACCACTGTATTTACGACTGTGCATATTGTACCTCTCGCAAAAGCAATGACACGCCGCGCGCCGCTTTTAGCGTTGAAGAAGTGGTCGATTTAACCATGCAGTTTTATCGTCGTAATTATATTGAAGGGTTGTTTTTAAGTTCAGGCATCTTTAAAAGTGGCGATTACACGATGGAGCGACTGGTCGAAGTTGCCAAAATACTGCGTACCCGTGAGCGTTTTAATGGTTATATTCATCTAAAAACGATTCCCGGTGCGTCGAAAGAATTGTTGCTAGAAGCTGGACTATATGCCGATCGCTTAAGCGTAAATATCGAGATTCCGACCAAGTCAGGACTTGCCTTGCTCGCACCAGAAAAATCGCATGAGCAATTAAAAGCGCCAATGGAGACGGTGAAAGAAGAGATTATTACCATTCGTGAAAGCCGTAAAACCCACAAGAAAGCGCCAAAATTTACACCAGCAGGTCAAACCAGCCAAATGATCGTTGGTGCCAGTAATGAGACAGACTTGCAAGTTATTCAGCTATCCAGCCATTTTTATAAGCAATATGATCTTAAACGCGTCTACTACTCAGGCTACGTGCCGATGCTCTCTGACAGCCGCTTGCCAGCGATTGGAACGCCTGTGCCTATGGTGCGTGAGAACCGTCTCTATCAGGCAGATTGGCTGATGCGTTTTTATGGTTTTGGCGCGCATGAAATTGTTGAGCCTGAGTCGCCTTTTCTAGATTTGGACTGTGACCCAAAACTGGCTTGGGCAATACGTCATCGTGAACATTTCCCAGTCAATATCCAAACAGCGACGTATGAGATGATTGTACGGATTCCTGGTATCGGTACAAAGACCGCTAAAAAAATAGTGAAAGCACGTAAATTTAATCAGCTGACGTTATATCATCTAAAGAAGATGGGCGCAGCGGTCAATCGAGCCAAATACTTTATCGCTACAACGGGTAAAAATGAGCATCTTGCCCATTTGACTCGCGATAATTTTCGTCAATATGTACTGGCGCAAACGCAGACCAAATTTAAAGATCAACGTAGTGGACAGTTGGCATTATTTTAGAATCTGTCTTACAGACACGCTCTAAAATAAATACACTCTAAAGCAAGTTGCCACCTCGCTACTTCATGTAGGATAAAACATGTCTCAAATTGCACAAAACTATACTTATCCTATTGGTCAGTTAACGCCCAGTATCGTGCTCTATCAGCCAAGTTTTGAGGGCTGGCTGAGCGCGGTTTATTATGTTTATGAGCAAAAATTACAGCATGATCCAGCATTACAGCTGACCGCTCACGACAGTTATGTGCCCTCATTGATCGCTCAAACAGTTAGCGTTGATACCGATGAAGACAAAGCAGAGCGGGTGCTAACCAAGCTGAACACGCTATTGGGTCGCTCAGGTATGCGCAATATCTTATGGGGGTTTTTATCGGAGAAAGACGATATCGGCACCACTTTATTTCATGTGGTCAAGTATGCCATTGATTATCCTAGTCGGCACATCATGCAAGATCTTGGTCATTTAGACATACTTGAACTGGTACAGACGGTCAAATCTGTCGGGCGTGAAAAACACCGTATGGAAGCATTTGTGCGTTTTGAGCACACCACTGATGATATTTATTTTGCGCGTGTATCGCCTGATTTTAACGTGTTGCCATTGATTGGTGAACATTTTCGCCAGCGCTATCAAGACCAACACTGGGCGATTTATGATATAACGCGCGGCTATGGCATTTATTATGACAAAAGTCAGAGTACACCCTCGCATCCAGCTAAACTACAAACCATTACTGACCTTGATGATGCCGTATTGCGCCATCCTGCCAGTATTCATAGTCCTGATGAGCAGCGTTATCAGAAATTTTGGCAAGGGTACTTTACCAATGTCAATATTAAAGAACGTAAGAACCCACGATTGCATAAACAGTACCTACCGCAGCGCTATTGGAAGTATTTGAGTGAAAAACAAGTGCTACCCACTGCCGAACATCTACAAAAACGTCGCTAAAAACTCACTGTCCAACGTTATCTTTTTATTTTGAAGGTTGAGTTTTGACCAATTTTGACTGACAATAGCAGCTTGCTATTATCTACCAGTGACCCCCGTTATTATGAAAGTTATGCGCCTGCTGTCATCCTTAAAGCATGATGAATCCGAACGCGGTATTTTTCATCTTGGGCGAGCATTGGTCAAAAACGAGCATACCTCCATCATCGTTGCTAGTGCGGATGAAGACAATGATTTGGTCAAACGTCTAAAACGTGACGGTAATCACTATCATCAGCTACACATGAATAAAAAGTCTTGGTTATCATTATTACAAGTTTCAGCCCTGCGCCAACTGATTGAAAAATATGATCCTGATGTCATTCATGTCCACTCACGCACACCTGCATGGATACTGCATTTAGCGTTGCGCCGTGCGCGCGTCAAACGTATGCCAAAGTTGGTATCAACCATGTATGGTTTTTATCCTATCAATAAGTACTCAAAGGCCTTACTTGATGTCGACACCATTATTACGGTATCTGACAGTGTCACCAATTATCTAAAAAAAGGCCTACGCCGCGAAGACGCTGATCCCAAAACCATCAAACGCATTTATCGCGGGGTCGATACTCGCCGCTATCCCTATCGGCACAATCCTTCTGTCTATTGGTTAAGGCATACCTTTGCTGAATACCCCGAGCTTGAGCATAAAAAGTGGCTGGTGTTTCCCACAGTCATCGGTCACGAATATGGTCAAGAGTGGCTCATTGATATTTTGGGTAATTTACAAGAGCAATTCCCCAACATTCATGTCATTATTATGGACGAAGACTATAAAGTTAACGATGTGGTGCATGAAGATTTTCGTCAGCGTACCAATGCGCTAGATCTGGCCGACCGTATCACTTATGTCGGTAGCAAACGTAATGACATGCGTGAGTGGCTCTCAGCGGCCAATATCGTTTTGGCGCTGGCGAACGAGCCTGAATCGATCGGTATCAATGCTCTACAAGCAATTCATTTAGGCACACCTGTTATTGGCTGGGATCAAGCTGCCTTTAGTGAGATTTTACAACCGCTTTATCCGCAAGGGCTGGTTAAAAAATATAATGCCAACGCCTTATGCAAAGCCGTTAGAAACCAGCTAGAAAGCGTCACTCGTCCTGAAATGACAAACAAATTTACCATGCGTGAAATGATAGATGAAACCATTGCGGTCTACCAAGATTTACATAATAAAACGCTAGCAGAAGAGCAGGCCGAAGCAGATGCCGCAGCGATAAGCAGAATCCACAAAAGCTTAAAGAAACCCTCTAAACTTAACCGTAAACTCACTAGTAGATATTCTGAGTCCCTTTATATAAATCCTGAGCTTTCATTAGATAAAAACAGCAAAGTAGACCTGCGCAAAAAAAAGCCCAAAACGACAGATATCTCAAAGACACCTGCTGCTTCAGAAATGATTCAAGAAAGTAAAAAAACCTACGCTTCAACGTTAGGTTTTTTTATTGTTAAACGGATTTACTCACATCAATAACGCTATTTTTTATATGGATTGTCTTTTAACCATTGCTGATTCACAATTTTTAGTTCATGCAGCTCATGATCCATGATTTCTTTACTCTTACCAGGATTTTTCATCGTGGCATAACCATACAATGCAGCACCTAGAACCGTCCAACCGAGGAAGATCCACCACTCGATAGGGACAAGTGCTGATGGCATACCCGGTAGATAGAGCGTCAACATGCCTAGGCTTAGGATAATGGTGATAATACCAACCAATTTACCTGCTGGTACTCTAAACGGACGTACCATATCAGGCTCGCGGTAGCGCAGCACCAAGAATGAAAGAGCCACACAGGTATAAGCGATAACGATACCAAAGCCGCCAGCATCGACAATCCACACAAGCATCTTGCGACCAAATAATGGCGCTAGCGTCGCCAGACCACCGATCAACAAGATAGCATTGACTGGGGTGTTGTACTTAGGGTGTAGCTTGCACAAAAACTGTGGCAACATGTGCGTTTTGCCCATAGCATATAACAAGCGGCTACCACCGATAAGGAACGCGTTCCAACTCGATAAAATACCAAGCACACCGCCAATAACCAGTAAAGTACCCGCCCATTTACCATTCCAAGCGTTGGTCATCGCGTCAGCTGTAGCCAATGTTGAGTCTTGCGCTTGTAACAGTGGTAAGGTCTTACCCACACTCCAAGCGACAGCCACATACCAAAGTACGGCGATGATAATAGAAACAATCAAAAATTTGCCAATATTTGGACGGGTTAGATTAATTTCTTCTGCTGCCTGCGGAATCACGTCAAAGCCCACGAATAAAAAAGGTACCATAACCATTACAGTCATGATGCCACCCATACCACCAATAAAGGCTGGGGCTTGTACCGAATTTGAGGTCTCAGGATTGAACAGCACAGCACCAACGAACAATAATATACCGACGAGGAAAATACCCACGACTGCCAGCTTTTGGAACCAAGCGCTAACTTCCATACCGCGTATATTGAGCCATGTGACAATCACTGAGCCGATCATTCCGACAGCCACCCATGTGGCATAGACGTCCCAGCCTGCAATGGTCCAAAGATAACCTTGACTATAATTGGGAACGATATATTCGACAACGGTAGGCAGTGCCACAGCCTCAAAGGCTACGACGGAAAAATAACCAAACAAAATACTCCATGAGCAAATAAAGGAGACATTCACCCCAAGTGCTCGATGGGTATAAGTATGCTCACCACCAGTAATCGGCATTGATGCGGCCAGTTCAGCGTAAGTAACACCAATCAAAACAACCACAAAACCGCCGATCAAAAAGGCGCTAACTGCGCCCCATATACCTGCCGAGATGATCCAACCACCTGCCAGTACGACCCAGCCCCAACCAACCATTGCCCCGAATGCCAGCGCAATGATATCAAATACACCTAACGTTTTCTTTAATTCAGACATAACCTACTCCTTGTCTGTGTGTCATCCGTGTGAACCTTTTACAGTTACACTATTTTTGTTTAGTGGGATAGCACCCATCATATTTACTATATATGCCGTTTTGTCTCACAATGTCATTTACTATTTGCTTGACATCTAAATTAAAAAACAAAAACGGCGTCTTGACTTGCAAGGCGCCGTTCAGAAACACACTCAGAATGAGTGCCGTGAGGGCAGCCTTGCCATTGTCTTAAATACAAATTTTTAACCAAAATCAGTGTTTGATTAAAAGCAATCCATCGCTAAAGTAAATGACACTCAATATTTATTGAACTGTTAGGATACCTTTAATGATATCAAGACCTTCTTGTAGTACTTCGTCTTCGACCGTCAATGGCACCATCACTCGAATGGCATTGCCATACATACCACAAGACGCTAGTAGCAAGCCTTGCTCAAATGATTTTGCTTTTAGGTTGGCTGCTGCTGCTGCATCAGGTTTGCCTTCGCTATCGATTAATTCAAACGCCAGCATCGCACCTTTATGACGGATATGACCGATCGTGCTTAGATTGAGCCCTGTTAAGAATGACTCGATTTTATCGCCAATCTCAATGCTACGTTCCAGTAAGTTTTCTTCTTCGATCACTTCCATCACAGCGAGTGCTGCTACACAAGCAAGTGGGTTACCAGAGTAAGTACCGCCCAAGCCGCCTACTTGTGGGGCATCCATGATATCAGCACGGCCAATGACCGCAGAAATAGGATAACCACCAGCCAAACTCTTCGCGGCGGTCATCAAATCAGGCTCAACACCTAGCTGCTCAGTGGCAAACAACGTACCAGTTCTGGCAAAACCGCACTGTACTTCATCAAAAATAAGTACGATGCCATGTTCATCACAGATGGCGCGTAATGCTTTGGCAAATGACGGAGTAACCTGATGGAAACCACCCTCGCCTTGTACTGGCTCGATGATCATCGCTGCTACTTCACTAGGATCGATATCTGCTTGGAAGATCATATCAAGGCTATGCAGCGCTTGTTCTTCGGTAACGTTCAACTCTTCTGCAGGGAACAATGCATGAAATACAGGTCCTGGCATAGGGCCAAAGTTCTTTTTGTATGGTAATACTTTGCCTGTCAGGCTCATACACATCATAGTGCGACCATGCCAACCACCAACAAAAGAGATAACGCCTGGACGACGGGTTTTAGCACGAGCAATCTTGATGCAGTTTTCAACGGCTTCTGCGCCAGTGGTCAAAAAGAAAGCCTTAGTGTCACCGCTGATAGGCGCTTTTTCACACAGTTTTTCAGCCAAATCTACATAGCATTCGTAGTTGATCATTTGCGCCGCAGTGTGGGTAAATTTGTCAAGCTGCTCATGGACACGTTGGGTGATTTTTGGATGGCTGTGACCGGTGTTCAATACTGAGATACCACCGACAAAGTCGATATAACGCTTGCCTTCAATATCCCAGATTTCTGAGTTCTTTGCTCTTTCGGCAAAGATAGGAAAGGCAACCCCAAGTCCTGTTGGTAAAACAGCTTTGCGGCGCTCAAGTAATGATTGATTGGTAGTCGTCATAGGAATGTCCTTTTCTTTGTTCGTAATATAAGTGCCATCTGGTTAGTAGTAGATTGGCGGTTTATTTGATATAAAACATCACAGATATCTAAAATTTTTCGCTAAGTATTGAGCAATTAGCGACACTATTAGCTGATGTCAGAACACCAGTATTTGGTCGTGATATAGTCTTCGATGCCATATTTTGAGCCTTCACGGCCAAAGCCAGACTGTTTCACGCCGCCAAATGGGGCAACTTCTGTAGAAATCAAACCCGTGTTATGACCGATAATGCCGTACTCAAGGCCTTCGGTCACGCGCCATGAGCGGGCATAGTCGCTACTATAAAAATAAGCGGCCAAACCATAAATAGTATCGTTTGCGGCACGGATAACTTCTGCTTCGTCTTTGAACGTAAAGATCGTCGCAATCGGTCCAAAGATTTCTTCAGAAGCAATGTCCATCTCGCTGCTAATATCAGTGATGACGGTTGGATTGTAAGTTAGCTCTGAGGCGTCATTGATGCTACCACCAGTGACCAATTTAGCGCCTTTATCGATGGCATCTTTGAGAAGTGCTTGTACCTTATCTAATGCTTTTTTGTTGATAAGCGGGCCAATATCTACGCCTTCTTCTAGACCGTTACCAACTTTTAGCTCAGCGACTTTTTTGACAAAGATATCTAAGAACGCATCTTTGATACTGTCTTGCACATAGACGCGGTTGGCACAAACACAGGTCTGACCAGCATTACGGTATTTAGAAGCGATTAAGCCTGTAGCAGCTTTCTCTAAGTCAGCATCATCAAAGACGATAAATGGCGCATTGCCACCAAGCTCTAATGACAGCTTCTTAATAGTCGGTGCACACTGAGCCATCAACGTACGGCCAACTTCGGTAGAGCCAGTGAACGATAGCTTATGAATACGGGCGTCACCGGTCAGGATTTCACCAATGGTCGATGATTGACCCGTTACGATTTGGAGCACGCCTGCAGGAATACCGGCTTGCTCAGCCAATGCCCCTAATGCTAGAGCAGAAAATGGTGTTTCGGTGGCTGGTTTGACTATAATCGTACAGCCAGCTGCCATCGCGGGGGCAACTTTGCGCGTGATCATCGCGGCTGGAAAGTTCCAAGGCGTAATCGCGGCACAAACACCAATTGGCTGCTTAAGAACGACGTGACGTAGCTGTGAGCTATTGGCAGGAATGACATCACCATAGACACGTTTGCCTTCTTCTGCGAACCAGCGAATAAAGCTATTGGCATACCCGATTTCACCGCGTGACTCAGTGAGCGGCTTACCTTGTTCAGCAGTCATAATGATGGCAAGATCTTCTTTATTGGCATCGATAAGGTCTGCCCACTTTTGCAATAGCTCGGCACGCTCTTTAGCCGTTTTTGCCGCCCAATCTGCTTGGACTTCATGAGCATAAGCAACGGCTTCATTGACATCATCGGTCGTGAGGCTAGGCACGGTACCGATAAGCTCATCGTTAAAAGGGTTATTGACTTCAAGTACTGCTTCATCACTGGCAGCGTGCCAGCCGTCTTTAGTGAAGCAAGATTGTTTGAGTAGATCTGGATTTGATAACTGTAGCGTATGTGACATGTTGACGCTCCTTGTCATATAGGGTGTATGTTTATAAGAATGGATATAATAAGATGTATGAAATAATTATTGATAATTCATTTTTTGTTCAATATACTGAACACATATTCTATATATGAGACATCATTATAAGAATGATATGACGCGATTTGCAACCCTTAAATCTCATTATTTTAAAAATTATACCAATCCCAAAAAATATAATGGATTGTGCCAAACGCATTTGGCCTACTAAATGTAGTATTGATACTTGTTTTTTTGGCTATTCAAATTTTTGAAAACAGTAAGTCATGTTTGTGAATATCAAACACGCCCTATTACTTTATAATGCTTCTTTTTTATCTTATTTTTACAGGTGACCTATGAGCGCGACCGCCGTTCCTGCATTGGACAAAACATTTCAGATTTTGGATTTAATTACAGATAGCTCACAGCCTTTGACAGCGGCTCATATCGCCAAAGAACTTGGACTACCGCGTAGCTCTACCCACAATATCTTGCAGAGTTTGTTGACCAAGCATGTCATCTATAAAGACCCTGAAAGCCGCTTTCATCTAGGCTCTTATTTGATGTATTGGGCAGGCAGATACGAACAACAGCAAGGCGTCGTCCAATTGTTTAAAGATTTGATTGTGCAATACCCTGTGCTACTTCAGCACACGGTCACTTTGTCAAAATTGGATTTGGGAGAAGTGGTGTTTTTGGCTTGTCATGAATCGACTGAGCCACTTGGTTTTACTTTTCGTGCAGGTGTGCGTGTACCAGCCGTGTTTTCGGCGACAGGCAAAGCCATGCTATCCACGTTGTCTATGGACAGCATAAAATCGTTGTATAAAGAGAGGTTTCCTACGCCCATGACCCAACATGGAGTCAAAAACTTTGCGGATTTGTCTACTGAGCTTATGACAATTCAGGAAAGTCGAGTGTCACTCGATGATGGGCAATTGCGCGATGGCATGTATTGCTTGGGTACTTATATTCGTAATGCCTCGGGCAATGCCGTTGCTGGTATGGCCGTTAGTTTTTTGCAAGGAGAGTACGAAGCGAAGCGTGCTGAGGTCAGTGCAGTGCTGATTGAATTGGCCGAACAAATTGAGCAGTGCTTGGGCTTTAATCCGAACGCTATCAAGCAGCAATATTGATGCTCTACAGCATAGCGCGTGTTGAACATTTAGCTCACTTTAAATAATGCCGTCTGCTTTTAGCTTAGCGATCATCTCGCTGTCATAACCCAAATCTGCAAGTGTACTGTCGGTATGCTCGCTCAAATGCGGTGGTGGCGTGCGATAACTGACAGGTGATGCAGATAATTTGATGGGATTGCCAAGCGCGCGTACCGGACTGCCTTGTACCGCAAAATCAATCACCATCTCCCGCGCTTGTGCTTGTGGCATGGCTAATGCTTCAGCCACGTTATGAATCGCACCGCAAGGTACGCCCACCTGATCTAAAGCTGCAAGCCAGTAAGCACGAGGATGCTTGGCAAATATTTTAGTCAATTCAGCACACAGAAATTCGCGATTGGCAACGCGGTTAGGATTAGTCGCAAAGCGCTCATCAGTGTGCCAATCGACTGCTAATACCTCGCACAGTTTGGCAAACTGGCTATCATTGCCACAGGCCAAAATAAAGTGCGCCTCCCCTTCGGCAGCAAACACTTGATAAGGCACAATATTGGGATGCTGGTTGCCCAGTCTTGGTGGTATTTTATCCGAAGCCAAATGGTTCATGCCGACATTGGCAAGCATAGAAAGCGCACTGTCTAATAGCGCCACATCCACCTGTTGCCCAAGTCCAGTATGTTGACGCGCCAATAGCGCCGCTTGAATACCAATGGTCAATTGCAACCCTGCAAACAAATCAACGACAGCCACGCCAACTTTGTGTGGTTCGCCATCACTAGGGCCGGTGATACTCATCAGCCCTGATAAACCTTGGATAATATAATCATAACCGGGACGCTTGGCATCAGGCCCTGTCTGCCCAAACCCTGTCAGAGATGCATAGATCAAGCGCGGATTGTCTTGTTTGAGGTTTTCATAATCCAAGCCGTACTTTTTTAGACCGCCGACTTTGAAGTTCTCTACCAAAATATCACTGTCAGCGATGAGTTGCTTGATAATGGTCTGACCTGCTGGCGTGGTGATATCGACGGTAAGGGATTTTTTGTTGCGGTTAATAGTGGCGTAATAAGCGGACGTGTCATCACTGAATGTTGGCGGTGCCCAGTGGCGCGTTTCATCACCAATATGTGGACGCTCAACTTTGATGACATCAGCCCCTAGATCAGCGAGTATTTGTGTACAAGATGGACCTGCCAACACTCTAGATAAATCGAGTACCTTGATACCATGCAATGCACCTTTTGGTATATCCGTCATAATATTCCCTTATTGTGTGGCATGTTCTTTGTTTATTTATTAATAAAATTGCTATTCATCATTTAATTTTCCATGTTTTTTAATAACACGCACTGACAAATAAATGGCGAATAACAACTGAAAAACGTACGCTACTGTTGATGCTCTTTTGAATAAAAAGCCAAATAGCAACGTACGTCATAAAAAATAGCTGTGTTATATATCTTTAGTTAGAGAGGGTTAAAAGAATGCTTGAATACCCGTCTGGGCACGGCCCAAGATTAGCGCATGAATATCATGCGTACCTTCATAAGTATTGACCGCTTCCAAGTTCATCACATGACGGATAATGTGGAACTCATCAGAGATACCATTACCGCCATGCATATCACGCGCAATACGAGCGATATCAAGTGCCTTACCGCAGTTATTACGCTTAATCAGTGAGATCATTTCAGGTGCTGCGTTGTCTTCATCCATCAGACGACCGACACGTAGCGCGGCTTGTAGACCTAAGGTAATCTCTGTTTGCATATTAGCCAGCTTCAACTGTACCAACTGAGTAGCTGCCAGTGGCCGACCAAACTGCTTACGATCTAGCGTGTACTGACGAGCCGCTTTCCAGCAGAATTCAGCCGCGCCCATTGAGCCCCAAGCGATACCATAACGGGCTTTGTTTAAACAACCAAATGGCCCTTTTAGACCACGAATATCTGGGAAAGCATTGGCTTCAGGGACGAACACTTTGTCCATGACGATCTCACCCGTAACTGAGGCACGCAATGAGAACTTGCCTTCGATTTTCGGCGCTGATAATCCTTTCATGCCTTTGTCTAAAACAAAACCACGAATATCACCAGCATCATCTTTTGCCCAGACCACAAACACGTCAGCGATAGGACTGTTGGTAATCCACATTTTATTGCCCGTCAGCTCGTAGCCACCATCGACTGCACGCGCACGCGTCGACATCGATGAAGGATCTGAACCTGAATCTGGCTCTGTCAGACCAAAGCAGCCGACGTATTCACCCGTGGCAAGTTTTGGCAAATACTTTTCTCTTTGTTCCTCTGTGCCATACGCCCAAATCGGATGCATCACAAGGCTTGACTGCACGCTCATCGCTGAGCGGTAGCCCGAATCGACCGCTTCCACTTCCTTAGCAATCAGACCATAGGCGACACTCGATAGACCTGCACAACCGTAGCCTTCAATCGTCACGCCAAGCAAACCCATTTCACCCATTTGACACATGATATTACGATCAAAATGCTCATTACGATTGGCCTGAACGATACCTGGCATCAGCTCTTTTTGAAAAAACTGCTGAGCACTGTCTGTCACCATGCGCTCTTCGTCAGTTAGCTGGTCGCGTAATAAAAAAGGATCTTCCCAATCAAAACGGGGGCTGGTCGATGTTGCCATGTGTCTCTCCTTGATATCAGTCTTTCTGACTGATGAGTAGTGATAAATGTTGTAAAACGGCTTAGCAAATTATTGACTTTATAATTCCGCTGTGCGAAACTTAGTTTCATAATATAAAACTATTTAAGCAAAATTAAGTCACGCTGTAAACCTTTATCAAAAAAAATGAGTATAAAATGACAAAATCTGTATCAGCAGCTATGCCATTGCTGGATCGCATGAATAGCACCCTCACGCAAAACAAAGAAGACAATGACCGGCAGTTTGTGACTGCACTGGGGCGCGGATTGATCTTGCTTGCGGCTTTTGAGCATCACGATGCGCTCAGTCATCAGCAGTTGTATCAAATGACCAAACTGCCAAAAGCGACCGTCACGCGCCTTATCCATACTTTAATCACGCTTGGATTTTTACGCACGACGGAACACGGTCACTACCAACTGGGCAGTAGTGCTGTCAGGCTTAGCGCGACTGCCTGGAGTCGTCACGATATGGTGGCGTCAGCTGCGCCATTGTTGAGACAGTTCGCCAGTGAAAATGAGGTATCGGTGAATTTGGCCACCGAAGTCGAAGGAGAAATGCGCTATCACGCTTGCTGTCGTAGCCCTGCACGTTTGTCAGTCAATCTACAAGTTGGCTCAGCCGTACCCGTGGCTCACACCGCAATTGGACGCGCTTTTTATGCCGCAAGCTCACAGGCAAGACAAGCCGTCATTAGCAGTCATTTACAAGAGAATTTATCTAAAGAAGATTTCACGCGTGCGCAAACCGCCTTGGATCAAGCTGTAGCGCACTATGGCAAGCATGGTTATACCGTATCCGACGGTGAGTTTTCTCATGATATCTTGGCGGTAGCGGTTGGCGTATATGATGTCGCAACTGGGCAGTATGCGTACTCATTAAATGCCAGTGTGCCCCGAGCGAATTGGGATGCAGCTGAATATACAGCGATGATTGTGCCAAAATTGCAGGCTTTGGCGGAACGGATTGGGAGTGGGGATTAAAGAGATGACTCCCACTTGTTAAACCAACTCATCAAACTTAAGCCCAAACTTCATCAAATACTTACGCAGACGGTCGCTGTCATTGGGACTTTTTAGCTTATCACGCGAATGCTCATACAAATAGCGCCCAGCTGCTGCTTGGTTTTTATGTGTCTTACAAACCTCAATAACATAGGCCAATTGTACCGCGTCAAATGGATCAAGATCAGCTAGAGTTTGCTCGTCTAGATAATTGCTTAGTAGTGCGTGGCTTGCTTGCTCGACTGTTTGACTATTAAATGTGAGTTTAGATTTGCTATCGCTTAGGCTATTTTTATTATTATCACTCGCCTGATTGTATTTATTTGAACCTGAGCCATCAGGCAAACTCCAAAGATGCCCTAAGCGCTCAGTCTCCGCATGCACGTCATCTACCCGAATTACTTTACTCTCAGCAAGTGTAGTCAGCCGAATCATGCTGGCGGTCAAATCGCGAAAATTCCCTTGCCATGTTGCGTCCGCACTCATGGCAAAGCTTTCATATCGCTGTCTTGCCTCTAGTGTGAATCGATATTGCTGCTGTTGCTCACTGCCCAAACGCGCCAGCTCATAGTCGATATTGGCAGGTAAGTCTTCCAACCTATCTTTTAGTGACGGCAAGAAGAACGTCCACGTATTGAGCCTTGCAAATAAGTCCGCACGAAACTCACCATCAGCAACCACTTGGCGCAAGTCTTTATTAGTGCCCGCCATTAATTGAAACGACACGCTAATTGGCGTATCACTACCAAGCGGATAAAAACGCTGCTCCTCCAGTGCGGTCAATAACATCGCTTGCTCATCAAGACCCAGCTCACCAATCTCATCTAAGAATAACAAACCGCCATCGGCAGATTTCAGCAGTCCTTCCCGACTTGTTGCCGCGCCTGTGAAAGCGCCTTTAACATGACCAAACAGCACACTCATCGCTGTATCGCCGCGCAAAGTCGCACAATTGACTTCGATGAATTTATCGAGCGTGTACTTGCTTTGTGTGGTGCTACTCGCTTTGGCTTTCTTAAGGGCGTAGATTTGACCTGCCAGTTGCGACTTGCCCGCCCCTGTCGCGCCCATCAGTAATATTGGCGCAGTCGAGCGCGTGGCGACCTTTTCGATATCAGATATGAGTTTTTGATAAGCGACATTTTGTGTGACCAGATTGGCTTGCAGTGTTTGCCAATGCTGCTGTTTTTCTGCCTCAAAGCGTTCACGCAAGCCATCATAACGTGAGACATCCAAGTCAATCACTTGATAGCGACCTTGCGGATCGGCTTGATCCGGTCTTGGACAAGGCGACGTTTGAATCAGATCTGCTGGAATAAAACCCGCTTCCACCAATAAAAACCAGCAGATTTGCGCTACGTGCGTGCCTGTCGTTAGATGTAGCAAATAGTCTGTTTTATCTTGAAAATCAAATCCAGCGACAAAGTCATACAGCTCGGCATAGACCTCTGCAAAATCCCACGGGCTAGATAACGATACGTGGTGACCAATCACTTTGGTATGTGAACTGACTTGCGCTACATCATCGACGATGATTTTAAATAAGCGTTTATCACGTTTGCTATACAAGATATGCAGCTCATCGACGAGCAACTCATCGTGTAGACCAAGACTTACGGTCGGACGCCAGCGTTGCCAGCGGTTACTACTAAAACCATTGTCTAAGGTGGTGCCGAGAAAGCCGATAACTGCGGTTTTATTCATTATCTTTTCCATCAATTTCACGTTTAATTGACATTATTTCCAGCAAAAATCTTTGCCCTTCAGGCGTTATTTCCCAATAATTGGTAGAACCTACACCAGTAAAGTCAACGTAATCTAAAGTTAGAAGTTGAATTTTTATTTTTTCAAAATCCGTAAAGTCTATTTGCGAATAGCTGAACTTCCCATATTTTCTCGAAACTACATAATCACTTAAAGCATCAAAAATTGTATTTTCTCTTTCTCTTTTGAGAATTTTTGGACCAATACATTTAATTAAGCTATTCCAAGTTACATCTTGCTTCCAAGACTTAAGTTTTTCTTGTCCACCTTCTATAACCTTACATTTAACCTGTATTGAAACCTCATCATCACCTTGAGCTAAATCCGACATGCTATTTTGATCTTTCTGAAACTCTTGAATCTGTCTTTCAAGCTTATCATTTTCTTGTCTAAGATCATTCAGCTGTTTTAACAGTTCAGTATTGTCCGTTGCCTGATTGCCTCTTACCCACCCTATAGCAGGATAGGTTTTTATTGTCTTAGGGAGACTAAGCGCAACTAGACCTGACAATTCTTTTGCGTCACTCCAGAACTTCACCAAACGCCCTGTAGTTACCTTATTCCTAAATTTTTCTAACTTATCTTGAGCTTCAGAGTCCATCTCTACTTTCTCAACAGCTAATTTTTCAGGACTACCATGAACTAACGCTATAACCTTTAATCCTTGATTGATAGCGTAGTCGTATTCCATTTCTGTATAACTAATACCCTCATCAGACAAACTGCCGTATCTACCACCTATAATAAGTAAGTAATAATCGCTATCATCAATCACCTTTTTGATGAACTCGAATTGCTCTTCAGCTAGTGCAGGAAACAGCTCCATTCCAGCTGGTATACAGTCCATTTCCATGAGTGTCTGAATGACGTTACTTCTTTCATCTTTTAAGTCTGCAAATGTAGAACTCACAAACACTTGATATCTTTTGTCCATATCCATCTGTCCCTCGTAAAATATATTTTTATATATAAAAATAGAATTTTTTCTATTTTAAATAATTTCCTTAGATTATAGCTTATACCTGAGGAAATATTTTTAATTTATTTACGCTAACAATATCAAACACTTAAAAATAAATTCTGAATATTTTAAAAAATTGGCACGCTCTTCGCATTATATAAAGAATAAGAAAATTAATTATTTTACGAAGCCAATATTTTAAATATTAAGGAATTACTCATGCAACCAACAACTCATAACATCATTCAAGATGGTGGTACACCTATCAGACTTTGGACAAAGGGCGTACCTGTCGATACAAAAGCCCACGATCAGCTTATCAAAGCCTCGCAAATGCCCTTTATCTATAAGTGGCTCGCGGTGATGCCTGATGTGCATGTTGGGATTGGCGCAACTATTGGAACCGTACTGCCAACCAAAGAAGCGATTATCCCTGCTGCCGTCGGGGTCGATATTGGCTGCGGGATGATGGCGGTGCAAACAACGCTGACCGCTGATGATTTGCCTGATAACTTGCGCGGTCTGCGTACTGAGCTTGAAAAAGCGATTCCACATGGGCGCAGCAAAACTCGTGGTCGTGGCTCGCGTCGTGATGTTGGCGCATGGACAAATCCTGATAATACTGTCAAAGAGGGTTGGGGTACGTTGGTCGATGATTTTAATTATCTGACCCAAAAACATCCTAAACTTAAAAATACCAATAACCTGAATCATTTGGGAACGCTGGGTACAGGCAATCATTTTGTAGAAGTATGCTTGGACGAAACCAATCAGGTATGGATTATGCTACATTCAGGCTCTCGCGGCGTGGGCAATGCCATCGGTCGCTACTTCATTGAGTTGGCACGCGAGGACATGCGTAAGTGGTTTATTAATTTGCCTGATAAGGATTTGGCGTATTTTGCTGAGGGCACTGAGCACTTCGATGATTATTGGTTTGCCGTTGGTTGGGCGCAGCGTTTCGCCTTTAAGAACCGTGAAATCATGATGGAAAAAGCCATCAAAGCGCTACGTCAAATCGTGCCAAAACCGTTTGATGCAACGGTAAAAGCGGTGAACTGTCATCACAATTATGTGGCGAAAGAAGAGCACTACGGTGAAGAAATCTTCGTCACTCGTAAAGGCGCGGTACGTGCCCGCGTTGGTGAATACGGTATCATTCCGGGGTCAATGGGCGCAAAATCCTTTATCGTGCGCGGTAAAGGCAACGAGGAATCGTTTTGCTCTTGCTCGCATGGCGCAGGTCGCGTCATGTCACGCACTCAAGCAAAACAGGAATTCACGGTCGCTGATCAAATCGCACAAACCGAAGGTGTGGAATGCCGCAAAGACAGCGATGTGATTGACGAGATTCCAGCAGCTTATAAGAATATCGATGACGTTATGAAAGCGCAAAGTGATTTGGTGGAAGTGGTGCATACGCTTCGGCAGGTGGTTTGTGTTAAAGGCTAAACGGCTAGGGAGTAAGGTATGAGCTTAGATAAAATAGATTTTGAGATTAGTAATTACAAAGGCTTATATCGTGTGCGAATCAAGGTCAATGAAACAAATATATTCGACTATGAATTTATAGATTTATTTAAAAACTTATTAAGTCTAGTTGAGATTGGTTTTGCACTGCAACGAGAGCCTGTTAACAAAATTCACTACTTTACTCTTACCGATTATAACCAAGAGGTTAACTTCAAAGTCTCACCAAACCCACCAATGGACTGGTTAATTTTAGGAATACCTACGGTTAATAATATGGAAAAATTTCGCTTCGATAGACTGGCTTTTTGCAAGGCTTTGAAATCAAGCATTGTAGAATTTATGCGTGATCAAAATATGGACTATCTCGGTAATCCTAAGATGCCGAAAAACCTTAATGGTTATGGAGATGAAGTCTGGAAAGTTATTGGTCATGAGTGGTTTTAATCACTAAGTTACTAAATAAGGAATACTCATGAAACATGCACAAAAAAAAGAGGTTATCCGAAAGCTCAAAGCAAAGAAAGTCAAATTTGAGCATGGATTATCTGATCAAGAGATTCAAGAAATTGAGCTAAAATTTGATATACAATTTCCACCTGATTTGCGAGATTTTTTACAAACAGAACTCCCTATCTCAGACAACTTTGTCAATTGGCGTCTTGGTTTAAAGTCCAAAGATGAGGAAGCCTATATTAGACAAAGAATTGATTGGCCATTTGGTGGCATAGTGTTTGATATAGAGCACAGTACCTTTTGGATGGAAGAATGGGGTGAGAAATATGATGATATTAATAAAAACATTATGGTCGCCGAAATCTATTATGAGACTTATCCGAAAATGATACCCATTTTCTCGCATCGCTATATCCCTAGTACACCTTATAAAGCTGGTAATCCTGTCTTTTCTATTTATCAGACAGATATCATCTACTATGGATACGATTTAGCGCACTACTTTGCTCATGAATTTCGTTTTGAATTGTCAGATAAATTTCCAACGATAGATGAACCAAGTTATATTGATTTTTGGGGTGATATTCAATCCTAATTAAAATAAGAGAGAACAAAAATGAAACTCGCAGAAGCCCTACTTATCCGTAGCGATATGCAAAAAAAGCTGGCGCAAATCAAAGGACGCATGCGCAGTAATATCAAAGTCCAAGAAGGCGACACGCCAAATGAAGACCCAAACGCCTTGATGATCGATGCCAGTCAAATCATTACCGAGCTGAGCGTGGTGATTGAACGCATTCACCGTACCAATGCCATTGCCAAAACCAATGAAGGCCAATCGATGCTGACGCTATTGATCGAGCGTGATACTTTAGAGATGCGTCACAAGCTGTTGATTGAGTCGATTGAAGCCACCGATACCGAGGTTGATCGTTATAGCCCTCGCGAGATTAAGTGGCATGTCATGGTCTCGGTCGCAAGCTTACAAAAGCAAGCTGATGACATCGCAATGAAACTGCGCAAGATTAACCTTGTCATTCAAGCCAATAACTGGCAGATTGACCTTGTTGAATAAGTTATATAATCGATTAGATTTAAAAAGAACATAGCGAACTTCTAAGCTGAGCTGAGTTTTTTTACGCCTCTGGAGTGCGAAGCACACAGCAAGCGAGGAAAATTCAACTTAGCAAAGTGCCATTTAAGATGCATTTCTTTTGATTCGGCTATATCGTTTGATTCATATTTTGCAAAACCGATTTTAGAATTTTCTGCCAGTTTAAAATAAGTTGGCGGACTCCCCTTTTGGAACCGACTGGGCGAGTGTCAGACCCCGCGTATCCACAGCAGGGGGTTGAAAACATACTGTAGTGGCTGCTACGCGTTGCCGGCAAACGCTTTTTTTACCATTCATGCCCCGTACACGTCACTTGGCACAATGCACCATTTAGACCTTACCACCAGACACTGACAGTCGGTTTCAATTTTATTATTCATGCTTCTCGTATTTTAAGGGCGGCATTTTATTGTGGGCATATTAAAAATGTCATGAAACAATAGTCATATAAACAATCAAGAAAACCATTATGCCAACCATTACAAAAAACAAAACCCTAAAGATCGACGGCAGCACGGGCGAAGGCGGCGGACAAATCATCCGTACCGCACTATCCCTATCAATGCTGACTGGCACGCCAATCGAGATCATCAATATCCGTGCTGGACGCGCCAAACCCGGATTGATGCGCCAGCATTTGGTTTGCGTACAAGCCTCGCAAGCCATATCGAACGCGACGGTAACAGGGGCGCATTTGGGCAGTACGACGTTTAGCTTTACGCCTATTGCTATCAAGCCGGGAGACTATACATTTGATATTGGCTCGGCAGGCAGTACCAGTCTGGTGCTCCAAACGCTATTACCTGCTCTATTTTTTGCCAATGTCGATGAACGCGCAAAGTCAACTGTGACGATCAAAGGTGGTACGCACAACCCACTCGCTCCAACCACGGACTTCTTAACTGGAGCGTTTGTTCCTGCCCTTGCAAAATTGGGCATGCAAGTTGATATCGATTTGCAGCAAGTAGGGTTTGCGCCCATTGGTGGCGGTGAAGTTAAGGCGACAATCACGCCATTTTTGCGCCGCGCTAACACGTCGCCATTTGAACTCACTGAACGTGGCGAATTGGTTAGCATCGCCTTAGTTGCAAGCGTGCTCAATTTAGAATATGACATTTGCAAACGCGAGCTTGCAAGCGCACAAGCGTCCTTGATTGAATCAGGAATTGATAGCACGCTGATGACTACTCGGAGCAATAAAATAAACGGTATTGGCGAAGGCAATACGTGTTATGCGCAGGTTACGCATAAAGTTGGCGAGCCATCCACTCATGAAATGCAAACTCATAAGCAGCATCACGAGATGTTTACTTTGCTTGGAGAAAAACGCAGCTCAGCAGAAAATATGGGCAGTCGCTTGGCAGGATTGGTTAAGCGCTATCTGTTTACGACCGATGCGCTCGTTGACGAATACCTAACCGATCAGCTGCTATTGCCATTAGCGTTATCTGGCGGCGGAGAGTTTAGTGCACGTATGATTAGCGGTCATACTGAAACACAAGCGTGGCTGATTGAGCAGTTTTTGCCCGTTGAGATTACATTTAACGCTATTGACGACAACAAAATATTGGTTAAGGTCATTGCTTAAAATGAGTAATACCAAGAGTCAGCATTAGCACACTGTTACCCAATTACTGCTATGCGGTGATATCATATGTGTATGATGTAGGCGATAAATTTGGGCGTTTTACTGGTGTTTGAGAACCCTATTTGAGAACCATGACCACGATAGAGGTATTTTTGATTCACCTTCTCTTTAAACCCCTTTCATCGTTTTTACTCTTTACCTATGACTGTTGAGCCGTGCTATGCCGCAATCTCGTACCAATCTGAATCCTGAGCCCGAAACTAATGAGCCCTATTTGATCGGTTTATTACTGCGCTTTAGTACTTTTGGTGCTGCAATATTACTTCTACTAGCAGGTCTGTTGCTTATTAACTGGTGGCTGATTGTTATCGGTGGTTTCGGAGTGGCGCTGGGCATTTATGATGTCATTCAATCCAAACACGCCATCTTAAGTAATTATCCTATTGCTGGACATATTCGTTACGTGCTCGAGGACTTTCGCCCTGAGATTCGCCAGTATTTGTTAGAAGATGATAAAGAGCAAGTGCCATTTTCACGCCAGCAACGCGCCCTTGTCTATCAGCGCGCCAAAAACGTGAGTGATACCAATGCTTTTGGTACGCTAGACAATTTATACACGCATGGTAAAGAATGGTTTTTGCAATCAGCGATCAGCCAGCCTTTAGAAAACCAAGACTTTCGTATCATGGTGGGCGGCGAGCGTTGTCAACAGCCCCATGATATGTCGGTGTTCAATATCTCAGCGATGAGTTTTGGTAGCTTATCAGCCAACGCCATCATGGCACTCAATCAAGGCGCAAAACTTGGCGGTTTTACCCATGATACCGGTGAAGGGGCTATTAGTCCTTATCATCGTAAGTTCGGCGGTGATTTGATTTGGGAGTTGGGAACGGGATATTTTGGTTGCCGTGATGACAATGGCAACTTTGACCCCCAGTCGTTTGCTGAAAAAGCCATTGATCCACAAGTGAAGATGATCGAAATCAAGCTATCACAAGGGGCAAAACCGGGTAAAGGCGGCGTCCTACCCGCAGAAAAAATCACGCAAGAAATCGCCGACACGCGACAAGTACCCACTGGACAAGATTGTGTTTCGCCCTCGTCCCATACTGCATTTAGTACGCCGCGCGAGCTGGTTGCCTTTTGGCAACAGCTACGTGAACTGTCAGGCGGCAAACCTGTTGGCTTCAAGCTGTGTGTGGGTCAACCTTGGCAGTTTATGGCGATCGTCAAAGCCATGATTGAGACTCAGAATTATCCTGATTTTATCGTTATCGATGGTGCAGAAGGCGGTACGGGCGCGGCTCCTGTTGAGTTTATGGACAACGTCGGTATGCCAATGGTTGAAGGGTTTTTATTGGTACATAATACGTTGGTCGGCGCGGGCATTCGTGACAAAATCAAGCTTGGCGTGAGCGGTAAAATCGTCTCTGGCTTTGATATTGCTCGTATGATTGCATTAGGGGCAGACTGGTGCAACTCAGCGCGCGGCTTTATGTTTGCCGTTGGCTGTATTCAATCGCGCTCTTGCCATACCAACACTTGTCCGACAGGCGTTGCCACCCAAGATCCTTATCGTCAAAAAGCCTTGGATGTCCCAAGTAAAGCTGAGCGCGTCGCAAGCTTTCACAAAAACACACTCAAATCGCTTGCCAGTATTGTCGGCGCTGTTGGCTTACAGCATCCCAGTCAATTGCAGCCTTACCACATTGCGCGACGCTTAGACGATGGGCAGATAAAGCTACTATCGAAGTTCTTTTATTTTACGGACAGAGAGGCATTGCTAGATCATAGCGCCCGTGCGGACGTGTTCAATCAGATGTGGGTCATGGCGAATCCTGATAGCTTCTTAGCCAATAACGATGCGCTCATCGCTTATAACAAAGACTCACGTGATAAAGGCAAAGAAACCAGTGCGCCGACCAAACAAAGCACTGAAAGTCTAGAAAATATCGACAATAGTGGTCTGCTCATCGGTAATGTCAATAATACCTTTCGCGACTTTCCCTCTAGCAATAATTAAAAACTGATATATAGTCGATACCAAATAAAATGAATACACGATTGGTGCCAAGTTTTATGCCTACCTTACCTTTATGCACAGCCCTCGTCATTTTGCTAAGCGTCAGTGCTTGCCAGCCAGTCAGTACTAACGTCTCTGACAGCGACACGCAAAATTGGTCATGTCAGTCGCAAGACACCCCGTTTGCTTACAGCACTTGTAGCATTAAAGCTAAGGCGTTGACGAATGGCCGCTACTCACTACAATTATTTTGGCAACAGCCTGATAGTACGCAGCCCCTGCTTACTTTTGATGCGTTGTTAGCAACCTTGCCAGCCGAGCAAACGCTTCATTTTGCCATGAATGCGGGTATGTATAATGAAAAATACGCACCGATTGGCTATACCGTCATCGAAGGCACTGAGAAGCGCGCTTTGAACCTAAAAGAAGGCGGTGGCAATTTTCATCTGTTACCTAATGGCGTGCTGTGGTGGGATAAATCTGGCAACGTAAAGATTACCGAAAGCCATACTTTAAATAAGCAGATGAATGATGGCACTGCACAGACTTGGTATGCCACTCAATCTGGCCCTATGCTGGTCATCAATGACGAAATACATCCGCAATTTAACCCTGATAGTACCTCTCTCAAAATTCGTAATGGGGCTGGTGTTTGCAGCGATGGCAGCATACAATTTGTCAACAGCGATGCGCCTGTGACATTTTACCAGTTTGCATCACTGTTCAAAGATGAGCTAGGCTGTCCAAATGCGCTATTTTTGGATGGCGGCATTGCTTCAGCGTTATATGCGCCTAGTATGGACAAGCACGATAAAAAAGAGATGGGCGTGATGATTGGTGTCATTGAGCATAAGAATTAGTATGATTTACCACTATAGGACTGATATTTAATACATCCAAATATAGGCAATAAAAAGCACTTAGGATGAATTATTCATGCTAAGTGCTTTTTTTCAGAATTGGGATCAAGCGCTAGCCGCCCAAACTCATCTTAGGACCAAATGGCTCGTAATGAACACTATCGACGCCATGATCTAATGCCACTAACCCATCAATCATACTTTCCATAAATGGCATGGAGCCACATACGTAAATATCAGCAGGCTTAGGTAAAGTAGCCAGCCACGCTTCATCTAATAATTGTCCCGATTCAAAGTAAAAGATATGTTTTTCTACAGTTTCGGCTTTTTCTAAAAACTCATCTACCTCAGCCGCAAAGGCATGATGCGCTTCATTCTGACAAGCATACGCCCAAACAATAGGGCGTCTTGGATTGGCAGCCACTTGCGCCTCTAGCATCGATAAAATAGGCGTTACCCCAACGCCCGCGCTCACCAATACCAGTCGAATCTCATGTTGTTGTATCAAATCTTGATTAAGCGCAAAGTCACCGGCAGGTGCAGACAATAAAATGGTATCACCAATTTCTAAGCCATCATGCAAATAGTTGGATACCAAACCATGATGCTCATTACGGTTGTCACGTCTAACCGCAAACTGAATGCCTTTTTCGGTGCTCGCTGAATATAGAGAGTAATGACGCAGAGCAATATGATTGCTGTCTTTTGGATCTGTTTTTACGGTGATATATTGACCAGCGGTTAAATTCAATTTACTCAGGTCAATCTCCTGACCGCGCTCTGACTGGTCATGCGCAGGTATAACAGTAAAAGCCGCGATATCGGTGGCTGCTGCTACCTTTTCAGTTATGGTAAAGGGCGCGAATCCTTGCCATATTTCTTCTTGATACATGCCACGTTCTATTTGGATAAATACCGACGCAATTTCATCATACGCTTCTGTCCACGCCGTAATGATGTCATCAGTCGCCGCCTCTCCTAACACTTCTTTTATCGCACCGATCAAATGTTGACCAACGATGGGGTAATGCTCGGGCAGAATTTGCAAAGCACGATGCTTGTGGCTGATCTGGGTCACTTGTGGCAAGAGCGTCGCCAACTTATCCAAATGTTTAGCCGCTGCCAACACTGTCGTCGCCAATGCCGTTTGTTGACGACCCAGCTTTTGGTTAGTTTCGTTAAATATATCCAAAAGTTCAGGATGCGCTGCAAACATGTTTTTATAAAATACAGTGGTAATGGTCGTTCCATGCTCTTCGAGTACGGGGATGGTTGCTTTTACAATTTCTAAAGTCTTTGGTGAGGCCATACTATCTCTCTTAATGAGTCATCATGTTAATAAGTGAAGGAGCTGATAATGAATTACTTACGTCCGTGCTAATGATTAAAGTCTATAAACAGTTATCAAAAAAGATGGGCAAACGCTCTTTTTCACACGTACTTAGTCTAATCAATAAAAAAACTATAAGATTCATTTAAAATGAATCTTATCACACTTTACTGTGCATACCAACGCTGTATTGTTATAAAACTAATTTTCTCAATCCAAAAAAGCCGCCGTCATGATGTCATAACGGCGGCTTTGTATAGTATCTAATTTAATAAACATACATTAATCTTGAGCATCAGAAGTGAGCGCACGTACTAAAATTATCGTGCCATATAATTGGTCATTTCTTCTACGCCATGCAATGTCATGGGATACATCTTATTCTCAAACAGTTTTTTGATCTCGACGATGGTTTGCGTATACTGCCAATAGCTCGGGTTTTCAGGATTGAGCCACGCCACTTTATCAAAGTGCTCAAGTACCCGCTTTAGCCATACAATACCCGCTTCATTATTCATATACTCGACGCTACCGCCTACTGTCATAAGCTCATAAGGCGACATCGACGCATCACCGACGAAAATGACGCGATACTCTCGACCATATTTATTGAGCAGCTCAAAAGTCGGCATCGGGGCGCTGTGACGACGGTTATTGTCCTTCCACACATAGTCATAGAGACAGTTATGAAAATAAAAGAACTCTAAGGTTTTAAACTCATTTTTTGCGGCAGAAAACAGCTTCTCTAGCGCCTCAACATGGATATCCATACTACCGCCCACATCAAACAGCATCAGTACCTTGACACGATTACGACGTTCAGCCTGCATATGAATATCGAGCACGCCTTTTTTGGCGGTACGCTTGATGGTCTCATGAATATCAAGCTCATCCGCGCTGCCTGTCCGTGCAAACTGGCGCAAGTTACGCAGTGCCATTTGAATTTGACGCGTACCAAGTTGACTGTCATCATCGAGATTGCGGTATTTACGCTGCTCCCAGACTTTTGCAGCACTGCGTTTACGCGACTCGCCCCCGACACGTACACCTTCTGGGTGGTCGCCATACGCACCGAATGGTGATGTGCCGCCTGTACCAACCCACTTGCTGCCCCCTTGATGACGCGCTTTTTGCTCTTTCAAACGCTCCTCAAGAGCTTTCATTAACTCTTCAAGCGAGCCGTATTTTTTTAGCAGTCGCCGCTGCTCTTCGGTCAAATTCTTCGGATCGAGCTTTAGATCCAACCATTCTTTCGGAATATCCGTCAACTTGGCCAGTAGCTCATCCATATCGAGACTATCAACGCCTTCGAAATAATCCGCCATTGCCCGATCAAATTTATCAAAATGACGCTCGTCTTTGACCATACACAGACGAATCAGACGATACATATCTTCTCGGCTGGCAAAGGTAGACAGCTCAGTATTTTCCGGATGCGGCTGCATCATCAGCCCTTGATCTAACGCGGCATTTAGATCAAGCAGCTCACGCGTACTAACAGGGACGCCGTAAGTACGTAAGGTGTAGAATAGTTTGATAAACATAAGAGTCGCATCACTTATTGGCTGATATGGTTATAAGTTGAAAGTTAGCAGGCGCTTAACGACGCATCATATTGGCAAAACGCTGCAACAGACTCACATCGGCTTCGTTTTTGAGGAGTGCACCATACAATGGCGGAATCGACTTTTCACCGCGCAGGTTTTCTTCTAATTCTGCTTGTGCCATATCGTCAGCGAGCAATAGCGTCAACCAATCGACCAATTCTGAGGTTGATGGCGGCTTTTTTAGGCCTTGAATATTGCGCAGTTTATAAAAGATATCCAGCGCATCATTGACCAATTTTTCTTGAATGTTAGGGAAATGCACCTCGATGATTTGGCGCATGGTTTCTTCTTCAGGAAAATCAATATAATGAAAGAAACAGCGACGCAAAAACGCATCTGGTAGCTCTTTTTCATTGTTTGAGGTGATAATTACCACAGGTCGCTGTGCGGCGGTGATGGTCTCGCCCGTCTCATAAACATAAAAGGACATTTTATCAAGCTCGTGTAACAAGTCATTCGGGAACTCGATATCAGCCTTATCAATCTCATCGATCAGTAGTACACTGCGCTCTTGACTGGTAAAGGCATCCCACAGTTTACCCGGCTTGATATAATTGCCAATCTCATAAACCTTATCATCACCCAATTGCGAATCTCGCAAACGCGATACCGCATCATACTCATATAGACCTTGTTCGGCTTTAGTGGTCGACTTGATGTGCCACGTAATCAGCGGCATCCCTAGACTCTCAGCAACCTCTTCAGCCAATAACGTCTTACCTGTGCCCGGCTCTCCTTTAATGAGCAAAGGCTTTTGTAATGTCATCGCTGCATTTACGGCCAGCTGCAAATCGTCGGTGGCAATATAATTTTGCGTGCCAGTAAAGCTTTTCTTGATGTTTTCAGTCATAGCTAAGTCTCAGTTATTGTTATACATTAGATACTTTAAAGGCGATTTATAAAGAAGAAATAATCATTTAGAGTAGCACAACCTTTCCTATTGCCAAAATACTCATGCGTTCGCAGTTATTGCCAAATGCGTTACACCTCCAAAGATGTTAGAAATCTCACTTCACTGATTAATAAACATACTTCCATAAAA
>NZ_AUSW01000018.1 GCF_000471625.1 Psychrobacter aquaticus CMS 56
CAATTGGTTATGTGTCACCTTTTGATTTTGAAAGACGTTATTATGATAATTTAACCCTGTCAGGCATCGCTGCCTGACTCAAGTAAATCAACCTCCGATATAGTCGGGGCGGTTCAATCATTAATTTTTCTCAAATAGTGTTTTACCATATTTAAATTTATCTAAGTATGCGCTTAAATAATAATCTACATCTTCTATATTTATAAAATAAGGAAAGCAGTATCTAATAAACAATTCTGCGAATGAAGGATACCTGAGTACACCTTCGTCATAATTAAAGAAAGCCACTTCACATTCCTTGTCCGAAAAAACAACATCATCACAAAGCCAGCAAATACTGCCATTATAACCAAAATTACCATCTGCGATGACGTAGGCATTTAGCAATGTTTTAGTACTCGGAGCAGGTAAAGACGAAAATGAATCTAATGTAAGGTAATTAAAATACTCTTCTTCAGAAAATTGCGAGTAATGTATGTCATATACTGAAAAATACTTAATAATGATCTCTCTATCGTGCTGATATTCATTATTTTTTTCCAGTGTGTTCCTTCAATTTTGAAAAATTCAAAGGATGGTAAAAGACATACATCAACTTTTCTTAATAAAAGACCAGTTCAGGACCTTTAGTTTGTGAACAATTACCCAAGTGAGCTATGGTCACATTTGGAGCAGATCAAGATCTAAAATATTATCAGCACCAAATCTCTTTAAGTCATCAATAGTTATATCGTAGTTGCTTCCTGTGAAATACATTACTGAACTTATGCTTTTCCATATGATAAGTTCTGCAAAGCTTCTAAATCTGTAAAAATCGCCACTGCTATCTAATAGCCATATTTCTTGTTCAACAACATCCGAGCTGTATTTAGGCAGTAGAATTATCTCATGATCTTCATAATTTAATCTAATAGAGTGAACGTCATTCTTGAATGCCATGAGGTCAGTATTATTGATATCTGCAAAATTTAAGAGACTCCGCCCATTGTCATAATCACAGTCATATTTATAAAAAAACTGGTTTTTTCCTGGTTTCTCAAAGTCTTCATCCTCATTCTCTTCTTCGTCATCTTCATCAAATATAACATCTAACATTCTTTTATCAACACTATTTGTAGTTATGAGCACTTCGTCAGTATCATCTACAGTTAAGTCTAGAGATAAATAGTCTCCCACACTGTTAGATTTAAAAAAGTCTAAGAGCGATTGAGGCAGGTCTGCATTGGCGTCATTATTTATTTTTATATGACGCACTTCTGCTATTTTTATAGCATCTCTTTCTTTATATTCAGGAAGTGAGTCTTTATAGCTTTCACTTTGCTGTGCGAACGCCTGTAATTTTTCAAAAAAGCACTTCCAACAGTCTTTGTTTCCGATATAGACATTGGTATTTTTCATAAATTTTCTTTATATAATTATTTAAATTTATTTAAACGCTTATATTTTATAAAGCATTTAATCATATCAGTGCTTGAAACGCGCTTTAAAAAATAGGGCCATCAGGTTAGTTAATTTGAGTCAGCTGATCTTAATTCATCTCTTACTTGCTCTAATATCTTACCTAACATATTTTTTCCCCATCCATCGATTCCGCAACCCCAATAGTAATCAGTTGGGGAGTTCTCTATAATGTCCTTATCTCCTGTGGACAGAAGTAAATCTCTTAGTTCTTTGTGTGTAGTAAACTTCTGAAGCACTGCCTCATACATCACCTCATCCTTAATGTCATCCCAATCCTCTTTTATTTTTCGCTTTTTATTACGACCTAATACTGAAGCTATCTTCGGTGTATCTGCCTCCATTATTTTCTCTTGATAGTCCTTGTCAGTAAATTTTTGAGCTTGATAATAGTGCTCAATGGTTTTCCACCACAAGTTATCCATTAATATGCCGTGATTTGAGAAATTTGTAAATTCGCCATATGCTTCTCTAGGATGATAAAATTTTATAGGATTTCGATAGTTTTTCTGGCCGAAAAAATCATTATTCCTATGTTGCTGTATCATTATATGCCTCCAACTTTCTAATGAAAGAATTGGTGTATTATCAAATAATAACAATGGTTTTTCTTTATTTCTATTAATATTGTCGATAAGTTCGTCATAGCCAGATTGAGTTAAAGAGAATGGATACCATACTGCATTATTGCCCATACCCTCATTTTGCTCACCAAGATTTGTATAATGATTGAGCAAATCTAGAGGAGGGAAATATCCAAAGTAAATATCATCTGCAAACGTCGAAAATTTAGTTATAAATTCATACACTGTTATATCTACCCAACGCTCTATAGGCATTCTCATATTTGTAACACTACAACGCATCAATAAGGCTCCATATGATTAGGACCTATTGTAATTGTTTGAACGGGTACATTCATACCTAGCGCACTTGGAATATAGCATTCGTGCGGAGTGCTATAAACAGGAATACACGTTGTACCATCAAAAGCTAAGAACCAGCTCACATCCCTTTTTTTATCTCCACCGTAAAATAAAGCTGACAAACTCTCTTGAGTATAAGTTTTATCCCAAGGTTGTATATCTGTTCCATAGAAACCAGGCGGTTTTGGTACGCCATTACCTAAATGACCAGAGTACTTTGGAGTCGCCAATGTTCCTCCTTTGCTAGAAATACTTATAATTCTAAGCCTAGATGAGTAGTAAAACTTAATAGGTTTACCGTTAGCGCGTCGCTTAATCCTTTCTTTTTGTATACCACGTTCAATTTTCAGTGCCTGTTGAGCAATTCCTGAACGTAATATTCTAGCAATAGTACTATCACTATCAATTGCTGTGTGGGTAATAACTCCAGCAGTTAGTAATCCAACACTTGCTTTCGCTAGAAAAGCTGCAGAACTCGGAATCGCAATAGAATTCAATGTAGACATTACTGAAAAGCTGGAGCCAAAGCTAGCCAATCCAAAGTGTCCGCTTGGATCCGTATATAAAATAGGCGCGCCATTCGCATACAAATATTTATTTAATGTGGTCGGATCACTAACTTTACCATGCCATGAGTCCATCTGCGTAAATCGTCCCACGCCCTGATTATAGTATCTGGCACGCAAATAGTATTGATTCAGACTTCTATCAAACTGCTCACCTGTGTACAGATAGATATTATCCGTATTGCCTGTTTTATTAGTAATCTCACCATAAGCGTCGTATTGATAGCTGTCGGTAATTTGACCAGCCTGATTGGTCAAGAACTTGACTGATAAAGTTATACTCAATTCGATATAAAAACGATACAGCAAGATTGAAAGGTGTTTTTTGAAACCTCTGTCGGTATAGGCACAGCATGCAAGAAAAATACCTTTTGAGCGAGCGCATTTATCATGGTGTATCTTTTTTACTTGGATTCGACTATATCACGATAGCGAATAATTCCCGCTATCGTTGTAGGGATTTAACTCATCTTTATTAAAAGAATACATGAGTAATGACTACTTCAGCTAAAGTATATGAACCTACAACCCAGTAACCTTCTGTACCTAAAAGTAATTTATTTTTATGAAGATCTTTATCGCCGAAAATCCACATAAAAGCTTTACCTTCTGAATTCATCTCTTCATCTCTACTGTTTATAATCTGGCCATTTTTGTCCAAAATTTCTGGATAAATCATATATGAAATATTTTCATTTTTATATCTGAAATCACATCTCATACCTTGATAAGGAATTATGTCCTCAATCTCTTTATCGATCTTCAAAACATAATCAACTTGAAAGTCAGGGTTTTTCTTCGTCAAATTTGTATATGAAATATGTTTATTGGTTTCTCTCATAAGTTCCTCTATATTTAAATCCTCCATTTTTATTCATTTCTAGATTAAATGCAGGTAACAAGTTATTTGGCACAGTTACTATTGAACCAATCCCAGCCTTATGTAGATCTCAAAAATATTACTATTGTAATTAAATGACCCCTGCCGTCAAATCCGTACAACTAAACTTGGGAGATTTTAATTACGCAGCCTGACGATAATGATCAAACCACAAGGTTACCCATGTTGTCATAGGCGTAGCGAGCTGTTTGGATAAAGTGAATCGACTATATTTTATCTATAAAGAACCAACTATAGCTGTTGCTTTAAGTACGTTAAAGTCCAAGATATTATCGACGCCATGTAAAGATAAGTACTCGGAAGCAGTTTTTTTAGATTGGCTCAATAAGCTTTCTATTTCAGTTGATTGTTTTCCAATAAATGAATACATTGGCATATCATGTTCGAAAAAGAGATTATTGATAAAAAACTCTGCAAATGAACGAAAGCGATAAATATCTGAGTCCTCCAACATCCAAGCTTCCATCTCGCCATCAGCTGTAAGCTCATCAGGTATTAGAATTGCAGAAGGTACTTCGGAGCTGTCTAAAGTGATAGCTTTTCTATAAGCATCCTTTTTATCACAAATAAACCCAAAGCTTAACTCTCCTAATGCTAAATTTGATGGCTTCAATTTTGGGTTATTCATTCCATTATATAGATTGATAGAGGTTGAATAATCATTATAAGAATAATAATTTTCTACTATATATTTTTCTTCTGCATAGTTAAGATACTCTATAAACTCTTTCATATAATTTTTATGATTTTTATCCTTTTTTGTAAAATAGTTAACTTCATCTATACTCAACATTTTTATAAAAGTAACTGATAAAAAATAAATGACATTATAAAACTGGACGCCATTTGCTCGCAAAAAGTCTTTATATGATCGCGGCAAGTGAGTTTTTAGTCTTTTTTCAAGTGCATCAATCTCCTCGTTAGACACCGAATCCTCTTCCATAATTTTTTCTATCTTCGTCTTAATTAAACTTAAATCGAAATCAGGATCATCAGACTTAAAGTTAGTTTTCAAATAATTTTCAATATAAGGAGAGTTTATGTAGTGATGAAAGAAATTTTTCCATGCGCCAATATTACCTATATAGCCTGAATCAATTGATGTTAGTTTTATAGACATAATATTTTACTCCTTTTAATTTAGTAAGGTCCGTCTGGGTCTGGACCTAGAGTCGTTTTAACCTTACCTTTACGGGTTAAGTAAAAGCTCTTAGGGAATATTTTATGAGAGAAAACGAGATATTTTTCTCCTGCACTCAGTCCATCTGACCGATACATGCCTCCTAACAAGCTTCCACCTGATCGGTTTTGTCCGCTATTAATGAACTTTAATGAAACTCCATTAGCATTGTAATTGGTAGGTCCTCCCTCTATAGAGGAGTTAAAAGGATATTCATCACAGTCTTTACCTATACCATTTAATTTCCTAGATGCTTGATTGCATTCAGGTGTGCTTCTTAACCAACCACGGCCGTAACCTCCTAATTTATTACGAGTCAACAACATAGGGGCAATGTTACCCAGCATACCTTCTGATTGACCAAGTTAAGCATCAGCAATATGTTGTGTCAATTCACCATGATTTGCACCATAAAATAATATTGGTACTGGTGGCTTGCAGCTTTCGTTATTTATACACATATTATATATAACAGCATGGGCTAAACTTGCAAGGACAGGTGGTGCAACTGCTCTTGCATTTGCACTGATCACAATTGGTCTAATTAATGTGCTCAGTATTCTACTACCTACAGCAGCATAACTTGGCAAAGCGATGCTGGATAAAACACCTTGAACTCTAGAACCGACACTGAAACTGGCCAATCCAAAATGCCCGCTTGGATCCGTATATAAAATAGGCGCGCCATTCGCATACAAATATTTATTTAATGTGGTCGGATTACTGGCTTTACCCTGCCATGAGTCCATCTGCGTAAATCGTCCCACGCCCTGATTATAGTATCTGGCACGCAAATAGTATTGGTTCAACGAACGATCGAACTGCTCTCCTGTGTACAGATAGATATTATCCGTATTGCCTGTTTTATCAGTAATCTCACCATAAGCGTCGTATTGATAGCTATCGGTAATTTGACCAGCCTGATTGGTCAAGAACTTAGTTGAGCCAAGTCCATCATAACCAAAGTAACTCGTCGTCCCATTCACATTCTGACTGATTAAGTCGTCACCGTAGCTGTAGCTAGCCACGGGGGTATTGTTTTGTTTTTCTAAGATGACTTGAGCATAGTCACGGTTTTTATCGGTGATATAGTCGACGGTTACGCCGTTTTTGGCTTTGCTGTTTCTGATGCCGTCAATGTCATAACCAAAGTTGACATCATCAGTCTGGACTAACTCATTTCTGACGTTATAGCTGTAGCTGGTCATTTGCCCATTGACGTTTTGCGCTAGGGTGTTGCCTTGTTTGTCATAGGTATAGCTGGCGGTTCTTGCTCCTGTTTCTTGTGTCAGACGGTCATTGTTATCATAACGGTAGGTGGTGACTTGTCCCTCTTTGGTTTGTTTGATGCGATTGCTGACAGCATCATAGTCATGAGTAGTGATTTGACCATTAACGGTTTCGCTGATAAGACGATTTAGATCATCGTATTGCCAAACGCTAGTGGTGGTGGTTGGGGTGTCGCTCAACGTCTCTTCTGTGAGCTTGGTGCGTTTGCCCATCGGGTCAAGCATATAGGCATAGCGAGCAATGACTTGATTGTCTTTACTGTGCTCCATACTGGTGAGTTGGTTTTTAGCATTAAAGCGATACTGCGTAGCAATTGCATTGGGTTTGGTTTCACCAATCTTATTGCCGACGGCGTTGTATCGGTAGGTAGTAATACCTGTACTGTCTGTCGTACTGATTAAACGGTTTAGACTGTCATAACCGTATTGGGTGCTTGTACTATTACCATTACTCACCAAAGTCATAACGGTTTTGTTACCACTATTGTTGTAAGCGTAATTTAATACCTCACCACTGGGTTTGGTCTCTTGGGTAAGGTTACCCATGTTGTCATAGACATAACGAGTTGTTTGGACAGAACCTGCTTCACTACGAGTGGTTTTGATACGTTGCCCTAGAGCGTTATAGTCAATGATATCACTGCTGCCGTCGCTATAGCTGGTTTGGACAATACGATCTTGGACGTCATATAAGTAAGCCTGACGTTTGCGGTTGAAGTCGTCCACATATGTGGTGCGTCCTTTGCCATCATAGCCTTTGATGCTGTAAGACCCATCTGGCAAGATGTGCTGGTATTGTCTGCTGTAGGTGTCATACGTCCATTTGGTCACTCGTCCGAGTGCGTCGGTTTGGCTGGTTTTGTTGCCAAGACTGTCGTAGGTATAGGCGGTGATGTTGCCCATGGCATCGGTGACAGCGATGAGCCTTCCTGAGACGTCGTAACTATATTGGGTGGTTTGCCCCAGCTCATTAGTTTCGGTTAGTTTGCGACCCAGTACATCATAGCTGGTTTGGGTACTGCTGCCATCAGCATAGATGACGTTAGTACGTTGTCCTAGTACGTTGTAGATGTATTGAGTAGTGCGTCCGAGTTTGTCGGTCTCTTGAGATAGCCTGCCTAATTCGTTATAGATGTAACGATGGATGTTACCCATGCTATCAGTCATGACGATTTTACGACCTAGAGCATCATATTCATGGGTGCTCGTGTTTCCACTGGCATCCGTTTCACTGATGACATTGCCCACGCCGTCATAACGGGTGGTGATGACACCGCCATTAGGGAGAGTAGTTTTAAACTTACGGTTCAATGCGTCGTAGTCATGCGTGGTGATATTGCCCATGGCATCTTTTTCGGTAACGACGTTACCAGCTGCATCATAGGTACTAAACTGACTACTGCCATCAGGGTAGATCGTTTGGGTGAGCTGTTTATTTGCGTCATAGACATAGGTTGTGGTGTCATTTCCTGTACGACTCGTCAGCACTTCGTCACTGTCGCCATAGGTTTTGTAGGTGGTGAGACCTGCGATGGTTTCATTGACTACTCTTCCTTTTGTGTCATAACTCCAACTGTTGGTGTAGTTGACCTTGTTACTGTCATAACGGGTATAGTTGACCACCTCACGAATTTTGCGGTTGTTGGCGTCATAAGTGTAGCTTCGGCTTGTGCCAACAGGGTCGGTGACTTGAGTGAGATCATCACCCGTATAAGTGTAGGCCGTGGTGTTGCCCATCGCATCGGTGATGCTGGTTAGCCCTGTGACGTCATAACCCATAGCGGTAGTATTGCCTACCACGTCTTTGAGGCTAGAAAGCTGCCCACTGCTGTCATAGGTGTTAACAGACGTCACTTGTCCTGTGTGATCTGTCTCACTCAGCAGTTGCCCACGGCTATCATAAACATAGGTAGCAGTTTGTCCTAAGGCATTAGTTTCAGAAAGCTTATTATGCTTGTCGTCATACGTCCAGATGGTGGTGTTGCCGTTTGCGTCTGTTTCGCTAAGTTTATTGTAGTTTGTATCATAGGCGCGGGTGATTATATTGCCAAGAGCATCTGCCTCTTTAGTCACATTGCCGTAGTCGTCATAGGTGTAGGTGGTTTTGAAACCACGGGCATCGGTGATAATCTGACTATTACTGTCAAGCTGATGCTCAATAGCGATGCGATTGCCTTTGGCATCCAGCATGGCAACCAATCGTCCTGTGTCATCGTACTCATAGCCTGTCAGCAATACACCGTTTTTATCGGTGATTTCGAGCAGACGATGATTGTCATCATAGACATATAAGTTCTGCACATTCGCAGGGTCAGTGACTTTAACGAGGTCGCCACGGCTGTCATACATATATTGCCAATAGCGGTTATCGGGTAGGGTGACTCGGGTTATGCGGTTACTGGCATCTCGGATAAAGCGTGCTTGTGGGCCTAGACTATGGGTGATACCTGTTTCGCTGATTGTTAAGGTATGTCCAGCAGGATCTGTCAGTTTGTCTAAACGAATTACTCCTCCAAACTGACTGCGACTGAACTCATACTGCATCCCATCTAAAGTAGTGAGTTTAAAGCGCTTAGGAATGAGATATGGGTAGTCATAGTTACCGTTTTCATCAATGATACGATCACCAGTTGTCCAGCGTCCGTCCCCGTAAGAGAGACTACTATGATCAACTACTTCAAATTTGCTTTGAGTATCGCCTGTCGCCTCAAAACTTAAGCTAAAGCTGTTTCCACCCGCAATAAGATCTTGATCATCATAGTAAATACCTTGATTACAACCAATTTGTGGTTTGAAAGTTTCTACATCTCCATTAGGAAGCGTAACCGTAATTACAGGCTCTTTCATTTGGTTAATAGGTTTAAGACAAATAGTACCTACATTCGGGATAAGCTGTCTTTTGAGGTAGGCTTGCCATCCTGTATGCATGGGTCTAGATTCACGCATCTTAATGGTTTGTAAACCTAAGTTCCAACCATGTCCAAAATCGCCTGATTTATAAGCGGTTCGGCTGTCATAGCTTCTCTCTACGCTAACATCAAGACTTGGCATAGTGATCTGAGCATCCTGCAGCGTAAATGCCAGTTCACCCAGTTTCATATTGCCATCGATAACAATGTTTTTGGCATTTTGGGTGGTATTACCTCCAGCATCGGTGACTTTTGTAATGAGCGTGTATGCCCCATTAACCATTAAGGTTGGGTTAATAGTAGCAATCTCACCATTGACTGATCCTGTGCCGCTGTTTTGCCAAACGATACTGCCTGTGCCTGTGAGGGCGTCATAGCTGTCATACAACACCACTTCCCAAACCACGGCTGTATCATCGCTGATACTACCGATAATGTCGGTAGGTTTAGTGATAAAGAGCGGATCAGCGGTATCAGTAAATGTGATGGTCGGAGCAGTGGTATCTGATGCATCTTTGACGATGTAGTAGTGCGTCGCCATGCTGACCTCGTTACCATCTGTGACTTTAACCCGCAAGATATGCTGTCCAAGCGTGTTCGATTTGAGCGTGGCTTTGCCAAAAGCATCGACCGTAATAAGGGCATTATCGTTAGTAAGTTCAATCACGGCATCACTACCACCACCTGCGAGGTTCACTGTCACGGTGAATTCAGTATCTACATCGATGGCGTCAGGAGCATCTAGCGTTACTTTGAGTGGTACGGCTTTGAGTACGGTTAAGGTATACGTCTGAGAAGCCATCCAACGACCATCGCTTACTTCGATCTTGATGTCTTTATAAACTCCTTCAGGTGGGGCCTGCCAGATAATTTCACCCATTTTAGCATCAATGGTCATGCCTTTTGGAGCATTGCTTAAGCGATAGGTCAAGACATCTGCGGTATTGGCATCGGTTGCTACCACTTCATGACGATACACTTTACCTGCGTAGGTTTGCATAATTGGTTGAGATGTAATATCAGGGGCAACGCTGATTTCCAGCACTTCGATAGTAATGATTTGAACTGTGTTAGAACTTTCTGCATCGTTGGCAATCAGCCTTACTTCATGACTGCCCACTTGATTAATAGTAGGTGTCCAAGTTAAAGCATTACCTATTAGAGTCATGCCTTCAGGTATATCACCATCTAAGGCATAAGTAATAGCAGTACTATCAGGGTCGTATGCAAGTAAGGTATATGCGTAAGTTTGAGTGGCTTCAACCTCAGTAGGTGCAACTGATTGCCATACGGGTGGTTTACTTGGCAGTGTAGTGACCGTCAAACTCACGGTAGCATCATCAGTATAAGTGCCGTCAGATACTCTAAAGACAAAGCTGTCTTTACCTTCAAAGTCTGGCTCTGGCGTATAGCTTGGCAATGCCCCATTCTCGTTAATTGTACCGTGCGTGGGTGCGGTGACAATAGTATAAGTCAAAGTATCACCATCTACGTCGTCCGCCATTAGAGCAAGTGTCGAGGTGCGGTTTTTAGCGACAATCTCGGTGCTTTCTGATGCTACAGGGCGGTCTGCCGTGGGAGATACCGTCATGGTAATGCGACCTGTACCATCCAGTTCACCATCACTGGCAGTAAATTCAAAGTTATCTTCACCAAAGTAGTTTGCCTTAGGCGTATAACGAACCCGATTATTGCTAATCATTTCAGCAATGCCATGTTTAGGCTGGGTCTTAAGTGCGTAGCTGATAGCATTGCCTTCAGGATCTGAGGCAGAAAGATAGAAAGTCGTTGTACCATCTTCAGATACGGTTTGTGAAACATCTCTTGGTACAGGAGCATCATTGATAGGATTGATGGTGATATTAATCGTACCGTAAGCATAGGTTGTGCCATCAAAGATGCGATAGCTTAAACGGTCTGTACCTACGATATCTGCTTTTGGCGTATAGATAAATTGTGGTAACGAGCCAGTTAGGACGCCTTTACTGCCTAAATTGGTCATTTGATATACCAGTTCATCACCATCGGCATCTTCGCCTTTGAGCGTGATAGAAATAGGTGTATCTTCATCAATAGTAAAGGTTTGGTTTTCGGTTGTTGGAGCATCGTTCACAGATTTGACGACTACGGTAACCTCTGCTGTACCAATACTATTCCCATCACTAGCACCATATACGAAGGTATCCGTACCATGATAGTTCGGGTGAGGTTGGTAAACCCAGTTTTCGCCGTCACCTTCTAAAATGCCATGACTTGGTTGACGCACTATGCTGTAGGTTAAAGATGCTAGCTCTTCATCAGTCGCTACAAACTTAACATTAGCGATAGTATCCTCATTAATTGTATAGCTTAGCGGTTTAGCCATTGGTGTATCATTGATTCGCTCAACATTAATAGATATGGCTTGGGCACTGCCATTTAATCCTTCAGTATCTTTAGCGTAATAATATACCTTTGCAATACCGTCAAAACCCGCTTGTGGTATGAATGTGACCGTATTTCCGTTTTGAGTAGCAGCACCGTTTTGAACGCTACCTAGATGATAGGTCAGGTTGCTGCCGTCCTCAATATCATTGCCTCGCGCATTGCTATCAGCATCTTGCGAGATATCGAAGTTAATAGCATCGCCTAATGTTTTGACGGTAAATGGTGTGACAGTCGGAGCATCATTTACTGGAGTTATCGTAATATCAGCAATAGCTTGAGCTGTGCTTTGACCATCTCTTATCTCAAAGATAACTTTGTCATTCCCGAAGTAATTGTCAGCAGGAACATATTTGAATGTTTCTTTGCCATTCTCAGATTTTAGGAATGTCAGCGATTTTGCTTTACCTTTATCACTGATAGTGAAGCTCAATTTCTCATCATCTAGATCAAGGTTATTGAAAACTAAGTTAATAGCCGTATCTTCTTTAGTCGTGGTAGCTATTGTTTCTTTAGTAGGAGCATCATCAACAGGTAAAATATCGATCAGTATTACACCAATAGCTTGTTTGCCTGATGTATTAACATATTCATAAATAATTTCATCAATACCATAAAAGTTGGCATTTGGAGTATAAATGACACCAGACTTCGTATTATCTAAACTGCCTTTCATTGGCATTTTTGTAATTTTGGCATCTGTAGGTAAATTAACGATTGGAAGTTGTATATCTTCATCAGTTTGTAGAACAAAATCTGCTTCAGGGATCTTATTAGCAAAATTGAACCCCCCGTTATAACCGTAAGAGTCGTAAGAACCGAAACCATAGGATGACAAACCAAATGGTTGATTAGCAGTGATAGTATGAATTCCTGCTACTACAGCAACTTGAGTATATTGGTATTGCGTACCTTCTATTGGTTGCCATTCATTGGTCAGTGGCGCACCATCTAGAGTGAAAGAACTGATGCTATCGGTTGGAGAGATAATATTAACAAAGTGCTTTCCAAATCCACTTAATGGTGTAGTAATTGTATAGGATTTTAGATAGTTAGCAGTCGATGCTAGGCCCATCATAAATGGATCAGAAGGAACACCATCATAGCCACTACTGTTTGAGAACTGATTGACCCAAATAGGCTGACTAGCTTGAATTCTATTTCCACCAGTTAAAATAGCTTGATAAATACCGCCAGTTTGTAATGTGGTTACATATTTTTGATTGATATAAATCTTAGTGTTATCTGTACTTGCATAAACTCTGAAAGTATCACCATTTTTCCTGCTAGCTAGTGGAGAGGTTACAATATCTTTCGACCAGACATCAATAGAAGCAATTTGCTCATATATATGATCACAAGCTGAACCATTTGCAATAGAAGTACATATGTTGCCAGAGAATACAGCAACTGGTGCGCTAGATATGATCGAAGTACCACCAAGCTGCGATCCACTTAAATAATAAACCTCACCTCTCTTTAAGGTAATGCTAGATTCTGACTTAATAGGTGGCGTACTTTGAGTTATTCCACCTGAGCGTTCAGTGATATCAATTTTAGTTCCATCTTGTGTCGCTACAACAGACAGTGTTTCATCTCTGCTGTTAGCGCTCTCCTTATAACTTGCGTGTAAATACTGGCTGCCTAATGATTGTAATGGAATAATAGATGCAGCATCTGTCGTATGCTGCAGTTGATTTAACGCGTAAACACTAACCAGTTGTTCGGATGAAACGTAAATACCGAACTTTGACGTAGATTTCGAAGCAACATTCAATTCAGAATAATATTCTGTCAAATCAACGGTTGTAACTGAGTTCGCTGATACTGTGACCTTTTTTTCTACGTTTAAGAGTGGTATTTCAATACTTACCTCAGCATCAGTCTGAGATGAAACAAACAAGCTTAGCGCATCAGCTTTTGAATAATTAGGTAAAAATGTCAGCCAGAATTCTCTACCTTCGTTGCTGACCTCTACTACGCCAATATTAATAGTTGCTGTATTTGATATACCATCTGAGCTTATTAACTGATAAGTCAAACGGTCTTTACCTAAATATCCTTCATTTGGTATGTATTGAATAATACCATCAATAACTTTGGCATTACCTTGCGTTGAGTTATCAACAATTTTTATTTCGTAGTTTTTATCAGGATCAATACTACTATTGCCACCGATAACATCTATATCTAAAGGTGTGTCTTTAAAGGTTGTTTTACTATAGTCCATTGCTTCGTAGATAGGGTCATCATCAACTGGCCTCACTACAACCTTAACCACTGCCGTCGCATTCAACTCCCCGTCGCTCACTTTAAATATAAACTGATCATCACCATTAAAGTCAAGATTTGGTGTATAAGTCGCCACATTATTAACAAGGATAACGGTACCATTTGTAGGCTGGGTTTGAATAGAATAGTCGAGTGCATTAGAGTCTACATCTGTGCCTTCAAGGATAATGTCTATTGCCACATCCTCATCAGTGGTTGTCGTTTGAGGCAGGGCTTCAGGAGAGTCATTAACAGGTTTTACTGTAATATTTATGGTCGCTGTATCGTTTAACTCCCCGTCAGAGACAATAAACTCAAACTGATCTTGACCATGAAAGTTTTGATTAGGTACATAGGTAATTCGATTGCCTAAAATAATGAGCTTACCATTCTGTGTGGTTTGCGTGATGCCAAACTTAAGCGTGTCGCCATCTATGTCAGAACCTTTCAAAGATAGCTCAAGAATGTTGTCTTCAAGTATCTCATAGCTACCTGGCTCGGCAATAGGAGCATCATTAACTGGCAATACATCGATAGTGATAATTGCAGTGTCTGTAAGCTCTCCATCATCTACAATGTACGTAAATGAATCTTTCCCCGCAAAGTTAGCGTTCGGTGTATAAAAAATCTTATTATTTGAGATTTCGAGGGTGCCGTGTATCGGTTGATTTTGAATATCAAAATTTAAATTATCACCATCGACATCACTACCATAGAGCAGTATTTCTTGGTTTGTGTCTTCTAATATCTGTAGGGTTTGTGGTTTTGCTTGAGGTGCATCGTTAACAGGTGTCACTTCAATGTGAATAGTATTTTCTATAGTTTTAAGTCCATCTGTGATAGAAACCAAAAACTGATCATTACCGTGAAAGTTTTCATGAGGAGTATATATAAAAGTACCGTCATTATTCGGAACGATTTTTCCATTTTGGGTGGAGGTTACGATATTAAATAATAGATCATCGTCATCTGGATCTGTTGCATTTATAGAAATGTTCAGAGGAGTGTCTTCAGTAGTCACTAAGTTTTGGTCTTCAGCAGTTGGTTCTCGATTAAAACAATGTCTGAGACCTTTATATCGAAGTTCAATCGTGTATTGCCACTCCTTACCAACTTTGACTTTCTGCTTGCCTACAACATCAAACGCCGCATAACCAGAAATCTGATAGATGCGACGCTCTTCACAGTTATCAAAACCAAAAAAACAGTTCACTTTATTGTAAACTGCAGACATACCTTTTAGGTGCTCTGCAGGCTTATCAACGTACTGTTTCCATAACGGTAATACAACTGTCTTATTTCGATTAAAGACAGCAAACTTATTTATGGCACTTGGATTGTCTGGGCGATTGAGATAAGCGTCAAATAGCCAGTCGTTGACATTTGGAACAGTATCTTCGTAATCGAGAGGGTTTCTATATTCTAGATAAGCGTCAGTCTTATTTATTTCTTGTGAGAAATGTGCAATGCCTTTGCTGGGCTCATAAGCGTCCCACATGATCCATGCAAAACCTCGATCATCCATAGTAGAGTCGATTAGTTTCAAGTTAATAACTTGATTATAAGCAGTATCTTTTAATGTATCTTCTGATATCGCCATAGGTTGCAGAGCACATTCTGTATCTGCTTCACAGTAATGACCTTCATGTAACTGCTTAAAATGACTTATTTCACTAGCCTCTGTGCTTGATATTGTTATAAAGGCTAAGATAAAAAATTGTAAGAAAATGACATTTTTCACAGCTACCAACCCATAAAAATATTTTAGTAACGATATGATACATTAAATTACATTTTAGAAAAATAATATAAAGCATTTTTAGTGAACTATTATTTGTAAATATTAATTTTCTCTAAACGAATATATGGATTTTGTTAGTATGAGAACATAATTAGCTATATTTTAGGCATTTTTTATCGATGATAGTTGGATGAGAAATAAAAGTATGAAAAGTTTTAGGCATTTTGAAATGTATAGGTGCGTTTTATTTAGAGTTAAATTAATTACGTGACTATATTGAAGTCTAGATAGACTCCTGAATTGAATAAATGTACTGCAAGTTACTTCGGCAAATGGAATCACCATACGGATAATTAATACACACCATATGTTAAAGTATAAATTATCCCTCACACTAGCTAGCTAGATAGGAAACGTACTGCTATGGCTGGTATCAATAAATTAGAATTATCTGAAACAGATATTATCAGTAAGTTCATTCTACCTGCCATTAAAAGCTCAGGCTGGGATGACATGACCCAAATTCGCGAAGAGGTGAAGCTTCGTGATGGTAAGGTTATTGTCCGTGGTCAAATGGCAGTGCGTAAGACAGTCAAATCTGCTGATATTGTTTTGTATCATAAGCCTAATCTACCGCTTGCTGTTATAGAGGCCAAATCGAATAAACACTCTATTGGTAAAGGGATGCAGCAAGCGCTTGACTATGCTGGGCTACTCGAAGTACCGTTCGTGTTTTCATCTAATGGTGATGGCTTTATTTTCCATGATAAAACCAGTACCACTACCCTTGAAACAGAGATTTCATTAGCAGATTTTCCGACACCAGCTGAGCTATGGGATAAGTACTGCCAGTGGAAAGGATATACGCAGGCACAATTGCCTGTGATCACTCAAGATTATCATGATGACGGCAGTGGCAAATCACCGCGCTATTATCAGCTACAAGCTATCAATAAGACCATAGAAGCCATTTCTCGTGGACAGGATCGTATCTTGCTCGTAATGGCAACAGGAACAGGCAAAACCTATACTGCGTTTCAAATCATCTGGCGTCTGTGGAAGGCCAGAGAAAAAAAACGTATCTTATTTTTAGCAGACCGTAATATTTTGGTCGATCAAACTCGGGTGAACGACTTTCAGCCTTTTGGTACTGCGATGACTAAAATAGAAGGCCGTACGGTTGATCCAGCTTTCGAGATTCATCTTGGCTTATATCAAGCATTGACAGGTCCAGAAGAGCATCAAAAAGCCTTTAAACAGGTTGCACCGGACTTCTTTGACCTGATTGTCATTGACGAGTGCCATAGAGGCAGCGCTGCTGAAGACAGTGCTTGGCGCGAAATATTGGAATACTTTCATAGCGCTACCCAAGTCGGTTTGACGGCGACCCCTAAAGAGACTGAAGAGGTATCTAACTCTTATTATTTTGGGGATCCTCTTTATACCTATACCTTAAAACAGGGTATTGAAGATGGGTTTTTAGCGCCCTATAAAGTGGTTCGAATTGACATTGATGTCGATCTACAAGGCTGGCGTCCAACCAAAGGACAGACAGATAAGCATGGCGAACTGATTGACGATCGTATCTATAACCAAAAAGACTTTGATCGTAGTTTGGTGATTGATGAGCGTACTGAGTTGGTGGCACAGACAATCACTAGCTACTTACAGCGTACTGACCCAATGGCCAAAACCATTGTGTTCTGTAATGATATTGATCATGCAGAGCGCATGCGACGTGCTTTGATTAACTGCAATCCCGAGCAGGTCAAAAAGAATGAAAAGTATGTCATGAAAATCACGGGCGATGATGAGTTGGGCAAAGCGCAGCTCGATAACTTCATCAATCCTAAAAAGCCTTATCCAGTGATAGTGACGACGTCAGAGCTGATGACAACAGGTGTTGATGCTCAAACCTGTAAGCTAATCGTGTTAGATCAGAACATCAAATCGATGACCAAGTTTAAGCAGATAATTGGCCGTGGTACTCGTATCAATGACAAATACGGCAAGCTATGGTTTACTATTCTCGATTTCAAAAAAGCGACTGAGCTATTCGCAGATGAGCGCTTTGATGGTATCCCTGAACGTATCATGACCGTGACACCATCACAAATCAATGAAGGAAGCGATGAGCTGGACGAGTTGGTAGATGGTGAGTCTGGTGCAGAGTTAGATACTACTGATGGCGCTGATCTACCTTCGACAAGCGAGAACAATAGAGACTTTGACCTAGGGTCTAATACAGCTGATGATATTGGTGTGAGTGAGCGAGCTAAAAAATATCATGTAAAAGGTGTCCCTGTAGAAGTAATGGCTCAGCGTATCCAGTATTATGATACTGATGGCAAGCTGGTCACCGAGTCCTTTCAAGACTATACTCGCAAAAACTTCACCAAACAGTTTGCTAGTTTGGATGAATTTACCAAGCGTTGGAATGATACTGAGCGTAAACAAACCATCATTGATGAGCTGGCAAATGCTGGTATTATTTGGGAAGCATTGCAGGAAGAGATCGGTTCGGACATGGACCCCTTCGATCTAATTTGCCATGTGGTGTATGATAAGCCACCTTTGACCCGTCGTGAACGTGCAAATGAAGTTAGAAAGCGCAATTACTTCACCAAGTACTCAGACACTGCTCAAAAAGTGCTAAATGCTTTACTTGATAAATATGCTGATGCGGGTGTAGAAGAAATCGAAAGCCTAAACGTACTAAAAGTGAAGCCACTTGATCAGTTAGGTAGCCCGATGGAAATTGTCAAAGAAGGGTTTGGTAGCAAAAAAGATTACCATCAAGCTATTAGCGATCTTGAAAACGAAATCTATTGGGCACCGCCACCCAAACAAGCTTAAGTGTCTAGAAAAAAATTAGCTACAATCTATATATCTAAGCCTCTTATTGAGGCTTGTTTTATTCCTATCGTTTATTGAGAAAAGAAACAACATGTCGATCAGTTCTATTATCAAGTCTATTCAAGATATCATGCGTCAAGATGCCGGTGTAGATGGTGATGCCCAGCGTCTAAGCCAATTATCATGGTTATTATTCCTTAAAATATTTGATGCTCAAGAAGAAGCGCTTGAGTTTGAACAAGAAAACTATAAAATATCCATTCCTGAGCAATATCTCTGGCGTAATTGGGCAGCTAATCCCGAAGGTATCACTGGTGATGAGCTACTACGTCAAGTTATTAACAAGCTCAATGAAGTGGACTTTAACCGCTCAGATGAGCGTCATCTGTTTGGTGATATTTATGAGCAACTGCTGCGTGATTTACAGAGCGCAGGCAATGCAGGTGAGTTTTACACGCCTCGTGCGGTGACACGCTTTATCGTTGACCGTATTGATCCAAAGCTGGGTGAACGCGTCATGGATCCAGCTTGTGGTACAGGTGGGTTCTTGGCCTGCTCGTTTGATCATGTCAAAAACAACTATGTTGAGACTGCCGAAGATCATCAAGCGCTACAGCAGCAGATTTTTGGTGTTGAAAAGAAACAATTGCCACATTTGCTCTGTACGACCAATATGATGCTGCATGGTATCGAAGTACCCGTACAGATACGCCATGACAATACCCTTAATAAGCCGCTATCAAGCTGGGACAGTGATGTTGACGTCATCGTAACCAACCCACCTTTTGGAGGCACTGAAGAGCATGGTATTGAAAAGAACTTCCCAGCAGAGTTCCAAACACGCGAAACGGCAGATTTGTTTTTACAATTAATCATCGAAGTCTTGGCAGATAAAGGTCGTGCCGCTGTTGTATTGCCTGATGGTACTTTGTTTGGTGAAGGGGTAAAAACCAAGCTAAAGAAAATGCTGACTGAAGAATGTAATCTACATACCATCGTGCGCTTACCAAACGGTGTGTTTAACCCTTATACGGGTATTAAGACCAATATTCTCTTCTTTACCAAAGGGCAGCCAACCAAAGATATTTGGTTCTATGAGCATCCTTATCCTGAAGGCGTCAAAAACTATAGCAAAACCAAACCGATGAAGTTTGAAGAGTTTCAAACCGAGATTGACTGGTGGGGTGATGAGTCTGAAGGCTTTGCCAGTCGTGTCGAAAATAATCACGCTTGGAAGGTCAGTATTGAAGAGGTCATCAAGCGTAACTATAACCTCGATATCTCAAACCCCTACCAAGGCGAGGTCATTGATTATGACCCTAATAAACTACTGGCTGACTATGCCGAACAGCAACAGAGTATCGATACGTTACGTAGCCAATTAAAAGATGTACTGGGCGCTGCGCTGTCTGCTAATACGACAGAGGGCAAATAACTATGAATGAACAGACAAGCTTAGATATTAATCAAGAAGCCGACCATCCAGAGCAGTTAATCATTGAACATATCGATATTTGGACCAGCGCTATATTGGCTAAATCGACTAGTGGGCGTGGTAGCAGTAAAAAGTATGAGCTATACGGCATTACCAAATTGCGTGAGCTAATCTTGGAGCTAGCAGTACGTGGAAAGTTAGTTCCACAAGATACTGATGATGAGCCTGCCTCTGTTTTATTAGAGAAAGTAGCGGCTGAGAAGGCTCAGTTGATTAAAGAAAAGGTAATCAAGAAGACTAAGCCATTACCCCTTATTAGTAATAATGAAAAAGCCTTCGAACTGCCCCAAGGCTGGCAGAGGGTAAGATTAAACGAGGTACTAAATATTTTCAATGGCAATAGCATCAATGCCAGACTTAAAGAAAGTAAGTATAGCAATGTAACTAACGGATTGCCTTATGTCGGTACAAAAGATGTTGGCTATGGTTTTGAGACTTTAAATTATGACAATGGAATAATTATTCCTTATGAAGAGCCCAAGTTCAGAGTAGCCAAGGCAGGTTCAGTTTTAATATGTGCTGAGGGTGGAAGTGCAGGTAAAAAATGTGGAATAACAGATAGAGATATATGTTTTGGCAATAAGCTTTATGCTAATGAAGTATTTCATAAAGACCTCAAACCAGAATTTATACTAATGAACTTTCTGTCTCCAACTTTTTTTAGCCAGTTTTCGGATTCGATGACAGGGATAATTGGTGGTATTTCAATGGCGAAATTCTCACATCTTGTAATTGCCATTCCTCCCAAAGAAGAACAACAGCGTATTGTTGCCAAAGTTGGTAACTTAATGTTGCTATGTGATCAATTGGAACAGCAAACTGGAGACAGTGTCGATGCTCATTCTACCCTTGTAGAGGTACTGTTAGCCACCTTAACAGAAAGCATTAATTCTGATGAATTGAAGCAAAACTGGAAGAGAATTGCAGAATATTTCGATATTTTATTTACTACTAAACAAAGCATCGAAGAGCTTGCTAAAGCAATTCTCGATATGGCAATTAAAGGGTTACTTACAGACAATTTGGATATCAAAGTTGTACCGCTTGAAAAAGTGTTATCATTTGGACCGAAAAATGGGTATTCACCAAGAGAGGTTGATTATTCTAGCGAAGCAAAAGTTTTATCTTTAGGAGCTACATCAACAGGAAGTTTATTACTCGAAAAAAGCAAAAGCTTTGATAAAGAAATAGCAGCTGATTCCCATTTATGGTTAACTAAAGATGATATTTTAATACAGCGTGGAAATTCAGCTGAATACGTTGGAAGTAATTTACTGATACATGAAGATATTCCTGGTTTCATCTATCCAGATTTGATGATGAAAATTCAAGCAGATAGCTGTATACACCCAAAATACTTATCTATAGTTCTATCGTCACCTACTTCGAGGAGGTTTATGTGGGAGAGAATGGTAGGCACTTCTGGTACTATGCCAAAAATAAATCAGAAAACTGTCGAATCCGTTCCAGTTCCTTTACCAACCTTAGAGGAGCAAAGCCAAATCGTTGCCAAAGTTGGTGAACTTATGGCTATTTGTGACCAATTAAAAGAGAAGCTACAGTAATCTCAAGAGACGCAAGTTCAGCTTACTAATGCTTTGGTTGATAGGGCTTTAGGGTAAGTTTTAGTATTGGGGTAAGTACTTAAGTGACATAAAAAATCCGACTTTGAATCGGATTTTTTTATGCAGTGTTTATGTCAAACTCGTGCTTATTTAGCGATTAATCCTTTTTCATGGGCTGAAGTTAAACTAATTTGCTTTCTAGTCCACTCAGCCATTTTTGTAGCATCCTTTCATCGAACTCTTTTTCATAAAAGCCAGTAGGATGATTAAGCGTTTCGTAATCACCCAATAGCGGTGCCGCATCTGTCCAAGAGATTGATCCTTTGACCACACTTTTCATAAACT
>NZ_AUSW01000019.1 GCF_000471625.1 Psychrobacter aquaticus CMS 56
AGCGTTTAGGCCAAACGTAATAACTCATTGACGGATGTTTTGGCACGGGTTTGCGCGTCTACTTTTTTTACGATAATGGCAGCATATAAGCTGTGCGTGCCGTCTTCTGACGGTAAGCTGCCGGGTACGACGACCGAACCTGCTGGTACACGGCCACGATGAATCTCACCAGTCTCGCGATCATAGATGCGCGTAGATTGACCGATATAGACACCCATAGAGATGACAGCGCCTTCTTCTACAATCACGCCTTCAACGATTTCAGAGCGTGCACCGATGAAGCAGTTGTCTTCGATAATAGTAGGGTTGGCCTGTAATGGCTCTAATACACCGCCGATACCCACGCCACCTGACAGATGGACGTTTTTGCCGATTTGAGCACATGAACCAACCGTCGCCCACGTATCTACCATGGCACCTTGATCGACATAAGCACCGATATTGACATAAGATGGCATCAATATGGCACCTGCTGCGATGTATGAGCCTTTACGTGCTACGGCTGGCGGTACAACGCGTACGCCAGCTTCTTTGAATTGCGCTTCGGTCCAGTTGGCAAACTTAGTCGGCACTTTGTCATAAAACTGGATATGTTCGCCCGCTGACATGACGTAATTGTCGTTTAAGCGGAAAGAAAGTAGAACGGCTTTTTTTGCCCACTGGTTCACGACCCATTCGCCATCCTTTTTTTCTGCAACGCGCAGACTACCATTATCTAATTGCTCAAGCACTTGCTCGATGGCATCACGCACGTCTTGTGGCATGTTGCTTGGGCTGTATTCATTGCGATTTTCAAAGGCTTGTTCGATGATTTGTTGTAATGACATAAAAATTCCTAAAGTAAATGAAAGGGAGAGAGTGCTCAATATTATAGTTAAAGGGCTGGTCTGATAGGTACGAAAGACTTGCTTGCCATATTGTCGCTAATTTGGCGACTTTTAGCAAACAAGTTACACGCAAACCGTGACGCTGATCTTAATTAGCTGAAATATGACTCTTTATCCACGCTAAGATATCTTGATAGACGGTTTGATTGTCTTTTTCATGTAATGGCTCATGGCGCATATTTGGATAGAGTTGAATGTCTATATTGTTAAAGTTTTGCTTATTGAGACGCTTGACAATCTTACGAATACTTTTACCCATATTACCAATGGGATCTTCTTTACCACTGATAAAGAACATCGGGAAATTTTTGGGTATCGTCGTCGCCCAGTTTTTATGCAAGCTCGCTTCCATCAACGTAAATAATGTCATAAAGCCATTGTTGGTAAATTCGAAACCTGTCATTGGATCGGCTTCAAAAGCAGTAATATTTGCAGCGTTTTCGCTCAACCAAGCAAATTGCGATGTAGAGGTGCGATTTTTAAGTTTGGTATTGAGTACTTTATTCATAGCCTTAGCGAGCATGGTATTTGGCTGTCTAGGCATTACGGTCGCCAGTATTTTATTAACAGGCAGTAGCACTTTGATCAATGGGTTGGCATCGGCTGTGCCCATTAGAATGGCTCCTGTGAAATTGTGCGCATGATGCTTGAGCACGTTGCGTACAATAAAAGAACCCATGGAATGACCCATGACAAAATGCGGAACATTAGGATGGCGTGCTTTTACGTTATCTGCCATGACAATGACGTCTTTTAAGAGAGACTGTACTGGATGTTCCTCACCAAAAAAACCAAAATCCACTTCTGTTTTAACAGTCTGACCGTGACCAAGCTGATCATATGTTGCCACAGCGATACCATTGTTTGCCAAGAATTGAGCAAAATCTGCATAGCGACCGCTATGTTCTGCCATACCATGCACAATCAGTAAAGTCGCTTTTATAGTGATGTCTTTATTGCTTGGTTCAAAAAAATCATGATGCAAGTAGTGAGTGTTATCGGAGGAGAGAATGTGATCGTTACTTGTATCAGTGTTCATATACAATTCCTTGAAAGGTTTTAATGGTGTGTGATCTTTATGAGTAAGATAAATCGTCATTTTAAACAGCATTTAAACAATTGGCTTATTATACGGCTGTCATCATAAGTGAGGGTATTTGATGCTGGTAAATCATTTTGTTTTTTTATCGTCGTAAGCCATGTGTATGAAAATAGCACTTTTAAGGGAATAAACGTAGGAACAATTTAGCGACAAAGCCTTGTGGGGTCAATGCTATTTAAGATATTTACGTATTTTAAGAGATAGGCCGTTCAAAGTAAAAGAAACGCACCTTAAATAGCACTTCGCTGAGATAAATGTTTATCAAGAAATGAGTTTGTCGCTATTTGATTGCTGATAGAGGTTTACAACATACTTAAATTTTGCTTAAATGGTTTAACTAATGAAACTTTGTTTCGCATAGCAGAACGATATATCATAATTAAAACGATATATATTGCAATTAAATAGAGTAAATAAACGGCTATTTTCTGACGCAAATAACGTTAACTATTGGGGTTTGAGCGTAAAAAGAAAGTAGGTGAAGGTTTTTTTATCTAAAAAATTGCTATATTATTACAGAATGTAACGTATCAATATTTACACATTGATACCGTTAGACATACTCAATCGATTACTTCAAGGATGAATGCAATGATCAACTCTTTTAAATCCCCATTACTATTATCAGCACTGCTGAGTGCCACTTTAGGTCTCACAGCATGCTCCTCTCCAAGTTCAGAAAGCACTGACAGTACGTCAGCAGATAGTGCTGCCGCTGCCGATAAGCTGGATACCAAGTTTCTGACCATTGCCACAGGCGGAGCATCTGGCCCTTACAATATCATCGGTACGTCATTATCAGAAGTTTATGTCAAAACCTTTGGGGTGAATTCTAAAACACAAACCACAGGCGCTTCGGTAGAAAATGTCAACTTATTGACCCAAGGCAAAGTCGACATGGTGTTGGCATTGAGTGATGTGGTCACAGACGCGGTCGAAGGCAAAAATAACTTTGATCAACCGATAACCAATATTCAACAGATTGCGGTTTTGTATCCCAATGTGGTGCAAATCGTCACGACCCAAAAATCCGGTATCAAAAATATTGAAGACTTAAGAGGCAAGCGTATTGCGGTAGGCGATCAGGGCTCTGGAACGGAAGTAAATGCTCGTACCCTGCTAGAAGGCTTCGGTATCACTTATGATGATGTGACCGTTGATTATTTGGGTTTTGCTGAAGCGGCTGATGGCATGAAAGCAGGCAAAATCGAAGCGGCATTCTTTAGTAGTGGTTTACCAAACTCGTCATTGATGGAGTTAGAACAGGGTTTAGACTTACAGATAGTCACGATTAACCAAGACAAACTAAAAGAAATCATTGCAACCAAGCCTTACTTTAAAACTTTTGAGATTCCTGCTGGCACGTATGGCAATGACGCTGCAATTCCAACGGCTGCTATCATGAATGCGTTATTGGTCAGCTCTGATTTGTCCGAAACAGATGGTTATAAGTTGACCAAAGCGTTATTTGATAACTTGGAAGGTTTAAAAACCGCTCACCAAGCGGCCAATGATATCAGCTTAGCAACCGCTACTGAGGGCATGGTTGCGCCTATTCATCCTGGTGCGAAGAAATACTACGATGAACAAGCCGCCAAATAAGCGGGTATGGTTGCTCATTGGTGCAGCAATGATTGCTGCGCTGGTTGGTGTTATGTTATGGCAGCTCCTTGTCCGTCAGCCTGTGATTGAGGTGCGAGTTGCAGGCGCTGATGGAACGAGCGATCAGGTCTGTTATTTCAGTCAGCCTAACTTTCAATTGCGCTGGATGCATTCGGTAGAAAAGCAGTGGTGGGAGGAGCAGTACCAACGTCAGCGTGATGGACTGCTGTTGACCACCACATATTTTGAAGCGTTTGGTGCAGGTACACCTTCCACCGAAACGCTTGCTCCCATACAAAAACCTGGCTATCTGGGTTATCAAATCAATGAAAAGCTGCCCAGCCTCAATTGGGTGGTGTCAAGGCTGACTAAAGGCGAAATTGATTATGATAACTATCGAATTCTCATTCACCGATGGGTACCAGACTATTCTGAAGTAACGATCATACCCAAAGCGTATGGTTTCATTGATAGATTTCAAAAGGACTTGTGCCATGAACTCCCAAGTGACGGATCACGGTAGCGTGGCTACTCTGCCAAACGCTCATATTGATAAAGATGCTGAGGCTGACGCTGTCAATCGAGCAATATTAGAAAAATACGACCGAGAGTCAATTACGCGGCACATCACTCAAGGGCCAGTCAAATACATCATTGCTGGACTCTGCATTTTATATTCACTCTTTCATTTGTATATTACCTTCAATCCGATGCCAGCATTGCTACAGCGTTCTGTGCATGTGGGTATTGGTTTTGCCCTGATTTTTTTGATTTTTCCAGCAAGTAAAAAAAGCAGTCGTAAGCGGGTGGCATGGTATGACTGGCTTTGGTTTGCTTTTTCCTTATCAGGGATGGCTTATCTGATATACGAATACCAAGATATTGTCACCTCGCGTGGCGGTATGGCAAATCAGGTTGATGTGATATTTTCACTGATTACCGTTATCTGTGTGCTAGAGGGCAGCCGCCGTATTACCGGTTGGATTTTGCCTATATTGGCAGGCATATTCTTGGCCTATCCGTTTGTCAGTCATTTGGATTTTATGCCAGATAGGCTACTGACACGCCCTTATGATATGGGAGATATCTTTGGTCAGTTATTTCTAAAGACAGAAGGTTTATATTCTGTTGCGATTGGTGCGTCAGTAACGTTTATCTTCTTGTTCATTCTTTTCGGGGCGTTCTTAGCGCGCTCAGGAATGGGGCAGTTATTTAATGACTTAGCCCTGGCAATCGCTGGTCACAAAAAAGGCGGTCCTGCAAAAGTGGCTGTCATTTCTAGTGGCTTTATGGGCAGTATCAACGGTTCAGCGCTGTCAAATGTGGTGAGTACAGGCGCTTTTACTATTCCATTGATGAAAAAGGTCGGTTATCACAAAGACTTTGCGGGCGCAGTCGAGGCCAGCGCCTCGGTTGGTGGACAGATATTGCCACCGATTATGGGTGCGAGTGCTTTTATTATGGCAGAGACCACAGGACTGCCTTATAGCACGATTGCATTGGCGGCATTATTACCCGCAATATTGTATTATCTGGGTGTCATTGCGCAGGTACATTTTCGTGCTGGACGTCGTGATTTGAAAGGTATCGCTAAAGAAAGCTTGCCCGCCGTCAAAGAAGTGCTCAAAGCGCGCGGTCATATGCTACTACCGATTGTCTTCTTGGTTTTCTTATTAATCCGAAATGTGCCAGTGGGTTATGCAGCGGCTTATACCATCGGCTTTACGGTTGTGATAAGCATGTTGCGTGCTGAAACCCGTATGAGCTTTTCTGATATTTTGGGCGCGCTAGAAGACGGGGCGCGTCAGTCATTGGCGGTGATGGCAGCTTGTGCGGTCGTCGGCATTATCATCGGGGTGGTGAGTCTGACCAGTTTTGGGACAGTGATGACATCATCTATTGTGACGCTTGGCGCAGGATCGCTGTTTTTCACCCTAATTTTAACCATGTTGGCATCTATGGTTTTGGGTATGGGATTGCCATCGATTCCAGCTTATATTATTACGGCTACAATGGCAGCACCAGCCTTGGCAGGGTTTGATATTCCAATTTTATCGGCGCATATGTTTGTTTTCTACTTTGGTATTTTTGCCAATATTACACCGCCTGTATGTTTGGCAGCTTTTGCTGGCGCGGGTATATCTGGCGGTGATCCGATGAAGACAGGGTTTTTGTCACTCAAACTGGCACTCGCCGGATTTATCGTGCCGTTTATGTTTATTTACAATCCAACGATGCTGATGATCGATCCAACGGGTCTTGCGGTAACGGCGAAAGATTTCCCACTGCCCCCTATTTTAGACATCATCACGGTAGTCGTAACGTCGGTTACTGGAGTCATCGCATTAAGCTCGGCATTAGAGGGCTATTTTAAAGGTGATATGAATCCACTGACGCGCGTTATCCTAGCTTTTGGCGCTTTGTTGTTGATCTATCCGGAGATCACTACTGGCATCGTAGGGGGCGTTATCGTCATTGCTATTGCTTTGTTCAATATAAAAACGAGTAAATCGTCGCTGCCTTTGAATGCTTAACTTTTTTGTCCATTATTTTGTTTTTTGATGTGTTATGTTTGTACTATTGTATTTTTAATTGTGTGACTAACAGGGTTTTATACCACTATGAAATCGACCATCGAATTACTTGAGCATACTGACTTTCCGGCTATCAAACGCCGTCAATTGACAATATTACAGGTCAATATGGGTTACTTATGCAATATGTCTTGCGTCCATTGTCACGTAGCCGCCAGTCCTTATCGTACGGAAATGATGTCACGTGAGTTGGTTGAGCTGATCCCCAAAGTTTTGCAAGCGCAAAATATCGATACGCTTGATTTGACAGGCGGTGCGCCTGAGATGCATGAAGATTTTAAATATTTGGTTAAAGCAGCTCGCGCACTGAACGTCAAAGTAATAGACCGCTGCAACTTGACCATTCTTATGGAGGATGGTTATGAGGACATGGCGCAGTTTTTAGCAGACAATCAAGTCGAAGTAGTGGCATCCTTGCCATGTTATTCCTTAGAAAATGTAGACAAACAGCGTGGCAAGGGCGCGTTTGATGACAGTATATTAGGATTGCAAAAGCTTAATAACATGGGCTATGGCAAAGCTGATTCAAATTTGACATTAAATTTGGTTTATAACCCACAAGGTGCAACGCTGCCACCCAACCAGCAGCAGCTCGAAGCGGATTACAAGCGTGAGTTAAAAGCACACTTTGATATCGATTTTAACCAACTATTTGCATTGACCAATATGCCGATTCAGCGTTTTGGCGCGGTGCTCTTGGCTAAAAATCAATTCCACTCGTATATGGATTTGCTCAAAGAAAACTATGTGGCATCCAATTTAGCTGAGGTCATGTGTCGCTCGACTATTAGTGTCAACTGGCTGGGCGAATTGTTTGATTGTGACTTTAATCAGCAGCTAGAAATTCCTGTACCCAATAAGTCACGGCGACACCTAAGTGATCTACTGACCCAAAACCCTTCTGGTGACGAGATTGCCATTGCTGACCATTGTTATGGCTGTACAGCAGGGCAAGGAAGTAGTTGTGGTGGGGCGCTAGAAGAAGAGTCGGCAGAGAAAACGATAGAAGACATGACAGTTTAGTAGTTCATGTTAAGACGATGTAGATAGGTACACGCGTACAGAAGTAAGGTAAAATTTTAATCAATATCGGCTGACTGATACCTATTGTGACGGTGTATTCATTGAAACTCTCTATCATTATTCCATTACTCAATGAAGCAGATAACCTGCCCCAGCTAATTGCCCATGTCACAACACTTCAGCCAGCGCCGCAGCAAGTCATATTGGTTGACGGTGGGTCAATGGATGGTTCGGTTACTATCGCTGAAAATTTACTCAAAGCGTCATTAGAGACTGCTCAATCTGCGATTGACTGGCAGGTTGTCGAATCCGCTGCTGGACGGGCTCGGCAAATGAATACAGGTGCAAAGCTGGCGACTGGTGACGTTTTATTATTTTTACACGCAGATACACAGTTGCCGATGGATGCAATAAATGAGGTACAAGAGGCAATGCTTCAGTATGACTGGGGACGTTTTGATGTGCGCTTGGACAGTCCTCATCCATTATTAAAAATTGTTGGGATAATGATTAATAAGCGCTCACGCCTAGTGAGCATTGCAACTGGCGATCAAGCTATTTTTATCAAAAAATCTGTGTTCGAACGACTGGGTGGCTATCCCGACCAGCCATTGATGGAAGATATCGAGCTGTGCAAGCGTCTAAAAAAAATTGCTCGGCCTGCTTGCTTACATAGCAAAGTGACGACGTCAGCGCGGCGTTGGCAGCAACATGGCAATTTTCGTACGATTTTTTTGATGTGGCATTTGCGCTTTGATTATTGGCGCGGCGTAGCGCCTGACGTCTTAAAGCAGCGTTATTATAAGCATTGAAGTTGTAAGTACTTAATATATTAATATCAAAAATAAGTCAGTAAAGAGACCTGTAATAATGTATTCAAGCCCTTGCAAAGCGACAACTGAGCTACAAACGCGGTATAAAAGCACGTGTGTGATATTATTTGCTAAATATCCAGCACCTGATATGGCAAAAACTCGCTTACAGCCAGCACTGGGTGTGGAGGGTGCTGCGTATATGGCAAAGCGGCTATTATTGCATAGTGTCGAGCAAGCAGTCGCAACGGGTTTTACGATTGATCTATGCGTGAGTCCAGCGCCAATAGATCCCTGCTGGCAAACGCTCAAACTGCCTGACTCGCTCCAATGGTCTACTCAGGCAGAGGGCGATTTAGGCATGCGTCTACTCACTGCCAGTCATCATGCATTTAGAAAATATCAAAAAGTCGTATTGATAGGATCTGATTGTCCTAGCCTCACGACAGAACGTATTCAAACAGCGGTACAGGCGCTAGAACAGCACGATGCGGTCATGATACCTGCTTCAGATGGTGGTTATGTGTTACTCGGATTCAAACAAGTTGATGAAAGTCTTTTTTTAAACATCAGCTGGAGTACCGCTAGCGTAGCTGCAGTGACGCAGCAGCGTATTGCTGCACTAGGTTGGACACTAGCGCGATTAGCACCCTTACATGATATTGATGAGCCTGAAGATTTACAGCACTTACCAGTAAATTGGCTTGAGACTTCTGACAAATAATTTTAATAAATAAATCAAACATATATCGCAGCATGGTTTTTTTACGCCCATTTACTAAATTTTAGCTGGATATTGCTATTAATAAGGATATTGTTATGCATGACGTTGTGCAAAACTACTATGGTAAAGAGCTACAAGGTACTGATGATCTAAAGACCTCGGCGTGTTGTGATATCAGCAATATGCCTGAGTGGCTAAAGCCGCTACTGGCAAATATTCATGATGAGGTATTAAGCCGTTATTATGGCTGCGGACTGGTATGTCCTGCGCTGCTTGAAGGTTGCCGAATTTTGGACTTAGGAAGTGGTTCAGGCCGAGATGTCTATGCACTTGCGCAATTGGTTGGCGCGACGGGGCACGTAGTCGGTGTCGATATGACCGATGAACAGTTGGCAGTCGCCAAACAGCATCAAGACTATCATATCGATAAGTTTGGCTATGATAATGTGACGTTTTTGCACGGTTATATCGAAAAGTTAGATGAATTAGATCTTGCTGCTGGTAGCTTCGATATTATTGTCTCCAATTGCGTCATCAATTTATCACCAGACAAAGCGGCAGTGATGGCGAGTGTGCAGCGCTTACTTAAGCCGGGCGGTGAGTTTTATTTTTCTGATGTGTATGCTGATCGCCGTATCCCGCAACATCTGATTGATGATCCAGTATTGTATGGCGAGTGTTTGAGCGGCGCGTTGTACTGGAAAGACTTTATAAGGCTGGCACGAGGGGCAGAGTTTTCAGACCCACGTCTGGTCGAGGATCGACCGCTTGAAATTACAGACCCCATACTGGCTGCCAAAATCGGTAATATACAGTTTTTCTCTGCCACTTATCGTTTATTTAAGATTGCAGCACTTGAAGATGCCTGTGAAGACTATGGACAAGCGGTAATATATAAAGGATCTATTGAGCAGTCGCCACATCGTTTTGATCTCGATAAGCATCATGCTATTGAGGCTGGTCGAGTATTTCCTGTGTGTGGTAACACCTTTCGCATGCTACAAGAATCCCGCTTTGCCCCGCATTTTGAATTTATCGGTGATGACAGCCGCCACTACGGCATTTTTGCAGGTTGCGGTGAGCTGATGCCATTTCATCAAACTATGATGCCAGCAACTGGCTTGGGTGTTTGTTGTTAAACTGGTATAAGTTTTTCTAGCTTGCTGTGCCTTCGCAAACAGAGGCTGCGAAAAATTCATTCCAGTCCCGCTGGCTCGTTTTTATACTGAACTCACTATATACGGCTTAACATTACAAAAAGTTTGGCTTGTTGTATTATTTTAGGCTGGTATCTATTAAAACAGGTTTTATTATTTAGGTTAACAATGCAGCCAATCTGATTTTGGTATGCTCATCCATCGCCTCTATAGGCGTGACCAATGCTTGTGCTAAAGCATTATGAGCGATTGAATCAGGTGATTCAGCGGCAATCAAAGCAACTGCTTCCTTAATGACTTTTTGAGCGTTTTCTGCATTTTTCATTAGATTTTTTATGGCGTAGTCGGCACTAACCGCTTCTTCGGTAGGATGCCAACAATCAAAATCTGTCACCAAAGCCAATGTCGCATAAGCTATGCTGGCTTCGCGTGCCAGTTTGGCTTCTGGCATATTGGTCATACCAATGACATCCGCCTGCATTTGACGATACCACTTTGACTCTGCACGGGTTGAGAACTGCGGCCCTTCGATACAAATATAGGTCGCCTGCGGATGACAGGTTCCCTCATCAATCTCGGCTTTGTCATAGGCGCGTGTTAGGATATTTGCGAGAGCAGGGCATAGCGGGTCTGCCATCGATATATGAGCCACTGCACCCTCGCCGAAGAATGTACTCACTCGCTGCTTGGTCATATCAATCATTTGATCTGGAACGACCATATCTAATGGTTTGAGTGGTTCTTGTAGAGAGCCAACCGCTGATACTGAGACGATATAACGTACGCCCAACGTCTTTAGTGCGTAGATATTGGCGCGATAAGGGACTTCAGACGGGGTCAGTTTATGTCCTTGACCATGCCGCGTCAAAAAAGCGACCGTTACGCCCTCTAATTCACCAAGGACAATGTCATCAGATGGACTACCATAAGGTGTTTGTATCGTCACGCTGCGTTTATTGGTCAGTGCTTGGATTTGATAAAGACCACTACCGCCAATGACAGCAATGTCAGCAGACAATGCTGTTGAGGGTTCTATTGTAGATATTGTCATAAGAGTTATCCAAATTTGGTCATAAAAGACAACGGTGCTTTTTCATATAAGAAAGTATTTTTTGGCTTAATTAGAGTGCGTTTTATAGGACATGCTATTAAAGTTAAAACTGAGACAAAATATAGCAGAACTTGAATGGTAATAAAAATCAATTGGAAAGTACAATTCAGTTCTGTTGTGTCAATCAACACACTCTCATTTTTAGGTATTGAGATTTTAACAGATCACAAAAAAGGGTGAGTAACAATGTCTGTTATTCACCCTCTATATTCTTAGCTAATAGCTTAATAGTCAAACTATCAATTAACAGCCAAGTTTACCTTCAGCTTCCAATGCCTTTTTGCTACGGATTGGGGCTGGGCAATCTTCGCCATAGTACTGGCGATCAGCGAAGTAACTTGAGCGTACCATTGGGCCTGCCCAAATGCTAAAGAAACCAATCTTTTTGCCGTAATCCATATAACGCTGGAACTCGTCTGGATGGACATAACGATCAACGGGCGCGTGGTTTTTACTCGGTTGTAAATATTGACCAACCGTGATCATATCAACGTTATGCGCCTTCAAATCATCAAGCAAAGCATAGATTTCTTCTTCAGTTTCACCAAGACCGACCATAAAACCGCACTTGGTAGCGATGTCAGGACGGCGCTCTTTATAAAGCTTGAGCAAATCGAGTGAATGCTGATAGTCAGAACCCGGACGGAAAGCTTTGTACAGACGTGGCACGGTTTCGATATTGTGGTTAAACACATCGGGCGGTGTTTCTGTCAGCAAATCCAAGGCGATATCCATACGACCACGGAAATCTGGTACCAGTATTTCAATCAAGCAGTTGGGGCTAAGGGCTCTTGATTCATTGAGTACTTCTACAAAATGGCCAGCGCCGCCATCTTTGAGATCATCGCGATCCACAGAAGTAATGACGGCATATTTTAGCTGTAAGCCTAAAATAGTCTCAGCAGTATGACGCGGTTCATCAGCATCTAGCGCGTTCGGGCGACCATGTCCGACATCACAAAATGGGCAGCGACGCGTACAGATATCGCCCATAATCATAAAGGTCGCCGTGCCATCAGCAAAGCACTGCGGCAGGTTAGGGCAAGCCGCTTCCTCGCAGACGGTATAAAGCTTTTGCTCACGCAAGGTGGCTTTGATACGTGCCACTTCAGCTGGTGACGACATTTTTACCCGAATCCAATCCGGCTTTTTCTTGGCCTCGACGGTCGGGATAACTTTAATTGGGATACGCGCAACTTTATCGTAGCCGCGTAGCTTTTCGCCTTGAATGGCTTTTTTCGGTTTGGCCTTAGCAGCAGGCACATGGGTTTGTACGGCAGTTGTCATAATAGAATTATCTCTTAACCCTTTATGGTATAAGGGTTTATGGAATTATCAGAATGTTTTATGAGTGGAAGTATTATAACAGAAATGTGGGCGTCAATTTTTAATCAATATTGTTAAGACTACTACGATTCGTCCGATGACCATAGTTTTAAATATCTATATCAATATTTAACTCATTCACTATATCTATGGCTGTGTGAAATGCTTTTCGACTTTCTAGGACAATCGCACCGTTATGAATGACACCATGGATATAACCCCTAAAATCGGGTCACTAAGCCATGTTATCAAAACAGTGTTTGAGTGTTTTAGAGAAACATATAACCCTCATATGGTGTTTGCTTACGTATAAAGCAAGTTTTTATTGAGAAGAGCAAGGAGGGAAATACCAGTGATAATAAAATGTGCAATGATATTATTGATGGGACTATTTTTATAATAAATGTTGGATATGGCCTTACTATGAGCCTTTTCAGAGCTGAGCCATTAACATTTAGAACGTTTTACGCTATGATTGCAAGAATCATTATTTCATCTAGTACACAGACGCAGGCAGTCATGCTGACTACCCACGTAATGTGCTAAATCCCCAACTAACGAGGACGACTATTGTGTTAGAAGCTTATCGTAAACATGTCGAAGAACGTGCTGAGCTCGGAACTGTACCGCTACCACTGAACGAAAAACAAGTAGCAGAATTGGTTGAACTATTAAAGAACCCACCAGCAGGCGAAGACGCATTTTTGATGAACCTGCTAGAAAACCGTATTCCTGCGGGCGTTGACCAAGCGGCTTACGTTAAAGCAGCATTTTTGGCAGCTATCCTTAAGGGTGAAGCATCATCTTCCCTTGTTAGCAAGCAAAAAGCCGTTGAAATCTTGGGCACGATGCAAGGTGGTTATAATGTTCAGCCATTGGTCGCTGCACTAGATGACGCCGATGTTGCACAAGACGCTGCTGAAGCATTGAAAAAAACGCTATTGGTATTTGATGCCTTCAATGACGTGACTGAAAAAGCGGAAGCGGGCAATACGATTGCAAAAGAAGTCGTTCAATCATGGGCGGATGCTGAGTGGTTTTTGAACCGCGCTGCTGTACCAGAAAAAACTACTTACACAACTTTTAAAGTCACTGGCGAAACCAATACGGATGACTTGTCACCTGCGCAAGACGCGTGGAGTCGCCCTGACATTCCATTGCATTCATTGGCCATGCACAAAAACTCTCGTGATGGCATCAATGCTGACGAAGAGGGCGTTGTCGGTCCAATGAAGCAGATCGAAGCGTTGAAAGAAAAAGGTCATCCGCTTGCTTATGTGGGTGATGTTGTTGGTACTGGTTCTAGCCGCAAGTCTGCGACCAACTCAGTACTCTGGCTCATGGGTGATGATATCCCTAACGTACCAAACAAACGTGGTGGTGGCCTAGTACTTGGTAACAATATCGCTCCTATCTTCTTTAACACCATGGAAGATTCTGGCGCATTGCCAATCGAAAAAGTAGCCGTTGATAACCTAAACATGGGTGATGTGTTTGATATCTATCCGTATGAAGGCAAAATCACCAAGCATGACTCTGACGAAGTGCTATCAACATTTACACTGAACTCGCCAACATTGCTTGACGAAGTGCGTGCTGGTGGCCGTATTCCACTAATCGTTGGTCGCGGTTTGACCAATCGTGCTCGTGAATATATGGGTCTTGGACATTCTGACATCTTTGCTAAGCCAGAAGAGCCAGCTGATACGGGTAAAGGCTTCACCCTTGCACAAAAAATGGTTGGTAAAGCTTGTGGCCTTGAAGGCGTACGTCCTGGTATGTACTGTGAGCCTAAGATGACCACCGTTGGTAGTCAGGATACGACTGGTCCAATGACCCGTGATGAGCTAAAAGACTTGGCATGTTTGGGTTTCCAAGCAGACCTAGTGATGCAGTCATTCTGTCACACGGCGGCTTATCCAAAGCCAGTTGACGTTGAAACTCAGCACACACTACCTGACTTTATTATGAACCGTGGCGGTGTAAGCTTACGTCCAGGTGATGGTATCATTCACTCATGGTTGAACCGTATGCTACTTCCAGATACTGTCGGTACTGGTGGTGACTCGCATACGCGTTTCCCAATGGGTATTTCATTCCCAGCGGGTTCTGGTCTGGTTGCCTTTGCCGCTGCGACTGGTGTGATGCCACTTGATATGCCTGAGTCTGTTCGTGTTCGTTTTGTTGGTGAGCGTCAAGCGGGTATTACGCTACGTGACTTAGTCCATGCGATTCCTTATCAAGCGATCAAAGAAGGTTTATTGACTGTTGATAAGAAAGGCAAAATCAACGAATTCAACGGCCGTATTCTTGAAATCGAAGGTCTAGAAGACTTGACCGCTGAGCAAGCATTTGAGCTATCTGATGCGTCAGCTGAGCGTAGTGCTGCTGGTTGTACCATCACGCTATCTGAAGCGTCAGTGACTGAGTACTTAAACTCAAACATCACGCTACTAAAGTGGATGATCTCAGAAGGATATGGCGATGCCCGTACGATCAGTCGCCGTATTGAGCAAATGCAAGAATGGCTAGCGAAACCAAGCCTACTACGTGCTGACGAAGACGCTGAATACGCTATTGATATGACGATTGATATGAGCACGATTAAAGAGCCAATTCTTTGCTGCCCGAACGATCCAGATGATGCAAAAACCTTGGCTGATGTCGCTGGTGATACCATTGACGAAGTATTCATCGGTTCATGTATGACCAACATCGGTCACTTCCGTGCCGCTGGTAAATTGCTACAAGACGTACCAGCTGGTAGCCTCAAGACTCGTCTATGGATTGCACCGCCAACCAAAATGGATGCGCGTCAGTTGATGGAAGAAGGGTATTACAACATCTATGCTCAAGCCGGCGCTCGTACTGAAATGCCAGGGTGTTCACTATGTATGGGTAACCAAGCACGTATCGCACCGAAGTCTACGGCGGTATCAACGTCAACTCGTAACTTCCCGAACCGTCTTGGTCAAGGCGCCAACGTATACCTAGCGTCTGCCGAGCTTGCAGCCGTGGCAGCAGTACTTGGTAAATTGCCAACGAACGAAGAATATCAGCAGTATGCTGGCATGCTTAACAGCATGGGCGATGAAGTGTATCAATACATGAACTTCGACCGTATGGAAGACTATACTGAAGAAGCAGATAAGATTAATGTCGCTCAATTGACCTAATAGCTAATCTGAAAATGTTTTTAAGTTTTAAAGAAAACCCCGTATCGTCATGATGCGGGGTTTTTTATTATGATCTGCTATTTTTAAATGAAGCTATAATAACGTTTTACTTACCCTGATAGACTGGCTTACGCTTTTCTATAAAGGCGCTGACTCCTTCTATAAAATCATCAGTTTTTGCCATCATGGTCTGTTGTTCAACCTCCATATCTAAGGCTTCGTTCAAACCGGCAAAAGCGTGTACATTGAACATATGCTTCATAGAAGCCAAAGCTTTACTTGGTAATTGGCTTAATCGCAAGGCCAATGCTTGTACAGTGGCGTCTAGCTCATCAGCACTAACGACGTTATTCACAAGATTTAAGCGCGCCATATCGTCTGCTTTGAGTTTGTCACCTAGCATCACAAGCTCAGTGGCTTTTGCCGTACCAACCAGTTGATTTAACAAATAAATACCACCAGCATCTGGAATTAAGCCAATATTAACAAAGGCTTGAACAAACTTTGCGTTGTCTGCTGTAATACGAAAGTCGCAAGTGAGCGCCAAGTTCATGCCCGCACCAGCGACCGCGCCTTCTAGTTTGGCAATGATCGGTTTATGGACATGACGCAATTTTAAACTGACTTCTCCTGCGCCCTCTACCATCCCTTTTAGTTTATTAGAAACAATGTCCTTGTCCAATCCTTCAGACAACATCTCTTTAATATCACCGCCACTTGAAAAATTACCACCAGACCCTTGTAAAATAATGACCCGTACCTGATCATCGGCTGCTGCTGCATCCAGCGCTTTTAATACGTTGTTTTTCAAAGGCGTCCCAAAAGCATTTAAGCTTTTTGGATCGTTAAAAGTAATGGTAGCAATGTGCTGGTCAACTTGATAATCGACTATAGGCTGTGACATTCTATATTCCTTTAATGGTTTATTATTTATGCTGATTACTATAGCAGCTTGCCATGATTATAAAAGCGGGTTTTGTGGGCGCTTAAGACATTTAGCGGTGCTGGTCATGTGCTTCAAATTGCAGTGTAAATCTGTAGTATGAGCTTAAGTACAAAATTATAATAATTGGCTCGATAAAGGTGGATGAGTCACAAAAAGGGTATTCGGTAGCGTATTAATGGATTATGCTAAGAGGCAAGCTGAGCGTGACAGAATGATATCATGCAATGCACAAATCTTTAATCAAACAAGGAAGTGGTTATGCCAACGATAAAAATTAACGATGTCGATATCTATTATGAAGACAGCGCGCCAAATGATGTGCAAAAGCCAGTAATGGTGTTTGCCCATGGCCTACTATGGAACACGCGGATGTATGATAAGCAAGTTGCGCACTTTCAAGAAGACTATCGTTGTATTGCTTTTGACTTTCGTGGACAAGGGCAGTCGCAGATGACCAAGTCGGGTTATGACATGGAGACGCTCACTGAGGATACACTAGAGTTGCTTGATGCACTTAATATTGAGAAGTGTCACTTTGTCGGATTATCCATGGGCGGCTTTATCGCGCAGCGCATTGCAATTAAGCGTCCTGAGTTGCTGCTGTCGCTCACGCTTTTAGAAACGTCCGCTGACCCAGAAGATCCCAAAAACGTGCCGCAATATCGCAAGCTGGTCAAAGCCATTCGCTGGTTGGGTATTAAGCGCGTGAGCAGCAAGGTTATGCCTATTATGTTCGGCAGTACTTTTTTAGCAGATAACTTGCGTAAATCTGATCGCAAACAGTGGCTCACGATGCTACAAGGCAATCGCAAAGGTGGGGTGGTGAAGGCGACGATGGGTGTCATTGAGCGGTCAGGCACTTATGAGCAGCTGGGTAATATCACCACACCGACCCTCATCATCGTGGGTGATGAAGATGCCGCCACGCCTTATGCAAAGTCTGAACGTATGCATTTTGCGATTGCAGGCTCAAAGCTTGCGGTTATCAAAGGCGCTGGTCATACGTCAACAGTAGAGGAGCCAGAACAAGTCAATCGAGTGATACGTCAGTTTTTAGAAAATTGTGTGTAAAGTATTGAGTAATACTCCTTAGCTTTTAGCATTCAATACTGAATGAAAAGGCCGCTATCACATCATGATGGCGGCCTTTTTTTGCAAATTTTTTGTCAGTATAGAGGCTAATTATGGGATCGTTACAATAGTGAGCCGTAATCACTATTACCATCATCAATTGTCCCAAACACTTCCGCTCGATTGACAATTTCTGCTGCCCAAGCGCGATGCGTGGCTGGTTCTAGCATGGTGTTGTTGTATTTGAATACTGCTTTAGCCTCGCTATGAAGTATCGCTTGCGCCTCATCCAAGGTACTTAATGGTACACAATACGCTTGTTGTACCAATGCGATTTGGCTGGGATGAATGACGGTTTTGCCGACCAAGCCCAAACTGACATCATGAGTCAATTCTTGCATAAATAACGTGGGTTGATCTAAGTATTCAAAAACTGGTGCGGTTAAATAAAAACCATGCGGCACAAAGCAGCCAAGTAGCTGATAGGCAAGAGTACCGATAGGGGTGTCATAGACGATGCTGTTTTTAGGACGTCGCAAACGTAGAGTAGCAAACAAGTCATTACCGCCAATACGCAGCGCAAAAATTGGCTGACTAAAGGCTTCTTTAAAGCCAATGGCCAGCTCTTGGTTGTGATGCGGATTAAAGAATGCAGCAGTTTCGAGTGTTGGCATTAGCAATTGATCAGTACTTAGGTTCTGACAAGCCATTCGCCAATCAGATAAACTACACATATCAACTTTTGGCATGACGAAGCCATCGATAAGATCGATATGGTCATAGTCAGCCAGTTGCTGTAGCATCGCAGGATTGCGTGGGCGTATGAATACCAAGGGACGTATCGGATGTTGGGTTTGCTGCTCTGGCTGAAGTCCAGCTTTTCTCGATGGCACATTGATACTGTCGGCGTGATCGGCCCACGTATGAAGCAGCGTCTTTAAGCGCGCAAGTGCCAAATTGACATCATTATGACTGACGGCATCTTCTAGACAAATAATAATGCTGTTGATCGTCGGAAGTTTGTCACGCTTAATGACTTGCCAAATATCTTGGCGAGTCGCAGGCATATAAAGGCTGGCACCAAGCTGATAAGGATGATGAGTGTGCAGCTTGACCATCTCATGACGCTCAGTAATCAGATGTGCATAAGACTGAGTATAATGATAAAGGTTTGATTCGTGGTTTAGCATATCTGACATAATCGGCATCGTGAATAGTGAGTGGTTATAAAAGGTAGGAGGTATGTATCATTGATTTTAATATAGCAAGAACTAATGGTCTTTGGTACGCTGTTTGATAAGCGTGATGGCTTGATAAGGCAGTATTTTATCACCTAATACACTTATAGTGATGCTTCGCTGCGCACATAAATGTCTTAGCAGTATGGTATCGGGATGATTGGCAGTTGCCAGTAGGATACGTTCCGGATCGCGGCGTAATATTGCTCGTGTCGCCTCGGCAATGGTCGGCTTAATACGGTTGCGATTGGTGATATCGTATTCTGCTGCCAGCTTATCTATTAAGTCAGCGGTTTGGTAGCGTGGTTGCTTAAACATTGGCAAGCATTGAGGCGCTTTTGTTAAATTGCGGCGTGTTGCATCGATGTGATCGATAAAAGTTAAGCTATGATCTGCTTCAACTAAATTGTCGTAAAAGACACTGCGATGTAGCCCAGATTGTGGCTCAGTATATAAGCTGCGAGATATGAGTCCCGATACCGTACTATTTAGGAGTCCTGATGGTATCAACCAATCCTCCTCACTAGCAGCCAGCCAAGCGACGCCTGCTGGATCAGCAAGGGTCAATAATGGAATCGCGTCTGTGCCTTGATGAAAAATATTGGCAAAATTGCGGTGATCTGGGTCGCTGAATGCCTCTAGGCTACGAGCCAGCTCTTGATAAATGGCGCCCTTACCTGTCCAACCATCGACAAATACAATGGGACTGTTCGGATAAGCCTCTAGCAGCATTTGTAAGGCAAGGGGATCAAGACCACGATCACGAATAATACTGATACCATAATGTACACTTGGTAAAGTATAGCCACTATTTGGATCGGATAATGCACGCTGTAACAATACGCCAATGGGTAAACCTGCTCGCACTAAGCTAACTAAGATTAGTGGATGCTCATCATTAACGTTTGTCTGAAAGACATGATGGAGCGTATAAGCCAAATCAGCGATATCAGCCGCGGCTCTGATCGCGCCTTGTGCCAATGCCTGTGTATATAATTGCTCATGCATCGCACTTGGCGCATCTTCTAACGTCAACATATCTGAATAATGACGTTGTCCACTTTGGATGAGCGCTTCTTTTTGATTAACGGGTACGTCAGCCACGGCGTCTTTCTCGACAATATCGAGTAGCACAGTCACATCGCTGGCAAGATAGCTGCCTGAGCCATAATCTTCTAAATTCGCTCGTTTTATATTTATATTATTTAAAGTCATAGTAGAAATATTCACACTCGTTGTGATGACAGTTAGGTCATAGGTTTATCAATGAGCATGACGCTGCTCGTGCAACTGACCATGATTGGGCATACCGTACCAGTCAAGCAGTTGTAGAAATGGTAAATCCGCTAGACTGTCACCAAAGCCAAAACTTGGGCGTTGACTGTCCAAATAGTTGTCTAATAAAAACTGCACTGCATTACGCTTGTGAACGCCATGCGGTAATATCGCCAAATTATTGGCATTCACATGCACATAAAAGTGTTTATCAAAATCTGGTATGAGTACTGGCAGTTGCTTAGCCAGATCTGCCAGTATTTGATGGTCTTTTTGTGCGTGCTTGATAGCCAAATAGATGGTTAGTTCGCTCTCGTTAGAGCCATCATAGAAGATATCCATATGCGGTGCAAAAACCAAGTCGTTATGCATATTTGCAGAATGACGTTTAATCAATTCTGACAGCTGGGATAATTTATCTTGTATAGGCGCAAGTGTATCGTACATATGCTGTTGCCACTCGCTTAATAACTGCCCATCAGACATCAAAATAATCGCACCGTGGGTTAATACTTGCCAGCTGTTAAAAGGCAGTTTAACGCGTTTGATTTCGCTACGGTCACGGGCGGTGACCACGATTAAGTCAGTGCTAGCATGTAACCAATTAAAGAAGGTGGCTTGGCGCTGACTCATAAAGCTTAACGGCTCACCTTTTTTATTGACGGTCGCACAAACCAAGCTCTCAGGCTCAGTGGTCGGCAAATTCCATGCGTCAATTTTACGCTGGGTTTGGAATAGAGTGTCGTCCAAATCCATAAGAGCATAGGGTCTGGTAATGTTTGGATTGGATGCAAAAAATGGGGTGTTCATAAAAGTGTCCATAAGTGATAGGTTCGAATATCAGAAAATGATTTAAAGTGCAGCACCTACCACCAATACATTATCCAAGCCTTTCCACATGTCATCGACACTGTCTGCCGATGTTTCAACGCATAAGACGATCAAGTCCCATTCATTGGGTTTAACATTATAAGCAAAATTGGTCATACCAAGCCCATAATTATCACTAAAGCTCAACATTGTGGTAATCGCCCCACCAAGTGCGATCGGCGAGCGGGTCAATGCGCTAAAGTTAACGACAGAGGTGGTTTCAGAATTTTGCTTTTGGGTATGTGTCTCAAGCCATTCAGCCAATAAAAAGGGCAACCAAACAAATTCATTGCTTCCTAATACCAAAATTCGTTGAGGCAACTGCGCATCATTAAAATTTTCTTGACCACTAAATTTTTTAAATGCCGTCTGAAACTTTGCCAAATAATTTGCAAGGCCCTCTGTGCTATCTAACGTTGGCAAACGTCCCCAATTACCTGTGTTACCAAGCGCTTGACTGCCAGCCTCGGTCGTGTCTACTGATGGCATGGTGATAGGCTCAGGATTGGCAGCATCCGTCCATTGCCAAGCGCCAGATAGTAGGTGATGCCGATGAAAGTCAATGCCAACTAAACGATCAGCCATGCGCTCAGGCATCATGCCATCTGATGTTTTGTCGGTATTTTCTTGATCTAATGACCAGTCAACCAACGTGGTTAAATGTACTTGCTCCAGTTGCGTCAGTCCAGCATGACGTAAGGCGGTCACGACATTCACGCAAGTATTGCCTGTGGACGCTTCATCATCGACCATAATCAGGGTTTTGCTGGCAAGTAATTGCGCTTGTGTGACTTTATCTTTACTTTGATAAATCAAATGCTGGCTAGCATGACTGTGATCTTCGCTAAAAGTGGTCAGTAGCATATCGGTACTATTGTCGTCATGTTGCGCATGACGAGTAGAGTTCAATAATAACGCATGTGGATAGGGCGTTTGTAGTGCTTGATGCACACCTGCGGATAAGCCAACGGCTGTTTCTGCCATACCAATAACCAAAATTGGCTCAGGTAAATCACTGGGGACTAGGTTTGCCAAATCTGTAAAAGCGTGACGCATCGTGCACGGTGCGACGGGAATATGACGACCCAGTACTTTTGAGACGAATAAAAATGCCCGTTTCGGATTGATACGCTGCGCAAACCCAAGCAAGTCTTCTAGTTGATAGCCGTCATCTTTTTTTGAATCATCGTTACTCGTTGGGGCATTAGTCTGATAGGTCAGATCAAGTGTACCGCGAGGCAGGGTGATGGTTGTGCTGTGTTGCTTGTTTGGCATTCATATTCCTTTGTACTTTTAATTTTATATAATTATCAGTTTTTTAACCCTGACATCCTACCAGCCATAGCGCCGCGCGGCTTTGTTTGCTCAATTGCGGTGTGGTCAGGGGTGCCGCTTTGGCGTGTGACGAATCTGATAAACTGTCTAAGCCAATCCCAGCGCTCGCGAGCAAGGCAGATAATAACTGAAATTTCACCGCGTAGTTCATATTTTGTGCATGCTCGTGGACAAGGCTGGAGGTCACCATACCGATCACTTCGCCAGTCGGCAGTAATAAAGGGCTGCCGCTAGAGCCGGGTTGAATGGGGGCTGTGAATTGCATGTAACGAATATCATCGCCAAACCCTGTCAGTCCTGAGATACAGCCCTGCGTGACTTGTAGCTGACTACTAAGTCCTGATAATGGGAATCCTAACGTCGTAATGGTTTCACCCAACATATCAGAACATTGCTGCGCTAATGGCAAATAGCTTGGCAGAGGATCACTCACTCTAATAATGGCTGAATCGCTACCGATATCGCTGAGTACCACTTGCGCCTCGCGATCAGGCTGCGCTTGCTGCCGTACACCAATCATCGCCGCCGACTCAATGACATGGTAGCAAGTCAATAAATGATATGGGTCAATCGCAAAGGCCGTTCCTGTCCATGTTTCACCTGATTGCACTTGACGAGGTGGACGCGTCTCATTATTAGCATGTGTGCGCTGCTGTTGCTGTGCTGCTTGAATGAGCGCATGCGTATTCGGTGGACGGATATCAAGGCTGACTTGCACTCGATGCTCTAGGCTCGCTAATCCTTGGGTGGCTTCACCAAGGGCACGACATTTAAACTGACCATCACGTCGGTAGATCTCCAAAACAATTGCCGCTTTGATATGGCGCTCATTTGCTGTGAAATCATATTTAATCGCGCCATTATTGAGTATCAGACTGACATTTTTTAGCTCAACAGCTGGCAAGTTAAGGGTTGGCTCGTGATAAACATATGCAATCAGCTGTAAAAAACTAATCCCTTCTGTATCGAATAACTTGGGTAAATCCAGCTGCCAACTGCTTGGGTGATCCGCATTGTCTATTGTAGCCCAGTCCTTAGATTCATGAAGATAAGCAGGGCTGCAAACCGCCTTACGATGCTGGTCTAGCGGCAGCCAGATCAGTCCCAGTTGTTGACCAAATTTAAGATGATTTGTCGTAGAGAAAGCAACTGAACATAATGGTTGCGCGATAACCGTATTTGCCCCTAACACTAACATCGTTTGTGCTGTCATCGTGCGCCTCTCATTGAATGTACACTCAGTAATTATCAGTCTAGTAGTTATCAGTCTTTGGTGGTTGTCCGTTCCTCAACATCACTTGCTTACTCGACGTCATTTTCTTCTATTTTTACACCCACCATAATTGAGCGTACTTGGCAGGGTGTTATTTGTTGCGTGATGTCAGCCAGCTTGGGTTTATCGGTCAGTCCTAACCAATAGGCAAAGCCGATTTGTGTCAGATCCACACCGCTGTGAGTCGTGTAAGCAATGCCACCAGACGGGCGACTATTGATTTCGAGTACCCGATGCTGCTCGTTGTCATCGGCTTTGGTTTGGACACTGACGATGCCATCACAGCCAAATGCTTTAATCAATGGAATGACGACATCCATGACGGCTTGCTCGTAGCCGATATGCTGAATTTTACCTGTTTTATAGCGAGTGACGGCGGCCAAAACTTCACCATATTCACAGACCACGTCGATAGAATATTCTTGTCCAGATAAATAAGGCATGAGTAGCATAGGAATAGGGCTCTCACGCACCATTAGGCTGTTTGCATAGGCACTTATAAATTGGGCAGTGTTAATCTTTTTTTCTTCAGTAAAGTACAGATGCTCAAAGCTATCGTATTGCTCGTCCGTTGCTCTTTCTGAATCCAGCCGCCAAAACCCTTGCGCAAAAATACCAGTAACTGGCTTGACACATAATGGCTGATGACCATGTTCGGTAAGTAAAGCTTCAAGTTCTGCAATATTGTCAAAGCGCCAAGCATCTGCTACGGGGATATTGTGCTGATGGCATTGTTGCATGAAGGCAAATTTATCATCGATCGTCTCTAACGCTGTGACGCTGGTCGCACCTGTTAATAAACGGATACCAGCTGCAGCAAATATCTCACGATGCGCTTCATAGTCAACGCCATTGCGACCAGTCAGTAATACGTTAACATTGTTCTGCTGGGCGTGTTCCAAGACGAACTGCCAACGTGGCATCAATGGTATAACAGGTTCAAAAATGACTTGCTCATCACTGTCTACAACATTTGCATATGGTTCATAATAGATGCGATCGGCAAACTCAAAAACTTCGGGTCTATCATGACGATGTGAGGCTATGATATTAAACGGCGTGTCAGATTGGACTTTTAATGCTTGTAGGCTGGCTAACATATCGCGCTGGCTTGACTGACCTTCCGCTAACCAAGCGGCTGTCGATGTTGTATGATGGCTATCGTTAGCAAGGTTATCCATAATGCTCTCTTGTTATAAGTGTTAGATATAATTGGATAACTCAGTGTCGTCATCGCAACACTATTAGCAATGTAGGTAAGACCTAAATAGTGGTCAGTGAAGTTAAAAACCCAAGTCCCTGTACTGCTGATAGCAGAGACTATTATATACAAATGCTAGACGTTATAAATACTTCTAACAAAATAGCCTTAAGTATTTTTGAGATCATTATCTAGTTATTTTTCGCAAGTTACTGAATGGGCATGCTGATTAAAAAACAGGACATTCGTGCTACTATATGACGATAGCTAGCATAATAAACACAACGCCATAATACATTATTTAAAGGACATATGATGAGCCAGGACCAATCTCAAAAATTAGTGGCAGGTGCCAATGCGCCACTCCCAACGGACAACATCAGTATCCGTATCTTGAGCCAAAACGCGATCGATTGTGCCGCTTATCGTCTGACGAGTGATGGCAAGGTACGCGGCGATGGCGATATGATATTTTATGGGCAGACGCGTAGTGATGATGGTAGTGTCAGCTTTCGTGGTCATGACAGTGATGGATTTTTTGATATCAATTTGCCGTCTCAACCTGCCAGTATCGAAAAGATAGCCCTAGCGTTTTCCAGTGCGCAGACGTTGGCTCAAGTCGGTGATGTGGATATTCAAGTATTGCAAGGCAGCCAAGTTTTAATGACTTGTCAATTAAGCGCTACTGGGCGTGTTGAGAAGGCGATTATTTTAGCCGAATGCTATCGTCGGCAGGGTAGTTGGAAGTTTCGTTTTATTGCACAAGGTTTTGAGGGCGGCCTAAAACCATTGTCTGAGCATTTCGGTGTTGAAATTGCTGATGAAGCGCCCAGTCAGACTCAAGCCCAGAATCAGTCACAAAGCCAAGCACAAAACCAGTCGCAATCCGTCAATACACAGCGTCCAATCAACACACAAAAAGCGGGCAATGCCTCTCAAGCGAGTACACCGCCACCGATTCCAGCCAACCCTTCAATCAATTTGAGCAAAATTACCTTAACCAAAAACCAATCTAGTATCAATCTCAAAAAACGTGACGACTTTGGTAAAATTTCTGTCAATTTAAACTGGAATCAACGTCCAGATATTGACAAACAGGCCCCCAAAAAAGGACTCTTAGGCGATCTTTTTAAGCAGCATAAGTCAGGCGGTATTGATCTTGATGTCGGCGCGATGATTCATCTTAAAAATGGTGAAAAGACCCTCATTCAAGCACTAGGCGATCGTTTTGGTAGTCTGCAAACAGCCCCTTATGTTTGCTTGCGTGCCGATGATAGAACTGGGCAGGTTAGCGGCGGGGAATGGCTTGATATTAACGGTCAGCAGTGGGCACAGATTGAAGAAGTATTTATCTTTGCCTTTATTTATGATGGTGCACCAAACTGGGCGCAAACGGATGGGGTAGTAACCATCAATGTGCCAGAGCAGCCACCAATTGAGACGCGCTTAACAGAAGGCACAGGAAATTTACCGATGTGTGCCATTGCGCGTTTGGTGAATCAGCAAGGCAGTATTAACGTTGAGCGCATCAACCAATATTTTAAAGGTCATCAAGAGATGGATAAAGCCTTTAATTGGGGATTTAGTTGGAAGCGTGGTCGTAAATAAACGTTTTAATGCTATCATAAAATACAAAAAATCAGCCCTTCTATTATTGGTAGAAGGGCTGATTGCTTATAGACAGCTCATATCTTAAATAAGATGATTTAAACTCGACTTAAACTGCTTAGGCGTGCGGTGTAATTGAAGGCATCAAGTCATGGAAGGTACGACCAGAAGCAGTCTCACCAATGGCGTGCATTTTCCATTCGTTGTTGTGACGATAGACTTTTGCCATAATCATGGCCGTGTGTCCACCTTGCGCTGATAAATTATAGCGGGCGACCTCAGCGTTATTATCGGCGTTAATAATACGACAAAACGCGTTTGCTACGGTCTCAAATGTCTGACCAGTAAAGCTATTCACTGTAAAGACCAGCGAGACAACGTTGGCAGGGATTTTTGAGAGATCGACATTAATGACTTCATCATCGCCATCGCCGTCACCAGTGCGATTATCACCTGTATGAAGGATACTACCATCTTTTGATTGAAGCTGATTGAACCAAATAGCATCGACGGCTTGTTTGTTACTATCAAACATAATGCATGAGGCGTCTAGGTCAATAGAGTCGCCGCTACCACCACCGAATAATTTACCTAGGAAACCACCTTTCTTATCTTGTGGTCCTTGTGCGACATCCCAACCTAAACCCAATTTTACTTGAGTAAGCTCGCCGCCAGCTTCTTTATTAAGCGATATTTTTTGACCTTTTTGTAAGCTAATTGCCATGTGATAATCCTTATAATAATTGTGAGTAGAGTATTGAATAATTTTTATAAAATGTAGCTACAACACATTGTTCAAAAATCCGTTGTTGCCGCCGCGTCCACCTGAGCTGGTACCTAAGATACTTTGCAGCCAGCCTTGATAACTATCGCGATTGCGTGAACAGATAATGACTTTACCAGTACCTGAAAAGTTCAACACCATCCCTTCGCCACTGGTGACTGAATTAATAATGTTGCTCATGATGCCTTTTTTCTTACTGGTCGAAACAGAAAGCTTATAATCAAGCTCTGAATTCCAGCACACCACGTGTCCGTTGTCGATAATGACGTCTTTATCAGGTGTCACATCAATCTCAAACAGTGAACCAAAACCTGACACGACGACTTGGCCTTGCCCTTGTGTCTGCATAACCATAAAGCCGCCAGTATCACCAAACACCGCACCGCCCAAATTACGTTGAATTTTAGCTCTAATATCAACGCCTGTTTGTGCCGCCACAAAAGCACCATCGCTTAATGTATATTGGCATGTACCGACATCGATGATTTGCATATCGCCATCCAGCGTTGGGGCAAGTAAGCAATCACCTTCACCATTGACGGCTTCGATCTGCTGCTGAAATAAGGATTCATCGTTTGCAAATCGGCGCATCAATGATTGTATGAAACCACCTTGCAACTTGCCTTTAAGCTCAAGATTAGACTCCATCATGACCATGGCATTGGCTTCGCAAAAGATTGACTCGCCTTTTTTTAAATGACAATGTAAAAAAGGCTCAATAGTACCGATTAAGCTGAATGTATCGGCCATAGGTTACAAATCCTTATTCTAATATTTCTCAGATACGCGCTTGCTATGCTTCTTAGATAAGAGGTTTTTAATTTTAGTTGGCCAATTAAATTAAAAGCCATCAAATGCTTTAAAAAATCGCACTTGATGGCTTTAATGTAGCGCAACCAGATGTCTGATTGCACCAGTTATCTTACTAGACGAGTAAGTTGATTCTGGCTTTAAACATTTACACCATAAGAGCCAGCTAATGGTCCAAGACCACCGCTGAAGCCTTGACCAACGGCACGGAACTTCCAGTCACCACTGTGACGATATAGCTCACCAAAAATCATTGCAGTTTCAGTGCTGCCATCTTCTGATAGGTCATAACGGGCAATTTCAACATCGCCATTATCATTCAAAACACGAATATAGGCATCACCAACTTGACCAAAGTTTTGGTTACGACCTTGACCTTCATAAATGATAGCGCAAACTACTACTTTACTGACATCAGCGGGAACAGTAGCAAGGTTAATTTTGATTTTTTCATCATCGCCATCCCCTTCGCCCGTACGGTTATCACCAGTATGCTCAACCGCGCCGTTGTCTGACTTTAAATTATTAAAGAAAATGAAATCTTGGTCATTACGGACTTTTCCTGCTTCATTGACCAAAAAGCCAATCGCATCCAAGTCAAAATCTTGACCGTCAGTAGCGCGTGGATCCCAGCCAAGACCGACTGTAATATTGGTTAAACCAGGCGCTTCTTTTGATAGGTTTACGTTGCCGCCTTTTGTTAAGCTAATAGCCATATAAATATCCTTTGGATTAATAATTAAGTGGATTGGGTGATACAAAAAATGATCTAAAAATAGTGCAGTGTTGAATGTAGACGCATAGATGCTCAGTAAACCTAACCACCATGCCCTGCATATTGTTACGTTTTACTATACTAAGCGTTTGCCCAGTAAGCAAGTCGTATTTTGTGCATTGGCCATATGTTTACTAAGGAACATAATAAGCCTATATCTCTGATACTTTATAACACTTTTTCATACAAGAGGTAAGGTGCTGTTATGAAAAAATCAGCCAATTTAGCTATTAGACTAAAGGCTTCAGCCATTTACCAAAGCATTAAGATAGAGATTTATTGTGCAAAAACCGACCAGCCTGTTTCCTGTACAAACATCTCTAATGCTTTTAAACCCAGCTTAGAGTTTCCGATATGATCAAGCCCTGGCGACCAGACAGCGATAGAGCCTTTACCGGGGGCTATGGTTAAGATACCGCCACCAACACCACTTTTACCGGGTAAACCGACGCGATAGGCAAACTCACCAGACCCATCGTAATGACCGCACATCATCATTAGTGAGTTAATCCTTCTTGCCCTGTGCTCGTTGATCACACGTACCCCTGAGTGCTTATCAACTCCGTTAGAGACTAAATAGAGGCCGGCACTGGCTAATTGCTGGCAATTCATCGCAATCGAACATTGATGAAAGTAAGTACCCAACACCTTATCCACATCGTGCTTGAGGCGTCCAAAGGATTTCATAAAGTATGCAAGCGATGCGTTGCGGTCTTTGTGCTCCATTTCGGACGCTGCCACTTTGTGATCAAAACGGATAGACTCATCGTCCGTAATAAAGTGTACAAACTGAAGAATCTCACCCAATATTTCTTTGGGTTCGTGTCCCATCATAATCGCATCAACCACTGCAATAGCACCTGCATTGATAAATGGATTGCGTGGCCTGCCAGTCTCATGCTCTAGCATCACAATCGAGTTAAAAGGATCGCCAGATGGCTCACGACCAACGTGTGTCCATAAGCCGTCACCCAACTTGCCAAGACCGATGGTTAGGGTGAATACCTTAGAGATACTTTGGATTGAGAATAATGTGCTCGCATTACCTGCTGTATACATCTGTCCGTCAGGTGTCGCTACTGCAATACCAAACTGGTTTGGATCTATGTGAGCCAGTTGCGGGATATAATCCGCCACTTTTCCACGATCAGTCTCAAGTGCCATCTGTGCGGCAATGTTATCAAGAATTTGTTGCATATAAGTTGTATAGCCGTATTTCTATGGTGATATGAAAAGGGACAATTTTAACTGAATAAAAGCCAATAGGGACAGAAAAATTATATTTTGCTTATGTGGTCGGTGGCTATGTGCCTATTTCAGCGCTTCAATCAATAATCAAAGAGGGAGTAGCACGGCGCAAAAAAGCAGATCATACCTGATGATATGACCTGCTTAGACAAACAAAGTATCAACGGATGATACGTCTTAATTCAAACGTGCCGCTTCAGCCTTACGATGTTTCAGAGATGCCCATAACGCAAAACCAATAAAGGCGATACCGATAAGACCTGTAATCAGCTCAGGTACATGGAACTTCACTGATAACAACATGATGACAGAAAGTGCGCCGATGGCATAATGCGCCCCATGCTCAAGATAGATAAACTCATCAAGCGTGCCTTTATCCACCAAAAAGATAGTCATAGAACGTACGAACATCGCACCAATGGCAAGACCTAGCATGATAACGATCACGTCATTGGTAATAGCAAATGCCCCAATCACACCGTCGAAACTAAATGAGGCATCAAGTACTTCTAAGTATAAGAAACCAATAATACCGCCTTTCATAATAGCGCTAGTTACCTCACCAGTACTATTGCCCTGAGCATCAAGTTCTTCCTCGAGATCACCCTCAAGCATACCTGAGATTACTTGTACGCCAAGATAAACCAAGATCCCCCAAACGCCTGCGATCAATACCGCACCAGCTTGTTCAACTGGCGCCCAAGATACTGAAATCATCAAGACAATCAGTGCTACGAAGACGCTCATCGCATCGACTTTGCCCAGTTTTGCTAAGCGACTCTCAAGCCAGTCAAACCAATGTACTTCTTTTTCATCAAAAATAAAGTTTAAGAAGACCAATAATAAGAAAATACCACCAAAGGCTGAAATTTCAGCATGATGCGCCATTAGTCTGGCTGAATATTCTTCAGGATCATTCAATGCCAAATCGATAACTTGCATCATACCAAGGTCAGCGGTAACGGCGACAATGACAATAGGGAATACCAAGCGCATACCGAATACAGCGATCAAAATACCAACAGTTAAAAATATCTTCTTCCAAAATTCGTCCCAGCCTTTAAGGACTGAGGCATTGACCACCGCATTATCAAACGATAATGAAATCTCCATGACGGCCAAAATAGCGGTAATAGATAGGGTGGCTATTAAGCCGCCGATACCACCATGTGAATATCCCCACCAGGCCGCTACCGCTAAGGCAATGGCAGTGAAGATAAAATCGAAATAAAAATGTCTCATGACACATCCTGTCTGGTTGCGTAAAGCTAAGGTCGGTCTAGTATAGACACGCACCGCAAAAAAGTGGCTATTGCTAACCACTTCTTAGGCATAAAATTAAATGAAACATAACGCATTATTAGCCATTTGGCTATCAATAATTGTGACTATTTTGCAACTATAAATGACTTACCTCTGAAGCAGGTCATTTATGCGGATAACCCTCTAAATATGAGTAGATATAACAAGTTAGATATCAACGCCATACTGCTGACACATGGCTTGCAAACCACCTGAATAGCCTTGACCAACGGCACGGAATTTCCACTCACCGTTATGGCGATAAACCTCGCCAAAGACCATGGCCGTCTCGACAGAGTAGTCTTCCGCTAAATCAAAACGCACAACTTCAGTGCCAGTTTCTTCATTAACGACACGGATAAAAGCGTTTGCCACTTGGCCAAAGTTTTGATTGCGAGCCGCTGCATCATGGATGGTGACAGTCACAACGATTTTGTCGACATCAGCAGGTACTTGAGTGAGGTTTACTTTGACCAACTCGTCATCACCATCGCCTTCGCCAGTACGGTTGTCACCTGTATGCTCAACCGCGCCATTGTCAGACTTTAATTGATTATAAAATATAAAGTCGTGATCACCGCGTACTTTGCCCGCAGTATTTAACAAAAACACGCTCGCATCAAGATCGAACTCAGAGCCAGAAGTGGCACGCTCATCCCAGCCCAAACCAATTAATAACTTGGTTAAATTTGGGTCAGTTTTGGTGAGTGATAAGTTGCCGCCTTTATTGAGTGATAAAGCCATGAGGTTGTCCTTATTATTAGAGTCAATTGAAAATTTGAAGATACTTATAATCATAAAAAAAGCAACGTTGCGCCAAAAATGGCGCAAGACCATCGCTTAATGACGTTCTATCATAACAACAAAAAATGACCCAATCAAAGCTGATTAGGTCATTGTTATGTTTTATCTGAATTGAGTACAAAAAAACTTTAGGTACTATATCTATCTTAGTGTCTGCTTTTAATCGTCTCTATGCTCTGATGTATAAGTATTTACTTATAAACTCTGACGATGACGAATCTCAAAGCTCTGATGGATGGGTTTTTTGATATTAAAATCAAAACCAATCGTTTTTTGGGTGATATTGATGATGTCATAGCGCTCGGTCAATTGCTCATCTAACTCAAAGCGCGTAAAGTTATTAGAGAAATACAATACGCCGTCAGCGGTTAGACGGTTCATCGCACGATTGATGAGGGCAGCATGGTCACGCTGTACATCGAAAGTACCTTGAAACTTTTTGGAGTTAGAAAAGGTTGGTGGATCAATAAAGATAACATCAAATTGCTCAGTATTGTCCTTTATCCACTCAAAGATATCGGCAGCAACGAATTGATATTTATTGCGACTGACATCCAAACCGTTAAGCACGAAGTTTTGCTTGCCCCAATCGAGATAGTTTTGTGACAAATCCACACTGACCACTTTTTTAGCGCCTGCCAGTGCCGCGTGTACGCTCGCTGTACAAGTATAAGCAAATAAGTTCAGTACCGCTTTGCTGCGACTGTTGTCTTTAATGCGGGCGCGCATATTGCGATGGTCAATAAATAGCCCTGTGTCTAAATAGTCGGTAAAGTTGACGTAGAAATAGGCACCATCTTCACGCGCCACATGGAATTTGCCACGCTTTTCTGTGTTGCCCTGTTTGCTGTATTGATCGTTACCAGACTGGCGTGCACGGGTTTTGATAAAGATTTGTTCACGGTTAATGTCAAAAACTTCACGAATGCCCATTAATGCCAGATTAAACCGTTTCTTCGCCGTCTCAGGTGGAATGGTTTTTGGTGGTGCATATTCTTGCACATGCGCATAGTCTCCATACAGATCGATGGCTACCTTAAAGTCAGGCAAGTCAGCGTCGTATACACGGATATTACTTACGTTGTCTTTTTTCGCCAGTTTCTTGAGCTTGGTGAGGTTTTTTTGCAAACGGTTAATAAAGTCTTGACCGTCTTCCGTTTCAATGTCGCGCTTTTCAAAGCGGCTAACGAGATTGCCAGTTTGTCCTGCAATCAACGTTCCGTATCGGAAATAAACCGTAATGGCACCATTATGACAGCGCAACGTTTTTGGTTCTTTTATCGGCAAGATATCGACTTGTTCGACATGAGATGCCAAGATGCCAAGCATCGGGTCAATGCCACTACCCGCAAAACTGTCTTGTAAAATAAGCCCAATCGCTTGATATAAAGGCTTAATCATCTCTTCATCACCCAAACGCTCACCATAAGGCGGATTGGTGATGATTAGCGGGTTGCTCAATCTGCCATCATCGACCAAAGGCTTTAGAACGGAGCTTAGTTGATCCAGCGCACGGATTTCAATATCGAGTAGCGGTAGCAAATCTTGTAAACCTGCGGCGATTAGGTTTTTTTCTGTGGCCACAATCGCGCCACTATCGGCATCGAATCCCAAGATAAGTGGTAAGGTGTCTGGTTGTTCGTTGGCAATTGCTAACGCCTCACGAAAACGCGTTTGTGCGTCATCGATCATCTGTTGCCATAACATCTCGTCATGATGCTGCCATTGATAAAAACCAAATTGATTTGCCGCTTTATCAATACCCACAGCATAATCACAATGCATGAGTAGCGCTTCAATAATGAACGTTCCAGAGCCGCACATTGGATCGATTAGCGCATTATAAAAAGGTGCATCACCAGCGCCATTTTTCTTATGCCAACCTGCACTATAAAGCAAAGCTGCTGCCAAGTTTTCTTTTAATGGCGCTTCTGTCATCGCCACGCGGTAACCACGACGGTGCAAACTGGTTCCTGACAAATCTAGATATAGCTCGGCTTGTTTGTCATTTACAGTAGCAAAAATTGCAAAATCAGGAGACTTACTGTCCACATTTGGACGGCTGTCATAAACTTCGTTAAACGTATCCGCAATCGCATCTTTGATGCGCAGCATCGCAAATTGCTGACTGACCGCCACGCGCTTATCGACGGATAGGCGAATGGCAAAAGTCTGCTCTAGGCTAAACTGCTCAGTCCAATTGACTGACTTTGCCAACCCATAAAGCTGCTCAGCCACATCGTATTCAGTATTGATGTTTTTGCGTTTGATGAGCATCAATACTCGCGAAGCCACGCGTGACCAAAGGCAAATCTTATATAGATCACGCAAAGAACCAGTAACTGCCAAACGGCCCGTACTCTTGATGTCGCTTGCAATACCAAAGCTTGTCAGCTCAGTCTGTAGCGGTGCTTCAAGCCCATCGGCACAGGTGATGATAAGATCAAGCGATACCTCAGGTGAAGAGGCTGCTGAAGATGTGGGCTTTGTTGTTACGGTCATACGGATACCTGTGGGCTAAATTAACAAAAAATTCGAATAATAAAAGAGGCGGTTTAACCAGTGATTTTACCATAATTCAGGATGGGATGGTTCAAACTGGTTGTGTTTAACAAAGTGAATTGACCATAATTTCAATGCGGAACTGGTATAATTTTTTTTGGCTTGCTGTGCCTGCGTAGCTTGATGCGGCGAAACTTCTCGTTTAAAGATAAGCATTCCTGTCCCGCCGTATCATTTTATACTGAAGTCACTATATAGATGCTTTGACTATGTTATCGCTACCGTTGAATGGCAAGTGCTCAACATGCTCTAGTGTCATTATTCATCACTCTTTGTAAGTGAGACTTTTTCTGAGACTACTTTTTCTGAGATTACCTGCGTTGTCGTCGCAAACGGTTTGGTCGCAATGGGGTAATCAACATCTTTTGGCATAAGCAAACGCATGTGTGGATAAGGCGTGGAAATATTGGCTTTATCAAAAGCGCGCTTGATATCTTCTCTTAATTTTTCTTTGATTTTGGGTATACGTGCAACGGCTGCTGGCTTGACCCAAAAACGAACGATAAAAAACACGCCATACTCACCAACTTCTGCTACAGAAGCTGACGTTTCAGGGCGATTGAGCACCATTTCGGTATCAGCAAGTACTTGTAAAATGGCTTGGCGTGCCGTCTCAATGTCATCTTCAAAAGCAATTCGTACGCTGATATCAAAGCGTATAAAGTTTTTGGAGGTCAGATTGGTCACTTCAGATGAGGCGACATTGGAATTTGGAATAATGATGGTAATGTTGTCTCGAGTCAAAATATGAGTGGTGCGTAAAGCAATAAGTACCACCCGGCCTTCATTTTCATTAATATGTATCCAGTCACCCACTTGAAAGGATTGCTCAAGTAAAATGGTGATACCAGCGATAAAATTGGCAAGCGTTGACTGAGCTGCAAAACCTACTGCCAGACCGACGATACCCAAACCTGCGACCAATGAGACAATATCAAAGCCAAATTGTGCCATGACGCTGGCAAGACCGAGTACCAACAGCAGCACCGATAAGATGTTTTGCAGTAATTGCTCTATCGAAGCGTTGAGACCATAGTGCTGCAAGATTCTATGAATGATTTGTCCTGAAGATGCCCAAAGTACGTAGTAAATACCAGCCCAAGTACTGGCTTTTGCAGTGGCCTTGATCGTCTCAGGCTCAAAATTAATTTGACTCATAATGGCTATTAAGCTGGCCACAATCCAGATGTAACGAAGTATAGAACGGACGATTTTGGCACGTCGTTCGTTCAGGCGGAGTTTCGTTCTGCTTTGTTTGAGAATGTAGATAGCCAACCAATAAAAAAATCCCAATACTGCAAGCAATATTAGGATTTTGATGCCAGTGCTGGCCAGCTCTACGGCTTGAGAAGACCAGTCGATAGACTCTTCATCTGCAGAGCCGCCAAGCGCTAGGTAGAGACTGGTATGGAGGTCACGGATGATCTCTTTAAAAAAATCAGTAATACTAGCGATTGGCATTTTTTAGTCCATGCAAATTTTTTTGAGTTGCCTCAATTTCTCTATATAATCACACAAAAAGCAAGCGACGATTGATACTAAGCATCCTAGGGCGTGTCCTCATTTTAAAAATGGTGATAAAAATGAGGACACGCCCTAATTTGAAAGTGTAGCTGAGTGAATAATTAAAAGCTATCTTGTTGTGTGTCATGGGACTGGTAAGGAATCTCCATTTTGTATTGAACATCACGTAGCGCAGTCCGTAATCCTTCTAATATTGTGGGATGATAAAAAGGCGTATCAAGCATATCTTTAACACTCAGGTCATTGGTTATGGCAGTCGCCAATATATGACCAATATATTCGGCATCTGGTCCAACCATACTAGCACCCAGTATTCTATCGGTTTTTTTGCAACCATAAATATGTAGTAGACCGCAGTTGACGCCCATCACACGACTGCGACCTTGATTGTCAAAACTTACGCGGCCGATCACGTATTCTAAGCTTGGATCTTGTTGAATTTCTGGCAAAGACATACCAACGTTGACGATTTGTGGTGAGCAAAATACGATGGAGAACGGTGTGGCTGGCGGGCGAATATAAGCGGCTTTTTCGTTTTCGCAGACCATGCTTCCTGCACTATAGCCTTCATCGCTGGCTACATGTAGCAGCGGAAGATTGGCATTGGCATCACCAACGATGTACACTTCTAAATCACCAATTTGCCCCGTTTTTTTGCTGAGATTCTTTGGGCGGTTTTTGTCATCTAGCTCAACCTCTAAGTTTTCAATACCCAGCTGCTTTATGTTGTTGCGGCGACCAGTTGCGACCAGCACATACTCACCTTGCCACTGTTGTGACTCACCTGCACTGTCTTCATAGTCAATAAATCCAGATGATCTTTTACCATCCGCATTTGCTTGGCTGCCGACATCATTGATTGTGCTACCCAAATGCATGGTCAACTCATGACTCAAACAATCGATAGCCTTGTTGTTAATGTCATCATCTTTAAGGCCGGCCACGCGCTTAGCGCGATTAAAAACGGTCACTTCCACACCCAAACGTGTGAACGCTTGCGCTAGCTCTAAGCCGATAGCACCAGTACCAATGACTGCCATGGACTTTGGTAAATCTGTTAGTTCAAAAACGCTATCGGAGGTTAGCATGGTATCACCAAGTTTATCGGCCCAACTATCTGGAATAGAGGGAGAGCTGCCAGTGGCTACAATGATTTTACTGGCTTCAATCAGCTCATTATTGACTTCGATCAATCCTTGCTCATTGATACGAGCACGTCCTGCGATTTTTTTATGATCAGGCCAGCTATCGACTTGTTTTTTGATGTAACTCGCAAAATGGCTACGCTCATCACGCACGCGCTGCATGACCTGTTTGCCATCTATTTGCACAGTAGCATGAATGCCAAACTCAGCAGAATTGTTGGCTTCGTGAGCGCGATCAGCGGCTGCAATCAATAGCTTACTAGGCATACAGCCTACAGCGATGCAGGTCGTTGTCCAAAATCCATCGTTAATAATGACGATGTCATCATGAATTTTGCTGGCTTGCTGAAAGGCGTTTTGACCTGCAGTACCTGCGCCAATGATGGCGACAGAGACCTTGCGAGTGACTTTGGGTAGGGTATTAACAGCAGAAGAGCCAGACGGTTTGTTCATATCGTTCTCTAAAATATTGAGTGTCATTATTTGATGCTAAGTTTTTATCGTCACGGTTTTTAAGGCATTTTTTATGACTGATGACACGAGTGATTAAGCGGTTAATATTTCAAGCAAACGCTCGGTATAGCCTTGAGCGCGTAGATTTCGCTGAGCGTGCGTCAGCTTGCCTTCTGTATCAAATACAAATGCCGAACGTACCAACCCTAGTGTCAACTTACCGTACATGTTTTTTTCTTTAATCACATCAAAGTATTGACACAGCTTTTCGTCACTATCACTGATAAGCGCGATATGTAGATTGTGCTTGGCGATGAACTTTTCATGAGACTCAACGCTGTCACGCGAGACACCGATAATGTCATAGCCTAACTCATCAAACTCATTAAGGCGATCGGTGAACTCAACGCCTTGGGTGGTACAACCTGGCGTATCGTCTTTCGGATAAAAGTAAAGAATCAGTCCTTTATCGGTATGGGTCACCATCTCTTTGAGACTGATGTCATCATGAATAAAGTGGCCGTCCAATTCACGTACGATCGTTACTGGAAAATCAGGTAAAGTGATATTTTCTGTGGTTGGCTTTGCCATGGTAGAATCCTTATGAATTTTAGTTATATAGGCAGATATGCGGGTCGTGTTGTTATTATAAGCAGATTAGCAGAGATTCATAATCAGTTTTACACTTTGTTCAGTCATTGGCAACAAAAAAGACTGGCAATGACCAGTCTTTTATAGGTTAAACAGATTGCAGATTAAGCTGGTTTTTGCGGCTGTTTTAAATTTAAGCCAACCGTGCACTGCTGTAAATCTTTTTGCATTTTTTTCACATAAGGTAGGCTTGAAGGGTCTTTTTTATCTTGGGCATAACTTTCAATTTCCCACATTTGACCGATGGTCATGTTGCTTCTAACCCCAATCGTACAATTACAGAGTTTGGTTGCATCGCCTTTGTCAGCGACTTTATATTTGACCGCGCCCGTGACACAGGTGTTGATATTGTTTTGCTTGATGTCAGCAGCATTTGCTTGTGGCATCGCAAAAATAGCAGCTAGGGCTAGGGGTAATATCGGCAAAAACTTCATAAATATCCTCTTACAGGTAGCATCAATTTCTTGAATTTTGTACTCAAATTAGTCATAGGTGATTGATTCATATCGCTGCTTATATCTGTCGATAAGTGCAATCGCTCATACCATAGCAAGTATAGAGCGTAAAAGACAACGTTAGCGTGCTGTGTTAATGCAAGCGAATGTTTCTCTAATGTTGAGTAGCTTCATTTTTTAATATACATACCCTTATATAATCTATCAAGGCTGATAGTGGGTAGGATCAGTGACCCCAGCCTGTTCAAACCCTTGACGGCGCAGCGCACAGCTATCGCAAACACCGCAAGCCAGACCGTTTACGTCTGCTCGGTAACAAGAAATCGTTTGACCATAATCGACGCCTAATGACAAGCCAAGTTCGATGGTTTTGGCTTTTGATAGCTGCTGCAACGGTGTTTGAACCGTCAAGTGATGACCTGTGACGCCAGCCTTTGTGGCAAGATTGGCCATATGCTCAAAGGCGGCAATATATTCTGGACGGCAATCAGGATATCCAGAATAGTCGACTGAGCTGACGCCAATGACGATATGATTGGCATCGGTCACTTCGGCAACTGCCAAGGCATAAGATAAAAATATCGTATTACGCGCTGGCACATAAGTATTGGGGATGGCATCGTTATCAATCTCATCGCGTTTTTTATTGGGGAATTTATCCGTATCACCGTCAGGCACAATCATACTATGATCGGTTAGTGAAGAGCCACCAAGTTGAGCGATATCAATATCGATGATTCTGTGATTGACTTCGGCAGCCTGAGCGATGGCCTGTGCCGCAACAAGCTCACTATTATGACGTTGACCATAGTTAAAGCTAACCGCAGTCACAGAAGCATAACGCGCCTTTGCCCAATACAAACAAGTCACCGAATCAAGTCCGCCTGACAGTAGCACAACAGCATTTTGGCTTTTATGAAGAGTGGTTAAGGTAGCATCGGATTGTTGATTGCTGAAAGTGCTTTGCGTAGTAACATTGGTCATAGTGATATCTATTATTGGTTTACGAAAATTGGTTATTTTAGCAAAAATACGACCATTACAGAACCATATAGCGATGATAAAAATGCCTTTATAATTTAATGTCATCTTTTCAATCTGTTAGCAATATTTGTTATAATCGCTGCTTTTAAAGCATCCGTGGTAAGACATCATTGACTTTGCTTTATCGCAAAGCGCTTTATTGCAAACCATCCTTGTAAAGATATTGAGTAATTTATGACTGAAGCGACCTTGTTTACGCCAAAAATCACACCTGATTTTGATGATACGTCTGCCGAGACTAGATTGGACAGCCATGCGTTAGATGCTGATAGTGATGACAGTATGGATGGAGACACAGTGGCTGCTGAGCAGTCAATGCCTACTAAATCGGCAGAGTTGCAAAAGCTACAAAAAAAGCTACGTAGACAAGTCTCTTGGGCGATCCGTGATTTTAATATGATTGAAGATGGTGACGTGGTAATGGTTTGCGTGTCCGGAGGCAAAGACAGTTACACCTTACTGGATATTTTACTGCTACTAAAGCGCATCGCGCCGATTAATTTCGATATCGTTGCGGTCAATCTCGATCAAAAGCAGCCCGGTTATCCTGAAGATATTTTGCCCGCGTATCTAAACGAGCAGGGCATTGCTCACTATATCTTAGAAAAAGATACCTATAGTATTGTCAAAAGCGTGGTGCCCGAAGGTAAAACTTATTGCTCAGCCTGTTCACGCCTACGCCGTGGCTCATTGTACGGTTTTGCCAAGCAAATTGGCGCAACCAAAATTGCACTTGGTCATCACCGCGACGATATGTTGGCGACTTTCTTTTTAAATCTATTCCACGGCGGTACGCTCAAATCGATGCCACCTAAATTGCTCAGTGATGATAAACAAAATCTTCTCATTCGTCCGCTAGCCTATGTTGAAGAAAAAGACATCATTGAATATGCTCGTTTAAAAGCGTTTCCAATTATCCCCTGTAATTTATGCGGTAGTCAAACCAATTTACAACGCGCCATCATCAATGACATGCTACGCGAGTGGGATGATGCCCATCCACAGCGTTTGGCTTCCATTTTTAAAGCCATGCAAAACGTGGCACCGTCACAATTGGCTGACCGTGAATTGTTTGATTTTGAACAGTTAAGCCTTGATCGTGATGATAGTGAGCGTATGTTTGAAGGTGATAATATTCAAGCAGGGCAGACCGATAGTTTGGCCGAGATTGGGTTGCCAGTATCGCCAAAAACCCAGACTTTCAATCCGAGATTTGCTAGCGATAAACCGTCTTCGGCAAATACAGATCAAGCATCAGAAAATCCTCGTCCAGCGCAGAAAATCCCAACGATTAATCCTGTTCTTTAGGGCGTGTCGTCAATTAGATTGTATTTTTGATAAAAAACCAGCGCATTATTCATGAATGGCTGGTTTCTTTATATGTTTAGACAGTGCAATTTGAATGAAATTAACTTTTGGCAAAAACTGGTAATGGATTGAAGTTAACCTCTGAGCGTGGCAGTTTTGCCACATGTTGCATTCGCCAATCATCTTGACCGTCGTTACTTACTTGTAAGTAGTATTTGGCTTTTACGGGATCCATATCTACTTGCGCGCTGTATTTATTGCCCTCAACATGCTGTAGTACCACATCACGATCTTTTTTGATGTCGGTTGCATGCGAGATAGACAACTCTAGCTTTTCAGGATACGTAAGCGGCGTGCCATTCAGCAGTTTGCCTGATTGCAAACTTTGCTCAGGATAGTTCAAATAAAACACAATATCGCCATTATCAGCAAGCTGCATTTTGCCGTGCAAATCTAAATCATGAGTGAGCTTGTCACGTGATACATCGTGATAAAGTGTCTTGCCATCCATATACCAGTCGTCACGTACCACGCTATCGCGGATTTGGTAAGAGTAATAAACAAACCAAATACAAGCAACCACTACGAAGGCTGGCAACCCAATAACAAAAATAACCACCATATAGTTCTTATACCATGGCTGAGTATCTTGATGTTTAAAGTTCTGTGTTGGAGTAGACATAACATACCTATTAATCGGATACCTACTAATGGTATCAACGGATAATTTGACGGCTAAATGCTGCCAATTTAATAATCAATCGTACACCCGCCAATCACGGATTAGCGGATAAAATATAATACACTATCTAGCTAAACTCTTGTAACTTACTGACCTTGAGTGGTAAAGATGTTTTGCTTACTAACCTTATACTTACCATCTTCACTGACCACATTTAAGGTTACGGGTGTTTGACCAAACTCGATAACATCAGGATCACCATAAATACTTACAGGCATATCAAAGCTTTCACCTGCTGCTAGTGGTACATCGTTAAATCGTAGCTCTAAACTCAAACCATCTTGCGGTGCAAGCGTTATATTATAGGTATGAGCATCCTGCGTTTTATTGGTCAGCTTAACGATGTAACTGTTTTCAATCATGCCTTGATTGTTCATCGAAGATAACTGATTACGGTCACGACGAATATCAATCTCTAAGGGCACACGGTCAGTTAGCGCATATATGACGCCACCACATAATATTGCCAATAAGGCCAAATAGGCAAATAAACGTGGGCGTAATAATCGGCTTGGCTCTTTTTCAGCCAATTGGCGCTCGGTTGTGTAGCGGATAAGACCGCGTGGGTAGCCGACCTTATCCATGATTTCATTACAAGCATCGATACATGCCGCGCACTGGATACATCCAACCTGTAGACCATCACGAATATCGATACCAGTGGGGCAGACCTGTACGCACATAGTACATTCGATACAGTCTCCTAAATTATCAGGATGGGTGCCTTTTTTGCGGGCGCCGCGCGGCTCACCGCGTTCGTAATCATAGGAAACAATCAGCGTGTCTTTATCAAACATCACACTCTGGAAGCGGCCATAAGGGCAGATCTGTATACACATTTGCTCACGCATGTACCCAGCATTGGCATAGGTTGCAAACGTAAAAATAAACATGGACACCCATATCCATGTTGGCCAGTCGGGGATAGGCATAAAACCTATTGTCTGCCAACTCTGATACAAATAATCTGTCCCAGCGACATAGCTTACAAAAGTCGCTGCTGTAACCACAGAGAGTAAAAACCAAATAAAATATACCACAGAGCGCTTAAGAGCTTTGGTTGCACTCATTGGTGCTTTATCAAATTTAATTCGTTTATTACGATCGCCAATCACCCATTTTTCAACATACTGATAGAGATGTGTCCAAATCGTCTGAGGACAAGCATAACCACACCATACGCGACCCGCATAGACCGTCACCATAAATAAAGTGAAAGCGGCAATAATGGCAAACGCAGCAATAAAATAAAAATCTTGGGTCAAAAATGTCATGCCAAAAATATAGTAATGCTGTGAAGGGACATCAAACCATATTGCTTGTCTGCCATTATAACGTAGCCACGGCAAAAGCAAAAAAGCAGCCAAAAGCGCATACATCGTGATGACACGAATATTTTGATAAAAACCTGTGACAAATCTAGGATGGACGCGGTGTTTGGTCGCATCAAGATCAATCTGTTGTACAGGAATTTTATTGGGTTGTTGTGCTGACATAAACGTGCCTCTTTAAAAAAAGAATCAGTCTGCTGGCATGATGAACAAACACCTTTAATAATCAGATGTATGAGTGTGCAATGTTATCAATGTCAGTAAGTAGTGGAAGGTCGTTAAAAATAATAACGTCTACTCCATCTACCAATTGATCGATCGTAAATAACTTAATGAGAATCAGTAATAGCCTCTAAATCAGCAACGAGCGAGCTGTTTTTAGGCGTCCCCATTTTAGCATTCTCCCTACTATAAATGGGGTGATAATGGTAAAAAGCAATCGATGCATAAGAACAATTATCGATGTGCCAGTCACGAAATATGCCACATTCATATTAAATAATGACGCTAATATAAATGTATAAAAAAGGGAGAACTGCAATAACAGTTCTCCCTTTTATTGAATTTCATCCATTTATAACATAGTGACTAACTAGGACCCGCCCCAAACTATTAGTTAGCAGTCGCTGCCGCAGTTACTGGAACAGCGGTGGTAGCAGGGGATGCCTTAGCAGCTGGTTGAGCCGTTCTATCTGATAGTGAGTAAACATAAGCAGCAAGAAGCATAATGCGTTCATTACCTAACTTAGTTTGCCACTCAGGCATCACACCAGCACGACCATAACGCAAGGTCTCACGAACAGTTTCGCGATCACCACCATATAACCAAATATCATCAGTTAAGTTTGGTGCGCCAGTTGAAATCATCCCTTTGGCATCACTACCATGACAAAGCACACAGTTGGTCGGCTCGTTAAAAATTACTTTACCTTGAGCGACCATGGTTTGATCAAGATCATACCCTTCTTGATTACCAGATATAGACAGGACGTACTCGGATACCGCACGTACTCCATCTTCACCTATCTGATCACGCCATGCTGCCATACCGCCAACTCGACCATTATGCAATGTGGTTAAGATGTTGGCAGCTTCGCCACCATATAACCAGTCGTTATCAGTCAAGTTAGGATAGCCCACAGCTCCTTTAGCGTTTGAGCCATGGCAAACAGAACAGTTCTGTAAGAACAAGCGGCTACCAACTTTCAAAGCATTTGGGTTTTCAGATAACTTTTCAACGTAAGGCGAAAGCTCTGCAACTTTTTCATCGATCTGAGCTTGCAAATCTGCTGGTGGAGTCTCGCTATGACGCATTGTCGCTTGCATATCTGCAAGTGTTGCTAAAGTCGAGGTAGCACCACTGGCATCAGCTTTTGCCAAGATATTTTGTTCAAAGTTATCAGTAAATACTTTGTTGTTGCTCTCAAGCTCACTATACAGCTCGTTTTTAGAGCTCCACGGTACTGTCTCACCATCGACTTCGACCGTCGCAAGGCCATCCCAATGTTTTGGAAACATAGCAGGGAAAAATACCCAGTATGCAACACCCCAAACAATAGAGCCAAAGAATATTACTAACCACCACTTAGGAAGTGGCTTATCGTACTCCTGAATACCATCGTAAGTGTGGCCAGTGGTGCCGTCCTCTTCTAGTTTTGGCTTGTACTTTAATACCATTAGTAAGATGGCAAGGATAAACGCCCAGCACATGAAACTTAATATGGTAATCCAAGAACTCCAAAAAAATGTCATCATTTATCCTTATTGCGCTGCTCTTCAGACAAAGATTTTATATCTTCGTCATCAAGCGCAAGTTGTGCATCTTCTTCGAAGCGTTTTTTGTTTTTTGGCGAATACGCCCACCATGCAACACCTACGAAGGCAACAAAGGCAGAAACGGTCGCAATTGTTTGTAATTCACCAATACCCATTAGCGCTGTCCTTCCATCGCGGTGCCTAACTGTTGTAGATAAGCAACCAAAGCATCAAGCTCAGTGGCCCCAAGAACAGCATCAGGTGCTCCCTCTATATCTTCTTCAGTATAAGGCACACCAAAGCGATCACGGAATAGACGCATTTTATTTTGAACGTTTACTCCATTTACCTCATTGGTAGCAAGCCATGGGAAACCAGGCATTACTGATTCAGGTACTAGTGAACGTGGGTCAATCAAATGCTGTTTTTGCCAATCTTCAGAATAGCGTCCACCAACACGTGCCAGATCAGGCCCTGTACGTTTTGAACCCCATAAGAATGGATGATCCCACGTTGATTCAGCAGCACGTGAGTATGGACCATAACGTTCAACTTCGGCACGTAACGGACGAATCATTTGGGTGTGACAAACATGACAGCCTTCACGAATGTAAATATCACGACCTTCAAACTCTAGTGCAGTCCATGGCTCCATAGAAGGAAGGGGAGCGTTCACCCCACCTTCTTCAGGACCTTTGTTATCATATATCAATGGTACGATTTCAACTAGCGTTGCAAAGCTAATAGCAATAACGATACCGATGACCAACAAGCCTGTATTTTTTTCAATAATCTCATGCGGTGTACCAGCCATGATCGCTCCTTATACGTTAGCTGTCGAGGGTTTTTCGACACTAGGTTCATGATCTGTTGGATCAGCGACATCTACTGGCTTACCTTCTGGCATCTTGAGTGTTTTATAGCAGTTGTAAGCCATAATAAACATACCCGATACATATAAGAATCCACCAAAAGCACGACCAATATACGGGAAATGCGAGAATTCAACAGTATCAACAAAACTATATACCAAAGTACCGTCTGGATTGGTAGCAAGCCACATCATGCCTTGGCCAATGCCCGAGATCCACATAGATACAATGTAAAAGATAGTCCCTGCAGTCGCTAGCCAGAAATGCGTCGTAATTAAACTAATAGAATACATTTTTGGTTTGTTATAAATACGCGGTAGCAGTACATATAGCGAGCCAATGGTAATCATACCTACCCAGCCAAGTGCACCTGAGTGTACGTGTCCAATCGTCCAATCCGTATTATGCGATAAGGCATTCACGGTTTTGATAGACATCATTGGGCCTTCGAACGTCGACATTGCATAGAACGACAATGCAACAATCATAAAGCGAATGATTGGATCGGTACGTAACTTATCCCAACTACCTGACAACGTTAGTACACCGTTAATCATACCACCCCAAGACGGTGCGAATAGAATGATCGAGAACACCATAGCCAGTGATTGCGTCCAATCTGGAAGCGCTGAATAATGTAAATGGTGACCACCAGCCCACATATATGAAGCAATCAATGCCCAAAAGTGAACGATAGACAAACGGTAAGAGTAAATAGGACGACCAATCTGTACAGGAACGAAGTAGTACATCATTCCGAGGAACGCTGCCGTTAGATAAAAACCTACCGCATTATGCCCGTACCACCACTGCACCATCGCATCGGTTGCACCACCAAATAACGAGTAAGACTTAAACGCGCTAACAGGAATCGCCATACTGTTTACGATATGCAATAGAGCAATCGTAATAATAAAAGCGGCAAAGAACCAGTTAGCCACATAAATATGTGAGGTTTTACGTTTGATGAGCGTACCAAAGAAGACAATGGCATAAGATATCCATACCAAAGCAATCAAAATATCGATTGGCCACTCAAGCTCAGCGTATTCTTTAGACGAAGTCAAACCTAAAGGAAGCGTAATAACGGCTGATACGATAACTGCCTGCCAGCCCCAAAAGGTGAACCAAGCCAAATAAGGAGCAAATAATCTGGTCTTACAGGTGCGCTGAACAATATAATAAGATGTGGCGAACAGGGCAGAGCCACCGAACGCAAAAATAACCGCATTGGTATGTAGCGGTCTTAGACGGCTAAAAGTCAGCCATGGTATATCGAAGTTAAGTGCTGGCCATGCTAACTGTGAAGCAATGAACACACCAATACTCATGCCGACGATGCCCCATACTACGGCCATTGTCGTAAAGAATCTTATGACAGTAATTTCGTACTCACGGTCCACTGGGGCGACTGCTGTGTTTTGTAAACTCATTGGATGATTCCTTTACAGCCCGAATTATCAACAGAATTAACTAACTCTCCGCGTCATCTGCATCATAAAAAATAATCAGACAAGGATTGCGGTACATGCTGTTTTTTGACTTGTTTATTACCGTAACGTTATTAACTATCAATCTCAGCTTTTGCTTCATATCCGCTAGCATTCATAGATAGAGGGGCGTTTCAAACGCCCTGCGCTCATAGCTAATCGATAGTGGGATTGTTAAAAGTCGTTAAGGTAAATGAGAAGATGCGCCGTTTTTGAGCATTAAACATCTTATGAGGCTAAGTATTTATCTTCATTATTAACAAAAAACAGCACTAACGAAGATAGATACCAATGTCCATAGAGTCGTAAAAACGTACGAACCCTAGACGTATGCTAGCGGCGGCTGACAAAAAAACATGTTTACGTAATGTTTAGTTAAAACTCCCGACTCTGTTTAAGGGTATTGTAACGCAATCTTAATCAAATATCATCAGAACTATGCGTCAAAATACAAACTCTTTGGTAAAAATCTTAGCAAGCAACTTATTATCACGCTGCTATTTTTCTATTTTATACCCAATTTTTCTACTATTCTAGAGAAAGGTTTGGGTCATAAAACAACAGCAATTACTGATCATACTGACAGAGGTTTGAAGAGTTTTTGTAACAATTGCAGCTTTAGTCATGTAAATAAGTTTTACTTATCATCGGGCCGACCTTTATAATAAGGCTGAATATGGTTGGTGGTAGCGTTTTTTTATACCGCTATTATCAATAATTATTTTATAATTTGGTATCTAGTTAAGTGAGGGTGCCAAAAAACTTAGCCTAATATAATACGAATTAAGGACAACAATATGGCAGTATTTTTGACAGATGAATGGTTTGAACAAGTTGAGAAAATGGGTAGCGAAGCGGGTGAGCTTAACTTACCACCAGCACTGGCTAATATGATCGTCAACTTAAAAGTGTCTGACACTGAGCAAGATATCGAAGCCAATTTCGCTGATGGTTTATTGCATCGTGGCTTAAACAATTCGGCAACGACCACTTTGTTACTTGACCGCACTATTTTACAATCTATCATCACAGATTTTGATACCAATCAAATTATGGGTGCATTTATGAGTGGTAAAATTCGCGTTGAAGGCGATATGTCACAGTTGATGGCGGTACAAACTGCGCGTCCAAGTGCTGAACAAAAAGAGCTGTATACCCGTATTAAGTCAATGACGACGATGGCTTAACGGAATAGTTTTTTGGTCCTATCTAACCGTTAGGATTAACAGCAAAAAGCCCCTAATTCATATTAGGGGCTTTTCGTTTATTGATAAGCTTCAGAGTAGAACATTTTTCTTATTTGACTAATTGGCTTTTGATGGCTTCTGCTGGTTTTCCTTATAGATCGCAGCTTGTAACCAGACGTTAGCTTGCACATAGTCTTGCACGTTGATGGTGGCCGTCTCTGGCATGTTGAGTGCACCAATACGTATGACAAAGGGATCAGCATCTTGTTCGCGCAGTATTACTACATCGAACAGAATAATGGATTGACCATTAAACTCAGTCTCTTGCTTGCCAAGTACTTGACCTTGACACCATGCCTCATCTTCTTGCCCCAAAGTGTCACCGAACAGATAGGCACACATATGACCCAGATTAATCTCTACAGGAGCCATTTGTTCCTTGGTTTCTGGTTTCCATTCTTTGATTTGCTCTTGTAGGTCATCTGGTATTTTTCCGTCATTGGCCGCCACGATATCGTTAAATGCACGGTGGTAGCGGATGGCTTCTTGATCCTCAACCATAATGACTTCGTGCTGATCACTCAGTTTAATCTCATGCGCCCAAGCACTTAAATTTACAAAATAAGAGATGTCTCGCTGATATAAATGGCGATTGGGAGTATAAAGCTGATCAAAAGCATAGATGATACTGCCATCAGCGGTGCGCAAGCGTAACACTGCATCGTGTGAGTTGTCATTGGCGATGATGCGCTCAATTTTACAATTAAGTCCATAAGGACTATCGATACAAGGATAGGCATTGATAAAGCATTCAGGCTTGCCATCTTTCATCGCGAGCACTTGATTGATATGACACGGCTGGTCTTCTGATAGCAGCAGGCAGCTATCCTGAGCACTCACATTACTATTGAGGCCTTTGGGCATTGCCGCCTTTTCAATCATTTTCTGTAGCCATTCTGGCACATCATGACTCATGTCATCGGTCAGAATGCTCCAATGGTCGGCATGACCGGCAGATTGCTCGTCAGTTAAAGTGATCTTAGTGGGGGACTGGATGTTTTTATATTGATAATTAATGGTCATGAAGATACTCAAAATTAAGTCAGCGTGAGGTTTGGACCTAAAACTGTTGTTATTTACGTATCAGCCAATATTTAACACTATTGGTGAATGACAGTAAGCAACGTTGTCATCAGCGAAGGGTCAACAAACAACAATGAATGGTGAATGACAATTGTCCTTAGCATACAATATATAGGTATTGACGCAGGTAATAGCAAGCCCCGTATAAAAAATAGTAACAAAACCTGAGTTTTTATCAAAAAAACACAGCCAGTTTGTGCTAATAACTGGCATATATCAGCCAAATTGTGTCAAACTAGCTCCCTTTTGACAGCTGTCTTTAGCATGTCTGAAACCCTATTGTTGTGTTCGATTTATGTGTGAGTATGGCAAAAATAAGTGCATTTATTGTTGCTTATTTATCACATATACAAAGTCGCACGTAGATAAGATAAAGAGTTTGAATATGTTTCGTCCTTTAGCGTTATTTATCGGCTTACGATACACCCGAGCAGAGCGTAGTAATGGTTTTATCTCCTTTATATCGCTCATTTCAATGATTGGTCTGACTCTTGGGGTGGCCGTGTTGATTACGGTGCTATCGGTCATGAATGGTTTTGATCGTGAGTTAAAAACCCGTATTCTGGGTATGGTGCCACAAGCAACGGTCGTCTCAACTGAGATTATCAGTGATTGGAAGCAATTGGCCGATAAAATCAAAGAAGATCCAGAAGTGGTAGCGGTAGCGCCCTTTATTCAACTGCAAGGTATGTTGACATCAAATGGTCAAGTCGCAGGAATTATGGTAACTGGTGTTGATCCTGAGTATGAGAAAAACGTCTCTATCATTAATGAGCACATGATTGAAGGTAGTATCGATACCTTACAAAATGGTGATTTCAGTATAGTATTGGGTGAGGAGATGGTGCAGTCGTTAGGTCTGCAACTGGGCGATAAAGTGACTCTGGTGTTGCCAGAAGCCTCTCCTTCACCAGCCGGCGTAATCCCAAGATTTAAACGTTTCACCCTAACAGGTATCTTTACGATCAGTCCTGAAGTAGATAGTCTTATGGCCTTTATTCCAATGGGTGATGCCGCCAAACTGCTACGTCTTCCGGAGGGCGCGCAGGGCGTGCGTATGAAGTTGAATGACATCTTTACAGCGCCAATAGCAGCAGAAAAAGCAGCGGCGATAGCACCTCAGCAGTTATATCCCAATGATTGGACGCAGACGCATGGTAATTTATTCGGCGCTATTCAGATGGAAAAAGCCATGGTAGGGTTATTGCTATTCCTTATTATCTTAGTCGCTGCTTTTAATATTGTCTCCAGCTTAGTTATGCTTGTTACCGATAAAAAGGCAGACATTGCGATTTTAAAAACCTTTGGTGCATCTCCTCGTCTGATTACTCAAGTCTTTATGGTGCAAGGTGTGGTCATCGGTGTTATCGGGACGATTGCTGGGACGATATTGGGCATTATATTTGCACTCACAGTCAGTGATATTTTGGGCTTTATTAATCAAGTCTTTAATCTAAATCTGTTTGATGCGTATTTTGTGAATTATCTGCCATCGCAACTGCGTTGGGTGGATGTGGTATTGGTTACTGGCGCATCGTTTATACTGAGCTTTTTGGCCACCATCTATCCTGCCCGCCGAGCGGCTAAAATTCAGCCAGCACAAACGCTACGTTATGAATAATCTAAACGCATCAATACCGAAATAAATAAGATAAAGGAAGCGCCATGTCTGCCATTTTAGAGGCAAAAAATATCAACAAGATATATGATGAAGGGGCAGTGAGTACGCAAGTATTGACTGGCCTAGATTTGGATGTCTATGCTGGCGAGCGCATCGCTATCGTTGGCACCAGTGGTTCAGGTAAAAGCACCTTGCTACATTTGCTTGGTGGACTTGATACACCAACCAGTGGTGAAGTCTGGCTGCATGGTCAGCTATTGAATAGTATGAATGAGACTGAGCGCGGCGCGATGCGCAATAAGCATTTGGGCTTTATTTATCAGTTTCATCATCTATTGGCTGAATTTACGGCTGTGGAAAATGTCGCTATGCCGTTACTGATGCGCCCAAAAGTATCAACGACACAAGCACGTCAACAAGCAATTGATATTTTAAACAGTGTCGGTCTTGAGCACCGTTTGGCGCACAGACCAGGTGAGTTATCAGGTGGTGAGCGTCAGCGTGTGGCGATTGCTCGTGCCCTCGTCACCAAACCCTCGCTTATTTTGGCTGATGAGCCGACGGGTAACTTAGATTATGACAATGCCCAAAGCGTGTTTGGGCTGTTGTCAGAGTTGCAAAGTACCATGCAGACAGCATTGCTCATGGTAACGCATGATCGCAATTTGGCGGCACTTGCAGATCGCCAATTATTATTACGTAATGGTCATTGGGAGCAGTATTAGGGCTTCGACCTGACTATGAGTAAGAAAAGAATAGTCAATAAAATATAAAAAAGGGCGACAGCCTTTAGCCTTACTTACTTTATGAGGATAGATACCATGAACGAAAATGATGATCCAATTGCTGCTTTTGGTAGTGCTGAAGAAGGTGTTGAACCATTAAAGCCCTACATGGATTCGACACTGTTCGATACGATTGATAAACAGGCACAAATAGAGCTGTTAACGCCTGTTTTTGATGCCATCACTTTGGCTGGGGCAGATTACAATCTAAAAGCGCAAGATAGTGCAACAGGTAAGCGCTATACGCTACTTAAAGATGATAAAGTGATTGAGGTTTTCGTAATGGATACTAACCTTGGCGATAACGTTAAGGCAGCTATAGATAATCATAAAGAGCAAAACGGATTGTTATAAATAAAAGTGATGCCTTTAATTCACAAGACCTTATTAATGCCAGAGGGTATCGATAAAAAACAAAGCAATGAAGGGTAGGTTCTACCTCGTTAGTATCGTTAGCGAGTCAGTACTAATAAACACTGATTCGCTGAGCTTGACCTGTTAGTGAGTTAATAACAGTTTGACTCTATTAAGATTCGGGCGGTTTGTTAGATGATTCTTGCTGTCGTTTTTGCCAGCTGATAACGGTTCTATAACGCCAAACTGCCTTAAATACCAAACCACAAATAATGCTGGTTATAATTGCTAAAATGGTTAGTCCTATACAAAATGCAGCAATTGAGACAGTGCCACGGTAGGTAATGAATGGATTGGCACCATCTGATAGTGCCCATAAACTAAAGTCAGCAATCATTCTACCGATGAGTCGTAGACTAATCATCGGGACATCAATGATTTTGGCACCTATATAGTAGCCTGCATAAAAAATAGGCAGGCTAGTGAGGGGATTGGTAATCCAAGTCAGACCAATTGCCAATGGAACATTGGCGCGAAAAATTAATGATCCGATCAGTGCCAATAGCATCTGTCCTGGTAATGGAAAAAATGCACTAAGCACTCCAATGTATACGGCTTTATTTAGACTATGACGATTAAAGTGCCATAATCGTGGATCAGCCAAATGCGGTGCGAACAATTTTAAGGTGCGGCTTTCTAGGATTTTCTCTGGTGTAGGAAGCAGTTCTTTTAGACGTTTTTGGGGCACAGGATCGCCTTTAATCGTTAACCAGTCAGCTCAATCGTATTGGTGGGCTGGTGTGGAATGATATTGTTAGTAAAATACGGTTATAAGGTATCTGGGGTAATAGTGTTAGATTATCGTCATAGCGATATTTCTAATCAGTATAGGGTAATATAAATATAAATGCTATTGCCTGACGTATCAGTTGCTGTGTCTGATTTGGGCATATGTTGGTGCTCAGATACTTATTTGCGATAATAAATAACAGCTCATGATAATAAGTTGCTCTATCTAACAGTATTATAAGATATAAATCATCAAGTAAGGAGCGTTGGTGTACTGGTTGATTGGTGGTTTGATTATTGTTTTTATGATGGGCGTGTTGGCAGTCGCGGATAGTATGGCGATGCCCATTAGTGCGATGATAGATATTGCCAATACTGCTGTTCTGCCTCTATCACTGGTGACGCTCGCCATCATTCTGATTGTTCTTACCCAATTCAATATACCTGCCATACATACCACAAATGCTTCTAGCGCTTCCTCTCGTAACGCTAAACCTGTTTTTCGTATTTTTAACCATATCCTGATAGCAATAATAGCCATCGGGCTAATTACTGGTAGTGCCCTGCAAGCTCTGGTTAGCCATCAACGGGCGGAAGCGACCAAAGTCACTGAACCCATGCGTGTGCAAGCATTGGTGACTATTGATGGGATAGGTGATAGCGTCTATGATGTCGCTACAGACAGTGGCTATAGACAAGTTGCTACCATTAGCCATATATCACCTTTAGTATCTGCGTTAACCACTGAAGATTTGGATAGGATGACAGTTGCTGATTTAGACAAAGATAAGCATAATGATAGAAAATATCGTGTGTTACTTAATGCTTACCCAAAACAATCATCAAAGCCATCATCTAAAAACCCTTCGAATAACAGCCAACTTGCCCGCTTAAATCATCTGCAACCAGGCGCTCAGCTGTTTATGAGCTTAACCCTTGCGCCTCTTGCCACTTCTGAGCAAGCGATAAACAATCCGACTGGTTTTGACAGCTATCGCTGGCTACGAGGTCGTCACATTGATGGGGTGGCGAATATATTGGTGACCAGCACATCGCCTCTTAATAATGTCCATTCATCAGCATTGGTATCTTCCTCTGACTCATATTTCAAGCGTTTTCGTACCCGCATAGACCAAGGTCGTTGGCAATTACGACAGTACTTTTATCAGAATTGGTCAGCGCAGACCACCGCAGCACAGCAAGCAAAGGCTGTCACACTAAGCTTGCTCACAGGTGACCGCAGTTTAATCAATCGTGATACTAAAGACCTCTATCAACTGGCTGGTATCTCGCATTTGCTTGCTATATCAGGTACACATGTTTTGTTTTTGGCGATTGTGCTGGCTGGTATGGCTGCATTGCTTTTTGATCGACTGTGCCCAAAGGTTTATCGTTATATTCCACGTTGGCAAGTACGCTGGTGGGTAATGATTGGGGCTGCTTTTATTTATGCGCTGTTTACTGGCTTCGATGTGCCGGCTGCCCGTACTGCATGGATGTTGTTAGCGATAGGTTTGGTACGCCTAACGTTATTGCCTATCAGCACTATGCGGGTTTTGTTTGCGTTGGCAGTGTTGATGGCATGGCAGGATCCTTACGTACTATGGCAGGCAGGTTATTGGTTATCCTTTATTGCAGTGGCATTATTACTCAAGTATGACGATACGGCCTACAAGTATTCGCAACCCACTGTCACACCTCTAGCGGCATCTATCCATAAAACCAGTACAGTAAATGCTGTTGCTCAGCGTCTTTGGACAATTCTTAAACGTCTTTTTAAGTTACAGTTTTGGTTATTTATTACCTTATTGCCCATCACGCTATTATTGTTTGGCAAAGCGTCGCTGTGGGGTTTGCTTATCAATCTGTTTGCCATTGGTCTGTTTGGCTGGGTGATTGTGCCGCTTAATCTATTGGCTGGGCTGTGTTATCTTTTATCACCTGCGCTAGCCAATAGTATTTGGACGCTCGTTATTGCCATAGTGGCTGGCTTGCATGAGCTGATAATATGGCTAACGTCAGCAGCAGCGTTATCAAAAGCATGGCTATATACACCCGTAAATACAGCCATGCTGCTCATGGTATTATTAAGCATATTGCCTTGGTTATTACCACGAGGTTTTATCAGTCGCTGGCTGACCCTTCCGCCTCTAACCTTGTTAATGATGACGATATATGCCAATCAGCAATCACTAGTTACGATACCAACGTTATATGTTTTGCCAACGGGCGACCGTTATGTGAGTGCTGTCTTGTTGCAGTATCCTATTGTGGGTAATGATAAGGCCAGTAAAGATAATAATGGACAATCATCAGTGACAGACAATAATAAGAAAAATACCAGTTGGTTGTTTCTAGCCGATCACAGACCTACCACCACACGTACGATGCCAAGTACTCTGACAGCAGACAAACTTGCTACGACACTAGAGCAGCAATTGGGCAGCTTATCGGTTGATAGATTAGAAGGCATCATCGTACAGAGTAGTAGTGTTGGCTTAACGGCTACGCTTACTACTGATAATAAGCGCACTGCCTCTCATGCTCTTACTTCTGAGCTACTACCGGTGACAGTTGCCCATTTAACTCAGCGGTTACCAATCAGTCAATATTGGCAAGCAGGGCGCTCTGATCGGTGGCCTGACCTTCAGCGAGCTTATAGAGTTGTCAGCCAATATAAGGGTAAGTCAAATATTAGCGCACAGCATTGCGAACAAGGCAAAATATGGCAATTGCCGACTGGCGATTTATCCATACAAGCATTGACAGGCTGGCGCAAGATAGGCGATGCCAGTATCTGGGATTGCACCGTGGCTATCGATACACGCTTGCCCATACGTGTGTTAAAATACAATGCTGCTGAGCCACTCAAGTCAGCACCTATCACCGCTCAAACGCTTATGTCAAAGACTCAATCGACGGCACCTCAAGCAGAAGAGTCTTTGGCACGCATTATTTTAAATGCAGATACGCATCAGCGCGTTTGGCAAATGTGGTCATTGCTGTGTTTGGCCGAGCCACTCTATGAAAAGCCCGCGTATAGTGAGGCTACATGGCTTGGTCATAGTGCATCGCGTATTACGGCTGATGTGATAAATCGGCAGAGAATACATGAAATCATCACTTATGATGATAAAGCGTTAGAATTGGCGTTATCTCTAGAAACTATTGCTAAAAATGCTATTACCAACAACGCTATCACCGAAAATGCTATCACTGACACTGGCGATATTGGCAATGCGCCGCCTTAAAAGTTTCAGTGTCTTGTACGATTATAATATGGTGATATTTCACAGTTATACTATTGAACCATGATGGAAATGCGACCATACTTAGCAGCCTATTAATACAGATGATGGATAAGGCTAGAGGATATTTTCCTCTAGCTGTAGCTATTAATATCATCTTTTTACTGTTTTAGATTGTTTCTGACTTAGGAAGTTATATGCCCAACTGGCCACCAGACCCTAACAAACGTCCTGATAATTCGCCAAATCAGCCAACGCCAAATCAGCAACCAAACGCGCCGAGTGGCCAAGAATGGCGAGTGCTGGAAAACACTTTATTGGCAAGTGTGGTTGAGCAACGCCGCGCCCGTCGCTGGAGTATCTTTTTTAAACTATTGACCTTTGGTTATATCTTACTAATATTTTTGCTGCTGGGTCGTGGTTGCACCAGTCAAGCGCCAACAGGTTTAGATGGGGTCGATACCAGCAGACCACATTTAGCCGTGGTTGAGCTGCAAGGTGTCATTAGTAGCGGCGATGTGGCCAATGCTTATGATGTCAACGAGGCATTGACTCGGGCCTTTGAAAATAGTAATTCAAAAGCGGTGGCGTTAGATATTAACTCTCCCGGTGGTTCACCTGTACAGTCTGATGAAATTTGGCAGACCATGATGGACCTTCGAAAAGAGTATCCAGACAAAAAGCTTTATGCAGTTATCGGTGATATTGGTGCGTCAGGCGCCTATTATATTGCTTCTGCAGCAGATGAGATTTATGTCAATCCATCAAGTTTGGTCGGTTCTATTGGTGTCATTATGCCAAGCTACAATATTGAAGGCTTAATGGATAAGGTTGGCGTAGAAGATCGCACCATCACGGCTGGCGAATACAAAGACATCTTGAGCTTGTCGCGCCCATTGACCGATTATGAAGAAAATCATGTTGAAGGTGTGCTTGCCAATACGCACAAGCATTTCATCAATGCCGTAAAAGAAGGCCGCGGTGATCGTCTAAAAAATCCTGAGCAAAACAAACTGTTTTCAGGTTTATTTTGGACAGGTGAGCAATCTATAGAGCTAGGTTTGGCAGATAAGAAGGGCAGCATCGCAAGCCTAGAAAAACAGCTAGAGATTGATACTGTGGTGAATTATAGCCCAACAGATCCGTTCCAAATGTTTATGGATCGCTTTGCTGTTAAATTGGGTGCAGGCATTGGCTCTAGTGTCAGTCTTGATGTCTTACCGCAAGAAGAGGGTAATGCGCAGATGCGCTAGGCATTTTATGTTTTAGATTTAGAGTGTATGATTGTTAAGGCTGAGCGTTTGATTATGCTCAGCCTTATTTATATGTAAAAAAGTATATGTAAAATTGAGCAACCATAAGAATACCTATAATAGTGAGTCAATGAGAATTTGTCATGAGTGATAAAATAATTTTGCAGACCTTTGCTGCGCTACCTGTTTCTAAAATAACCAAAAAACCTGTTATTCATTTTGCCCACGCCAATGGTATGCCAAGTGCCGTTTATCAATCATTTTTTGACAGTTTGGCGGAATTTTTTACGATTGAATATATTGCGATGTTGGGTGCTACGCCTGATTATCCGGTGGATGACCATTGGCGTAGTCTCACGCAGCAAATCATCGATAGCGTAAAAAACACCTGCGAGAAGCATGGAGTCACTCAAGTAATAGGGGTTGGTCATTCGCTTGGTGCTATGTGTACGTTGCAAGCTTTGTACCGTGCGCCCAAATACTTTGCCCAAGCGGTATTGATGGATCCGCCTTGGATTTATGGTAAAGTCAGCTTGCTATGGCATTTGGCCAAGACAGCGGATAAATTGCCATGGATGAATAACCGTTTGATAGATAAATTATCACCAGCTGGCGTGTCTAAGTATCGCCGTGACGTGTGGGATAGCTGCGCAGAAGCTTATGAAAAAATGCGCCACAAAGGGTTTTTTAAAAATTTTGATGAGCGCAGTTTCCAAGGATACATCGATCATGGTTTACATACGCGTGCAGATGGTAAGGTGACATTGGCCATTCCTAAGGATAACGAAGTGGCGGTGTTTCGTACCAATCCTTCTTGGTATTGGCTTGCTCCAAATCGTGCGCCTAAGTCGCCTGTGACATTGATTATTGGCGAAGATAGCCTCTTTTTAAAACGTCGCTTTCCTCAGCAAGTCAAATCACGATTGGGTATTCCTTATCAGACTCATGCTGGTGGCCATATGTTTCCGCTTGAGCATCCAGACTCTGTTGCGCAGCAAGTACTGACAGTGATTAAGCAGCAATTGCCAAATTAGTCATCGATTATTTATGGTTCACGTTTATGATAGACATGGACTGATAGAGCACTTTTTGAGTTACGATATTATGCTAAAAGACGTTATCGCTTCACATAATTTGACGACGACAGCTAAGACAGCCCCACTATTTTCACGTTTGGGGGCATTTTTACTGACGGTAGGCATGGTGATGGTGTTTTTTGTCAGTCAGTTGCTAGGAGTGTATGTTGCTGGCAAATTGGTATTACCAGCGACTAAAAACGCAACAGTCGCCGACATATTCTTTTTTGGTAGCAACGATGGCACCGTGGTGAGCTTATCTATCATTATTGGTTGCGTGCTCTTAGTAGCGATTAGCATTTTAGTGATTCGGTTAAGAGGCGGCAATAGTCGTCAGTATCTGGCGCTAAAGCCTTTTTCCTTTGCAGTAGGCATGGGCATGCTTGGGTTGCTATTGATATTTATGATTGGCAGTCAGGCGTTGACTTATTTGCTTGATGAGACACCACTGGTATTCGTAGATCCGTTGTATCAGTCTGTTAGTTCAGTATGGCTGCTGGTCTTTGCCATGGTGATTGTCGCACCACTATATGAAGAATTGATCTTTCGCGGTATCTTGTGGTCGGCTATTGCAGAGCAGTTTGCTGTGCCATCATCTTCAGAATATCGCGGTGCAGTCGTCGCAAGTATGGTGACGAGTTTGATCTTTGCAGTGATTCATGTTCAGTACGGTATCTATGAAATCAGTACCATTGTGGTATTGGCACTGATATTTTGCTATGCGCGTGTCAAATCGGGTTCGTTATTACTGCCCATGTTATTACACATTGTCAATAATGGCGCAGCTATGTGGCTGTATATCACGCAAGTCGCTTAGGAATAATTACTCGTGACGCTCAACACGTCCTTATGGTCATCTCAATGTTTATACATGTGATTAGGCATCAGGATTTAACAGTAACACCTCATCGGCCGCCCGTTTGATATCATTGATCGTTAGCTGAGGCTTACCACTCAAAGCCTGTCGCCATTTGCGTGCCCCCATGAGTCCTTGAAATAGCCCCAAATAGTGTCGTGTCATCGTTGGTAGCGCTTCTCCTTTAGCAATTTGCTCTTCTAGATAAGGATAGAGTTGCTCTAAAATGTCTGAACGTTTGGGCACAGGCTCGCCCCATAATCGATTCGCTTCTGCTAACAGATAAGGGTTGTGATAAAAGGCGCGGCCAATCATCACCCCATCGACATGTTGCAAATGCGCCTCAATATCAGCGATAGTATCAATACCACCGTTTATCTCAATCTCAAGTTCAGGGAAGTCTTGTTTAAGGCGGTAAACATCCTCATAACGCAGCGGTGGTATCTCGCGGTTTTGCTTGGGGCTAAGCCCTTGCAGCCACGCAGTTCGTGCATGGACGATAAATCGCGTACAACCAGCAGCAGCCACCGTTTGTACAAAATCTACCATAAACTCATAACTGTCAAAATCATCAATACCAATACGATGTTTTACCGTTACTGGGATATCGACAGCCGCTTGCATGTGTTTTACCAAGTTTGCGACAATATTTGGCTCTGCCATGAGGCAAGCCCCAATTTTATTGTGCTGTACACGGTCAGACGGGCAACCAACATTGATATTGACCTCGTCATAGCCATGCTGCTGAGCAAATTCAGCACATTGAGTCATCTCAGCAATATCTGCTCCGCCAAGCTGCAACACAATAGGGTGTTCGCTTGTATCAAAGCGCAAATGCCGCGCTCGATTGCCATGTATCAGCGCGCCAGTACTAATCATCTCGGTATAGAGATACACATGAGGATTAAAAAGCCGCGCAAAATAACGGTAATCTGTCGTTGTCCAGTCAATCATAGGCGCAACTGAGAGGCGCTTATTGGTCATATCAACCATGGTCATTAAGCCTTAATCTTTGAATGTTTGAATCTTAGCTCGAACGTTTTATGTCAAATAAAAGTATAAGATGCAATGAATACAAGATACGGTTGCACCTACATTTAATCGATATCACCAGTGCAACATAAAAAAAGTCGCTCATAGTCATGTACTATTGGCTAGATGACGTGATCGATTTTTTTGAATTCAGGCAAATTATAAAAGTAAATGCCCATGATGATGCCAATAAAACCGATGAAAGCAATATACAGTGCAGGTGCAAAACTTACATATAGAGTGGCGTAGCCAAGCCCGAAAGGGACGAGTACACCCACAATACCGTAGGCCATATTATAACAAAAAGCCATTCCAGTGAGTCGTACATTGGTTGGAAATAACTGAACAAGGATAGCGGGTATCATACCGACGATGCCGGCACAAAAACCCAAAAGCGCATACATAATCAAAATGTAGTCACCGCTTCCCTGCAAATGGTAAAAAAACGCAAATATTTGAACGATTAATAAAATAGAACCAATCGCCAGAATTTTTCCGAAGTTTTGATGATTGGATATTATTCCGTAGAATACACAGCCAAAAATCATAAATACAATACCTAAGCTGTGCGAAAAATCAAACAAATCACCGTCCAGCGTAAAGCGTAATTCAATTAAATCAGGTAACAAAAGCACAATAACAGTGGTAATACTAGAAATGATAACAGTGAGTACCATTCCGATAAATATTGAGTGTTTGCAATGCTTAAGTAGCAGGCGAAAAGGCTTAGCAACATAGTCACTCGGTTTGGATTTTTTCATTTCAATAAAAAATGGTGATTCATCGATCCATCGCCATGCTAATAGCGGCAACAGACTCAAAACAGCGGCAACCAAGAAAGGCAAGCGCCAACCGTAATCAGCTAATTGTTCAGTAGTCATGGAGTTCGTTAGCCAAAGAAAAAAGGCATTAGAAAACAGTACGCCCACATAAAAGCTGGCTGTAACATAGCTACAGGCTACCGATAGGTATTGACGCGGAACATGCTCTGCCACAAAAACCCAAGCGAGTGGTACAAACAGCCCAAATGCGACGCCTTGTATAAGCCTTAACGTAATAAATAGGACTGGCGCGAGCCATCCCCATTGTGCATACGTCGGCAGACAGGCCATAGCCAATAAGCTACCTATTGTCACTAATAAGCTGATTAAAAGTATGGGTTTTCGGCCCTTAATATCACCATACCGACCAAATACGATGCCGCCAAAAGGACGTGCCAAATAACCAATCGCAAAAACCCCAAGACCCTGTATTTTTGTGATATCAGGATTGATATTGGTAGGAAAGAAAGCGGCTGCCACAACGTCTGAGAGATACAAATAAATCAAAAAATCAAAAAACGCGACGGCACAACTAAAGCATATAAACAGGACTGTATTTCTGTCTTTAGAAGACATTAAAGCATATTGAGAACGAGAAGGCATAATAAGTGCGTATCCACATATAAAAGTGCTCGTTAAGACGGTTATTATCTAGATAACTGGCTATAATAAAAAACGACAAATCAGTATAAATAAATAATGATTTGCCGAAAAAATAAAGGTATTTGCGCTAAACATTAATTTAGTAATAATTTTTGTAATAAACATATAAATTAAAAGCATTTAAGTTAAAAGCAGTTCATTAAACAGTTTTGCTGATATTTCAATGTCAATGACTAAGTCTTTTGACGACTTTTTAGACGCTGTCATCATAGTCATAGTAGCCAATCAATCGGCAGCCACGACATGATAGTAAGCCAAACATGATCACTGATATCGACACGTGGTTCTGAATCGTAAACCACTTTTTTATCTTCTTCCATGGTGTGCCACTGTAGCTTGCCATTGTCCAATAATTTGACTTCGTAAGCTTGGTTTAACAAGTCATCGCTAAGCGCACCATGCAACTGTTTTGCCAGCTCATTATCATTGATAATCACGCCCATCTCGGTATTGATATTGGCGGAACGCGGGTCGACATTGTATGAGCCAATGAAAACTTGATAGTCATCAACGGCGAAAGTTTTTGCATGTAAGCTGGTGGAGGATTGACTGCGGGCTTTCCATAGTTTGTTTTCCCGTTGCTCTTCAGACGCGGTCGATTTTAACTCATAAATTTTGACACCGGATCGCAACAGTTTAGGACGCCACTGGCTGTAGCCAGAATGCACAGCGGTCACATCAGTGGCATCAAATGAATTGGTTAAAATTTTGATGTCAATACCAGCCTCAGCTAACTGCACTAAAGTATCGACGCCATCCTTGGTTGGCACAAAATAAGAGGAAATAATGGTCAGCTGTTTGGTGGGTCGGCCTAATAAGGTGCGGAGTTGATGCACCAAATTGGTCTCAGTTGGAACGGTTTTGGTTAATTTACCCACATCGTCACTCAAAAACTGCATGTCTGCCCAGCGAAAGGGCACGCGCTTATTAAGTAAGTCACTGTCTATCGTCGAGTCTTTGATAGCGGCTTTATATACAGCCAAGTTGCTATTATTATTGGCGTTTTCTTCTTGGTCGAGCTTGTCTAATGCTGCTAAAAAGTCAGATGTGCTGCTATTAGATGTGACTAGCGTTTCGATATCAAATGATAAAGGTGATGACCAATAACTTGCAAAGCTGTTATCGATATCTGCGACCACTTTACCAATGAGCAAGACATCCAAATCTGCGAATTGGCTATTTTGATCGTTACTGAGATATTCATTGCCGATATTACGTCCGCCAATGATAGTGATTTGTTTATCAAAGGTCATGCTTTTATTGTGCATGCGGCGATTGATACGCGGCAAACCAGTAACATAGTTCAACGCCTGAAACTTACGGTGCATTAATGGATTGATGATACGTACGGCAATATTAGGATGGCTAGAAAAACGCAATAAATGCTGATCAAGTTTGGCGTCATTATTGAAATCATCTATTAGTAATCGTACAATCACGCCGCGCTCAGCAGCTTGCCACAGAGCTTTTAATAATAGTTGACCAGCTTGATCATTGTGCCAAATGTAATACTGGGCATCGATATTGCGTGTGGCCATATCTGTTAAAATACTGCGAGAGGCAAACGCATTGGCACCCGTTACGATGGGGTGATAGCCTGATAAATCAGGATGGATGTCATTTTGCTCACTAATGGCTGCAACCAGATCCACACTATTAGCAGTAGTTGTTAAAGCTTCACTTTGTCCGATTTTTTGGCCAGTTTCTGATTGGTATAAGGCATTTACTCGCGCTGATAAAGCTTGGCTTTCAGGCAGGTGTGGCTGCTTAGGTAAACTCTGACAGGCACTAAGACCCAAGGTTAGGCCGAGTGCTAGACTCAACGATAAATTGCTTGGTTCCATACTGAACATCGACATAAATGAGTTACCTTAATGAGCCTTAATATAACGAAGCATGAGCCAAAAATGATCTTGAAATTTTAGTCTGTTTTTGTGGATGATAGCACTGATTATTAAGCGTATGATAATCTCGTCCAAGGCAAAATCCAAATTGCCGCTAAGCTTAGCAGCTGTAACCCTCTGTGCCTATTATAAATACGTTATTTTTATTGAATTTAGGGATGAATTTAAAACCTTACAGTTACGCATACTAATGTAGGGTATCCACTTTATTGAGTATCGACTATAGCACTCACCTGAAACCAGCTGTTTGGAATAAGTTGGCATGATATGATAATGCTGCTGCACCAAATCGATAATTAAAAAATAAACATTCATTTTATACCCACCAAAGCAATGGAAGATCTATGAGCCAGTCACAAATGCAAGATGAGAGTAATTTGAATACATTAGATCCAAATTGGCGCAATGATGCCTTAGATTTAGGGCTTGATTATGGTATGCAGACCATTGCCGTGCGCGCCGGACAACACCGTACAGATGAAGGCGAACACTCAGAACCTATTTTTACCACCAGCTCTTATGTTTACCAATCAGCAGCTGACGCCGCCGCCCATTTTGATGGCACCAAGACTGGTAATGTCTACTCACGTCATACCAATCCAAGCGTACGCACGTTTGAGCGCCGTTTGGCCGCATTAGAAAACGGTGAGCGAGCGGTGGCGACAGCGTCAGGTATGGGCGCGATTCTGACCATGTGCTTGGCGTATTTAAAAGCAGGCGATCATCTGCTCGCAGCCAATCAACTGTTTGGCTCCTCTATTGGTTTATTTAATAACTATATGGCCAAGTTTGGCGTGGAAGTCAGCTACGTCGATTGCTTTGATAATGAGGCATGGGCAAAGGCGGTTCAGCCCAACACCAAAGTGATTTATTGCGAAAGTCCGAGCAATCCATTGGCGCAGATTTGCGATATCGGTTATCTGAGTCAACTGTGCAAAGCCAATGACATATTGTTGGTGGTTGATAATTGCTTTGCCACGCCAGCGCTGCAACGTCCGTTAGATTTGGGCGCCGATGTCGTCATTCATTCTGCCACCAAATATCTGGACGGACAAGGTCGAGTATTGGGCGGTGCGCTGGTCGGTAGTGATGCGCTGATGCAAGAAGCATTTACCGTAGTACGCTCAGGCGGTATCAGCATGAGTCCTTTTAATGCTTGGGTGTTTACCAAGGGGTTAGAGACGCTTAAACTACGTATGCAAGCGCACTGTCATAATGCCAATCAAGTGGCAGACTTTTTGGTCAATCATCCCAATGTCAGTACGGTACATTTCTCAGGTTTGAGCGATCATCCCGCGCATGAACTTGCTACGCGTCAACATCATATGAAAGATGGCTATGGTGCTATCATGGGCTTTGAGGTCAAGGTATCTGATAGTCGCGATACAAAAGAAGCTGCTTGGCATGTGATTGATTCGACACAAATGGTCTCCATTACCAATAACTTGGGCGATGCCAAAACCACAATTACCCATCCTGCAACCACCACGCATTTCCGCCTGACCGCTGAGGCTCGCGCTGAAGCAGGTGTCAAAGATGGTCTCATTCGTCTGTCAGTAGGTTTGGAAGATGTAGAAGATATTATCAAAGACTTGGCACGTGGTTTAGACAGTTTGTAAATATAGCGGTATAATCGTGGTCAGCATTTTAGTTCAACATGTAACGTATTCCATTTATTATTATAAGACAAAGAGGCAATTATGAACATTCAAGCATTGATGCAACAAGCCCAAACGATGCAAAAGAAAGTCGAAGCAAACGTTGAAAGCGCCAAAAAAGAGCTTGCCAACAAAGAAGTACACGCAGAAGCGGGCAGTGGTCTGGTCAAAGTCACCATGACAGGTCGTCATGTGGTTAAACGTCTGACTATCGACCCAAGCTTGCTAGAAGATGAGCCAGATATGATCGAAGATCTTATCGCTGCGGCTATCAATGATGCCGTTCGTCAAGCAGACGAGCTATACGAAGAAACCATGGCGGGCGCGACCTCAGGCATGGGTCTACCACCAGGTATGCAAGGCATGTTCTAAGCGCTAAATACTTCATACTGAAGACAAAAATGGGGTTGTTATCGATGCGATATGACCCCATTTTTATAGCTACGGTTTTTAAATAAAGGAAGTAACGTTGCTTACAGCTAAATTTGATCAGCTGGTCAAACAGCTGCGTATCTTGCCAGGTGTTGGTCAAAAAAGCGCGCAAAGAATGGCACTACATCTGCTTAGTAAAAAACGGCCACAAGGCATGGCGCTTGCTCAAGCACTAGATGATGCCATGCGCGATATTGTTGAATGTCAGCGCTGTCATAGTTTTAGTGATGAGGATATTTGTCCGCTATGTCAGGATCCGAGACGTGATGATAATTTGCTTTGTGTGGTCGAGACAGCCGCAGATGTGATGGCGATTGAGCAGACAGCAGGCTACCGTGGTCGCTACTTTGTGCTGGGTGGTCATTTATCCCCTATCGATGGGATTAGCGCCGATGACTTAAATATTGATCAGCTGGTATGGCGGGTCAGACAAGAACCCGTTGAGGAGCTGATACTGGCGACAGGTACGACCGTGGAAGGTCAAACCACCGCGCACTTTATCAGTGAGGCGGTCAGCCGTCATGTCAATAAAGTGACTCGCTTGGCGCAAGGCGTACCAATGGGCGGCGAGCTTGAGTATCTGGATAGCATGACACTCGGTCAAGCCATGCAAAATCGCTCTTTTTTATAGTGCTGTTAACGCATTAAAGTCTTGCTCATTTTATTTATTGAAATTGTTATAATTGTTTTCCCTTTTAATTTTATTAAGACGCGGTTTAGCGTTTTATTTCCTTTTATTTATGCAGGTATCTGCCCGTGTCCAACAATGCTTCAATTACCTCCACCCAGTCAAACCTTTCAGATAATGCGACTACTGATGATTTATCAACACCATCCAGTGGTACTGATATGACGTCAGCAGAGTTGTTATCAGCGCCAGATATCGATGCGTTACTAGATATTGCTGATGATGCTATTGTCACTTGGGTGCGTGAGCAAAGCCAGCTACAAGAAGTGATTGATGCATTAGCCACTTGCGGGCGCGTGGCATTAGATACTGAGTTTATCAAGCGCGATACTTATTATCCACGTCTGGCACTGGTACAGCTAAATACTGGCAATCACATTTATTTGCTCGATGCACCGCAGTTGCAGTTAGGAGATTTTTGGCAAGCACTTAGCAAAGTTGATGTCGCTATCTGGCACGCTTGCGGTGAGGATTTGGGTATTTTTTATTTGTTGTCTGGTTGCCCACCATTGACCAATATTTTTGATACGCAGATTGCGTTGTCTTATGTAACAGGTCAATTGCAAATGGGCTATCAGCAGGCGCTTGATGACCAGTTGGATATGCATATTGATAAAGAACAAAGCCAATCAGACTGGCTTCAGCGTCCGCTATCAGATGAGCAAGAGCAGTATGCAATTGATGACGTACGATTTTTGCCAGCGCTATATTTAAGCCTTGAGTACGAGCTAAAAAAGCAGGGTTTATACGATTATGTATGGGCAGACTGTCAGCTTTATGCCAGCGACTTGTATGCCTCACAGCAGGTTGAAGATGAAGCAATGTACCTAACAATGGCGGATTATCGTTATAATTCACAGCAAATGGCGATACTAAAAGCAGTGGCTACTTGGCGTGAAGAGCTGGCGCGCGCGACCAATCAGCCGCGTACGTTTGTCATCAAAAAACAAGCCGTTCGTGAAATTATCACTGAAAAGCCGAGCAATATGCGAGAGCTTGCGCACAAAACTACAATGCATCGTAGTATGCTGCGTCTATATGGTGAAGAGCTGCTCAAGGTAATAAAAGAAGCAAAAAACCTTCACCCTGCTGAGCATCCAGACTGTCTGCTACCGCCTTATCGTTCAAAAAACAAAGTCCTGTCAAAAGCGGTGCAACAAGCTATTGATGACTATGCACGAACTATCGGCGTACCTGCCAGTGTGTTGATGCGTAAAAAGTGGCTAGGGCAGCTGTATGAAGTGATTGCTTTTGATCAAGATATGAGTAATCTGCCACAAGGGTTAAAGGGTTGGCGCAATGAGTGGGTTGTACAGACGTTGATTCCAGTTATCGAAAAACATAAAACCGAATTGCAACAAGGCATGGGTATTAGGGTTTAATGAATGTCAGAAATCTTAGCGATTAAGCGTTTCATGTTCAAACTGCCCATATTGTAAAAAATAGCACGTCTGTGCAGCGACTTGCTTATCAACCAACAAGCCAGTGTGCGAGACTGGCATGACAATATGATCTGCCGCTGCCTCAATTTTGGTTTCTTCTATATATACTGTGCCATCGTGCGCAAGCTGCTCTTTAAGTGGCGGCTTGTTGGATTTGCGCTGCTTGCGATTATGATACTGCAAAAACATTTGACCCAAACCGTAAGGACGGTTACCAGCGATCACTCCAAGGGTAATGTGATTCGGTAATGGCACGACCGTTCCATCTAACGCATCAATATACGAGCGTCCCACAATAGCTGGGGTCAATCGCCAAATATAATCGGCACACACGCTGCCTACATGCGGCGTGCCAAGCGTGACGCAGCGACCAATCTGCCACTTGGGATATTGCGCGACAAAGTCTCGAATGATCAAACCGCCCAAACTGTGGCCAACGAGATCTATTGGTTCATCAGGATGGTGGTTTTGTTCTAGCCATTCGTTAAGGTGCGCGCTATTTACCTTAATACCATCACGCATACTACGATAGCCATATTGATGAGTAGTAAAACCTGCTGCTTGCAAGCGCTTAGCGAGTGGTCGCATGATCCAAGCCGTTTGATGCAGACCATGGATGAGAATGACGCGATTTTTTTGTTGCATAGTTAATTCCAAAAAAGTAATTCAAATGATATTATTTTAATGAGATAAGTTGCTGATGTCTTGTTAAGCACTTATTAATTGTCTAATTTATAGTTTATATTATTAATGATGATAAATAGAAAGTACAGGTGTATAGAGCAAAACAAAACCGCCAAATCAGCTGCTGACTTGGCGGTTTTTTATATCATATGAGTTAGGGAATATCAAAAACTGTGATTACAAATAGTTTTCAATACTTGGGCAAGAACACATAAGGTTTTTATCACCATACGCATCATCGACACGTGCCACACTTGGCCAAAATTTGTTTGCGCGGATGTAAGGTAGCGGGAATGCAGCAGTATCACGGCTGTATGGATGTGTCCAATCTTCGCTAGTAATCATGGCAGCAGTATGCGGAGCATTGACCAATGGGTTGTCTTCTAGTGTCCAGTCATCTTCACCTGCCTTGGCTTTCATGGCTTCAGCTTTGATGGATTTTAGCGCACTAATAAAACGATCCAATTCTTCTTTGGACTCAGACTCTGTTGGCTCAATCATGAGTGTGCCTGCTACTGGGAAACTCATCGTTGGTGAGTGGAAACCATAATCCATCAAGCGCTTAGCGATATCGCTTTCGGAGATGCCAGTTTCTTCTTTTAACGGACGAATATCGATGATACATTCGTGAGCCACACGGCCGTTTTTGCCTGCATATAATACAGGGTAGTGACCTTTTAGCTGCGCTGCTACGTAGTTGGCATTTAGTAATGCCAACTCTGTCGCTTTTAGCAAACCATCACGGCCCATCATGGCAATGTACATCCATGAAATAGGCAAAATGCTCGCTGAACCATAAGGGGCAGCCGATACCGCTGAGCAGTCTTTTTGCGCATTATGTACAGGGCTTAAGGTATGGTTGGCCATAAATGGTGCCAAATGTGCCTTCATACCGATAGGGCCCATACCTGGACCACCGCCACCATGCGGGATACAGAAGGTTTTGTGCAAGTTCATGTGTAGGACGTCTGCACCGACATCGGCAGGCTGCATCATGCCGACTTGAGCATTCATGTTAGCGCCATCCATATAGACCTGACCGCCATGCTTGTGAGTCAAATCGCAAATATGACGGATACCTTCTTCAAACACACCATGCGTCGATGGGTAAGTGATCATCAAAGCACCCAAACGCTCGCTGTGCTCTTCACATTTAGCGGTTAAATCATCGATATCCACGTTGCCATTTTCATCAGTCTTGACCACGACCACTTGCATGCCCATCATCATGGCGGTAGCAGGGTTGGTGCCGTGTGCTGACATTGGAATCAAGCAAACATCACGATTGGTCTCGCCTAATGATTCATGATAACGGCGAATCGCCAGTAGACCAGCATATTCACCAGAAGCACCAGAGTTTGGCTGCATAGACACATCGTCAAAACCGGTAATGGCTTTTAATTGATCTTGCAAGCTATCAATCATCGCAATATAACCAGTGACTTGATCGCGCGGCGCAAACGGATGCACATTGGCAAACTCAGGCCAAGTGATCGGTAGCATCTCACTGGTGGCGTTGAGTTTCATGGTGCAGCTGCCAAGTGAAATCATACTGCGGTTCATCGCCAAATCTTTGTCTTCAAGCGATTTTAAGTAGCGCAGCATTTCATGCTCGGTGTGATGCGAGTTAAATACTGGATGGCTCAAGATATCGTCAGTACGTAAGTGTGCGCTATCAAGAGACACGCTAGCTGCTTCAGGTAGGCTGTGTGCTTTGCTCACAAACAATTGAGTTAAAACCTCAAAGTCTGTCTGGTCACTGGTCTCACTAAAAGCCACGCTCAGTTTGGTGTCGCCAAGACGCCAGAGGTTATAGCCAACATTGTCTGCATTTTCAAAAATTTGTGTGGCAAGCTTTTCTGAACCACAATCAACGACGACCGTGTCAAAGAACTGATCGTGTACCACGTTGAGGCTGCCATCATTCGCTTCTTTGATAACCGTGGCAAACGCAGTGGCAAATGCATGAATACGAGTTGCAATACGCTTCACACCCTCTGGACCATGATAGACGGCATACATACCAGCAAGGTTGGCTAGCAACACTTGTGAGGTACAGATGTTTGAGTTGGCTTTTTCGCGGCGGATATGCTGCTCACGCGTTTGTAATGCCATGCGGAGGGCAGTATTGCCTTGCGAGTCTTTTGACACACCAATGATACGACCGGGGGCAGAGCGCTTGGCTTTATCAGAGAAAGCAAAATAAGCGGCATGTGGACCCCCAAAACCCATGGGAATACCGAAACGCTGGGTGCTACCTAGCGCCACATCTGCGCCCATATCGGCTGGTGATTTCAATAGCACTAAGCTCATGATGTCGCTTACGACACTGACATACGTTTTGTTTTGTTTAACTGCGGCAATGACGTCCGTTAAGTCTTTAACATCGCCCTCAGCACCCACGTATTGAAACAACGCACCGAAATAGTCGCCAGATTTAGCCGTTTCAAAATCGCCAATGACTACTTCCCAACCGAAGTATTTAGCACGAGTATTAATAACATCTAGTGTCTGTGGATAAACACGATCATCAACGAAAAACTGTATAGATTTGCTTTTGCTCACACGCTTTGACATCGCCATGGCTTCAGCTGCGGCGGTTGCTTCGTCAAGTAACGATGCACCAGCAAGCTCAAGACCAGTCAAATCAATACAAACTTGCTGGAAGTTAAGTAATGCTTCTAAGCGACCTTGAGCGATTTCAGCTTGATACGGCGTATAAGCGGTGTACCAGCCCGGGTTTTCAAGGACGTTGCGCTGGATAACCGCAGGCATACGGACAGGAGCGTAGCCTTGACCGATATAGCTTTTATTAACTGTGATGTCATCTGCCATCAACCGCAGTTTGGCAAGCGCAGCGTGCTCACTCATCGCGACTGGCAAGTCCAACTCTTTGTGCAAGCGTACTGGCTCAGGCACGGTGTCGTTAATGAAACTTGCCATATCTTTGTAGCCAACAGCGTTTAGTAAATCTGCTTGTTTGGCATCATTTGAGCCAAGGTGGCGATAGACAAATTCAGCTTCGTTGAACAGTCCTTTGAAGGTATCAAACGTTGGTTTTTGAGAGATAGTCATGACAGTCCTTGATTCAGGGAGTAATAAAAAGATGAACTAAAATAATAAATGGCGGCACTTATATAATGCTTCTATACATAGTGTACAAACTGGTCTTGATCAAAGCGGAATTGGGTATTGTAAATGCCATTGTCAGCACGCTCACCTGCACCAATCATCATAATGATGTGCTGATCGTCGCTTAAACCTAATAATTGCTTCATGGCTGGCTCATCGAAGCCGCCCATCGCACAGCTATCAAATCCATGTGCGCGTAGTGCTAGCATAAGGTTTTCGGCCGCAAGTGCAGTGTTATTGGTTGCCCAGTTTTTGGTGTCTTCAAACGTATAGTAAGGCGATTTGATCGGCCCTTTTAAGCGTCTGACCACTTGCGTTGCGCCCCATTTTGCGGCTGATACCATATTGGCTGGGCCACGCAAAAAATCCATAGCAACGACTTTGGTGTAGTAGTCTTTAACCTTTTTTGGCACAGGTTTATCTGGATACTCACGTAAAATCTGCTGGGCATGCTCATGCCAAATATCGGTGCGGGCAACGACAGCGATTAAGCGGGTGGCAGTTTTTGCGGCGTTTTGATTCATGCAGTTCTTTACTGCCTGCTTACGATTGTCAGCATCATCGATCACATAAAATTCCCACGGCTGTAAGTTGCTAGAGTTTGGTGCTAGCATGGCCAGACGCAGACAGTCTGCTAGTACGTCATCAGGTATGGGTGTGTCAGTAAAGCGGCGCACTGAGCGACGTGACTCTACGATATCGCGAAACGCTTGTAGCTGCGGCGTATGATTGGGCGTAGCAATGCTGTCTTTATTGTCACTATTGGCTGTCATATTAGGATCCATGCTGGGGATTGGGTTATCCGTGTGAGTCATCATTGATAGCACGTATTCATTGGTATTCGAACAGGTGAGCAATACGAGTCAATGAGATAACGCTTGGGAGCGATAATATCGGACGATAATAAGTGTTGGTGATCTACATATATAAATCTGCTTTCAAACAACAAGCGTGGTGAATAAGCCAATGCTTTTGATAAGAAAGGATTTTCAAAATAAAGAATATAGATACCAGCTGGTGCCAGTATCGATAAGGATCAGTCAGTTCTAGTATCTTGTAAGCGCTAGTGTCTCAGTAAGTCGCGATACACTCTAAATATCGCTACTCACTAAGAAAATGCTTTGCTTATAAGTCGCTTTCGTACTCATCGGCAGTCATTAGTGCTTCGTAGTCAGCGATGTTGTCAGGCTTCATTCTAAAGAACCAACCTTCGCCATACGGGTCAGAGTTGATGATTTCAGGATCATCTTCTAGCGCTTCATTGATTTCAACCACTTCACCTGAGAGAGGGGCATAAACGTCAGACGCGGCTTTTACTGATTCAACCACTGAGATTTCATCATCAACAGCGATGATGTCACCAACATCAGGAAGCTCAACAAATACCACGTCACCCAATAGGTCTTGCGCATGGTCAGTAATACCAACCGTGATCGTACCGTCGTCTTCTAGGCGTAACCACTCGTGACTCGCGATGTATTTTAATTCTGCTGGGATGTTGCTCATGGTCTCTCTCCTAAATGATAGAGGTTAATTAACAAAGAAAATGGAAGCTAATAATAGAATTTATAAAGCCTACGAGTCAAACTGCTGTTTGCCATTACGGACAAACGGTAGTTTAAGAACGCGCACATCAACGAACTTACCTTTGCCGCGCAGATCAACTTGTACGTTATCATCTTCTGATACGCTGGCAGGTACACGGGCAATGGCAATTGAGTTTTTTAGGCTAGGGGAAAATGTGCCACTGGTGATAATACCAGTTTGTTCTTTATCTGTGCCTTGATTGATCGTGACAGTCATACCTTCGCGTAATACGCCGCGCGTCGTCAATAGCAGGCCGACTTGTTTCATGGCAGTGTTGTCGTCTTTTGCTTGTTTACGTTTGCTCACCAATGCCGCGCGACCGATAAAATCACGCTCGTCTTTTAGCGCGAGCGTCCAGCCCATATTACATTCGTAAGGATTGATGGTTTCGTCCATGTCATGACCATAAAGGTTCATGCCAGCTTCCATACGCAAGGTATCACGTGCACCAAGACCGGCAGGTTTTATGCCATTGGCTTTTAGTTGCTCAAAGAACGCTGGGGCATCATCACCATGCATGATAACTTCGACGCCATCTTCGCCTGTATAGCCAGTACGCGCCACAAACCAGTCTGTACCTTCGATGCCCGTTAAATCAGCACCAACAAAAGGTTTCAGCGCTGCTAACGTGTCCGCCCAGCTGGGTTTGGCTTGTGCCAATTTTTCAACCGCATTTGGTCCTTGAACCGCGATCATAGCAAGCTCTGGACGTTCGGTGATGGTGATGTCGAAATCTTCAGCAACGTGATTGAATTGTGCTAGGTCTTTATCGCGGGTAGCAGCGTTTGAGACGATACGGTATTCAGTGGCGTCATCATTCATTAGATAAACAATCAAATCATCGATGACACCGCCTTGCTCATTTAGCATGCCAGAATAAAGCGCTTTACCAACGGTTTTTAGTTTATCGACATCATTGGCCAGTAGTTTTTGTAGCCATGCTTTGGTGTTAGCGCCTTTGATATCGGTGACGACCATATGTGAGACGTCAAACATACCTGCATCGGTACGGACGGCTTCGTGCTCTTCGATTTGTGAACCATAGTGAATCGGCAATTCCCAGCCAGAAAAATCCACCAGTTTGCCATCACTATCGACGTGAGACTGGTAAAGAGGCGTGCGCTTAGGGGCTTGGTTTTGAGAAGCGGTGTTTTGAGTATCGGTCATAACAAATCCTTATGTGTACATCAGTCGCACTTCATAAAAGTACAGTGGCTGATGCGCATTATCATAGTAGCGAGAAGCAACATTGCAGGGTGCAAATATTACATCAAAGGGTGGCACAGAAAATACATATAAAGCAGTCAGCCAAACATACGCTAAACGTCGGTTTAAGCAAAAGCCCTATCTGTCCTGTGACCTGAGATTTTCAACACGAACCATCACTGCTTGTTTTTAAAAGCATCAGCCTTTAAAAACCAAATCAGATAATGTCGCATTTTCTCCCCTTCGGTGGGTAAAACGTCGTCCGTTCTTACCGCTCTCCAGATTTGTTATGCCTTATGTTTGTGTGTCATGTGGGATTGATAGCCCATCACTAAACCATAATGACATGCGTTTTTCAGTCCTTTTACCTGAGCGATTGGCAGGGTAGATGCGCCTTCGGTGGTTATGTAGCCATTATAGACGTCGTATGACCAATGCAGTTGATACGATGTCTTTGTATAATATTTTTTATAATATAACAGTGGCTACAAACTCTCTCCTGAAAAACGCTTTTATTATGAAAGGTTCCAGATGCTTTTACAAGTCATCAACGATATTAAAATGGATAATTTTAAAAAAACCGATCTTTCCTTAGGATAATCAGTCACTTAATAATGTATTCGAGTGCTTTTATTTCTAGGTATTGTATAAATATTAAAGCGATTAGGGCGTGTTTGATATTCACAAATAGGCTCTGTCAGTGCCATGGTTGAATTATCAAACACGCCCTACCCATGGCAAAATTTAAAGCAACTACTGATATTTGCCTAAAATATGCTAACCTATGACGATAGTTTCTAAGAGAGTGTTCTCATGCATTGCGATATTTATAAATTTCCCAAACACGATGACATGTATGTCTACATTGCACGTCCTGATTATCCTGACGATACCGAAGAGCTCAAGGATTGGCTTGGTGTCTTGCCAAAAGACTTCCGTGCAGGCTTAGGTCGTAGCAAGTTTGTCATGCATTTGGATTTGGCCACCACACCAACGCTTGCTCGTGTCAATAAAGAAGAGGTACTGGCAAAACTACAGTCGCAAGGGTATTTTGTGCAAATGCCACCGCAAGATGTCATGCGTCGCCAAGCGGAGCTGCGTGCACGCGAAGCACAAGACAATATTTACGATTAGTCAGCTTATTTTATTCTAAAGCGTTTATTAAGAGATGGTTTTTGACGCCTTCGTCAAGGAGCAATCTTTAAAAAGCTTACGACACATTTGCTCACATGCATTTCAATAGTAAGTCGTGATAAACTAGCAGCCTATCAAGTGGGCATGTTGATGATTCGGTCTTCTTTATCGTATGGCAGAACGTATCATATGTGGTTAAACGCAAAAACGTGTCGCACCATTTATAAACGCAGGTAATGAAACGCGCATGGACTGGTTAAAAAATATCTTACACAGCTTACCGTTAGAAGCCATCAGTGATATTCTCGGCGAGATTGCTATTTGGTGGGGACAGTTGGTAAAAGACGTGCCGCCCGCAGACTTACCAATGTATGCCTATCTTGGTGGTGTCATTATCGTGTTGGTGCTGTGGTTGCTGGTCGCTCGTATGTTGCCGCGTCCCTTGGGTGGTATGAGTTGGATGATCTTATTTGCTGTTTTGTTAGCACCCGGTACGGCTCTTGGTGACCCTAGCGTGATTGCACCAGCCACCATAAGCGTGGTTTATGCGATTATGATGAAAGATACCGCTGGCGCAATCACCAACATGCTGCCTATATTGGTGGTATTGGTGGTGGGTCTGTTTGTGGGCTTTATTTGGCAGCTTATCCGCGGTGTATTTGAGTCAAGTTTGGACAAGGCGCGCAGTCGTGCGTCAGAGGATACCCAAGCGACGATGCAATTGACGACAGGTAATTATTTGACAGAAGGCGCGGCTCTGAATGAACAGCCAGACAGCACTCAGCCAGCTAATAAAACACCTGTAGCGGCTAAGCCTACAACTGGAGTCAGCTTAACAAAAGACAGCACTTTATCCAAAAAATCCAACACTGAAAACGCTGATAAACCATAGATTAATAAACATACTTCCAT
>NZ_AUSW01000020.1 GCF_000471625.1 Psychrobacter aquaticus CMS 56
GCCATCTGCCACATTGGCGATGACTTGGTTGCCAGCATTGATACCTGCTGCAGTGATGCTTGGACCTGTAGCAGCACCTGTGCTATCAGTGAAGCTTAAGCCAGTTTGATTAACAAGCGTACTGTTGCCAGCTGCATCAGCTGCAGTCAAGCCATTAGCACCATAGTTACTGGTGTTGGTGCCTTCAGTAACAGTAGTGCCCGCACCAGTCGTGGTGGTTACATTATTACCCTCACTAAGGGTGTTACTAGTAGCAGTACTAATATTGGTATTGCCTGCAGCATCAATCATGCCCTCAATTGATGCTAGATTTACATTAGCATTACCTGCAGCATCGACTATTGCATTACCTATAGCCCTGCTTTGATTGAAATTACCTGCACTGTCAGTCAAAGTGGTCGTTTCGGCACCATAGTTACTGGTATTACCATTGGCATCTGTTGCAGTCAGACCTGTCGCATCATAGCTGCTAGTGTCAGTACCATTAGTGACGTTGGTGCCTGTTGCTGTCACAGCTGTGAGGTTGCCTGTGCCATCGTCAATTCTAACGCCCATATTGTTGGTGACGGTGTTACCCGTTCTAACGCTACCAGTTACACCAAGGTCGATGTTTTCTGCTAGGTTATAGTTGATACCATTAGACCCATCATTGGTGACCAGTAGGTTGCCATCAGTGTTGGTAAAGTCAACGGTTTCACCCAATTGAACGTTGTCAGCTTTACTGCCCGCTGCGCGGATGTTAAAGCCTTGGTTCGCTTGTGCTTGAACGTTAGCAATGTCACTAGTATTGGTAGTCGTACGACCATCTAAGTTACCCAGTGCACTACCTACGTTATTAAAGTCAGTAGTGGTCGCATCATTATTGCCGTTGTTTAGGGTATAAGTAGGTGCGCTTACTGTGCCAGTCGCCGCAGTGTAAGTTGCGCCGCCACCTAGGTTGGTTGCAGTGCTGATGCCTAACGCATCTGTTTTGGTATCAGCAGCACTGCTTGCGGCTTGCAGCTGACCGAGGTTCACGGCATCGCTTGTGGCAGTACCATCTGCCACATTGGTGATGACTTGGTTGCCAGCATCGATGCCACGTGCAGTGATGCTTGGACCTGTTACAACGCCATTAACATCAGTGAAGCTAACACCAGCTTGGTTAACAAGCGTACGATTGCCAGCGGCGTCTATAGCTGTGAGCCCAGTTGCACTATAGGTGCTGGTATTACCAAGGTTATCTAAAACATCAGTACCCGTTGCTCTGCTTATAGTCCTATTACCTGCCGCATCAATCATGTCATTGCGTGATGCTGTGCTTATATTCCTATTACCTACTCTATCGCCTATGAAATTATGTCTTGCAGTGCTTTGATTCCAATTACCTGAAGCATCCATTATGTAATTACTTATAGCGGAGCTTTGATTCTGATTACCTTTACTATCGGTCAAAACTGTCCTTCCAGCGCCATAATAACCGAAGTTACCTGAGGAATCTGTTGCAGTCAGACCTGTCGCATCATAGTTGCTAGTTCTATTACCATCAGTAACGTTGGTGCCTATTGCAGTCACAGCCGTGATGTTTCCAAAACCATCATCAATCCGAACACCCGCGTTATTCGTGATGGTGTTGCCTGTTGTGACACTGGTGAGCGCAAGATCGTCCTTGGTTTTAACTTCGTAATTGCTTGAACCATCACTGTTGGTGGTTTCAGTCACGACGATGTTTTTGTCTTCGGTGATAGTATTCTTCGCTTTGATTGCTGAGTCTCTAACGCTGCCAATTGCGGCGTCAATGGTGTTCTCACCCGTACCGCCGATGTTGGTGGTAGTGATCAAACCGTTAGTGTTAATGGTATTGCCGCCAATGACGTTTTTAACCGCGTCTGAGGTTTGGAACAGCTGAGAGCCATTGATGGCGTCTGTGCTGTTTGCTGCAATGCGACCATCTGCCACATTAGTAATGACTTGGTTGCCAGCATTGATGCCAGCTGCAGTGATGCTTGGGCCTGTAGCCGAACCTGTGCTATCAGTGAAGCTTAAGCCAGTTTGGTTAACGAGCGTACGATTGCCAGCCGCGTCTATAGCTGTGAGCCCAGTTGCACTATAGGTGCTGGTATTACCAAGGTTATCTAAAACATCAGTACGTGTTGCACTGCTTATATTACTATTACCTGCAGCATCGAACATTCCATCGATTGTCGCTCTGCTTACATTAGCATTACCTGCAGAATCGGTTATGTTGTTAGTTATAGCAGTGCTTGCATTTCTATTACCTGCAGAATCAACTATGAAATTACCTATAGCGACGCTTTCATTCCTATTACCTCTACTATCAGTCAAAGTTGCGCTTTCAGCATCATAGCGACCCGTATTACCATTAGCATTTGTTGCAGTTAGACCTGTCGTTCCATAGTTACTGGTATTAGGGCCGTTAGTGACGTTAGTGCCAGCAGCCGTTAGGTTAGTTATATTGCCGTTGACATCTTTAGCAGTAACACTATCAACGGTAATTTCGTTTGCAGTGGCAATGGTTATACCATTATTGACACGACTAATTTTTATGTTTTTACCATCTACAAACTGGACAGTATCACTAGATTTAACAGCTGAAGCAGTATCGTTATTGGCTTGAATCTTAAATGTTTGGTTCGTTACTGTTCGTAGCTGAGCCACGTTTACCGCGTCAGAATCGCTAGTACCGGCTGCCAAACCAGTCAATTGACGAGTAATACTAACGCCATCTCCCAACGCAACAGCTGCTCGAGTAGATTGCCATACATTTGACGTTTCTTTAGTTGCGCCTCCAGTAGAAGGATCAAAACCGGCAATACCAGCCCCTATATTTGCAATAGAGCCTGTGCCTATAGCAACACCCCCTGCTATATTAGCTCTAGCACCTGCGCCAATGGCAGTTGCATCGGCTGCTGCACTGGAATTACTACCGATAGCAGTTGCATTGTTGCCAGTCGTATTAGCACCTGAGGTAGCAGTGTTACCAGAGCCAATAGCAATGGAGTTCACACCACTTGATCTTGAGTTAATACCTATTGCAACGGAGCCTGTACCTGATGCCCTAGAAACTGCACCAATTGCTAATGCACCTTGCCCTGCAGCTGCAGCGTTAACGCCCAATGCTACAGACGCTGCACCACTGGCTGTCGACGTCATACCAAGGGCAGTTGAGAAATTACCAGAAGCAATCGCTTGCACACCCAATGCTGACGCTCCTGCCCCAGAAGCAGTGGTTGTTGGATAACTACCCGCAACTAATGTTCCACCAGTAAGGTTCGTATATTGCGCCGCCTGTGCTGTGTTAGTTGCAATTTTATCAATATCATCGCCACCAATTGCTACTGATGAGTTACCAGAGGCAACTACGTTTGCACCAAGTGCGACTGACTGATCACCCGTTGCTTGAGTTTGTGCTCCAATAGCGATACTTTGACCAGTGCCAACACCTGTTGCCGCTCCAGTACCTATAGCAATAGCATCTGCACCGTTGGCAGTTCCTCCCCCCGCAGCATAAGGTGCTGCAAAAACTTGAGGAGATATACTCAACCCTGCTGTCACTAACCCTATACTTAAAGCACTCAACCGTAATAACCGCACCCCTCCTGCGGCCATGTCACTGGATACAATGGAAGCACTAGCACCTACGACAGTACTTGAAGATTTGCCACGGCTCTTCGCGTATTCAGCGACGGCCATAAAACAGTTTAATGACTGATTCCAAATGACTTTATAACTACGATTCATGCGACTTATATCCTATAAAAAATTGAGGGATCGGTTATATAACAGACAAACCTACAGTTAATGAGAGGTCATCAAAAAAACGTTAGGTTTTATGTGGAAATATTAGAACAGAAAGAATCAAAAAATATTTATTAACGTATTTAATACTTACTTAACTATATTAATACCTAGTTGAGTATATTAATATAAGTAAATATACAGTCAATGCCGTTCATCTACTTTTTGATACCTTATGTCTTTATTTTATTTTTTAATACTTTAGTCTTTCTTGCACCACCACCCAACCCATTGAAATAATAATGTTTTTATTTTTCATAATTATTTTGTATTGAAATTTTTGACTCAATAATATCCAGTTTCTAATTTTTTAAAGAGTCGTTTAACAAACATAAAGCCATACTACTAGTAGTGATTAATATAATAAATTACGCCCTTTTTTCTATGTGTATCTAAGAATTTTTAAAATATTGATCAAATAGATCAAGTTCTATGAAATTTTTATGCAATAAAAGAAAAATATGGCGCTAATGAATTATCGCCAAATAAAGCCATAGTTTTTTGCTTCTATCGT
>NZ_AUSW01000021.1 GCF_000471625.1 Psychrobacter aquaticus CMS 56
ACTATCGCTTTTTTATACTGCAATGCCATCAGGTCATCTGATAGATTATGTATGCCCTTATTCCAAATATGCCAAAGCTGGTCATTATAAAAGCTAAACCCATTTTTGAAGTCTAACTGTAGCTCTTGCTGCGATATAACTAACTGCTCTTTGATCAGTGAAATCTCTTCATCAAGATTAATATCTTCTTTTAATCCTGGTAAATCTTTTATCAAAACATCAAAGTGTTGCTTAATCGCTAGCTTATCTTGCTTTGAAGCTATGGGCTCGTATTTGTCAGGATTTGCTAAATGAAGCATTAAGCTTTGCATAGCGATTGTTTTGTTTTTTAGTTGCCTATACTCTGCATCATCAATACTGTAAGTATTTTCCTCGAAAAGTATGTCAGCATTTTCAATAATGAAAGCATTTATAGCTTCTTTATCAAACCCTCCATTATCTACTTCCTTTTTAAGTGTCATGCAGAGAATCAATAAGTAGTTTAACTCTACAGGTTTATTGGTTTTATGATACTGACCTGTTGAACCTACACCATACTTAGGGAAGAAATTTTCTCGCCTACACTCATTAAAGCGGCGGATATCTGCTTCTTCATCCAATATCCAGATAGGTGTTTTCTCTTTGGTATCAGCAGTTATGTCATGAGCTGGTAAGCTCCAGAGCCAATTTAGATGAGCAAAGCAAAGCTTTGTTTCGTAATCTGCATGCTCAAACTGCTGTTTAATTTTTTGCCAAAAATCTTGATTGCTACCTTCTATAGGTGAGTCCAAAAAACAGATTTTTACTTTCTTCAAATTTTCTAATGTAAATACGTCTTCTTCATTAGTGAGGATTGAATTATTCTTCAATAAGCATTCTTCAATAAATGTATTATATAGCTGGTGAACTGGGTGCGTAATATTAGCTGTCATCATAGTTCCTTAATATTTGAATTATTTAGTGAGTTATTGACAGTACTTACACTGTAGCGATCAACTAATTTTAGATACTTGATAAGAGCTTTTAGTTTAATTAATATCTCTTTTATTTAGTAAGTTGTAGGTGATGATTTAAACAGTACAGTCTTATCTACTATAACGTTTTTATAAACTTAAATAGTTTGGTCGGCAACCTTTCAGATAGATTATTTGTTTCTATGATTATTAAGTTAGATCATCACCTAACTTAATTTTATACTTCTAAATAATTCACTCTGTTGCAATGAAGCACTACGTCTATCACCTTGATCAATAAGCCAGTCAATAATTCTTAAAAGCTTTTGCACAGTCTGCAAATTTAGTAGACTGTCTCTTGCTGCAAAAAATTGAACTAGTTCGGAAAGCCTTGAATATAGCGTGCTACCTTGCCAGCCTACAAGCTTAGGCATAGATATGACGGTTAAGACTTGATCTGCGAAAAGTTCAGTAGGATAGTCTTTTTTAGCGCTCTCACATAGTTGTACAAAATTTTGCATAACAACGCCTACCCAACCTGCTTCACAAACAAGTTTATCGACAATTGGTAATATCAAATTAATCTCAGACCAGTCTTCATTTGCAAACCGTTTAGCACCATTAAATTGGCTAAATCGAGTAAACATTAATGTTTTTAGTGTATTATTTTGGAATTGTTCGAATCTGCCAACTCTGTAGCTATCTTTGTTTAGCTCTTCAATTTGTAAGAATCTATCCAAACACTTTTGCAAAATTTTTATAATATCTTCTGATATAATCAATTCATCATAGAGATTG
>NZ_AUSW01000022.1 GCF_000471625.1 Psychrobacter aquaticus CMS 56
ACAGTTATTCAAATAGCTTGTAATGGTGGCAGAATAATGGCTGATAAAGATAATAACTCAAAACAGAGTAATAATATTGAAAAATGGCTAAATTCACATATTTTAGAACTAAGTCATAATCACGAAATCGAAAGTCTACTTATTGAACTTACTTTTTTATTAGATATTACGCCTTCATATTACAAAACTGAGCTAGCCGAAGAGCACCAATACCTATCTGCTTGGATTGAAAAACAGCGTTCTAACTCGGATTTAATAGATCCTAAAAAGAGTCCTATTTACGATAATGGTATTAAAGACAAATCATTTTTACAAGAAATTGGTGAACGCTACGTTATTGCGTTTCTAGCAAGCCGTGCTCCTTGCCTTAAAATTAATATATATCGCGCGGTTTATTTTTTGCTTTGTCTAAAAATGGCTGAGTTAACAGACTATGATAGCCGTATTAAGACAACCTTAAACGAGTGCCGTTATCTGACAAACAAAGTTAGAAGTTTTTTAGTGCTTTTCTTGCCAGATATTCTACAAATTAGAGGACTACAACAATTACGACAGACACTTGAGCAAGTAAAAGGTAATGAGCTATATGATATCTGGGAAAAAGCAGACCCTGATGCTTTAAAAAACTTTGTTGAAAAAGATCAACATACTGAGGACGATAGAGGTCAATCAAAACAACAAGATGAAGTAAATGAAAAACTATCAAACTATATTTATGAGTTTATTTTACCGATTGAAAACTGCTTTAAGAATGAATCTGGTATCACACGTAACGTCAAACAGGCTGAGAAGCTTATCGATGGTTCGGAATCTATAGATGACACTACAGGAAATATGACTAGTGATTTAATTTTAGTCACAGAAGTGGTTGACGATAATAGCGCTTTTGAAGCAGAAGAGCGTCAAGATGATGAAGAGCATTCATTTGAGCAGATATCTATTACAAAACCCACTAATTATTATTTAGATAGAGTACGGGCAGAGCAGCAAGTAAATAGCCGCCATCAACGCATTATGAGTCAAGCGACAGATGTGAACAATGCACATCCAGATGACATTAAGGTCTTAGCCAATAGCCTAATGACTACGTTACTAGAACTAAAGTTAGAAAAGCTAGACGATATATATGATCAAGATAATATAAACATTGATTTTGATATCAATAATCAAGCAGCGCTCTATTTGCTAATGCTTTTATTATCAGGGCTGCCTAACATATTCATCTCTAAAAACCTTAAATTAAGCTATCAGTCTTATCACTATTCTTTAGAATTTACGCCAACCCGAAGTGTCATTCAAGATAATTGGGATACTAGCCTGTGTGCTGATAATAGAGACAGTCTTACGCTTTTTTTTCCTGAAATTATAGGCAAATTGCATTACTGCATTGCAAACGATATAAGTCCAAAAGTTTTTGAACAGGTTATACAGCAAGCAAGTAATCAGCTTAAAGGTATCAATAAAGAGTACAGAACCAGGCTTACAATAAACAAGGTTAAAAACTATATTTCTCACTTTTTAACTCAAAAAGGACGTGATACTGCTTTGATAGATGTACTAACTGAACAGCCTATCAATCATCAATCAGCGCTCCCTTATTTTAACGTCAGTCAATATGATCTATATAGCTGTCAGTATGACTTTATCAAACACATATCCACTATGATTGATGATCATCAGCACTCTAGTAGATATGTCTATAAATTCTTCACTCTACTGGATGAGAAGGTGACAGGCTACTGGGATAAACAAACTGGCAGTGCCTTAGCTGTTAGTGAAATACGTTTGGAGCATGTGGTATCTATACTACGTGATAGATTACAAACACAAATTGATAATAGGCGTCTTGACGACTTCGAATCAATGGTTGAGATGCACAATATGCTCACTGATTATTTGTATATCATGCTATCAATATCGAGTGGTTATCGTCCTGTTAGTGAACCATTTGGTAGGCTCAGTCATATCGATACTCTTACTAAGAAATTTTTTATTAGTGATAAAGAAAATCATCAAGACACACAAGGACGGTTCATTTATCTACCAGATATGGCAAATGAACAAATTCAAGAGTATGTTCACTTTTTGCAGAAGAACGCTAGTATTCTATCCAGATTAGATAATCCGCTTGGTGGTATTTACCAAAGTATTCTTAAAAGTCATATTGGGTTGATCGTCTATCTTAATTTTGATAAAGAAACTGATAGGATTGCCGAAGTTCCTCTCAACAAAAACTACATTCATGAACGGCTGTCTAAGCATATCAATCTACCTATGAATTGGCATCGTCATTTTGTTCGATCGTTTCAGGCCATTGAGGAGGGTCTATACTCTCTAAATGATCGTTCAGTATATGAAAGCTTTAGTCACGATTTGATTGGAGCGTGGATGGGACATGCTGACGCTCTTGGTTTTGATTTTTATAATCGCTATAGCGGCCTTAAACGCAGCGAATTAAAACGATTTTCGGTGTACTTGGATGAAGTGCTTAAAAATATTGGTTTTGAGGCCATGATACTGGAGAGAAGAAAGTGACTCAACGTGCATCTGGTATTGAAAAACGAGAGAATAACAGAAATATAAACTTAGAGAAAAGCAGCAAACGAGCGCAACGTTTGGTTAAAAAGTACGTTGATCTTGATGTAGTCGCACAATCAGAGGAGCAGCAAGAAGTATTTAACGTTATGTGGCAAAAGTTTGATCACGAACTAAAAAAACATAAAAATTTTCGTAACTATCGCAGCTATGTCTACGGATATAACGAAGCCATCCGTTACTGCCAAGACTATATTGAAGATCATGACGTCAATTTGGGCTTTCCAAAATATATTGTAGTCTCCGAGCGACCAAAGAGTTTTCGTACTGAATCATGGTTTATAGACGGCCAAAAAATACTTAGATTTTATATCAGCTGGATGGATGATATAACTAATAAAAAACAACTCGTATTAGAGGACCTGATGCTGTCGCTTATTTTTCATAGTGCAGTACTAAAAGCGCCAGTATTGCAGGCTATTTTAAATAATGTCATTGATGATTCATTAAATATAGAATCTATTTTTGGTTTGCCTTTAATCAGTATTATTATTGACGATACGACGTATCATACAAATACTATTGTAGCCTCACAGGCTGTACATCAAGCTCAGGTCTTTTTATCACCATTAACCGCACGATTAATCGACTTATACCACCAGCAACCAAAATCTGATCTGAAAACGAATAGTGTTAAAGTAAAGGACTTATATACGAGCCTACGAATGCGACAATCAAATAGCCAGACTCCATTGGATATGGGGTTGAGTAAATTTTTGAGAGGAGCAATATATGTGTTAGAAGACTACCTTGGTATAGATATCCCTGAGCACACATGGTATCTGATTACTGGTGATGAGAATACATACAGTCTACCAAGGGATAATTGGCAATCTATTGCTCATGATATCAGTCATCACGCTGACACACATTATGACTTAAAGCTTCACGCATTAAACGATGGCATGGTCAAACTCAAAAAGCCCAATCACACCACAGCGGTAGAAATTGCAAAATTGTTTAAAAGAAAAAAAGGTCAAAAAGTCTCAAAAATTACTTTTACAGCTGACTTAGAGCAAATTTACCAAGGTTTACTGTCTGATAGCGCCCCCTTGAATGAATTGGCTATTATAGGATGGCTTTTGTCTAAAACTGATAGCTGTCAAGTCAGTAGTATTCAAACCTATAGCAATATGATCACTTATCGCTGGTTGGTTGTAACTGAACACGTGGATTTTTATGACTGCTCTGCAGACGATTTTGAGGATATCTATAATGAATTGATTGAACTTGGCAAAACTGAAAAAGCCAAAAACACCATAGCTGCTCATATTGACGATATTCATCGTTATATGGTTAACAGTTTTAATATTGAGCCTATCGCACCGCTATCTTCTGCAACTCGAGCGCATCATAAAACGGGCTATTTATCAGAAACCATGTTTCAAGCTGTCCTAATTAATGCTCAAAACCTTAAGGTAGCTAAGGACGAGTCAGAGGCTATACAGCTTTCATTGATACTAGGTCAACGCTGCGGGCTTAGAATAGGCGAAATAGTAAAAGTAAGGCTAAGAGATGTCGCCCAATCATCAGCTTATCTAGAAGTGCGTGATAATAAATACGGAAACAACAAAACCAGCTCTGCACTACGACGAGTACTATTAAATCAGCTATTAACTGACTCAGATATGCTACTGCTTAAAAGAGTAGTACTCAGGCGGCATCAAAGCGCGGGAGATACCCTAATAGCCAGTCAAACTGGTAGGCCTTATCTGTCAGGTGATATGTCGCGTATTTTGACAGACTTGATTAAAGGCACCACTGGCCTTGCGTACTTGACGACCCATCATTTGAGGCACAGCTTTCTGACCAATTTTCAGCTCATGTCGTTTTTATATGATAACAGCTATCGTTTTGATAACTATGAACATTGCAGCTTGCAGGCGCTAAAAGACTTATTGCCTTATGATGAAGATAAGGCACGTGAAATACTGAACTACATCGAAACATCGATACAGTATAAAAAAATATATGCATTATCTGGCATAGCGGGTCATGCAAGCCCAAGCACTACTTTTGCTTCTTATGTCCATTTGACAGATATTGAGCTAGGGCTACTTCTTTATCATATAGACTTCATGCTACAACCTGAACACAGTGACGTGCTAGGTGTGCCTAGACGCAGAAAAAACGAGCTTAAAAGCAATCCGATTGCTATAAATGACTATTTTATTAAGAAAATCAAGTCTAAGCCACTTGCAAAGCCTAAAATTAAAAATGAGCTTATTAACCCAATGAGCGTGAAACCTAAAAAACGTAAGAAATACGCGTTTGACGAGGTGCGTCAAGTCTTAGATGCTTATACGCAAAAAGGAGACTATACGCATACTGAGTTAATAGATATTTTTGAGATAGAGAAGCATGTTTTTGACAGTTGGCTTAGTAATGCTCAGTACCTTAGAAATCATGCTGATTTTCAAACCATTCATAATAAACCAAGGCTATTTGCGCCTGATAGTAGTCATCATCTCTTGCCAACTTTAGATAGATTTGCTGAAGACAGAGACTTAATGAAAAAAATGACCAGTAAATTTCGAGGCTTATACAAGGTAGATGACAAAGATATCATTCATCAGTTTGTGCTGTATACGCTCAAAAACTCTCAATATTATAAAAATCATATTAATTTTAATGACTCTGATATATTAAATGACTATCTAAAAACTCTCGTAAATTTGGTATATAAAAAGGACATACGTTTAAAAGTTTATAACTATAAACAAGCAAGTAGCGATAACCTAAAACAGTGGCGTCCCATAATCAAAAGATTTGTGTCTTCCCAAATAGACTTTGTAGATAACAGCAGTACTAAAGGCACAGAATATCAGAAAAAAATACGGATGGAGCTCTCATTGGTGAGCCAAACCGAAGATGATCGAATTGAAGAAAGGTCTGAGTCTAGTTTACTTATCAGCGCATGGACCGTAAGAACACTGCAAATATTTTGTCATTATGTGTTTATTATGATCGGTGATCGTATAGTAGATAAAGAGTCTTAACAACTTAGGAATAAATAATGAATTTAGCGTCTAAAACCGTAACACCGAACAGTAAGACAGTGATTAGTCTTCATCCGCTAGCTAAAAAGCTGTATAAGCTAATCACTGAAGCCTATTTGCTTGGCAATCAACAAAATTTTTTATCCGATATGACCGCTAAATTAGAGTACCACAGAGGTATGCCAATAAATAATATTTCAATGATTAGTCAGGGGTCAGGGACAAATACCTATCGTATAATCGGAGGTTGTTTTAACCCCTTGTTTGATATTAATAACATGAGTGCTGATAACACGCTATTCCAGAGTTACAGTCAATCTAAAAAAAGTAGTAAAGCTGAGTTTGAGCAAGATATTGTAGATTTCATCTATCTGGATTTTATGAGGTCTATCTCAATTTTATCCTTGAAAAAGCCTGGGGCGATGGAGCCTCAACTGAGAATGCTTAGCAAAGAGTATAAAAGCAGGATTTGGAGCGCGTTATTCGATGGAGATAAGGGCTACCTACGCCAGATTGACTTTGCAAGTCTATTAGATATGGAGCGTGATACGATCAGTAAGCAGTGCAAATCATGATTAAAACCATATAATAGTGAAACTTTATTGTTGTCTAGCATGCGGTTTTAAATTATGATTTTCTGTTAACAAAGACTGACTGCTAAACAATATCAGCGCACCAAACATTGAAAATAGTCCAAAAAAATAAGAGGCAGTGGCAATGCTATATTTGTCAAAGAGACGCGGCTAATATCGAAGGCAAGTATTTTTTATAGTACATGCTGCCTAATGAGAATAGCGCTACTAAAGTAGCCAATCGCTGCTTATTAAAAGGTGTGGTCTTAGTGCTCGGTAGTGCCTTTAGTAAGGCAAAAAATGCAAAGCGTTTCTTATCAGGTAATATGTAAATCCATTCAAACTTATCCAATAGCTCCTCGCTAAAAATAGGGCGGTGGAGTACGAGTTTTAGAAGATTTGGGATGTATATTAAGGCACTTCTAGCAATATCTATCCAAATTAATTGTATAAAAAATATACGTATTTTTATTAATAAAGTATAATTTTTATACATTATAAGTGACCAAAATTAGTATATCTGACTTAATAAATAACTTTAAATTATGCTAAGCGTTGTCAGATAGATTTCTCTGTAAGCCTTCCATTATAAGGTTTTGTATGTTAATGTACTCTAATGCAATTTAACGAAATCTCCCTTGTCCAGCCTGTCACGCCGGGGGTCGCGGGTTCGAGTCCCGTCCGCTGCGCCATATTTAAAACGAATTTAAACTTTCGAGTTTAAGCAAGTTTCGCCTCAAGCATTAGGTTGCTTGAGGTTTTTTTGTGTCTGTTATTTTGTATTAAAGAGAGATGCTTTCAACGCTAAGTCTTGCAACTTGCCATAACTTCTAGCGTTGCTATTGGCTAAGACTTGCCACTATAGGCAGTTCAAAATAAAATCGCACTCACTATATAGTGGATCCAATCTAAAAGGTTGCAGCTCTACAGGTTTGAATTTTATGATAGCCTCTATCACGCCTGCAAACAGCCAGCGAAGGAAGTTTATTCCAGTAGAACACAATTAACGTATGCACCAACCACGGCATTGTAATCTTCAGTCATAAGGGCGTGATAACCATCAAGGCCAGTCGTTTTGTGCTCAACGATAAAGCCGGCCTCGCTCAAGCCTTTTTTTATATAATTGCCAAGGGATCATTCATCTTCGACTAACAGTACTTTTATAGCATACTCGTGCCGATTATTTAGGTGGATGTCAGTATTGCTGTGTCTACCGCTATTAATGATAGAGGAGTAGTCAGCAAACTCCTGTGATTGGGGCATAAGATGACAAGATTGTCATCTTGGCGTCATCTGATTGTCAGAGTCATGCTGCTAATTTGTCACTTATATAATTGTATCATTCCAGCAGCACGTGATTGTCAAGATATTGATTTTATTGTCCGCTGACCATATGTATTAGCAGTATCATTTGTGGGTTTTCGACACTTTACAAGCGTGTTAAAGCTTAACTTTATAAAGTTTTATTCTATATTAAATGAAATGAGAAGCCATTATGACTATTTTTGCTGTTAAGTCTGATTTCAAGCCTTTTAGTCAGTCGCCGAAGCGAGTGAGAGTAGCTACAGCTGTACTAGCCACTGTCATCTTATCAGCTTGTGGACAAGCTGACATCAATGCTTCTAAGGCCAGTACTCCTGATGCCAACGCTGTTGATTCGAGTGCCATGCCAGTGGAGCAAGCGGTTACAGCCACTCAAGTAAGCAATTCAGACCTACTCAAAAACGTGTCAGCCACTATTTATAAAGATGCCAATTGTGGCTGCTGTAAAGAGTGGGTAGATCATGCACAGGCGCATGGTTTAAGCTCAACGGTTCAGCACCCAACAGACTTGTCATTATTTAAAGACCGTTACGGCGTGCCCACTGAAATGCGCTCTTGTCATACAACAGTCACCACTGATGGTTATGTCTTTGAAGGCCATGTACCTGCAAAGTACGTGGCTGAATTTTTACAGAATCCGCCGGAGCAAGCCATCGGCTTGGCTGTCCCAGGCATGCCAGTCGGCAGCCCTGGTATGGAATATCAAGACCAGTTCATGCCATATCAGATTATGCAAATAAACAAAGATGGTACAAACCAAGTATATGCCGAAGTTGAGTCTTCAGCGCAGCAGTTATAGGCTAGTATTTCAGAGCTAGAAATATTTTCTTAGACTTTAGCTATTTTGCAAACGTAATGGAGATTGACTGATGAATCATGAAGAGCAAAAACAAATGAATCCTTATGTGAAATTTACCCTCATGATTCTTACGTCTACCGTAGTGATGTACATCATGATGTATTTCAATACTTATCAATGGGAACATGTGTATTTTAGCGAAACCCGAGCTTACATGGCGTTATATATGGGTGCTGGCATGGCAGTAATTATGCTGGCATTCATGACCAATATGTATAAGAAAACCAAGGTTAATTTAATGGTTTATGGTCTAAGTATTGTATTGTTTGCAGCGGGGATTTGGGGCGTTAGATCACAAGCCACTGTCAATCAAGTCGATTGGATGCAGGCCATGATACCGCATCATTCAATTGCTATTTTGACCAGTGAAAGAGCGGATATAGAAGACCCCAGAGTAAGGCAGCTTGCTGATGGCATCATCGAAGCACAAAAACGCGAAATAAGTGAGATGCAAGCACTTATTCAAGAGTTGGAATAAGCTGTTATTGATAGAAGAATGACTTTTAATATACGAATATGATGACTTTTTTAACTGGTAAATCTTAACTGACGTGTCAGTTTTATATCAACCATAACCATGAAGAACACACCATGAAGAACATTCAAAAATCACGTCTTGCCATTCTTGCTACTAGTATCAGTGCGGTATTAATAATTAGTGCTTGTCAGCCTACCAATGAAAGTACAAGTGCTACTACAAACGAAAACGTCACCTCAACGAGTAATGCAGCTACAGATGCTCACGCGATGGACGCGCATGCTGGTCATGATATGACAGGTGATGCCATGCCGATCATGAACAAGGAGTATAACGACTCCATGACGGTTATGCACGATAAGATGATGAGCAGCATGGCATACAATGATCCGGATGTTGCATTTGCTCAAGGCATGCTTGGTCATCATATTGGCGCCGTTAACATGGCAAAAATTCAGCTAAAGTATGGCACTGATGCCGAGATGCGTCAGCTGGCACAAGAAATAATCGACGCCCAGCAGTCTGAAATTGAGCAAATGCAGAGCTGGCTTGCCGACAATCCTGATGTTGCTGAGCCAACAGCTGCTACTGAAACCATGCGAAAAGCCTATGCTGATGGTATGGATGCGATGCATGGTGAAATGATGGCTGGTATTACTGATCCCAATCCTGACAAGGCATTTGTTCGCGGTATGTTGCCACATCATGCTGGTGCGATTGACATGGCCATGATACAGCTCAAATATGGTAAAAATGAAGAAATGCGCAAACTAGCACAAGAAATAATCGACGCACAGCAACCTGAAATTGAACAAATGCAAAACTGGTTAGCCAAATATGATGGTTAGATGACTGATATTTTTAACCCTCATGAGCTAACTGATGACACGCTTTAATCTAAAGAAACGGTATATCCTATGGTTGTACCAGTTTCTTCATCATATTTTCGAAAAGACAGAAACCATATGTTAGTGGTTTTGCTTTTTTTTTCAAAACTCAAAGATGGTTTCCTATACGATAGGTAAGGCGCCTAGCATTTCATAATCTGCTATGAGGTTCAATGACTCACTACTCACTTGACTGTGAGTATCTCCACTACTAATCATTATATTTTGCTGGGTAGTGCTGATCATCTCGCTCATTGTGCGTTGAATGAGCAAGTCTTCACTGACGTAGCTCGTATCAGCTGCGCTGTCGATTAAGGTGTAAGGTGTTTGCTGATGAGTTTTGCTTTGTTGCTCGTCACTGGTGGCTTCTAACTGCGTTTTGATCAGACTGTGATCATTGACCGTTCTACCAAGTCCTGTGGCCAATTGCGTTAAACGTTCCACTAAATGCTGGCCACCAAGGCTGGTTTGGATCAAAGTTGGAGTATGGTGCTGGTAGTTGTGTTGTTCTGATTGTGCATGGGTTTGCGGCTGGGTTGATAGGACTAGCGCTTCACCAGACTTGATATTGATCTGGGCATTGGTAGTGGCACTGATGCCTTGACGTTTGGCACTGTCTTTTACTGGATTGATAACCCCCATTTTTATACTAGCGGCAACTTGTCCATCTTTGATACTTAACTGTGAATAAGCTTGCTCGCTTCTATGGTCAGTAATCCATTCCGACAGGGTGTCATCTACTATATGCCGATAACCACTCTCGATGGCTTGTTCTTCATTGGTGGCAAATAGGCTAGGGCGCGTGGTGGATAACAAACTACCTGTGTTGATTAAGTGCTCGCTATCGCCAATAGATTGCATCAGGGTTTGGTCATCGGCTCTATGAGTGAAGTGAGTAGGAAGGTTTCAAATTTTAAGTATGGTATTCATAATAATGAGTATAAAAAACTCAAAACAGTCTTTTTATTCGTCTTAGGATTTGATATACGACAGTAATGATTATTACGATGTAAACCATGAACCAAGCTGTGAACGTAAAGTTTTTACCTACTGAAATCGTTGAATAACTGATATGAAGAAAACTTGAGGTTTCAAACAATGAAAGTATATACGCAGACAATAGTATATAAAAAAAGAATAAAATATATTTAGTTTCTAGTTTTATAGACTTTATTATTGAAGTTGTAAGAAAAAGCGTGAACAGTATACCGCTACTAAGAACCACAAGAACGAAATCAGAAGATCCAGACCCTTGCAAGTCGGATATTTTATATAGATCATTTTCACTCAAATATGAATAAATATAAAGACCGCCATTACTTTCAGAAAATAAGCTTAGCAACAATAAAATAAAGCTAAGAAATGTTATTTTAAATAACGTAGACATCTCATAAGTCCTAAAATTGGGTTGGTAAAGTAGAGTTATATTTCCACGATGTTAAATCTTCTTCAATATAGGCGTTACATGAATCTAATTTACAGTTATCTGGTTGACCAACTAATCTACCATTTAATGCTTCTGATATAGCATTCTGCCATTGCCAAGATCTGCCATATACACTACTTACAATTTTTCTTTGAGATATCTCACCATCTATATACTATTTAGTCCGTTCACACCACTATTATGAAATACAGTGGCTTCGAATGTACTAAGCTTTCTACCTCTTCTAGTTTGCTCAATATTTATATTTTTGCCAACTAAGTCTAAAGCAACTTCTGCATTAGTAGTTATTAAATCGAAAGTTTTACGTAGATATTTTGGATTTTTTTGCTCACTGTAGCCTAGCAAGTCTGCTGCTAGACCAAGTTGCATTTCTCCGTAGCCATAGGATGAATTTCGATCTAGATCTTTAAGAACATACGATAAATTATTTTTATAAGTTGCCCAGATTCCATGGTATTTTTCTTGAAAAATTATTGAAGCAATAGCCATAATTGCAACTTCGTTTTTCCTGGCAGACTTTTTAATCTCATTTCTCAAGAATGCTACCCATCGCAAACCGGCTGGAATTGCGGGAGCATTTTTCATAGTGTATATTAGTTTTGTTTCCTTAACGTTAGGATGTGATTGAGTCACACCAGTTGTCACTGAAAAAGAAAATAACGTATAAATATTGTCAAGTGAGGTGGTTGCTGAGATACCTAAGTTTTGAGTTTCTTCTTCTAAACTGGCATCAGATACTTTTAGTAGTAAAGGTTTCGAATTAATTTTAGTACCATTCTTTAGGTACATATCTACGTAAGCGTTACAATTTTTGATAGACTCGTTCTTATTTATCTTTGCTCGAATATCACTAGATTTGTTATCGTTAAGAGTCAATGTTTTAGTCTTTACAGATCTGTTTCCTATAATAAATATTACCCTATATTTATAAACATTAATTTCATTTTTAAATAGCTTAAATCTCGTGTAACAATACTTAGCTGCCATAGTCCCATCCATCTTCAATCTTTAAAAACGTAATTAACTTCTCACTACGTTCTGTATAAACTGTTTGTGTTCTACCACTGTCAGTAGTAATTCCAGATTCAATTAATTTTGATTTTTCATCTATTATTATATATTCATTATTACTTATACCTTCATTTTCACCATCCAAAAACTGATAAGCTAAATTATAAACCCCATTCATTAGCGTCTTAGTCTCAGGTATAATGTTAGGCAACCCTGCCAACCCCAACCCATCCATTCCACCCCCAGCCTTACTATGCTTGCCGCCTTTCTCCGTAAACTGTTTTGCCGTTATCGTAATATCCCCACCATCAAGCGTAATACTCGCACCACCAGCCGTCAGCGTAATCTTATTGGTCGCTACTATCTCAACTTCTTTGGTGGAGGAGGCGATGTTGATATCTTGCTTCGCCGTTGCTGCAAGTTTGCCTGTATGGGCAGACAGCATAATATTGTCTTTGGCATTGGTCATACTAAACTGACCATCTGCTATGAGGTTCAGTGATTCACTACTGACTTGGCTATGAGCATCACCACTACTGATTGTCATATCTTGCTGGGTAGTGGTAGTCATTTCACCCATCGACCGATGAATAATCATATCTTCGCTGATATAACTAATGTCGGATGCACTATCGATTAACGTGTGGGGTATTGTTTGATGGGTCTTAGCGTCTTGTTCTTTTATGATTGATTCAAGTTGGAACTTGATGGCTTGATGGTCGTTTACGTTACGTCCTAAACCTGTGGCCAATTGCGTTAAACGTTCCACTAAATGCTGGCCACCAAGGCTGGTTTGGGTCAAAGTTGGAGTATGGTGCTGGTAGTTATGTTGTTCTGATTGTGCATGGGTTTGCGGCTGGGTCGATAGGACAAGTGCTTCACCAGATTTAATGTTGATTTGAGCGTTGGTAGTGGCACTGATGCCTTGACTTTTGACACTGTCTTTTACTGGATTGATGACACCCATTTTTATGCTAGCGGCAACTTCTCCATCTTTAACGCTTAATTGTGAGTAAGGTTGTTCTATACGATGATCGGTGATCCATTCTGCTAGTGTGTCATCTACTTTATGCCGATAGCCACTCTCAACTGCTTGCTCATTGTCTGTGGCAAATAGGCTAGGGCGCGTGGTGGATAACAAACTACCTGTGTTGATTAAGTGCTCGCTATCGCCAATAGACTGCATGAGCGTTTGATCATCGGCTCTATGAGTGAAGTGAGTGCCGTAGTTAGCGCCAGCTTTTGCCTCTAATCGGTTAATGGGTTGTGCCGGACTATCAAGTAGATAGTTTTTGGTAGGTGTCATGTGATTGCGACTATCAGCATCACTTTGGGTCTCGGTAATGCCTGTCATCGGTGGTAGTGCGCGTTTGCTATAAAAACTACCGACCCATGACGTGTCCGCGGTAATTAGGCGCAGCTGAGTCAAGTGGCTGCCAGCTTCTAACGAAGAGGCATGGCGTTCATGATGGCGACGGCTAATGGTCAGTCCTGTCACATGCGCTAGACTGTTGCGAGCCAAATGGACGATATGGGTTGCGCGGTAATGTTGATTGAGTGCACTGTGGTCGACAAGCATAAAGGTGTCAGCCACGTTTAGGTCGGTAGCATGTGCAAGCGCATGATAAACGCCATAGTGGCTTTGGTGGCTGTTCGCCGCGATAGTAGCTTCATCAATGGTTTCAGCATCTGTCACTGGTGCAAAAGCGGCGGGAGTATCTAAAGTCAGCGTGTTACTAGGGGTTTGGCTTTCTTCTTGACTACTGTTAATGCTAGTAACAACGTCAGAGGACTGGGTGGAATGTGAGACAGTTGCGCTATTGAAACGCTGCATCATCACCGAGCTGGGTTGGGTAATAACTTGTTCGCTCAGTGCTAAAACGGGTGCATGGACACGGTCATGTAAGACTTGTTGATAGCGTAGAGGGCCAATGTTGACGCTGATGTCATCGTTATCGCTCGGGTACGCTGAGGTAATGACTAACTTTGGTGGGCGGTGATCGTCAGTTTGCTCGTGTCGTAGGTAAGCTGTCAGCCCTTGACGTGAGAGCCGCTCGCAAATATGTGTCCAGTCACTGATTTGCCATTGGGTCATCCGCGCAGGTGTCCAGCCAGCCCCATTTTCATCATCATTGCTACTATCATCGATTATTTCTATATCTAAGGGGGCTGTGCGTTCTGCTACCATTGCTTGTACGGATAAGTCCGTATCTATGTGACAGCTGAGATGCTGATGCAAGCGATAAGTGATGGGTTGTGCGAGCAGACGATAATAACCAAAGCTGCCATCATGATCCAGTTGATGCACAGCCGTCAGGTATAGATGGCGATAGCTTAAGCCACTTGGGGTGTCGAAGCTTAAGGTCAAAGGACTACCAATTAAATGGGTCAGTGGCGTAAAAGGTGGATGATGACGTTCATGAATATAGACGTGTAGTACATAGGTATCGATACCGTGCTGCTGGTGTTGATGACTACTATTGGGATTCAATTGGTCAATAATATCAGCTTCACAAAACCCTTGAATGAGCATGTTTTGCCACGCTTGATGCGCACTTAGGTCTTGCCGAGCACTTGGATAGGGCGCTTGAGTACTGCCTTCACTGGCATAGAGTCTATCAGGATGCATTGGGAGCACGGTGTTGGTCACGCGTAACATAGTAATGTCTCTATTCTTTGAGTAAGGGCTTTATAAAGGTAAGTCTTTATCTGCCACTATCGTCATATACAGTGGCGTCATTCGCTAAGGGTAAATTCGATACGGCGGTTACGAGTGCGCCCCTCTTCATTGTCATTGCTGGCAATAGGATCAGAGTCCCCTTTGCCGGTAGTACTGAGACGAGCAGCGTCAATATTACGACCTATCAAATATTGCTTAACCGCTTCTGCACGCTCATTTGATAAGGCTAAGTTGGCTGTAGGGTTGCCGACATTGTCGGTATGACCTGTGATAAGAACGGGTTTGTCACTGATGCGGCGCAAGACAGCTGCCATGTCGTCTAAGATTCCAAGTCCCATGGGCGTCAGGTTGGCGCTACCAGATTCAAACTCTACGATACGATTGCCTAAAGTGTCATCTATGAGGCGTTGTTCACCTTCTACGACAACCAGCTGGTTTTCTAACTGATAGAGATCGGTTAAGCGGGTATGAATACGATTTTGGATCGCTTGTTTTTGTTCAAGGCTGCTCACTTTGCCATGTAGGCTAATGGTTGTACCATGAATGTCAATACGGCCTTGGCTAATATTAGAGATGTCGCTATCGATAATGGCTGTCGCTATCTGTTGCCAGTTGGTGGGTATACTAATGTTTGAACGCACTTCAATCTCATCTCTAACTGGCTTGTTAGGGTATTGCGCTTTTAGCTTTTCTAGAAGCTGCTGTTTGTCTGAGCTAGTAGCGACCACACCTTTGATGACGACAGGTACATTTTGCGAGCCACTTGTTACATGAGCGTCGTTGTGTTCTGCAAAGACAGCAGCGCTAATAGGAAGGGTTATAGCAGACACTAACAGCAAGCTTCTTATGTGACTTGTTAGCTTGGGTTTCGTCGTTCTGGAGAGGACTTTCATTCAAGTACCTTTTCTAATTTTAATATGATTGAGCAGTGTATGACACATGGCTATGAATGGTGATTCTAAAAGCTACTGTGCCAAAAACGTTTTTTTGAACAATTGCCTAGCATCGTAAAGATAGAGGTTGTCTTGCACCAATACTTTATTGAAACGGGTTAATCCGATATCTTCATCGATATAGCTTTGGGTCCAGTCGCTATTGGCGATGACCACCCAGTCTTCGGGATAATGCACGTCATTTTTTGATATTTGCTCAAGTATCCGTCCATCTGGTTTAGTAAAACTCAAGAGCATGCGATAGCAATCAGAAGCGCGATACAGATAGGTGTTTAGATAAAGCTGATGCGGCTGATAAAAACCATTAATCAGATCATGCCAAAAAGTCGCCATGTTTATTGAGGCTTCTTTGTCAGACGTGAGTGACCAGCAGATGACTTTATTCAGACCATGAAAACCTTTGGTAAAAGTAGGCAAAAATAACAAGCCAGTCGCGATAATTTGTTGTATCAGTTGTGCCTTATCGATTTTCATTAACATCGATATATCATGTAAGGTCGTGGTGTTAATAAAATCATAGTAGTAAGTGCTGGCACTGTTATCGATAGTAAGCTGGCTATGGTTAAGGGATTCCATAAGATGGGTGTTGTCAGTTTGCGATTTAGCCATGCTCAAGATTTCGTAAGTTTCACGCCAAAGATTCGATGACTTGATGGGCAGGTAGTTCATCCAGTTTTTTGGTTTATCAGAGTGCTGCACGCCAAACCCTATCAAAGGATAATTTCTATCGCTACTATCATGGCTTGGAATAAGAACGCCAGTGATAATCTCATGAGATCTGGTATCTATATGACTAAAGTTTAAGCAATTGATCTCTTTGGTAGTCGCATTATCTGTCAGGCGCTCACTGAATATTTTTTCCGAAATTGCTAGGGCCTGACTGACCCACTCATCAATGGCGTTGGTCTCGGTGATATGGGCACGCGCGCGTACAAAGTCTCCACGCGCTGGCAGTTTGCCAAAATATATTAAAGGTAAGCGTTCAGGAGTCATGGCGTTTGCTCCTCCTGCTCAGCTACGACTGCGTTGTTATTAGCAGAAACAGAAGTGTCTGCTTGTGTATCGCTGCCATCATTAGCATTGTCAGTTACATTCAGTCCGCTTGCTGGTTGTGAACGGGTTGTACTGCTTTGTTCACTACTTTGAGCTACCGAATTATTGGTAGCGGAAGGAGTGCTATTGCCAGCGCTGTTATCAGTAATGGGTTTTGCTGTACGCGTGACCCCAAGGGCGATGACCTCATCCGGCAATTTCATACCCGTAAATGGGTTGGTAGAGCGGCCTTGACTGGCGGTGTTGCTATTGCCACTGATGATTCTAAAGCGGACAGAGATAGTAATACCATCACCTGACCAAGCCATCTCAAAGATATCGTCGCCAAGCTCAGTACGGCGCGCACTATTAATAAGACGTTCTACGCCAAAGCTGCCAGCTTCCTCAAACACCGTAAAATCTTTACCATCATAATCTTTAGCTCTAATACTCGCCCCAGGCTGGCTGCTCGGATTTGGCCATACAAACGTTGTCCATGCTTGCGTGCCCATACGATAGCGCAGTTGCTGACCATCGACGACGATCGTATACTCGGTCAAGCCGCTGACTGGAAGTGGCATGATTTGGAATGTCGTTTTACTCGAAGCACCATTAGCCCCAGATGCACTAGCACTATTGCTGCCCGTATAATTGACAAAGTAACGACCAAAGTCAGCGACAAACTGTGGACTGAGTCCTAAGCCTGCGCCATTCCATATCTTGCTTGAGATTTGATCACCGCGGCGAATGATAAAGGGTGATAATGTCTCGTTGACGAATCGGGCTACGTAGCCATCTTCACCAAAGAATTGACCAATCTCTGCTGGTGTTGCTTCTAAATTGGCATTGGCAGTAAACGGGTACTTTTTCTCTAAAGTGTCAACAAAAGGCTTACGTACCTGTGCTTTCCAGACTTTATTAATTTCCGCTTTCGTTGGTGTCAGCAGCATATTAAACGAGCGAGTCAATGGCTCACTTAATAAGGGGCGAACGAGCTGTTTTATTTCAGAGTTGGCTTGACTGAGTATTTGCTCATCCAATATCTGTAAAGACTTGGTTAATTCCGAACCTTCTGGGCTGAGAGTCTGCGATGCAAATAATAAGGCATCAGGACCGATATCAGCACTACGTGCAATGTTATTGAAGCGAGTTCGGATATCTCCCAAGCTTGTTAAATAATTGTCTAACAACGATAAGTCTTGATTGTCCTCTCTTGGTGTCACCAAGGCATGGATAGAAGCGAACTCTTGGGCTATTACACCTGATGGTGCTTGTGCTATAGGCGCATTAGGGTTAGCGCTGCTAGCGTTATTCATGGCCGCTTCTGCTTGTCGCAGTTCCGCAGGACTTTGACGCAGTATGGTTTGCTTGAACCAATTGACAAATGACCGTCGAGACTCACCACTATTGGCAGAGGCTTGGTTGGCCGCTTGATTATCCCACTGAGTTTGACGATCAACCGTCTCAAAGAGCGTTTTTAACGGTGACTCTGTGGCGTTAGACAACTGATTTAACAAGACAGCATGGTCATCGAATCCTTTGCTATCACGAACATAAACTTGTGACAAAAACCGTTTCCACTCAGTGATGTACTCTTGCTTATAACGATTGACCAGATATTGGCGAATTTGTTCAGGACTTCCCGTCAAAGTTAGATCATCTTGGCTACTGGTTGCCAGTACCCAATCATCTGCTACGACTCTCGTGGTGGCCGCTTTATCAATTTCATCACTGATAAAAGATTCCCACGCTTGTTTGGTAAAAGTACCTGAGATCACATAACTGCCTAATAGAGCTTCATTGGCTGTGTTTTGGGTAATCTGAGCCACCGTGACCGATGGAAAGCGGGCAGATGAACGCATTTTGATTTCAGAGTAGACACGCTCACGAGCAGGCTGACCTTTACTGACTTTAGACAGATTGCTGCGAGTTTTATCTATCAGTCCTAAGTCGTTTTGGACGAGCGGAAAATTTGGATCATCGGCATGAGCGAGCGTGAAGCTCAAAATACGCTCAGCTTGGCGAATCATTTTATCGCGAGGCATATCAGCGCGGTTGGCTTCAAGCCAGTTGCGCCAAAACCGTGTCATCTGATCACTTAAATGACTGGTCTCTAGATTGTCATGATTGCCAAGCATCAAATAAGCTTTGAGCGCATTATAGGCGTCTTCAACATCAGTAGGATCGGACTGAATATAGGCGTCAATAGTGGCAGTCTCAGAAGCGTCATCAGCTATCGATTCCTCTGTGCGTACTTCTAGCTGCGCGGCGTTTGTATTTACTTCTGTCAAAAACTTTTCTATGTTTTGTGTCGTGGGTGCTAGGACGATGATGTTGATACCATTGTAATATTCTGCGAGCAGTTTTTGTTTGAGGGTATCGCCTTGATAGAGACCAAAGCGTAAAGACAGCGGTTTGTCTTCTTCATAGCCCTCAAGCTGTTCTATCCGGCTTTGCAAAATACTAAGGGACTCAAGCTGAGATTGCAGACTACCATTAGAATTTTCTTGTAGCTGAGCAACTTGTTGTAAGTCGGCCACGACGCGTTCAGTCAGTTGTTTGTTATTGGTATATGACCATGTCCATAGACCGACAGCCGCGCACAAAGTAACGACGGCGGCTAGAGTAGCAAGCGCACGATGACTGCGTTTATTACGGTTTTTGTGCTGTTTGACCAAGTGCTTGTCTTTTAAAATGACTTTTGAAAATAGGTCTTGTAAAAAATAAGGCTTGTCTGCGGTTTCTTGCTGCGCGTTAAGCGGTACAGCTGGCGGGTGCAAGTCGTAGTTTTGCACCATTTGCAGGGTCATCTGGCTGTTAACTTGTCCATCCTGCAAGGCGCTGGTGAAGTAAAATCCGCGCAGTATGGGTTTAAATTGAAAAGGGTTGTCTTCAAACAAGGCGTGCATGAGCGTTCGTATCATCGGACGTAACGACTGAAACTCCATGGGGAAAGTCATGAGACTTGGAGACACAGTACGCTGATGACGCAGGGATAGCTTAGTCGTGCTCAAATCTTTTAGACCATTGACCAAAATACCGAAATGCTCTTCAAACACATCGGTGATATTGATGTTTTCAGGATCTTCAGGATAGGGAATGGTTGCGCCCCACACTTGATTACGCTCTTCTTGTTCATAATCATTGAAGAAATCACGGAAACCTGAGATCAAATCCATCTTGGTAAAGACCACGTAGACGGGCGCGTAGACTTCTAACTGTTCGGTTAAGTCTTGGACGCGGCTGCGTAAGTTTTTGGCCAAATCCAAAGCGTAGCTTGGATCGTTTTTGGTGAGTTCGGCAATGCTCACAGCAATGATAATGCCGTTAATTGGTGCTTTAGGTCGGTTCTTTTTGAGTAGATTTAAAAAAGACAACCATTCTGAGCGATCTTCTTCATAGACAGAGTAACGTCCTGCGGTATCGAGCAAAATCCCTTCGGTCGAAAAGAACCAGTCACAGTTACGCGTACCGCCAACCCCTTTTACCGATAGTTTATTGGTCTTTTCCATAAAGGGAAATTTTAGGCCAGAGTGTAGTACTGCTGAGCTTTTGCCCGCCGCTGGATTACCAATAACCATATACCACGGCAGCTCGTATAAAGCTGCCTTACCGGTTTGATCACCAATCTTCGATTTACGAATGGTTTTGATGGCATCTTGCATTTGCTGACGTAGTGCTTGTACCTCTTGAGCATTTTCATCTTTTGCCACATGAGTCTCTTTATCGTGGCTCTCATTACCGGTATCTTCGACCAAGTCGGCCAGCTCGTCTGAGGCAGCTTTGCGTTTTTTCCACAGATAGTAGGCAAGCGCGCCCAGCACCATGCATATTATTAGGATACTGATAATAATGAAAAAGGTTTTAATGGTCACATAGTCATATAGCACGACTAGAACGACTAGGATACCCAAAACTAACAACACTCTTGGATTGTAGATAAGATGGAAAAACCTTGAAAACATGCGTGCTACCTAGTGTGATCTTAAGATAATAAAATGAGTATTTACCACGATGAAGCGTTATCAAAAGCGATCATTCAGATGTTTGCGACAAATCGGCTAACCAAAGCATAGAACATTGCTTATGTTGGGTAAATAAAAATAGTAATTCTGACTCTTGTCGGTCATTTCCGGCTAAGTTAACGAATAGTGATAAGCCGATAAACGGTTTCAACCACTGATTCAATGGCATATAATGCCCTAAATTATACTCATTTACCAGCGCGCCTTTTGCTATAAATGCTTCAAGAAAGTTCATATATACTGATACATCGTAAGGTTGCTTTACTGGATTAATGTCTGATATAGCAGTCATACTTATTTCAGATAAAAAAACATTAGTCTTGAGTTCGGCGCTGGCTGATTTTTTTGTAGGTTTTGGCTCTGCTGTAAGAGTCGGTGATAACGACAGAGCATTGTCTATCAATAGATTTTTGATAATTGTTAAATGATTGAGGTAGCTGCGTTTATTATTGAGGTGATCAGTAGTCTGAAGCGAGTTGTCTATAGCATTCTGATTACTGGCACTTTTATTAACACTTTTGTTAGCATGACGATTCTTAACATCAGTGTCTTTGGTATTAGGGGTGCAAATTTCAGTCAATAAGACAGCAGTATGGTTATTGATATCGAGCACATCTTGAGCAGCTTGATTAAAAAATACCAGCAGCACGCCCGCTTCGGTAGGAATGATGTCAGAACTAAGTTCTGAGTACAGATGAGAATCTAACCATTCATCACTAATCTGAGAGTCTACAATGAGCATTAAACGCAGCTCAGGGACAGCCGATTGAGACAATAACATCAACTGTTCATTGATGAATCCCAAAGGCTCGTAAGTCTCTATATTGTCTGCTTGCTCATTATCATTGGTCACAATAAGCGTCACAGAGACTAGAGATTCTGGAATACCATAAGCAGTCAATTGCTCTTTTAGCACCGCGATAAGTACCGCCGAATCAGCGCTGGCAGGTATGCATAAATGAATGGGTAGCTTGGGTAGTGAGACGGCAGAAGGAATGGGCTTGGTATCACTTTCTTCGTTGGCACTCACCAAATAATGCTGTTGCCATTCAGGATGAATATGGATGGCAGAGTTGGCCTTTGCACTGTCTTGCTGATGATGTTGAAGAAAGTGTTCGGCCAAGGTAGACAATATCTCATCGCTCATAGCGAGCTGCTCATGAATCAAGGAACATAAGCGTAAGGTTGTACTATTTAGCGCAGCAATACGTTCTGTACGCCCATCACCTTCATTAAAGTCTTCATGATAGATAGCATTATTTAAATGGTTGTCATCAGAATCTGAGTCTGCTAAATCTGCATTAGACATATAGCTATAGCTATAGGGTAGGGAGGCGGCATCGGCTAGTCCTGCAATCGGTTTTATCAACATAGGCAATCCGTCGACACCTACCAGATCATCACTTAATACCGTCAGGTCTTCATTATTGTCAATCACCTCAGACCAGCAGTCTCCTTCAGGCAAACAAACACGGCTACATACAAATAATTTATGCGTAACGGGCTGTTTGCTGGTTGCTTGTTCACCAGATTTTTCACCCAAAGTATCTGGCGTATTTACGGCTTGATAGTCTGATTTTTTTTGCCACCATAGAAGCACCATGATAGAACCAAGTAACAGCAGGGGGATGACCACAAACCACAGTAATAAGCCAGATGAAGTGAGCTGTCGTGCATTGTCTTTAAAGTACATCCAAACCAAGACAAGGTATGCCACCAAAAGCATTCCTAAAATAAAGCGGCCATACGACAGTATTTTTTTTGTGCCCACTTATAAAAACTCCCTATTTGTTTGGTTATTACTGTGGTTATTACGGTACAACCAATATGGTTAGGCAGTATTTTATGGTATTAACATGGTTCTTTCTAGTATATTTGACGACTTTATTTTGCTTAAATAGTATTCTATATTTAGAATATATTATATTTTAAATAGTCAGCTAGACCAAAGTTTCTTTGATTTATAAAGGATGGAGAGGATCTTAGGTAAGATTTGATTGTTTTATTTTGGGATAAATTGACTTATAAATAATACAAATAAGAAAAAAAACAAATAATAAGTATAATTAAGTCAGCTTTCTTTTAAATGGAGATGATTTGTCTATATAATACTTGCGCAATAGCAATGATAAACGCCTGTTTATCTTTTCATCGTCTTAACTGCCGCTGCCTTTCACTTATGCTGTATTTGACTGTTTCTATATTTACGCTTGTTTCTATTGTCATCATTGTCATGCTCTTTGATCGGCAATTATGTGGGCGACTGTTTGATAAAGCAGCCATCTGTTTTCAGCGACTAATTATCTTTGATATCAGTAACATCAATCGTCCGTCAATAGACGCGCCAGCAAAACTGCTTCGCGCTGGTATAAAGAAATCTAGCGATTTTCTCTCGCATGTAAATGTCTCCCGAATACCAGTCATATCGGCATTATCGCTATTGATCGTTATGGCAACGGCTGGGCTGTGCTATGCCTTGATTACCAATAACTCTCTTGATGTCTATCACGCTCAAGATACCGGAGCGAGCACCGCAAGCTCACAAATTAGCCAATTGCTGATAGGAGAACGCCTGCGGCCACCACCACCACCGCCAGAAGAGATGTTCGCTGAGCTTGATGCTGAGATTGCAAGCTATCAAGCCAGCAAGACGGAAGATGGCTACTGGCCAGATGCCGAGACGAACGTCACTCAGGACGATAGACCACTGATGTTACCTGAGCCTGACTTGTCTGATTTGAATGCTCAAGATCATACTGCTGGATATTCGGGCGATATGCTGGCTTCGCATCTACATAATGGGCACATCAATGTTAAAAACGCTGACCGTAATTGGCAAAAAATGAACTCAGATTTTGTTCAACGGTTGTTGACCGTATATAAAGTAATGAGTGATCAGTATGGCTATGATATGGTACTTTTAGAAGGTTACCGCAGTCCTGCAAGACAGGCAAGACTGCTTAAAAAAGGCACACACGTGACAAAGGCTGGATCATATAAGAGTTATCATCAGTTTGGTTTGGCTGCTGATAGTGCCTTTATCAGAAGTGGCAAAATTGTCATAACCGAAAAGGATCCTTGGGCGATGCGAGGCTATAAATTATATGGTAAAGTAGCCAAATCTGCTGGACTTGTGTGGGGTGGTGATTGGCGGATGATGGATCTTGGCCATGTTGAGTTACGTAAAAAAGGGGTGCTCGGTCGCCCAGAAATGGCAGAGATTTTGACCAGTCAATAATGACAATAATATTTCAAGGTGAATTGAAAAATATGGACAGATGTATGACATTGCCGATAGTATTAATAGCCACAGGCTGTTTACTCAGCGGGGTGCTAGTAGGGTGTAGCACTGATAAATTGAACCATTCAAATAGTAAAGCCTCTACCTTGGCAGGCGAGTCTAATATTCACGACAATATAAAAAGCGTTATTGAAAATGGTAAAAGTAGTCATGACGATTTGCAAAATCTTAAAGCTCAATTAGAGCAGCAACAGCAGCAGCTTGAGATGATGAACGCAGAACAGCAGGCATTGCAAAAACAGCTAAAACGTCAGAAGCTGACACTGGATATCAAGCCAACGGCTAACGCCAATGCTGGACGTACCACGCAAGGGACAGCGAGCACCGCTTACATTGCATTTTTGGAAAAAGAAAGCGAGTTTACTGACATTGAAGCGTTGGTTGCTAAAGAAATCAGTATTATTCCTAACCGTGCAACCAGTGTGACGTTACATATCCCGCAAGATGCGCGTTTTGTCGCGGTAAAAGTAGGGCTTAGGTACACCAAGAAACGCTCGCAGCTGCTTATCCCGCTCGATAGTCTAAATTTTGAGACGCCCCTTGCACTGAATATTGGTGCATGTGATGTCAGTATTACAGGCGGTATCAATCCAGAGCTGGCACCTACATTTACCACCAAACTTAACTATTATCAGCAGCCACTAGTGAGCTGTTCGTAGGAGATTGTCTTGAGTAAACACAGAGTACTATGGGGAGAGGGGCTGTTTTTACGACCTCAGCATTTTCAAATTCAAGACACCTATCATAATTCGCAGCGGGCATTAAGCATGACGCTGATGCATCCGTATGCGTATGGGGTATCTGATGTACAGATCGACAAACAACTTTTAGAAAGCAATCTGTTAAGTTTTCAAAGCATTTATGCGGTACTGCCAGATGGGACACTATATCAAGCACCTCGTACAGATGCTTTACCAAAAGCCATTACCTTAGACACGCAAGACAATGGCGACGAGGTTTTTGTCTTTTTGAGCTTAGAGATAGTGCATAGCGGCGGCAGTAATATACAGACAGACCACAGTGACAATCCAGCGCGCTATGTCAGAGCCGCTGTAGAGGTGCAAGATCTATACAGTCAGGCAGCGGAAGCGGTTATTGATGTCATTAAGCTCTCACCAAGCTTGCAGCTCAGTCATTCTGCGCAAGCGCCCAGTCAAGATACCGTTTCTTTATTGGTTGCCAAGCTTGAACGTACCACGCAGGGCGTCTACCAAGTGGACGAGGACTATATTGTCCCAAGCGTTCATATTATGAGTAACCCTGCGCTCGTCACTCAAGTCTATCGTTTGATGACCATGATTAATACCAAGTCTACCTCATTGTACGACCATCATCGTCAGTCCAACAATGACTTACTAGAGTTTCGCTCGTCAGATATTGCCTCCTTTTGGCTATTGCACACGCTTAACACCGCCTACTCTCAGTTAAGCCATTTATACAACAATGCCAAATTACATCCAGAACGTCTTTATGAAGCGCTATTAAATGTAGCCAGTCAATTAGCTACTTTTAGCTCATTATACAAAGTGGGCGATCTGCCTGCTTATCATCATAATAATGCGAACGAGTCGTTTGTTAGTATTATTTTGATCATTCGTGAGCTGCTTAACACGGTAATTGCAAGCAACTTTATCTCGATTCCATTACGTCAAAATAAACCGTCTTACTACATGGGCGATCTGAGTAGTGACAAGATTACCCGTGGTTCACAGTTGTATCTGTCCGTCAGCTCATCGTTACCGATGCATGAACTCATCGATATCGTACCGCGCCGCTTTAAGATTGCAACCCCTGACTCAGTAGAAAAACGTGTGTTATCAGCGCTTCCGGGCTCGCCCGTTTCGCATGTGACTCAAGTACCGAGCGCTATACCAGTACGACCGGGATTTAGCTACTTTACTATTGAGCCAGTGGGTGAGTTGTATGATGAAATGATAAAATCTGAATCTATCTGTATCTATGTACCAAATGGCTTTGATGATTTAAAAATTGAGTTGATGGCTATCGTCCAGTAGTTTTTTAAAATTTAAGGTAGAAAGATTTATAGCAGTCTCGCGTCATCATGCTGCGCATCCATTTTATTCAGTATTGCCTATATGTAGTCGTATTTAAAATCATTAGCATTAGGAACAGTCATGTCAGGGAATAATTCAATGGGTTCTGCGCCCTCATTATTAGATTCAGGCGAAGTAGCATCAAAGGTCTCAGCAAACGGTCTTGATAAACGTATCAGCAGCCAATCGCTGGTTGATATCATGTATGACGGTTTTTATTTGGTGTTTTTACTACGCAATCACTATTTCAGTACCGAGCCGCGCAAATTTCGCCAAAAAATATATGACTTTTTAGACAAATTTGAGATCAATGCTCGTAAAAGAGGGTTTTTGTCAGAAGATATTCATGAAGCCAAATATGCCTATTGTGCATTGATTGACGAAACCATCATGACGTCGCAGGAGCCGATGTTCCAAACGCTAAAAGATGCATGGGAGCTGAATCCTCTGCAATTGGATTTGTTTGGCTCACAAATCGCGGGTAATGAATTTTTTGAGCGCTTAGATGGTTTGCGTGAGCAAGGTGAGAAGCGTCTGCCTGCTTTAGAAGTCTATCATTATGCTATGCTGCTTGGCTTTCAAGGAAAGTATCGTTTAGAAGCGCCTGAAAAGATTCGCTACCTGATCGCGCGCTTGGGTGATGAGATTGAGCATCTACGCGGCAATAAAAATGAATTTTCACCATTTTGGGCGATTCCCGATCAAATCAAACATACGCTGACGAGCGAAACGCCACTATGGATTATACTTGTAGTAATCGCAGTGTTGTTGACGGCGATATTTGCAACCATGTGGCAGGTTACCAATCGTTTTTCTGACAATCAACTCTCAGCATATGACCATGTGATTCAAGAAAATAAAGAACAAGCCCATATTTCTATTTTCTTACCTTAGTTGCTACTACAGTTATTTCAAAACGAAGAAAGACATAGTTGAAATACTTTAAAATTGCTACAGTGCTGCTGGTGTAGATTTTTTGCAGCCTCTGGCAGCAACGGCACAGCAAGCAAGAAAAAGTTGCACCAGCAGTACGTACTGTATCGATATTACTTTTCACCGACTATAGTTAAAAAGCAGTTCTACTGATATAAATTTATCCCAGCAGAACTGCATTTTCATGTGAATCTACTAAAGCAAGAGGGTTTACCGTTAGCGAAGCGCTATTTAATTTACATAAAGCAATTCATATAAACTGTAGAAATGACAACCATAAAAAAACCCCCATCAAAGTGATGAGGGTCTTGGCAAATGCCATAATTGAATCTAAGGTGACTCAAAGAATTTACGACTAAAATGTGGCTCTCCAACCTGGGCTCGAACCAGGGACACACGGATTAACAGTCCGTTGCTCTACCAACTGAGCTATTGGAGAATAAGCTGTAAGTATCTAACCTCTTACAACGAGCCTTAGCAGCCTCTAACGAGTTCTTACTAAGTGGGGCGTATTCTAGCAAAGATAAGAAATACGTCAAGCGTTTTTTTGCATAATGAGTAAAATTTATCGTTTTAATGACGTAATAGAAGGTTTTTGCCAACACATAACTAAAGCATTCACAAGAAAACGCCCCATAAATCACATGGGGCGTCTTTATTTATCAAAACACTTTTAGACCAATTGCTCGTTAGAAGTTATTCAGCAACGTCCAAATCAGCAACCGCTCTTTCGATACGCGACAGTGCGTCCTTTAGCGTGGCTTCATCGGTTGCGTAAGAGATGCGCATGTAGCCGCCTAAACCGAATGCATCACCAGGTACCACTGCAACGCCAACTTTATCTAATAACCATTCTGAAAATTCTGTACAAGACGAGAGACCAGCGGCTTTGATCAGCGGTTTGATGTCTGGGTATACGTAGAATGCGCCATCAGGACGCAGGCAAGTAATGCCTTTAATGGCATTCAAACCATCAACGACAAGGTCACAACGTTTTTCAAATGCCGCTACCATTGGTTCTAGTACGCTTTGATCACCACTAATAGCGACTTCTGCAGCGACTTGACTGATAGAGGTTGGGCATGACGTTGATTGTGATTGTACTTTTTTCATTGCACCGATTAACTTAGCAGGGCCACCCGCATAACCGATACGCCAGCCTGTCATCGCGTAGGCTTTAGAGACGCCGTTTAAAATAATTGCACGGTCTTTAAGCTCAGGCGCGGCATTCAAGATATTGTAGAATTTATCACCCGTCCAACGAATGTGCTCGTACATATCGTCTGAGGCCACATAGACTTGTGGGTGCTTTTTCAGCACTTCAGCGATGGCTTTTAACTCATCTAGCGTATAAATCATACCCGTTGGGTTAGAAGGACTGTTTAATACCAACATTTTGGTTTTATCAGTAATAGCCGCTTCTAACTGCTCAGCGGTGATTTTGAAGTCTTGCTCAGCAGGGCATTTGACGATGACTGGCACGCCTTCTGCGATGATAACCATGTCAGGATAGCTGACCCAATACGGCGCTGGAATAATAACTTCATCACCTGGATTGATAAACGCTTGGGCAAGGTTAAAGAATGATTGCTTACCACCGACCGATACCAAGATTTCATTCGGCTCATAGCTGATATCATTGTCGCGCTTGAACTTCTCAATGATGGCTTTTTTGAGCTCTGGCGTACCATCAACAGCAGTGTACTTGGTAAAGCCATTATTGATTGCTTCAATGGCTGCTTTTTTGATATGTTCAGGTGTATCAAAGTCAGGTTCGCCAGCGCCTAGACCGATAATGTCTTTTCCTGCGGCTTTTAGCTCTTTGGCTTTATTGGTAATCGCTAGCGTAGGTGATGGCTTGATGCTGTTGACGCGGTCTGACAGTTGCAACTCGCTCATAAGAGATCCTTTTTTATGTGGTGATGAGAGTGGTGAAAATATAGGTAATTTTCTTTTTGCATTGTAGCATGCGGTTATTAAGCTGTCTTATAGAGGTAGTAACAGAGAATGACGAATCCATCGGATAGATTCAGTCGATAAATAATTGCGAAACCACAACAATAAATCAATGGCCTTACGCTATCATTGTTTAGATTTAATAAATAAAATGAATGATCCCTTAATAAAATACAATGAATACTATCAGGCTTATAAAAAGAACAATCAGTCGCACATAAAGAACAATGGCTCATTGAAAATTTGCATGAATGGGAAATTTTTTACCACAACTTTTTGACTAAAAATGACTAAAAGGACGTTTACGATGACAGATTCTCCCAAAAAACTACATATCCTCATTACTGGCGCAACTTCTGGTATTGGGTATCAATTAACAAAAGATTATCTGCTAGAAGGCCATCATGTGTATGCCGTCGGTCGTGATGATGGAGCCTTGGCCGAACTCAAATCATTGGGAGCCGAAACCATTGAGTTGGATTTGATGGATCGTGACAAGGTGATCGAAGCTTTTAACGAAATCGAAGTGGTGGATTTGGCGATTTGTGGCGCGGGTATGTGTGAATATTTGGACATGCCAAACTTTGATAGTGCGTCGTTTATGAAGGTCATGTCAGTAAATATGGGTACGTTAGCACATGCCATCGAAGGCGTGTTGCCAAAGCTAATCGCCTCAAAAGGCCGTTTAGTAGGTATTGGTTCAGCCTCTGCTTATGTGCCGTTTGCCCGTGCTGAAGCTTATGGCAGCTCAAAGGCCGCCATTCATTATCTGATGAAAACTTTACAGATTAGCTTAGCAGAGAATGATGTGTCAGTTAGCTTAGTCGTGCCTGGTTTTGTCGAAACTCCAATGACCAAACAGAACGATTTTCCTATGCCATTTATCCAAACACCAGAGCAGGCGAGTCAGGCCATTCGTAATGGTATAAAAAACGGCCATGACGTGATCGAATTTCCCAAAAAACTCACCTTACCGTTAAAGGCGCTGGGTACATTGCCAGATTTGGTTTGGCAGCAGGTCAGTGGAAAGCTTAATAAAAAATAGCCCATCATCGTCATCAAAAACATAGTCTACTAAAGAAAATAGTCCACTAAAGAAAATAGAAAGGAATCCTTTTATGCCGTTTATTCGCCTCAAGCGTGCAAGCAAGCAACCAACAGTCGAAGAAAATAGCAGCAATGCAAAAATTTCTGACGATACTCAAACTAAAAAGCGTATTGCGATCATCGGTTCGGGTGTGTCAGGATTAACTTGCGCGCATTATCTTGTGGCGCAACATGACGTGACGGTGTTTGAGGCCAATGATTATATCGGCGGTCACGTAAATACCATTGATGTGACGTTGCAAGATGGCAAAAAAGCCAAAAGTAGCAAAGTAGAAAGTAGTGCAATAGACACAGGTTTTATTGTGTTTAATGAGCGTACCTACCCCAACTTTTTTCGCCTGCTTTATGATCTAAAAGTCCCATTTCAAGCGACTGATATGAGCTTTTCGGTAAAGAATACAGCGCGTCATTTTGAATACAATGGTCATACGCTTAACACATTATTATCGCAGCGTAAAAATGTTCTCAATCCTAAGTTTTGGCAATTTATCAAAGATGTCTTACGATTTAATAAACACATCAAGCAGCTACGTCAGGACTATGAAACTGCTCGCGCGCAAGGCCAAGACGTCAGCGCCTTCACTGAGCAAACACTCGGTGGCTATCTCGCCGAAAAACGTTACGGTAAGTTGTTTGTAGATAACTATCTGTTGCCGATGGTTTCTGCGATTTGGTCAACCAGTCTGAGCGACGTGCAAGATTTTCCCTTGGTGTTTTTTGCTCAGTTTTTTGACAACCATGGTTTGCTCGATGTGGTTAACCGTCCACAGTGGTTTACTATCAAGGGTGGCTCAAAACAGTATGTCAATAAGTTGGTAACTCGCTTTGTCAAAGCTGGCGGTGATATACAGGTAGATTGCCCCGTGCAGTCTGTGATTCGTGATGCTAAGCTTGATAATGTGACAGTAACGATTCAGGATAAAAATAGCATTAATGGTGGGTCTGAAAATCGAGTATTTGATGAGGTTATTTTTGCTTGTCACGCCGATACTGCACTTAACATTCTAAAAGATGCCAGTGTAGAGGAAACGGAAGTGCTGAGTCATTTCCGCTTTACCAAAAATACAGCCGTTCTTCATACCGACACCAGTGTGTTACCCAAAAAGCCATTGGCATGGGCAAGCTGGAACTATTTGATAGACGAGGATTCTGCTGGCAAAGACGGCACCCAAACCAAGCCTGAAGACACGCAATCGCCCGAAAAACCGGTGCTGACTTATCATATGAATATTTTGCAACGACTCACCAAAAACCATAACTATCTAGTCACCCTCAACCAAGATATCAATGACAAGCAAGTCATCAAGAGTATTGATTACAGTCATCCAGTTTTTGATCAAGCAATGATAGCCGCTCAAACCAAGTGGACAAGTATTTCTGGTAATGGCTTGCACACGCATTTCTGCGGGGCTTATTGGTTTAATGGTTTCCATGAAGATGGGGTGCGCAGTGGGTTGCGTGTGTGTCAAGCACTAGGGCATAGTATTGATATAAAGGATGACGTTGATCCGATTCATCTGCCGGATGCTGATAGCGCTCATACGCCATTTCGCTACAAGGATTTACCTATTAAAGCAGATATCAAACTGCGCAAATTGAATCAACGTCAAGTGACGACTGCGACCACCAATCAGGAGCTGATCGAGTACATTGAGCAGTTACAAACTTCTCCGAGCATAAAGCAAAAGCGCGGATTATTTGGCAGTCGTAGAAACAAATGATGTTGTCATAAAAATAAATCAACCCCAACGAAGAGCGTGCTATGCCTATCAAAGAAGAGTCGTCTAATAGCTTCTTACAGCATCAATTATTCCATGGCACAACATGGCACAGTCGGCTGTTGCCAAATATACATAAATTCGTTTATCCATATCGCTATTGGGGCGTCAATATTAGTGCCTTGGCGGCAGGACAGACACTTCCTGAAGTCAGCGTGGCAACTTCTAGTAAACATAAAATTTTAGGGAAATTGCCGTTATTTTCAGCGAAGAGAAAGGCATTACAGCAGTTTTGTCCTGATGATTATTTGCAGGATTTTAATAGCCTAAGTAAAAATAACGATGTAAATAACCTCAATAATAAAGAAGACGGATTGAATAGCTTTCAAGCACTTAACCATCGTTTACACCAAGTATTTACTGACCATACTGGTAGCGCGCCAACAGGTGATATGCTTGGATTGCTGGTTTGCCGTAATGCTGGCCTGTATTTTAGCCCGGTGAATTTTTATATTGGTTTTGATAACCAGCAGACACCGACTCATTTATTGGCTGAGGTTTCCAATACGCCATGGAACAAACGCCATTATTATGGATTTTTACTCAATGGGACGGACACTGAGCTTTGTCATGACAAAAATTTTCATGTATCACCCTTTAATCCTATCGACCAGTTATATCGTTGGCAAGTGACCATAAAGAACACAACGAAAAACGAGATGGAGAGCCAGCTAGATAACGGTTTGCAGGTTCGTATTGCGATTGATATCAGCGATGAGCGCGGTGACGTGTTAAAAACTGGCATAAAAATGGCTGGCGTGCCAATGACGGATACATCTGTTCGTGACAGCTTGCAGAAAAATCCGCTGATGAATTTGACGTCTGTAACGCGTATCTATTGGCATGCGTTTAAGCTCTATGCGATCAAAAAAGTGCCCTATATCAATTATGATGAAAAGCTAGCCGACAGTCAGCAGCAAACAAAAGCACTCAAAAAGACAGGCTTTGACGATTAAAAATTCAGAAAATTTCGTAATTTTAACCCCTCAAATTTAGAGAACTTAGACAAGGATAAATACACGATGCCAGCACGACCGACCGACCGAGCACCAGTCTCAACATTAGAAAAATTGACGGCACGAATGAATAAAACAGTCAATGAGAGCGTTATCTTGCAACCAGTGGGTAATGGTGTCAATCACTTAGCAAGAAAACTTATCTTTCGCGCTTTGACACATATTCAGTTTGGTAGCCTCACTATTATCGAAGCATTTGACGAGCAGTCATCTTATACACGTCGTTTTGGTAGCCAATCTACAGAGACCAAGAGTAGCTCGGCAGTCGGTCGACATCCATTGCAGGTAACGTTGACAATCCATGATCGTACGGTTTATCGTCAATTGCTGCTTGGCGGCTCTATTGCGCTAGCAGATAGCTATATCAATGGTGAGTGGGAAACAGATGATTTGACTGGATTGATTCGCTTGGCGGCTCGCAACTTGGCAGTGTTGAACAAACTGGAGAATCGTTTTGCTGGCGTGAGCAAAGCATTTGAGAAAGCAAAGCACCAGCTACGCAGCAATGATAAATCTGGTGCCAAGTCCAATATATTGGCGCATTATGATTTGGGTAATGACATGTACCAGCGTTTTTTGGACGACACGATGATGTATTCATCGGCGGTATATCGTACGCCAGATGTGTCGCTCAGTGAGGCGCAGCAGCATAAATTGGCGCTTATTTGTCAGCGATTGCAACTGACTCCTGAGGATCAGGTGATTGAAATCGGCACTGGTTGGGGTGGTTTTGCTATTTATGCTGCCACGCATTATGGCTGCCATGTGACCACCACCACCATATCTGATGCGCAGTATGATGAGGCACAGCGCCGAGTCGAAGCGGCTGGACTGTCTGATAAGGTCACACTACTTAAGCAAGACTATCGTGAGCTGACAGGCCACTATGACAAATTGGTCAGTATCGAGATGATTGAGGCGGTAGGGCACGAGTATTTACCGACTTTCTTTGCTAAGTGTAATAGCTTGCTCAAACCCACAGGATTGATGGTACTGCAAGCGATTACCTTTAATGACCAAAATTATCAAGAATACGTAAATTCAGTCGATTTTATCCAGACGCACATTTTCCCTGGCGGTTGTTTGCTATCAAATCAAGAGCTAAATACGCAATTTACTGAGCAGACGGATATGGTCATCAAGCAATTGCATGATTATGGCTTTGATTATGCCCATACATTGCGAGATTGGCGTGCTGCATTCATGGCACAGCGCGAGGAGATAATAGCACTGGGTTATGATGATGCCTTTATTCGCTTATGGGATTTTTACTTCTGTTACTGTGAAGGTGGTTTTTTGGAGCGGACGATTGGGGTGGTACAATTGACAGCTGTGAAGCCAAATAATATTGACACGATGCACTTCGCTGATTTGCCGTCTAATGATAGTCTCCAAGATGTGCAAAGCAGCCATTTGATTGACGATTTGATGCAGGATAACGGTGATTGTACGTGTGGAAACCACACCATGTCTTCATAAGCTGTGATCGAAACAATCTAAATAAAAGGAGTTTGTTATGGGTTATGTATTTATCTATCTTGCTGCTGTGGTCATATTTTTGGGTATCGATGCGGTTTGGCTCACGACTATGAAAGGGGCTTTTTATGAGTCGCGTATCGGTCACTTATTGGCTGACGAGCCAAACATGATTGCCGCTGGCGTGTTTTATATGTTCTATGTACTGGCACTATGTATATTAATCCTATATCCACAAATCAAAGCGAATGCATCAATTGGCCATATCTTCTTACTCGGTGGCTTAATTGGGCTGATGGCTTATGGCACCTATGACTTTACTAGCTTAGCTTTATATAAAGGCTTTACATTGGATACAGCATTGGTTGATTTTGCTTGGGGCGGGATTTTGACAGGTTCTGTTAGCGCCATGGTTGCTTGGCTTGCTTATCGTTTTCACTGGCTGAGTTAAAGCATAAGCGCATCGTCAAGTTATCCATTTAAACAACCCAAACCATCGGTCGGTAGATGACAATTTGCGCTATGTCGTACGCTACTGTATAAATGATACTCAGAATAAATAAGTATTAGACAATCGTAAGGAACGTTATGCCGCAATACAATACCAGTTCAACCGCCAAAAAAGCCCCTTTAAAGAATGAACTCTACATGTCGATACTCATGACGCCCGATATGGCAAATTTCATCGGCAATGTACATGGTGGTGATTTGCTGAAGATGTTGGATCAGGTCGCTTATGCATGCGCCAGTCGCTATAGTGGTAACTATGTAGTGACACTGTCTGTGGATCAAGTGATGTTCCGTGAGCCTATCTATGTTGGTGAATTGGTTACTTTTGCAGCAAGTGTCAATTATGTGGGAAACACCTCAATGGAGATAGGCATTCGCGTCGAAGCTGAAGACGTTCGTGCCCGTACGGTGCGTCATACCAACAGTTGCTATTTTACGATGGTGGCTATTGATGACAATGGTAAGCCAACGCCTGTACCGCATCTCAATATCAAAAACAAAATGCAGCAGTGCCGTGCTGATGCGGCGCTAGAGCGTAAGAACTTGCGTATGGAAAGCTCGCATCGTCCAAGCTGTGATATAGAAGAGATGGATGGAGAGCTGCCTAGTAATGGTGAAGAATAGTCTGAGTAAAAAAGTAATATTAAACCCAAAAGTATGAGTAGTGGGGTTAAACTTAGGGCAATTTTGACGCTATCAATACCCAATGCAGAGATGCTGGTTTTGCCTGATCACTAAACAATATCACTAAACAATGAAACTAAGGTTAGAGGTTTAGAAATATTTAGCCTAAGCATAATCTTTATAAATCCGATTAATAACATACGTTTGGCTATTTTTATATAATAAAAAAAGGCTACCTATATATAGGTAGCCTTTTTATTATACGTGATGTTTATAATTTGAAGATTTTAATATACTAAATCATAAGCGTATTATTTCTTTGGTGCATTGGCACCGATGAACCATGCATCTTTATCAATGATACGGCTGGCTTCTGTCAACAAATCAGCGGTATCTTCATCACCCGCGTCACCCGCAGTATCAATCGCTTCGCGTAGCGTTTCAGCGACTTTTTTATAGCGATCAGTGATCTCACGGACGTGTTGATCGACCTCAGTGATATCAGTTGGATAATCATCCAAAATAGAGTCTTTTGCTACACGGCTTGCTAGCCCGTTTGGTTGACCACCCAAAATCACAATACGCTCAGCGATGGTGTCTGATATTTCACGAATACGGTCTGCTGTATCATCTAATAACTGATGTACACCAATAAAGCCTTTACCTTGTAAGTTCCAATGGCACTGCTTACCGTCTAGTGTCAAATCAATGACATTTGCCAAATTTGCGTTTAACAGTTCGATCATTTTTTTGGCAGTGTCGTCTGATATTCCACTTGCGTAACGTTCTCTCATATTCTACTCCGTTATTTTGTTTTTACTGAATGTGGTTTTTTTAATAACTATTCTGTTGCTGCATTTTTTCATATGCATTGTTATTAATATTTTGCTTTATAACTGCTTATTAAATTACAGCTTGTTAATTCAGTATCGATAATAGCAGCTTAAACGGAGGATGGAACCCTCAAGCGTTATGCTTTAGTAGGTGGTCGTGTAATGAGTTTGTTAATCATGAAAAGCTTTGTAAATTTAACGGATACTGTGTGCGTTTTTTATAACTACTTTATATTTATTCACCAATTATGTGTTGGTAAATAAATGGTTTATACCTTTAGATTTAAAATTGCACTGTCGACTATAATCATAAGACAGAACCAGCAATCATCCTTTAAAATTACGAATTTGAACCCCATACTGTAATAAACCTCAATAAGAAGAAAGCCATTATGCGAATGCCTGAACCACGTTCATCGCGTCAGTTAAATCAATTGGCCACCCAGCTCCAAGGCGAAGCTGAAATTAGTGGTGTGAATGCGTCAGGGACGCAAATTTCGAGTCGTGCCTTTGAGATGGTGACAGACTTTGAGCCAGCAGGCGATCAGCCGCAAGCAATTAAAAAGCTTGTAAACGGTATCAATTCTGGGATGGACGAACAGCTGTTACTGGGCGTCACTGGTTCTGGTAAGACTTATACCATGGCTAAAGTTATCTCCGAGACTCAGCGTCCAACGATTATCATGGCGCACAACAAGACGCTTGCTGCCCAGCTATATGGCGAGTTCAAATCATTTTTCCCTAATAATGCAGTTGAGTATTTCGTTAGCTATTATGACTACTATCAGCCGGAAGCTTATGTGGCTGCCAGCGATACTTTTATTGAAAAAGACAGTGCCATCAATGACCATATCGATCAGATGCGTTTGTCAGCGACGCGTGCGCTGTTAGAGCGTCGTGATGCGATTATCGTGGCTTCGGTATCCTGCATTTATGGTTTGGGTGATCCAGAAAGCTATCTAAAAATGCTGCTACATATCGTTGTCGGCGATAAGATCGATCGTACTGCGACGATTAAGCGTTTGGTTGAAATGCAATACACACGTAACGAGCTGGATTTTGGCCGTGGTACTTACCGTTTGCGGGGTGAGCTGCTCGATATCTATCCTGCTGAGTCTGAACAACTGGCAGTACGTGTGCATCTGTTTGACAATGAAGTGGAGAAGATCACTTGGTTTGACCCTTTAACGGGCAAAACGGTGCGCAACGTACCGCGTATTACCATTTATCCAAAATCGCATTATGTGACACCGCGCAACAAACTAGAAGCTGCCAGCCATACCATTCGCGCTGAGTTAGAGCCACGTTTAGAGTATTTTCGCGACAATAACAAGCTGGTTGAAGCACAGCGTCTTAAAGAGCGTACGCAGTATGATCTAGAGATGATTCAGCAGCTTGGCTACTGTAATGGTATCGAAAACTACTCACAGCATCTTTCTGGTCGTCCGTCAGGGGAGGCTCCACCGACCTTGTTTGATTATATTCCAGAAGACGCGCTGCTGTTTATTGATGAGTCGCATGTAACCGTTTCGCAGATTGGAGCGATGTATAAAGGCGATAGATCCCGTAAAGAAAACTTGGTCAATTATGGTTTCCGTTTGCCAAGTGCAATGAACAATCGCCCGATGAAGTTTGAAGAGTGGGAGCGCATCAAACCAAAGACGATTTATGTGAGTGCCACGCCTGCGTTGTACGAATTAGAACACAGCGAGCAAGTAGTCGAGCAAGTTGTGCGTCCAACGGGTCTGATTGATCCAGAGATTGAGATACGTCCTGTATTGACGCAAGTCGATGACGTGCTATCGGAGATTACCAAGCGCCGCGAAAAAGATGAGCGCGTATTGATTACGACATTGACCAAACGCATGTCAGAGGATTTGACCAGTTATCTAAAAGAATACGATGTCAAAGTTGCTTATTTGCATTCAGATATCGATACGGTAGAGCGTATGCAGATTATTCATGAGCTGCGTACTGGCGTACATGATGTTTTGGTGGGTATTAACTTATTGCGTGAGGGTCTCGATATGCCAGAGGTTTCACTGGTCGCGATATTTGATGCAGATAAAGAAGGTTTTTTGCGTTCTGAGCGTGCGCTTATTCAGACCATTGGTCGTGCTGCCCGTCACTTAAATGGTAAGGCCATTCTTTATGCCGATCGCATCACCAACAGTATGCAAAAAGCGATAGATGAGACCGACCGTCGCCGTGAAAAGCAGGTTGCTTTTAATATCGAGCATAACATCACGCCAAAAGGTGCGCGCCGTAGTATTACTGATAAGATTGATACAGGTGATGACCATAATGCCAATGACAATCAAGTGATTCCAATCAAAAGTAATCTGCCGGATGTGGATATCAACATATTGCGTAGTCCTGACTTGCTGGCCAAAGAAATTAAGCGCCTCGAAAAGCAAATGCAGCAAATGTCTCGTGATTTAAAATTTGAGGAGGCAGCAAAAACGCGTGATAAAGTACTCGAACTTAAAGCGCATTTAATTTAACAACTACACCTCATTTTTACTAACATCAAACGCAGTTTTACATATACTGTCTTAAAAATTGTCAACGTATCTTGTAGAATAATTTAATAAAGCACGACCTATTAGGCATGTAGATAAATGCTGGGCGATGGTCATAAAGTCAGGCGTGCTCACTTATTTTATAAATTTTACGTTAAAGGATTGTTTATGTTTGATATCAAGTCGTTTTTTAAACGAGAAGTAGAAAAAAAGCTCATGGATGTGGACGATTATATCTTTATGCCTGAGCGGTTAGAAATGGAGCTTGATGGTGGTTCATTAAATTGTGTACTAAATAGTGATGGTCGGGTCGATATTTTTTATACTAAGCAAGGTGTGACAGAAGTGAGCTCCGCCCCACGTAAGCATCCATTTACCTCATTTGAAACCGAGCTGCATCATGGTATTTATGATGATGTAATAGATGATTTGGTTAAAGAAGTTAGTAAAATTATCGACAGTTCATCTAAATACTTTCGTCGAAATAAAATATTGTCTTCTGCACCATCGTTACCGTCTAGACCTTTATCATAAGTAGATTGTAGGCGGATTTATAATATTATTTACATCAAAAGCTTAGAAATAAAAAAAGGGGACGCTATATATGCTGTCCCCTTTTTTGGTCTTATACTTTTAGCCTATCAGTGCCAAGTAAGTCATTCGATATTATGTATTTAATGGCTTATTTGGTAAAACTTGTATAACAGCTTTGTAAAGATTTTGCGACGACTCTTGCGACCAGCTGTGTACGATATTGTGAATCTATAGCAGCATTTCCTAATTCAACAAAAGTCACTTGTTGCGGTGCTTGCTCACTGACACAGCCACAAACATTACTTTTTACCGCTTCTTGTTGTGTCTCCGTCATCGCCACGCTGGCAATGCGCCAAGCATTCTGTTTCTCAATTTGGCTACGGCACTGATTATCAATCGCCGCCTTAAAGACATTCATGCCAATTTCATTTGCCGTACCGATAGCATTGCCTGTCGTGCTATTGGCATCACCTGTCGTTGTACATCCAGCTAGAGCCAAGGTCGCAAGCATGACGGTTGAAGCAAGGTATTTTTTCATGGGTTAATCCTTTAAGTTTATTAATTACGATAGATATAAGAGTCAGTATGGCCAGTAGTGTTACTAGCCTGATTGGCTGCTGATTATTGCATATTTTTAATGGAGGCAGTCATATTTGATACTATAAAAAATGCCAGTGCTTATCAGAGATTGAGATTTTATCAGAAACCAAAAAAACCAGTTAAGACATAATGTCTTAACTGGCTACAGGTATACAAGATTTATTCGACCATTTTTAGACGTTTTTGCCATGTTGTTTTTGTTGAATGTCTTTGGCCAATTTATAGCATTCATTGATATGATCGTTCGCGATTTTCTTAAAGATAGTGTAACCCAAAGTCGCTGCCACCAATTGACCACCCAACGGGATGAATTTTGTGACTTGTTTGGCGGCGATACGACCACCAAAACCTTGAATGGTTTTTTTAACAAGACCACGTGTTGCCATTAGCCCAGCAAAGTCGACAGTACGATCTTTAACCGCACTCCAATGTATTTCTTTTGATTGTAAGTCGATAGCAGATTTGCGATCTTCAATCAAACCAAAACGTTCACTTATTTCAGGGACAAGCTGAGTGAGCATACCTGCATCTACTGCCACATCAAAAAATGGCACAGGAACGATAGCCACACCAGCTGATACTCTGGCACGTTTTTTTACCAACTTCTGGCATTCTTTTTTAACTTGTTCAAGGTCTAAATTTGGATCAATGGTATTTGGTAATTTTTCCGCAAGAGGTGTCGTTTTCATAAAACTTCCTTATAAATAATAAATGGATTAAGTTGCATAACAAGTATTTTAGATGGCTACTATTTTATGGATTTATGAGCAGCATACAATTAGTGCTTTGTAGCAAAATGCAGGAAATTACGTTCACTGTGCACCGTTTTTGTAAATATAACGTTATTTAATGGTGTACTTGGCATTTTATTTATCAAATTCAGCGAAATATATTCTAAACCGCTGTATCTAGAATATGAGGGCAAAATCACAAATAATAGACTGAGGCACTAAAAATTGTCATTGTGAGCCTCCCGTAAAGTCAGTAGAATACGCCCATGCTAAATTTAACCCCCCGTTATACAAAAACTTGCATCGACGAATTACCGACTGCGTTGCAACCCCTTGCTAATCAATCACTAACGCTTGCTCGTTTATATGCGGCTCGCGGCATCACTGAGCCTGCTGAGCTTGATACAGGGTTGTCCGGCCTATTGCCTGCTGAGCAATTGCACGGTGTCGCAGAGGCGGTGCGTTTGCTTGATGTGGCGATTGATGAAGGTCTGCGCATTTTGATCGTTGGTGATTTTGACTGTGATGGCGCGACCAGCACAGCGTTGATGATGCGTGCGCTCACAAAGATGGGTGCTATGGTCGATTTCTTAGTACCGGATCGCTTCAAATATGGCTACGGGCTGACGCCAGAGATTGTCGAATTGGGTATAAAGACCTATCAGCCAGAGATGATCGTGACAGTAGATAACGGTATCTCTAGTCATGAAGGCGTGGCACGAGCGCAGGCTGACGGTATTACCGTCATTATCACAGATCATCATCTTACGACCAAAGAGACGCCACCTGCGGAAGCTGTGGTCAATCCCAATCAGCTTGATTGCCACTTTACCAGTAAAGCGCTGGTTGGAGTGGGCGTGGCGTTCTATGTGCTTGGACGCTTGGCAAAACTGCGCCGTGAGGCTGGTAAGTCTACGGTACAAGTCAGTCAGTATTTAGATTTGGTGGCGCTTGGAACGATTGCCGATGTGGGTGTGCTCGATAAAAACAATCGTATTTTGGTGCATCATGGACTGGCTGCTATCCGTCAAGGACGTTGTTGCTTAGGTATCTTAGCGCTGCTCGAGCAAGCAGGTCGCGATCCCAAGCAATTACAGGCACAGGACTTTGGTTTTGTGTTAGGCCCGCGTATTAATGCTGCTGGTCGTATGGACAATATGCGTATCGGTATTGAGTGTTTATTGACTGAGGATTGGAGCACCGCGCAGCGTCTGGCGCAGGAACTTGAACAGCTCAATCGTACCCGTCGTCAGGTAGAAGGCGAGATGCGCGCACAAGCGGATAGCATTGTGCAGACATTGGCGGTTGATGCTAATGCTGATGTTGATGATGCTAGTGCTGGTGAAAGTAGCGATATCATTATTCAGAATCAGTCTGAGAAAATTACCGATAGCGCTCATAAACATAACGACCATAAACGCAGCATTGTTTTATATCAAGATGATTGGCATCAAGGCGTCATCGGTATCGTTGCAGGACGTTTGAAGGAAAGTCACTATTTGCCTAGCATTGTTTTTGCGCCAGCGGACACGCAGAAGACTGGCGATGACGATGCTATCAAAGGCTCAGCCCGCTCGATTGCTGGTGTACATATTCGTGATGCGATTGAGCAAGTCGCTGAGCGTTATCCTAACCTTATCAGCCACTTTGGTGGACATGCGATGGCAGCAGGTTTGACTCTCAAACGTCGTAACTTTGAGGCATTTGAGGCAGCGTTTGATAACGTCATGGCACAGATGGATGATACAGTGTTTGCCGAGAAAAAATTCACGGATGGGCCTTTGCAGGCGAGTGATTTTAGCTTATGGTTTGCTGAGCATTTGGCTGAGGCCAGTATTTGGGGTCATGGCTTCGCACCGCCGATATTCGATGGCGTATTTGAAGTGTTGAGCTTTAAGGTATTGAAGGACAAACATCTCAAATTGTCACTGCGCTATCCTGACGTACAGTATCCAATTGAGGCGATTTATTTTAATTTTGATAGCAGCGCTTGGGATTACCGTGCCGAGCACGTGCATGTATTGTTTCAGTTAGACATTAACGAGTGGAATGGCAAACAAAGCTTGCAGCTCATGGTCAAGGATTTGGCGGTGGTAGAAAACAGTTGAGATATTAAATATTTTGAATGTGAAATGCCTTCCGTACTTCTAATACTTCCACTCAAGTGTTGGAAATTGCCATTCATAGCGTATCGCCAGCATGCGTAAGGTAAAAATCGTACTCATGGCAGCAATATCAGCGACCCATGCTATTACGCCCAAATTGTGCAAGGCAAAGTAGAGAGTGCCGCCCGTCAATGCCGCGGTGATATAGATCTCTTGCTGTAGTACCAGCGGAATCTCATTGCAAATCATATCGCGAATGATGCCGCCCACGATAATGGTGATAACGCCTAGCAACAGTGCCACCGGTACATTTGCGCCCATACTATCGGCAACCTTGATACCGATCAACGTAAAAGCGGACAGTCCAATGGTATCTGACAGTTTGAGAAATTTATCAACTCGTCTTGAGTTGGGGTGAAAAAATATCTGCATGACTAGGGAAGATATGGTGATAACGGTCAAATAACTCATGTCTACCATCCAGAACAAGGGATGACGATTCAAGATGACATCGCGGACCGTACCACCACCGATTGCAGTCACGATAGATACCAGCAAGCAGCCGAACACATCGAAGTTTTTGTGTTTGGCCAGTATGGTGCCTGAAACACTACAAGCGACAATACCGATCATATCAAATAAATATATCAAAGAGCGCGGGTCAAACGTGGTGATCAGTGCGGCAGTGTCCAATGCAATAGCCAACATGAGCAATTCTCACTAATTATGAATAATTATCAAGCGATATAGTCAGTGAAAAATAATATCGATACAACACGTACTGCTGGTGCAAATTTTGCTTGCTGTGCCTTCGCAGACAGAGCCTGCAAAAAATTTACACCAGCAATACTGTAGCGACTTTAAAGTATTTCAACTATATCAAATCTGCCAAGTTGAAACGAACGCCGCAATATTAGTCGATGCACATTAAGCAAATTATACTAATTATACTAATTAAATTATATTAAGCAACGAGGCGAATAGAGGGCAAGTGCCAGTCAAATTTCAGCGCTAGCATACGTATAGCAAATATAACAAACAACATAATGAACTCATTAATACCAGCGTTGATACCGAGGTACTGCAAGAATAAATATGTGACAGACCCTGCAATACTGGCCGTGATATAAATCTCACGCTGGAGTACCAATGGTATTTCATTACAAATAATATCACGCAGCAAACCACCAATAATAGCCGTCCAAACGCCCATCATGACAGCGATGACAGGGGACATGTCCTGTGTCAACGCTACCTTAAAACCAATCACACTAAAAGCCGCTAGCCCAATGGCATCAAAGAGTTTAAGCGCATTATCAATCTTATGATATAGGTGAAAAAACATTTGTAGAATAAGAGAGGTCACTGTGATGACGATCACATAATTAAGGTCAGTCATCCAAAATAGTGGATGACGATCCAGCGCCATGTCACGTAGTGTACCGCCACCGATGGCGTTGACCATGGATACCAAAATACAGCCAGAAATATCCAAGCCTTTGTGTTGTGCCAGCAGTGTGCCTGCTATCGCGCAAGCAATCACCCCAATCATATCCAACAAATATAATAAAATATCAGGAAAAATTAAATCATTAACCATGCTTGTATTACCAAGTAGTGACCATAAAAATAGCGCGATTATGTGGGTTTTAAATTGAATGTAGACCAGTTAAAAGAGACGCTGCTCAACGTGAGGCAGCGCTAGCCATCTTTTGCAAATAATATGAGCCCCAGTATGATTAGACCAATGCCAATCAAGCCCATGGCAGAAGGTAGGGCATTATTGAGCAATATCATGCCGCCAATCAAGGCAAATATCACCTCACTGGCTTGCGTCGCATCAACTCCAGCCACTTCACTTGACGTTTCTGCTTTTTCGCGGGCATACAAAAAGAGACTGGTTGCCGCCACACCAGCTAATAAAGCAACAAGTAAGGTGTTGAATAGCTGTGAGGTGTCAGGCATATCAGGACGAATAAAGAGGCCTAAAATAAGCCAAAATGGCAAACTACCGAGTGTCATTAACCATACTTTGTTAAACGCATTTTGTAATAGGTTGGTTTCGATAACAGGAATACGGCCAATTAAGGTTTGCATGGCAGAGGTCCTAGCAGTGTCACGGGTAGTGACGAGATTATCAGCTGCATCATGGGCGCTGGCTAATAGTGCTGTCTCAGCGCGCATGGGTTGCGATTTTTGCTGACTAGCGTGTTGTTTGGCTTTGTGCTGCTTGGCATTATAAGAGGCTTGCCAAACCAGCTGATTGCCAATTGGATAACTAAAAGCGGCTACGAGAGCAGGTAGCGCCCCATAAAGCAGCATATCAGCCATTGGCACTGCATTGACATCGGCTATGGCAGAGGCGTGCAAACCTTCGCTGACGTTAACCATTACCACGCCGATGAAAACCAATAGCGCATACACGATGAATTTTTTGTCAAACCGTTGACCAAACGCCAATAGCACAAGCAAACTGGTGACGACAGTGAACATAAAGGTAGCGGCGACCACCCAACCTGCGACGTGATCGGCGGCGTAGCAGATGCCTGTATAAAATACCCCGAAACCAATACTGCCAGTCACACACCAAAAGCCCCAATGTTGACAAAAGATAGCCGTCAGCGATTTTATACGCCCAAAGCCATGTTGCATCACAATGATAACCGTCAGAATCAACCACATAAAAGCATAGCGGAGGCTGGCTGACCAAAACCAATGTCCACCGGCGGCACTCATCACCTCGTTTAACACAAACGTTGAGCTAAAAAACGCGCCTGCCAATAAGCCCAATAAAATGAGTTTGATCATACTTATACCTTTATCCTTGGCTTGCTATTTATTCAAATAGTTCGTGCAACTTTTTAGTCGTTTATTTGCCTTTGGCGTCCGCCCAAATAATTTTGTGCAGTTGTAACTGGAAGCGCACGGGCAGGGCATCTTTTAATATCCATTCTGCAAGTTCACGTGCCAATACTGGCACATCGGGACTGCTCATCTCTCTATTAGCTGCTTTATCGACATCATCTGCGACATTGAACATCGGTGAAAACCAAACTGTGCCGACCCGTTTGTCTAATTGATGCTCAGACAGTTTGGCTTTTGCCCAGTCGTAATCCTCACGGTTCATAATGACGAATTTGATCTGGTCATGCTGAGTCAGATAGTCGAGGTTTGACCATAGGTTTTTATCGACTTCACCTGAGCTTGGGGTTTTGAGATCCATCACTTTACTGACTGCTGGTGGCACATTTTCTACCGTGAGTGCGCCTGCCGTCTCAAGCGAGATTTCATAGTCCTCGCTCAGCAAACGTTTCATCAATTCAATTGCATTGGGTTGGGCCAGCGGCTCACCGCCTGTCAGGCAGATACGCAGGCAAGGATAACTTTTGATCGTCGCTATAATGGCTTCTAATGATTGACGTTCACCGCCTGTAAAAGCGTACTCGGTATCACAATAAACACAGCGCAGCGGACAGCCAGTGAGGCGCACAAAAATCGTCGGCAAGCCTGACGTCAGTGCTTCACCTTGTAATGAGTAAAAAATTTCTGTCAAACGTAACCCTGCTTCAGGGTCAGTAACAGGAATGGCGGCGGTGCGTAATAGTGACTCGCTCATAATATTTTCAAATACAGTTAAGTGTTGATAAAGCGATTAAGCAGGTATCAATCGTAATAAAAAAGACAGTTTATAGTGGAGTTGATCTTACGTTTGTATAAAGCCACCATAAAAAGCGGATTATAACGTAACCCCTGATATTAAGCTGCAAAAAAGATGCGGGAGTCTTCTCCAGCATCTTTTTTGGGAACAGTAATAATTTTAATTGCTA
>NZ_AUSW01000023.1 GCF_000471625.1 Psychrobacter aquaticus CMS 56
ATAGTCAGTCCACAATAAAATTAGTACAAATCATATCATGGAACAGTTTAGGTAGATTATTCTCCATCCATCCTTGGCGTAGAAACTTCGCCTGCGCCCATTTCTTTTCGATAGGGTTCAAATCAGGGCTGTACGGTGGTAGAAATAATAAACGGTGACCGTGTCTATTGAGTAACCTTTGAACGCGTTTATGAAAGCTGGCATTATCCATGACGATCACGCATGACGTTTTTAAGCTTGGAATTAGTGTGTATTTGCACCAATCGTAGAATATGTCGCCGTTAATATTTGTTTCAAAGTAATCAAGCGCAAACAGCATCTTTTTATAGAGAGCACCAATGATGTTGGTGCGTTTTTTACCCTGCCAGTTGTAACTATCGATAGAAGGCTTACCTATCGGTGCATAGCCATAGGGTCTGATGGTTTCAGCCTCAAAGCCACTTTCATCCATGTAAATAATGGGATAGCCTTGCTGTGTAAAGCTATCAAGCTTATTCTGATATATTGCTCTTTTTATCGGACAGGCTTTTGGATGCTCTAATGTCTTTTTTTTGACTGATGCCAAGGCG
>NZ_AUSW01000024.1 GCF_000471625.1 Psychrobacter aquaticus CMS 56
TGTTAAGATAAACCATTGATTATGGTATAGTTAATCCACTATAAAAGAGTTATAGCGTTAACCTCGCTTGAAGTATTAAATATACATCTGCACTCGGTTGCCTTGTACTACTTTCAAATTGGATCAACTATATATCCTAATGATCTCTAATAGCCTGGTATTATTAGGTTGTTACTCTAGATCTATAACTCATTCAGACCTTTTCAGTCATTAACTTAACACCCATTCCAACAAATACAGTGCCACTTATTTTATTCAAAATAGTTTCAAATGACGGGTTTCCTCTCAAACTTTTGCTTAACACAGAAGCTAATAGTGCTAAGCATAAGCACCATACTAAACCTGTTGAAGCGAAAGTTAAGCCTAAAATTAAGAAGGATAACATTCCGTAAGCATAATTAGGATCAACAAACTGAGGAAAGAAAGCTAAGAAAAATAATGCCACCTTTGGATTAAGAACATTGGTTAGCACACCTTGCTTGTATATTTGCCAATTGTTTGAATGCTTAGAGCTGACACTACTTCCTTGATCTTGTAAGCTGTTTGCTATCAAAGGTTCTTTTTTACTCATTATCATCTTCAAACCTAAATAGCATAAATAACCTGCTCCAATATATTTCACTAACATAAATGCCATGGGTGATTTGGCGAGTAATACTGACAAACCTAAAGAAGCCAGTAAAGTATGTACCAAAGTGCCCGAGGTAATACCAAGAACAGAATAAAATCCTGCTTTTGTACCTTGTGAAATACTGCGTGTAATAATATACATACTGTCCGTGCCTGGTGTTAAATTTAACAAAATGGCAGCGACGATAAACCCCAGATAATTCTCAATACCAAACATAGATAACTCTTACTTTCAATAGCGCTAAAAACCCAAATTTTATAAATTATTATACTTTTTAACATATTTACTAGCTTTAATATTCAAGATATTTTCTAATTGGACGTTTCTTAAACGGCTTAGGGGCTTTTTTAAGACGATTGACCATATTAACTATTTCCACCTAATCGTCACTTTAAACGAATTCCAATATTAATATATAGTCAAATTCACATAAAAACGTTATAAACTAAATCATCATACTCATTATCACAATAAATGCCCATGACTTACTCTCTAGATTTTCGCAGACAAGTACTCAAAAGTGTAGACGACGGTATGACCTTTGCTGAAGCGACTGAATTCTACAATCTAAGTCCAACTACCATACAAAACTGGAAGCGACGTGTTCATAGTAAAACAACAAGGCAAACCAAACCCTACAAAATACCAGATGAGGTGCTAGTCAACGATGTCCAAGAACATCCTGATGATTATCAGTATGAGCGAGCACGTCGTTTGAACTGTAGTAAAACAGGCATTCATCATGCCCTAAAG
>NZ_AUSW01000025.1 GCF_000471625.1 Psychrobacter aquaticus CMS 56
ACAAAGATAATATTTATGCGGAAGTCAAAGATGATAGTTACTATGATCTTTTTGTAAAAAACAACAACCCTGATAGTTTCAATTGTCTTCTTAGTATTACAATACCAAAATGCTCAGATAAAATGAGTGAAAGTAGAGCGCAAAATGTTGCAGCACTTATCTATGGCGTTATTAAAGTTTTTACTACTTCTTATGGAATGAAAGCTAGTCAAGTAAATTTAATGAACAATCCCACTAAAAATAATATCAATCATTATATTGCAAGTACTTACGGTGAATATTGGATTGGTGGCTCATATTCATTTGGCGAAGATTTACAAGATTTCTGGAATTTTTTTGAAGAAGACCTAGAAACATATTTAGGGCTCGTTATTAAAAAACTTATATTACGAGCAGCATCTCCTACTAACAAAGAGTGTTTGGCTGACCGTCTAATTGATGCTTTTTATTGGTTCGGCGATGCTTCTAGAGACAATAATAATAGTGCTCAAGTTGTTAAGCTAGTTACAGCAATGGAAAGACTAGTCACTATAAAAGATAAAGAAAAAAACGAAGGTATAACAGAAAATTTTTCTCGTAGAATTTCTTGCTTGATTGCTATATTCCATGGCGAAATCGAAGAATGGGAGCGTCAGGCTAAAAAAGTTTATAAATTAAGATCAGATCTTGTTCATGGCTCACAAAGTATTTGTAAAAATTATGAACCGAGGTTAGATTTTGACCCATTTCGACTTGCATATTCAACTATACTTTCTGCGTGTATAGCATTTTACGACTTAGGTTTAGAACTCAGTCCTTATGAGAAAGAATTGAAAAATATGTATGATAAGCTATCCAAAATATGTAAGGATGAAAAGTATAGGACGAAAGAAAGTACGAAGCAGTAACACATAGGTCAGACTAAAGCTCCCCTTTATCGTCTACGTAGTAATGAATTCTAACGTAAAAAAAGCGGCAAGATAATCAATCTTGCCGCTTTGATATTTAACTTAAAACCTTCACCCTTAAATCCCCGCCGCAACTTCCGCCCCATCACGAATCGCACGTTTGGCATCCAGCTCAGCTGCTAATTTTGCACCCCCGATTAGATGATACTGCGCATCTGGTGCATCACCGACATTCGGCATCAGCTCGACCACTGATTCTTGACCAGCGCAGACGACAATGCTATCAACACGCAACAACTGCGTTTGGCCTTGATTGTTGGTAATCCAAATCCCTTCATTGGTGATTTTGTCGTACTGCGCGCCTGACACTTGGATGACACCATGCGATTTGACGTGAGCACGATGTACCCAGCCAGAGGTTTTATTGAGACCGCTACCCAAGCGACCTTTACTACGTTGCATGAGATAGACTTGGCGGATAGGTTTAATGGCTTCAGGCTTTATTAGTCCGCCATCAGTTTGATAGTCGGTATCACCAGTCACGCCCCACTCTTCGCGCCACTCACTAATCGATTGCGCTTTTGGACGATAGCTTGGATCTTTTAGCAACTCAGGGCCCAGTTCATCAAGCGGCTGACCATGACGAGCGGTGAGATACTCACTAACATCAAAACCAATACCACCTGCACCAATGACCGCAACGGTATCACCGACTGATTTTTCACCAGAGAGCAATTCAGCATAGCTCATCACTTGTGGCATATCTGCCCCTTCAAGCTTACCTGCTAAGCTTCTTGGCACCACACCTGTCGCGACGATGACATGATGAAATTTGGCTTTTTCTAACATGGCTTTATCGACTTTGGTATTGAGTTTAACCTCAACACCTAAGTGCGCAAGCTCATTGATATAGTAGCGAATCGTCTCAAAGAATTCTTCTTTACCAGGGATAACTTTGGCGTAGTTAAACTGTCCGCCCAAGATGTCTTTGGCTTCAAATAGTGTGACTTCATGACCGCGTAGCGCCGCCACGTGCGCCGCTGACATACCAGCAACGCCGCCGCCAATGACCGCGACTTTTTTGGGTTTTTTTGCCTTTTTATAGACCAATTCAGTCTCGTAGCACGCTTGTGGATTGACCAAACAGGTCGAGCGTTTGTGCTCAAAGGTATGGTCAAGGCAGGCTTGGTTACAGGCGATACAGGTATTGATGCGCTCTGCTTGGCCATTTTTGGCTTTATTAACCCAATTTGCATCGGCTAAGAACGGACGCGCCATCTGAATCATATCTGCTTGACCATTGGCGATGATTTCTTCAGCCGTATCCGGCATATTGATACGATTGGCCGCCATCATAGGGATGCTGATATGCTTTTTAATTTCAGCGCTAAAATCAACAAAGGCAGCTCGTGGCACGCTGGTAACGATGGTCGGTACGCGCGCTTCATGCCAGCCAATGCCAGTATTCATGATGGTCACGCCCGCCTTTTCTAGAGCTTTGGCGACAGTGATAACTTCATCCATAACATTGCCATCTTTGACCAAATCAATCACGGACAGGCGAAACAGGATAATAAAATCCTCTCCTGCTGCTTCGCGTATGGCTTTCACCACATCGACAGCAAATTTCATACGACCCTGAATATCACCACCATAAATGTCCGTACGTTTATTGACGTGACGCGACAAAAATTGATTTAGCAAATAGCCCTCAGACCCCATGATTTCAACGCCATCATAACCCGCTTGCTTGGCAAGTTTTGCGGATCGAGCGTAATCCTTCACCGTTTGCTCAATGTTTTTGATACTCATTTTGCGTGGTTTAAAAGGTGATATGGGTGATTTGACCGGACTTGACGACACCACAAATGGATGATATCCGTAACGACCACTGTGCAAGATCTGCATGATGATTTTGCTGTCGTATTTGTGTGCCGCACGGGTGACACGCTGATGATTCATCACGTCAGCTTTTGTGTTCATCGTGCCGCCAGCAGGAAGTAACCAGCCTTCACGGTTAGGCGAGATACCGCCTGTAATCATCATGGCGACGCCGCCCTTGGCACGCTCCGCAAAATACGCAGCCAGTTTACCGTAATTATAAAAACGATCCTCAAGTCCAGTATGCATAGAACCCATGACCAAACGGTTTTTTAGCGTGGTAAAGCCCAAATCTAGCGGCTCGAACAAATGCGGATAATGTTCGTTGGTGCTGGCAGTGTCAATCGTATTGGCAGTCGAGCTGGCTGGCATATCATTTTCCTTATGAAGCGGTTGTGAGACTAAACATGCGATAGGAGTTAGCGTTACTGTCATCGTAACACACCGCCATTATTCTCAGCTACGCAGACAAGCGACTGATGAGTGAGCACTATGTTCGTCAAACTACTTGCTCTATAGTCGGTGAAAAGCAATATCGATACAACATGTACTGCTGATGCAAATTTTTCTTGCTTGCTGTGCCGTTGCTGCCAGAGGCTGCAAAAAATTTACACCAGCAATACTGTAGCGACTTTCAAGTATTTCAACTATAGGTAGCAAATCAAAGCCTTACCCAGGCTTAGGCTCAAACCATTGATAAATCAACATACCCATCACCATCGCTGGGATAAATATATATGCTTGCCACTGCCCCGTCCCTAACAGCACAATACCTGGCCCTGGGCAAATACCGACCAGCCCCCAACCAATCCCAAACAGCATAGCACCGATAAGCAATCTTTTATTAATAGTGGTTTTGCTTGGCATATCAATTGACGTACCAATCCAGCTGCTTGGTTGAAGCTTGGCCAGCTGCACGCCAATAATCGCGATTATTAAGCCGCCACCCATTACCAGCGCAAGAGAGATATCCCACGCGCCAAAAACATCCAAAAACCCTTGTACTTTAACAGGATCAGTCATGCCAGATATCAGCAGTCCAAAGCCGAATAATAATCCCGCCAGTAATCCAATTATATTTTTTAGCATTGCTCTGTCTCACTATGGTCTTGTGTGAATCGTACCAAACACTGTCTTCGCAACGTGCGGCTATGTTCTTCAAATTAATCCTAAGACATGCCGACCGATATAGACCGTCACGATACCAAATAACATAAAGGTTGCCGTTGCCGCCATCGAGCGTGGTGACAGTCGCGCATTACCGCAAATGCCATGCCCGCTGGTACAGCCTGAGCCTAGACGCGTACCAAAGCCGACCAGCAGTCCTGCCCCAATGAGCAATGGCAAAGACGTACTAATCTCTACATCAGGTAACGGTCTGACCAAACCATATAACAATGGCGAGACGACAAGACCCAGTATAAATAGCACCTGCCACATCTCCACCCGCTTGGGCTTCAGCAAACTTGAGAAAATACCACTAATACCAGCAATACGGCCGATACCCAGCAGCAGTATGACCGTCGCGACGCCCAGTATCAGACCACCGACTAAAGAGATTGGGGTAAATGCTTGCCAGTCTATTTCTATACTCATGACATGTACCTAAACGGATTATGATTAAAAGTAGATTCATTATTCATTTTATATTAATACATTATATTATAAAATATAATGAAAAGGTAAAAAAATACTGAACCCACATCATAGTTATATAGGTTCAGTACAATTACATAGGCTCAGTAGTTTTTAAGCCAGATATCGCCAATCATGCTGTTTGAATGAGTGCTATTTAGCCAGCACTTCGTCAAGCGCCGATTCAAAACGCTGTACCGCACCATCCACATCGGTTAGTTTATCAAGACCAAATAGACCCAAACGGAACGTTTTAAAATTATCAGGCTCGCCTACTTTTAAGGGGACGCCAGCAGCGATTTGCATACCCGCGGCAGCGAAGGCACTGCCTTTATGCATATTGTCACGATCGGTATAAGCGACGACCACGCCTGGCGCTTCAAAGCCTTTGGCCGCGACGCTTTCAACGCCTTTTTCTGCCAAAATTTTACGGATACGATTGCCCAATTCCCACTGTGCATCACACAGTTTATCGAAGCCAATGTTTTTAGCTTCTAAGATGGTATCGCGGAATTGACGCAAGCTATCTGTCGGCATGGTTGCATGATAAGCATGTCCGCCATTTTCATAAGCACGCATGATGTTTAACCACTGTTTTAGGTCTAGGCTAAAGCTATCAGATTCGGTGCTGTCTACTTTTTTGACGGCGGCATCACTTAGCATCACTAAACCCGCGCATGGGGTACTGCTCCAGCCTTTTTGTGGGGCGCTGATAAGAACGTCAATGCCCAAATCTTCCATATCCAGCCACACGCAACCTGAGGCGATGCAGTCAATAACCAACAAACCACCCACGCTATGGACAGCGTCACTCAAGGCTTTAATATAATCTGCTGATAAGATAATACCCGATGAGGTTTCAACATGCGGAGCAAAAACAACGGCGGGCTTGTCTGCTTTAATTGTCGCCACAGCCGTGTCGATATCAACTGGCGCAAAGGGTTTTGGCAACTCACTATCGTCCGTACGCTGCGCGGTTAACACGGTAGATGACTTAGCGATTTTGCCTTTTTCCAAAATTTGTGTCCAGCGATAGCTAAACCAGCCATTACGGATGATTAAGCAGTCTTCATTCTGTGCCAATTGGCGCGCAACCGCTTCCATACCATAAGTTCCAGCACCAGGCACAATCACGACAGCTTCAGCGTTATAGACCGACTTTAAATCGTTAGATAGGTCATTCATCACTTGCTGAAAGGCTTTAGACATGTGGTTGAGCGCGCGGTCAGTGTAGACCACGGAATATTCTAATAAGCCGTTTGGATCAATGTCTTGACGTAATGCAGTCATGGAATGCTCCCAGTTAATGGTTAGGTAATTTGATGCTTCTCACATTTGGTTAGAGAAAAACAGTTGGCTTATATAGTGAGTTCAGGATAAAAAAGAGTCAACGGGACTGGAATGCTTATCTTTAAACAAGAAGTTTCGCGGCCTTTGTCTGCAAAAGCATAGCAAGCCAGAAAAATTCAACCCAGTTCAGCATTAAAATATAAGGTATCTATTTTATTTAGAATCAACTATAACAAAAAATTATCAGCACTTATGATACTCATAACAGTTTGATATTAGCATTGATATTATAGGTTGACAACGATATGTTTACATAACGATAGAGCGTGGAAAACGTGAGATTTTTTGATAAGGCGTAGACGACAATTAACGACCGCGGTGGGCATCTTGCAATCCTGATACCACAAAATCCAGCAAGTCGCTATCCCCTTCTCGAGCGGCTTTGCGCATGAGCTTTGATGGGGCGTGCGTTAATGTCTGAGTCAAACGGTGTGATAACTCAAGGAGAATGTCCTCAGGATTAACATCTTCCTGCTGTAACTTGGCAATGGATTCGTGTAGTAGCTTGTCCACTTGATCATGGGTACGCACGCGATATTGCTGAATGTCTTTACCTACTTGCCGCACTCGAAAACGACGATCAATCTCAACGACTAGCTGACTAACCAGTAGTTCGGCATCCACTGCCGCTTGTCGACGTTGCTCAATATTACCTGCAATAACGTGTTGTAAATCATCGACAGAATACAGATAAACGTCATCTATTCGACTAATATTGGCGTCGATATCGCGAGGTACAGCCAAATCAATCATCAGCATGGGCTGATAGCGACGACGCTTTAACGCTTGCAACGTCATGTTTTTATCAATCAACATATCCATACTGCCACTACAACTGCTGACAATATCGGCTTCTGCCAGTATATGCGGTAAGTCTTGTAATGTTCTGACTTCCACTCGGCGGTCAGGATGACGCAGTTCAGCAGCCAACGCCTCTGCTCGCTCAGGATTGCGGTTACAAATGATCACGCGCCCTACCCCAAGTCCAGCGATATGAGTCGCGACCAAGCGATTCATTTCACCTGCCGCGACAACCAGCAAGGTGCGACTGGGCAAGTCATCAAATATTTGCGTGACTAGCTTAGCCGCCGCAAAACTGAGCGATACAGCTTGTGCCCCAACTTTGGTCTCATTGCGCACACGCTTTGCCGCTGCAAACACTTGATCGACGATCCAGCCGAGCTGGTTACTCAATGCTTTTTGATCTTGCGCAAGGTGTACTGAGCGCTTGATTTGCCCCAGTATTTGCGGCTCACCCAATATCATCGAGTCCAGCCCAGCGGCGACTCTGAGCCAATGGGTTAAGGCATGAGTATCACGATGCACATAGAGATAGGAGTCAATCTCAGTGAGTGGCAACTGCTTAAAATTGGCCAGCCATGTTTTAATTTTGACAATGTGAGCGCTGATGACAGCAGAGGAGATATTGGCACTGCTACTAAATGTCGGATTAGTAACTGCCTGCGCAGCTGTTTCTGCGCCTTGCGTCTCTCTAGATGGTGATTCTGGATTTTGCAACGTTAGGTTCTGCGGGACTAGCGCGTAAATCTCAGTACGATTACAGGTCGACACAATCACACAACCATCAGTGAACGCCTCTAGCTGCTTGAGAGCGACATTTACATCGTCGCCCACAAGTGCCAAGCGCTCTCGTAGAGCGACTGGTGCAGTTTTGTGATTGACTCCAATGACCACTAATCTCATTATTGATAGACCATAAACATGACGCTCACCTGCCAGCCAAGCTATCTTATTATTTTTAAAAGACAGTTTTTGACGACAGCGCTGAGGGGAAGACCCTAAAAACCGCTTATTATATCATTATTGCCAGCTTTAATTAACACTCACCCATCTATGGCGGCTATTTGCTTGTATCTGGGCACGAATTTAACAAATCAACTACCTATATGATTTATAAAACCAATCGTTGAATTTTAGCGAAGGGCAATAGAAATAGGCATAAATTATTCGCTTACGACCCGCTAACTTGCTATATTTTTATATAGTCGATACTAGGGCATGTCCTCAATCTGAACGAGAGCGACTAAATGGCAGTAACACGGGCACTATTGTTTATCACATCTATCTACTCATATAATGATTACCATGAGTACTCGTTATCAATATTTGGTTTAAAATGATTAACATATAATTGCTTTGTCTGTATGTTACCTATAGATAAAGCAATGGGCGAATGCGGCTATCTATGATTTTTTTTGGATCATTATTTCGATCACAGTTTCGATCTCAACGCGCACATGGCGAGCAATCTAGCCTTCGTGACTTATTAGAGATCGTTATTGAACGGTTGTACCAATATTACAAGCTAACATTATCGTTGGCTGTTTGTCTGTGCCTATCAACACCCGTCCATGCCAGTCATCCAAAAGTCTCTCCAAAGGCAAATGCTGCCAAAGTATCACTCGCCAGCCAAAGTGACAACACGCTCAATAACAGCGTCTTGACTGGCACACGTGTTTATAAAAGTGCGCCGCAAACAGACAATGTAGAGAATATTAATGGCTTAGCACCAGCAAGCTTATGGCAACCTGAGCTGAGCGAGCCAAGCTTGTATGCGCTATTGGATGCGGAGTTTGCCGCAGATCGTGGAAACCAGCAACGAGCACTGACTATTTATAAGCAGCAATCTTTCAAGGACGATGCGACAGCAGTATTTGAGAGAGCACTTAGCCTATCTTTACGCACTGATCGGGTTGAGAACTCATTACAGTTTGCCAAATCATGGCAAGACCAAAACCCTGATCACGTACCTGCTTGGTTTTATGTGGCGCATTTAGCGCTTCGAGCACATGATTACCTGCTCGCTGGTGAAACGCTAAATCGTATTTTGCGTTATGATCCGCGCGCAGACTTAAGTGAAATCTTGATTGGCATCTATCCCAACAATGATGAGGACAAACGCGAACTCCTCGCCGCATTACAGCCCATAGATAGCGAACAAAATGCCTCGTTGTCGGTCTTAAAAGCAGGTTTGCTTTATCAGTTTAACGAGCCTGAAATTGCTATTGTCCATATCAACCGCGCATTAGAGCGTCAACCGGATTATGTGCCTTTTATTACCTTAAAAGCCGATATATTGCGCAAAATTGTCACGGCTGAAACCGTAATCAATTATGTCAGTCAAGCTCGCCTGCGTAATCCTGATGATAAAAGCCTATATCTATATGAGATTCGCTATTTACTGGATTTAAAGCAAAGCCAAAAAGCATGGCAGTTGTTGCTTGAAGCACACAATCGCTTTAGTGATGACGCCGAAATCACCTTGCTAGCTGCATTGGTCAGTTTGGATATTGAAAAATACGAGAGCGCTGACCAGCTGCTCAATATGCTCGCCAAATCTCCCTCTTACCTTGATCAAGCTTATTATTATCTTGGTATCAGTGCCGAGCGCCAGCAGCGTTTTGAACAAGCCAAATACTATCTCAACGGTGTCATGCAAAAAGACTTAGTGCTAGAAGCGCGCAAAAAAGTGGTGGCTTTTGAATTGCTTAACGACAATGTCGATGCTGCCATCGCCACCCTAGAAAAACTGCGTAAAGACTTTACGGTTTTTGCGCCTGATACATTCGTGCTACAAGCCGATATTTTATGGCAGCAAAATGAGCCAGAAGAAGCCTTACAGCTATTAACGCAGGCGGCACGTCAGTACCCTGACAATGAGCCGTTATTGTTTGCACGCACGCAGTTACTTGATGATCAGAATGATTATGTTGTCAAACGAGCATTGCTCAATCATTTGCAAACGCTAGATCCTAGCAATTTGGCTTATCAGCTTAGCTACGCTCAGCTACTACTGGCCAATGATCGTCGCTCTGAACAAGGTTTGGCACTGGCAACGTCTATTATGCAAATTCGCTACGATGACCCACGTTATGATAATGAGCTACAGTTACAAGCGCTCAATGTGCTGGCAAGCAACGCCTTAGCCAACAAAAACTATCAGCAAGTCATCGACTATCTACAGACACCTTATGATGTCTTGCCTACATTACGCTCAGGAACTTTGCTACTGCGCGCCTATCAAGGCTTAGGTGACAATGAAAAAGTCGAATCATTACTCACAGACTTGCAGCAACGGTTCTCATTCGGCCAGCACAATATTAATGACCGCATACAATTATATTAGGGCATGTTATACAAGATACAGTATTGAAGTCTTATGATTACAAGGCATGTATAAGAAGCTAACAGCCACGCATAACTGAGTAACAAATAAGATTTAAGCTAGGGCGTGTTCTTATTTTAAAAATGGTCATAAAAATGAGATAAATTGCGGTCAAACGAGGAAAATAGCGCAAATAATATCGGGATATTAATCAGCTATTTGACGATGTTTGGCAAAATTTAGCCATTTTTATGACCATTTAGATATTATCGTTTGAATTGAGAACACGCCCCAGTATCTTTATAAATTTGTCCATTTTTGAGGAAACATCATGTCGGTACTAACCGCTCCTTATAAACCTAATAAGTTAACCCTATTCACTGCCATGGCCACAGCGATCGCAATCACGTCTGGTTGTCAGTCACTAAAAACCGGCAGTGCCGCCGCTCAGCCGACTCCCATGCAAGGTCAAAACACAGCACAACCACAAAAGCTTGAAAGTTTTAATATCACGGGCAAGATTGGCGTGACGACTCCTGCTAATGACAGCACGGGAACCCAAGGTGGTAGTGCGTTTTATGCATGGGGACAAGAAAAAGATCGTTTTGCGATTGAACTGATTGGGGCGCTGGGTATCGGTAAAACCAACATCGAATACAACGGGCAAACGGCCACATTGGTCAGTGAAAAAACAGGCACCTTGACAGCCGATGATCCTGAGACATTATTGAAAAAAGCCACAGGCTGGCAAGCACCTATTTCGCAAATGCCATACTGGATATCTGGTCGTCCTGCCCCTTCAGACAGCGAACCGCAACTCGATGCACAAAACCGTTTAATCAGTTCGGTCAATGGCGATTGGCGTGCCAGCTTTACCTACAGTGGCGCTGATAAATTACCAAGCAAGATCAGTGCTGTTCAACCACAAGGCAACAAGGTCGTCATGACGATTAACCATTAATCAGTCATCAATCGACCGTGAGACCTTTACCGAATAAACCCTGCTTATCAAGATAGTTGTTTATGACCGAAAACTTAGCCGTACCGCCTGCCTCTACTCTCACCCGCTTATCACCAGCAAAAATCAACTTGTTTTTGCATATCACTGGCAAGCGGGCTGATGGCTATCATGATTTGCAAACGGTTTTTCGCTTGCTTAATTGGGGTGATTATTTGCATTTTTCAGTCATGGAGAATGCCGCATTATCGACTACAGATAATCCATTAGATATTGATAAGATTTGCCGTCAATTACTCGTGTTAACTGGCGCAGAAGCCATCACGACCAGCCTAGAGGACAATCTAATATTTAAGGCAGCGCGCGCATTGCTGGTCGCTGCCGTACAGTTAGAGGCCCTACCTGACCAGCTACCACCAGTCCACATTACTTTAGACAAGCAGTTGCCAATGGGCGCAGGGTTAGGTGGAGGTTCGTCCAATGCGGCAACGACCATGCTTGTACTTAATGACGTTTGGCAGCTTAATCTCAATCGTGACGAGCTTATAAAAATTGGTGCGAAAGTAGGCGCGGATGTACCCATTTTTATTTTTGGTCAAGATGCCATCGGCACAGGTATTGGCGAGCAATTGACTGACATTGATTTACCCGACCAGCACTATTTGATTCTCACACCAAACGCGCATGTGAATACTGCCAAGCTGTTCACCCATCCCAAACTACAGCGCGATATCCACCCTCTATCGATTGAAACCATTAAAAACCAGTCCAATGAATATTTGCAACATCTAAGCATAGCTTATCAAAATGTCTTTACGCCAGTGGTGACAAGTCTTGCGCCTGCGGTCGATGAGGCATTGAAGCATTTACAAGGTTTAGAACCACAAGCACTTGGTACAGCACGCATGACTGGCTCTGGTAGCGCGGTATTTTTACCGTTGGATGCGAGTGTGGCTACCGATAAACCGCTTTTGGCAAAGTGGGTTAAAGACGCGCCTTGTGCAGGATATTTAGCTGGGAATATGCGCAAAAACTGTAACTTCTAAACCACCACTGGTCTAAATGAAAACAGTGATTACGTTAACAAGCTTCACTTACTGAAATAATACTCGTATCAATCAATTACGAATAAAATCCAAAAAAAGCGCAAATGACTTGCAAAGTCTGAAAATTTACTTATAATAGGTCGCCTCAATAGGGGTATAGCCAAGTTGGTAAGGCATCAGGTTTTGATCCTGACATCCGTTGGTTCGAGTCCAGCTACCCCTGCCACTTTTAAGTTCAAAGCGTTTGATATGTATTGATTATAGACGGCTTATAAACAGCCTGTTATCTTAATGTCATTGACAACGTTATCCCAGTTTCGGTATAGTTCGCAATGGACACCGCTAGGGAAAAGTTATGTTTTAAACGGTTTATCCGTTTTTTAGATAACTGACAGGTCGTGACGCCATTCTAAGCGTAATTATTATAAAGTTGCTATTAGATATCGGACAGTCGCAGCCTAGACATTACAGGGGTATAGCCAAGTTGGTAAGGCATCAGGTTTTGATCCTGACATCCGTTGGTTCGAGTCCAGCTACCCCTGCCATTTTTTACTGTAATAGTAGTCATCAAAACTTTTCACCACTCTTTTCTGAATTTGAGCAGTTTGACACTGCTTAGCGGTCGCTGCTTGAGTCAATCAATAGGACTTCTGTCATGCCTTATTTGGCGATTTTTACGGGTAATGCCCACCCTGAATTAGCAAAAACCGTAGCCGATCATCTTCATATACCTCTTGGTAAAGCTGACATCACGCGTTTTTCTGATGGCGAAATTGCCGTGGAAATCAAAGAACACGTTCGTGGTAAAGACGTGTTTATCATGCAGCCTACTTGTGCACCAACCAACGATAACTTAATGGAAATCATGATGATGGCCGATGCTTTGCGTCGCTCTAGTGCTGGCCGTATTACCGCCGTCATGCCTTATTTTGGTTATGCCCGTCAAGATCGCCGTCCACGCTCAGCTCGCGTTCCTATCTCAGCCAAAGTAGTCGCTGATATGTTGAACATCGTCAGTATCGATCGCGTGATGACGGTCGATTTGCATTCAGATCAGATTCAGGGGTTCTTTGATATTCCTGTTGATAATATCTATGGCACACCTGTGCTATTGAACGACCTACAAAAACAAGATTATGACAATATCATGGTCGTCTCACCTGACGTCGGCGGTGTGGTTCGTGCGCGCGCGATGGCCAAGCAATTGGGTGATACCGACATGGCAATTATTGATAAGCGCCGTGCCCGTGCCAATGAATCACAAGTCATGCATATCATTGGTGACGTTCGTGACCGTGATTGCGTGATTGTGGATGACATGGTCGATACCGCTGGCACGTTATGTAAAGCAGCAGAAGCCCTAAAAGCAAATGGCGCACGTCGTGTATTGGCGTATATTACCCACCCTGTCTTATCAGGCAACGCACTAAAAAACATCAGTGAGTCGGCGTTAGATGAAGTAGTCGTGACCGATACGATTCCATTATCAGATGCTGCTAAAGCTTGTAGCAAAATCCGTCAGGTAAGCATTGCACCGATGCTGGCTGAGAGCTTACGCCGTATCAATAACGAAGAATCTATTAGTGCAATGTTTGATTCTTAATACAGTCGGTTCAAAATAAAAGAAGTACAACTAAAGCGTCAAGTGTAACTACTTGGCGCTTTTTTGCCTATTCGTGTTGCACAGTCATTTTGCGTAGGTCTTTATTATTGTTATAAAAACACGTATAATGCGCGCCTGTGCCGACCTTTTATTTGATTTCATTAGGTTGGCATTATTAAAAGTGCTGATCATGCTGAATAATAGCGACTATTATGTTAATTGTTATCATAAAAATCACTATTAGTAAGCAAATGGCTATATTTGGAAATTGTGCAATTTTTATGCAACGATAAATCATAGCTATCATCACGTATTAGTGGATTGGTCGCAAATCCACTTTTTTATGACCAGACACTTCATCATTCTTTTTATAGGATTATATCCATGAGCATTAATCATTTTGAACTAAACGCCGTTAATCGTTCTGCTGAACAACAAGGTAAAGGTGCGAGCCGCCGCCTACGTAAGCAGAACCTAGTGCCTGCTATCATCTATGGTGGTAACGAAGAACCTACTTCTATCTCTATCAAAATCAACGAGCTAGTAAAAGCACTTGAATTCGAAGCATTCTTCTCACATATTTTGACTATCACTGTTGACGGCGTAGAACATCAAGCCGTTATTAAAGACTTGCAACGTCACCCTGCTAAAGGCTTCCCAATGCATGCTGACTTTCAGCGCGTTGTAAAAGGTCAAAAAATCCACATGAATGTTCCTGTGCATTTTGTTGGTCGTGAAGATGCGCCAGGTACTGCTGCTGCTGGTGTACTATCTACACTAGTATCTGATATCGAAATCATCTGCATACCATCACAGTTACCTGAGTACCTAGAAGTAGACGTATCTGGTATGGAAATCGGTGATTTGTTCCGTTTATCAGACATCACCCTTCCTGAAGGTGTGGTTATCCATGAGCTTGAGCTAGAAGATGGCCATGATCGCACTATCGTTAACATGCAGCCACCAACGGTTGAAGAAGTTGACGAAGTTGCTGACGACGTGGATGCGGACGAAGTACCTGCTACTGAGCAAAATGGCGAAGTTGACGCTGAAGACAACAAAGACGGCGAATAATCATCCAACCATATAGCTACCTATGGTAGTGTGTATGGTTAATGAGATATTCAGTCAAGAAAACAGCAGGTGATTCATATCTCCTGCTGTTTTTGTAACTAAGGTTTGAAAACAACGATTAGTCAGATAAAGATAAAGAATTTTTGGCGATAGCGCCTTCTTTTTGATAGAAATCGACTGTGACTTGTGCTGTGACAAACCTCATCACTCATTTACTAAATCCAAGCAGGGTGTTTTTATGGCCATAAAGCTTATTGTCGGTCTTGGTAATCCTGGTCAGCAGTATATGTTTACGCGTCACAATGCTGGATTTTGGTTTGTCCATCATTTGGCTCAGCAGTTTAATATCACTCTCGCTCATGACAAAAAATTTCATGGAGTGACAGGGCGCGGGCAAATTCACGGATCTGATGTGCGTCTGCTCATGCCACTGACTTTTATGAATAAGTCTGGTCAGTCAGTCGTGCCCATGGTGAAATTTTATGGCATCAAAAATGACGAATTGTTGATTGCCCATGATGAGCTAGATATTCCAGCAGGTAGTATCAAGCTCAAAACCGATGGCGGTCATGGTGGTCATAATGGTCTACGTGATATTACTCCCCATATCGGCAATGACTTTCATCGCTTGCGTGTGGGCATCGGTCACCCTGGTCACAAGTCTAAAGTCAGTGGGCATGTCCTGTCCAAAGCATCTCCCGACGAGCAAATTGCCATCGACAGCGCATTGACAGCGGCTTTTGAGGCATTACCGTTGTTGCTAGATGGTGATGTCGAAAAAGCACGTTCACAGATCAATAGCTTTAAAATGCCTGAATAAATAGCACGTCCGTTATAGTGGCCTTTTATTTTAGCAAGTCAATCCCCATTAACCATTTGATTTAGTTAAATTATCTCCGTTACGCCAAGGAAGCAACTTATGCTACTTAATATGCTTAAATGCAAATTACACCGTGCTCGCGTCACTCATGCCGAACTTCATTATGAAGGCTCATGTGGTATCGACGGTGACTTATTGGATCTTGCTGGTCTGCGCGAGAATGAGTCCATCGACATCTATAATGTGACCAATGGCAAACGCTTTCGCACCTATGCTATCCGTGCTGAAGCAGGCTCTGGAATCATCTCGTTAAATGGTGCTGCGGCTCATATGGCAGATTTAGGTGACATCGTGATTATCTGTGCTTATGCTCATTTTGATGAAGTAGAAGCATCGACGTATCAGCCAAAATTGGTCTATTGCAACGAAGACAATACGGTTAAAGACACTGCCAATATCATTCCTGTGCAAGTGGCTTAAAATGACGGAGCAAAGGAGGTTTTGGATAACGCAAGGGTAGATAATCACCTAAACCGTTGAAATTATTATTATTATTTTACTAAAACCTTTATGCTAATATAAAAGCTGGATCCAAATTAAGATTCAGCTTTTTTTTGCCATTTTATATGGCGAACTTATACTTTTTATGACAAATAAGGAAATATACGAATGTGGTTGGCAGTGATTGCAATACTGGTTGGATTGGCAATTTTGGTTTGGAGTGCGGATGTTTTTATTGATGGGGCGACAGCTTTAGCAAAGAGGTTTAAAGTACCTAGCTTCTTAATCGGTGTTTTGATATTAGGAATAGGTACGTCAGCACCTGAGCTGGTAGTGTCAGTGCTAGCAGCGATAGAAGGCAGCCCTGAGTTGGCATTGGGTAACGCTTATGGCTCTAACATTATCAATATTGCCTTAGTACTGGGCGCCACAGTACTGATCAGTCCTATTATCATTCGTAAGGCCATCGTAAAGCGCGATCTGCCTCTTCTAGTGATAGTTACAGCAGTAGCCGCATGGCAGCTGCGAGATGGGATGCTAAGCTTAACCGATGGTCTCATATTATTTGCGTTATTAGTCGTTGTATTAGGAATGCAGATTGTGCTCAGCCTACGCGAAGGCTATCATGAGCATGAAGATGATGTGATAGTAGAGAGTACTGATCCACATCATATAGAACCAAGCGTTGCACGAGGTATCGGCAGCTTATTCATTGGTATATTAATGCTGGTGATAAGCTCACGGGCGATCGTTTGGGGTGCCGTCGAACTGGCAACGTTTTGGGGACTCAGCGAGCTGATCATTGGATTAACGATTGTCGCTGTTGGTACGTCATTACCTGAACTGGTATCAAGCTTGTCCGCAGCACGCAAAGGCGAGCACGACATGGCACTGGGCAATATTATTGGCTCTAACATATTTAATACGTTGGGTGTCGTCGGTCTCGCCGCAATTATAGTACCGATCACTGTCAATCCCGTTATTTTGTCTCGTGATGTGCTAACAATGGGATTAATTACTTTGTTGCTTATGGTACTGTGCGTCTTTGCCTATATGACAAAACGTCCATTTGGTCGTATTGCTGGCACTACATTGGTGCTCTTCTTTGTGGGTTACACAGGATGGTTAATTCAAACCGTCAATATGTAGTTTTCAGTCTTTAGAGCAGCAAACGCTAAGCCACTTAAATTTTATCAGTTTAGCTCATTTATACATTGATAAAGTTACTGATTTTTTTTGCGGTTTTTAAAACCACGCCATAACCCTTCATGCGCCACTTTTGGCATTTTGAGGGTAATGGTGTTGGATAGCATGTCTTGCATCGCTAAGCCGCGTCGATTGAACAAGCAAAACACATAGTTAAATATTAAACCCAAAAAAGCACTGGTTAATAGTAAAGCGCGTGAGCCACCGATTAAACTGCCAATAATGCCAAAAAGTAATGGCATCAAACAAGCCGCCAAAATCCGCTTAAAAGACTGTCCCCACGTCAGCAAATGACCTGAGTTATTCACCGTTTTTAATCGCCATGTTTGCATACCTAGGGTTTGCCCACCGCGGCGCCAAAACAACCCATAAAAAGCCACCAGCGTCAGTACAAAAGACGGTGTCATGATAACGTTCTGATACCATGTAGGCAATGACTGCGCTTGCGATGATTGCGTGCCCGTCTCCATAGTCAGCAACGTACCAATTACAGTCAACGCCGTTCCCACTAAGAATAGCAACGCCAAAATTAACATACCATCATAAAGAATGGCCACGACGCGTGTCGTTGGCTTAGCAATCGTCGGTTCTTCATCAGAGATTTGCTGCATAGAGGGATGATGTTGAGTCTTTGATTTAGTGGCAGCTTTTGACGGGCGTTTAGGTAAACTCTTTGGCATGGTAAAAGCTCATAGCAAGCAGTGAATAGTGACTCTATTGTACCGTAATTCACGGCTGTATCGTACATTATCCTAAGATGCCACTTAGCCACATCATAACGACATCAGACAAAAATAGCAGACATAAAAAAATCGCCGAATTGTCATGAGACAGGCGATTAATTTAGTGTTTCTTAAGCTTATAAATAAGCTATTATGCAAATGGTGCGCTTGGAGAGATTCGAACTCCCGACCCCTTAGTTCGTAGCCAAGTGCTCTATCCAACTGAGCTACAAGCGCGTACTTTGCACATCACTTACTGCATAGTTAAAAACATTTGCAGTAAATTAGGTTGGTCATTATATAGATAATATCGCTTGTGTCAACATCTTTTTTTATTAAAATCAAATTAATTTTTTTAATAAAATTAAAGGTCGTTAACGCCAATATACTGCGATACTACTCTAACAACAACTGAATAAATGGCGGTGAAGGAGGGATTCGAACCCTCGATACGCTTACACGTATGGTTCCTTAGCAGGGAACTGGTTTCAGCCACTCACCCACTTCACCGAACGATATAAAACGCTTATAAAATAACTATAAACACAGTATCGATGCTAACGATACGTCTTATGCCGTGGGCGAGTATTATAGCAAAGCCAAAACGAATTGCAAGCGTTGTCTACCGTTTTAATGCTGCTTTTATCATAATTATTCATTTATCTGACTTTATGAGCTTTTAAAGAGTAAAACAATGATAAAAATCAGTATTTGAGCTGTAATTTAGTCGATACTTAATAAAATGGATGCGCAACATTGTAGTGCGTAACTGGTGACTGAATTATCTAAACTTACTATTTGGGCTGCTATGGCTTTTTTGGTAATGGATGGCTATAGTATTCGTTACTTATTTTGGAATACGTAAAGGGAAGTTTTATGCGACCAGTGGTACTGTGCTTTTCAGGATTGGATCCATCCGGCGGTGCTGGAATACAAGCAGATATCGAGGCTATCGGCCAAGCAGGCGCGCATGCCGCCATTGCTTGTACCGCGATTACGATACAAAACTCGCAGCAAGTGTTTGGCTTTGAAGCTTGTGCGGCAAGCTTGGTAAAGGCGCAGGCCACAACCGTACTTGATGACTTACCTGTTGCCACTATCAAATCAGGTATGCTTGGCACCACCGACAATATTGCGATGCTGACCCGTTTGTTTGCCGATCGTGTTATCGCTGACGGCACTCCTTTTGTGTTAGACCCTGTATTGGTCGCCAACAGTGGTGGCAGCTTAGGCGATGAAAAAACCTTGGTGACCGCCTTTAGGGCGCTATTACCTTATGCCACCTTAATCACCCCAAACACCCACGAGCTTCGCGCTTTGAGCGGTGAACAAGACTTGCATATTGGAGCGCAAAAATTGTGCGCGCAGGGTGCCTATGCGGTATTGTTGAAAACCTCGCACGACTTTGATAGCGGTGATATCGAGCAGTATCTATATGTAAAAGGTGAAATGGTGCATCAAAGCATTTTGCCACGTCTGGAGGGTGAGTTCCATGGCTCAGGCTGCTCACTGGCCAGCTTTATCGCTGGGCGCTTGGCAATGGGAGATGTGCTTGTCAATGCCGTCAAGACAGCAGACAGCTGGATTACTCAAACTTTGCGCGCTGCTGATGCACCGCATCCTGATAATGCTCAAGCCCAATTAATACCCAATCGTTTTGTTAGAGATAGTGAAAAGTAAAATCGATTAATAGTTAGGCACAAAAAAGGCGCTCTATTATAAATAGAGCGCCTTTTTACTTGAGTATTTTATGATGTAGTAAATTTTTCTTCAACTGATAATCGTTGGTTTAACCTAACATTGGCATAAGGCTGGCTGTCAAACCACCAATGAAGATTTCAAGCAAGTAAAAAGCAAGGAAAGCGACCATTGGCGATAAATCAAGCATGCCTAAGTTTGGTGTGATACGGCGAAACGGTGCCAAGATAGGCTCAGCGAGGTTAATGATAATACCGATAATTGGATGCTCAGATCTGGTAAACACCACAATCCAGCTGACGATAATAGACCCTATCACCAAATAACGACACAGGCGCAAAAAGTCTAAGATCAAGCTGGTTGTACCAGTAAAAAATAACGGTACAGGCGCAATGCCTTTATGCGTTAATGCTGCTTTACCAGAGATATCAATCAAGCGAATCAAAAACATCAGCACGATAGCGGCCAGACTGATACGCCCTTGTGCAACCGTTGGAAAAATACGCCCAAACACATCGACAATATGGGTCGCTTTATAAGCAGGCGCAATCATAGGATTGCTCGCATCCATGCCTGCAAACTGTAGCATAAAGCGAATAAACACCAACATCATGGCGAAGGTGGTGACCAAATCAAAGATTTGAAATAACATGTTGTTCATGAAGTGCTACTCAATGTGACATTATTAACAGGTTTGGGGATGACGAGTGTCATGATTAGATGCTTAGTACTGTGTCATGCAAGCGCGGCATACAGGCGCGTCATTCACTTTTGGCAAATAACGCGCCTGATATCGATGTTTATTTACTCATCTCTTCACTTAGGGCTTGGCTACGGTCATAACAAGCCTGCATGGCTTCACCTATTTGGCGACCGATGTCATTGGCTTGCATTGACTCAATCGCTGCTTGGGTTGTACCATTCGGTGAGGTCACTTTGCGACGCAGTTCAGCAGGCGCATCATCACTATCCATGGCCATTTTTGCCGCACCTATCATGGTTTGCAGCGCCAGCGCCGATGCTTGTTCTTGATCTAAGCCTAAAGCAACCGCTCTATCGACCATCGATTCAATAAAATAAAACATGTAAGCCGGTGCTGAACCTGATACGGCTGTGACCGCATGCATGTGCGTTTCGTTTTCAACCCACATGACCAGCCCTGACGCTTCCATCACCGCAGTTGCCAGCTCTTTTTGTTCAGCTGAGATATTATCAGCACCATAGAGACCCGTGGCACCCATCTGAATCATAGCTGGCGTGTTGGGCATCGCGCGTACGATATTGCTATAGCCGCCCAACATATTAGACAACAGGTCAGTTGACAAACCTGCTGCTACTGAGATGACTAATTGCGTATCTAATGAATCAGCAAAAGCACCAACCACCACTTTCATCATTTGTGGTTTTACGGCCAGTACCACGATATCAGCATCGACCACAGCAGATTTGGCATCCGCCATTGGGTCAACGGTATTTAAACCTTTAGCCACTAGTTGCTCACGGATCTCGCTGCTAGGATCGGCGACCGTGATAAGGTTTGGCTTAATGCCGCAGCCCACAAGCCCGCTAATAAGCGCTTGTGCCATGTTTCCGCCGCCGATAAAGCTGATTTTTTTATTATCCAATACTGACATACTTCGCTCCTACGCAAAAAATTCAAAGATGTTCAAACTAACACAATCATAGGTAAAATGACATTCAGTTTACCATACTGCTACTGCCATCGTTTGATAAATTCGAACAGTGCCTCAGCGTCTCAAGCTGACGAACCCCCAGGCAAACAGCATGTACAAACCACGCTTTTAGCAGCTATTATCTACGCTTAAATGATTGTGAATGTATTTAGAAAATGCATCATTTTCACTATGACGGATGAAATCGTCAGAATCTAATATCTGGCCTAGTATCCAACTATCAAAGGGCGACATTAATAATATAGGAATATCCTTTACTGACTCATTTTTACTTTGCTCAGTGCTTTCTTCATTCAATAAAACCACACTGACCACAACCAAACTCTCGCGTAACCATATAGGCACTCCAAGTGTTTGGTATAATTTTTTGCCTGACTGAGGACGTGATGACCCTGCAATTTGTACGCGCTGCTGCCGATCTAATGGCGCAATTTTAATCTCAACTTTGTCTGTGTCAATTTTTAACATTTCCGCCAATGCGTGTGGCAGCATTTGCACTTGCCAAGTAAAGTGCTTGCTTGTACGTAAAGAGATTGAGACGGAGGGATTGTCCGCTGAATGAGCAGCAGCCACAATGAGATCAGATAAGTTATACGTTTGTGCCTCAAGCGGCATCTTGAGCCACGTCAACCACTCACTGCTTAGGCGATACAGCTGCTGACGATAGCGACGAATGATATATGACTGCTTGCGACCTTGCCAAAACAGCTCAGTTTGATGGTCATGATCCTTACGCTGACTTAGCCCTAATACCTCATCTATCAATTGCTTGGTGGGCGGTAATGGCTCATCTTGTCCTAACCAATAGTGCAGTAGTTGGCGTTGGCGATAAAGAGGTAACGTCTCTAGCTCATCAATATTTAGCACCCGTTGTGCTGGAGGCAATTGCAATGAACTCATGACCGTCTGTTGCAAGTCTTGTACGGCTTGTGCTCGGATGGTTGCTTCTGCATCACCTAATAGCTGGGCGCTACGAGCAATATTATCTATGACATTTGGATTGTATTTTGCCAATACTGGCATGATGTCACGTCGCAGTCCACTACGGACATTATCGCCAGTATTATTGGTAGGATCATCGATATAAGGCAACTTTAAACACTGGGCATAGGCACTGATACTAGCACGCTGTACAGTGAGCCAAGGTCGCCACAACGCTATTCGATGCGCGCCTTGCGTTTGTATTCGCCAAGGCTGCATACCTGACAGACCGTTGACGCCTGCTCCTTGAATCAACCGCATCAATACGGTTTCTGCTTGGTCATCGGCATGATGACCTAATAACAAAACGTCTTCTTGATTGATATGCGCGCGCATGACGTCATAGCGTGCTTGCCGTGCTGCTTGCTCATCGTGGCCTTTTACTTGTGCTGATAAAATATAACATGGTATCTGCTGCGCTTGTGCCCAGTTAGCGACATGCACAGCCCAATGCTGACTATCGGCTTGCAGACGATGATCGACATGTAAAAGCTGTGGTAAAAATGGCAGCTGACCTTGACGATACAGCTGCACGCATAGCGCCGCAAGTGTCAATGAATCACGGCCGCCACTACAAGCCAGCCAAACACGCCGACCGTGTAATTGTGCGCCATACTCAGCCACACTGTTCAATAATGCCGCTGCCAAGCCATCATCAATCGGTAGGTCTGCTATTGGCTCAATAGCATTGGGAATGATTGCGCTGCTCGTCATAATGAGCCTTAGTTATTTGGGGATCATATAGGGGCTGTATAGGATTCGACCATGGCACTGACAGAGACTATTTTTTAGACGATTCGAAGGTAAAAATAGTAAGTATAGTCATTCTATACGGCTGTTTTTAGCAATGAAGCGGCAAAAAAGAGTCCTGTCCCCTGTTTTTATGAGTGGGGCTGATGCTAAAACTGCCCCATACGGTGTTGCAAGTCTTGCTAAGGTATTAACATTATCATCGATTTGCGCCTTGTCTGGAACCGTTTTAGCGATCAGCAGTGCCTATTTGTGAATTCTATACAGCCCCTAGTTATTGGACATAAAAAAACGCGCCATCGAATGACACGTTATTATTTTAGCATTAAGGCTGAGTCTCTAATATGAAAAGCGTGTTCTTAAAAACAGATCATTAAACCATTCCGAAGTAAGAAGTAGCGATCACGTTAGCTCATTAACAAGGCAACATCACTTCTGAGTTAAAGGTTTTCAGCTTCTCGTAACGTAGCTCACAACGCGCTTGTGCGTCTAAATCTTTAATCTCATCTAATTGCTCAGCAATAAGTGCTTTCAAGGCAGTCATCACTGGCTGCGGCTGAATATGAGCGCCTTCACCTTCTTCAATGACGGCATCAATCAAGCCCATCTGATAGAGGTTGATCGCGTTTAATTTCAGGGCTTCACTGGCATCTTGTGCTTTTTCAGCCGTTTTCCACAAAATAGACGCACAACCTTCAGGGGAAATGACCGAATAAATGCTGTTTTGTAGCATGTTGACTTTATCACCTACGCCAATTGCCAGCGCGCCACCTGAACCACCTTCACCAATAATGGTTACAATAATAGGCACTTTTAGGCTAGAAAAAACGGCGATACTTTCGGCAATTGCTTGCGCTTGTCCGCGCTCTTCGGCACCAATGCCGGGGTATGCGCCTTGGGTATCGACAAAAGTCATCACCGGAATATTAAAACGCTCAGCCATTTTGACCAAACGAATCACTTTGCGATAACCCTCAGGATTGGCCATACCGAAATTGTGAGCGATACGCTCGCGAGTGCTACGACCACGATGTTGACCGATAACCATGACTGGCATACCGTCAAAACGCGCCAGTCCACCCAAAATAGCTTTGTCATCGGCATAAGCTCGGTCGCCATGCAACTCATCAAATTCGGTAAATAGTTGATTAACATAGTCCATAAATAATGGACGCTTGGCATGTCGTGCAAGCTGCACACTATCCCAGACAGTGCTCATAGACGCTTCCCTTTAATAATGATACTTAATGTATTTATGTTTAAGAATAATATCGTTATCCGTATTCAGATAATGACAGTACAGTTGTAAACTCAATAGAAGCTATAGTAGCACATCTTATATGGCATGGCATTATCGACAAAGCTGCTTTTGTTACGTTAATCTTTAACGCGATACTCACAGTCGATACTGAATAAAATGGATAGTCGATATTATGACGCGAGACTGGTACGGATTTTTCTTGCTTACTGTGCCGTTGCAGACAGAGCCTACAAAAAATTTATCCCAGTCTCGCTGACTCTCTTTTACATTGACTTGGCTAGGAAGTGTCAACTACTTACAAATAGACATCGCTGAAAGATTTAAGCTTCGACAACACTCAGATTGATGCCCCATTTAGCGAACTGATCAATCTCAGTATGCAGATCAGGCAACAAAAAAGCATAATGCTCACTACTGTCGGCCACGGCGATTTGCCAGCAACTATCATCAATAATCGCTAGTTGTAATTCTGGCAATTCTTGATCGCTGCGGCTATGATGCGCCAGAACCGCGAGGCGCAGTAGCAAACACAGATAAACCAGCTGATTACCACCGATACTACAAGTCTGCTCTAACATATCGGCTTTGAGCTTACGGCGATGATTGAGCATCAACTGCGACATGCGCTTTTGATCAACTTGCGAAAACCCTGGAATATCTGAATGTTCGAGCAAATATGCGCTGTGTTTATGATAGCTGCTATGACTAATCGCTAGACCTATTTCGTGCAAAAATGCCGCCCGTCTGAGCAAGTCACCGTCATCATTACTGAGAGTAAGTTTATCTTTTACTTGCTCAAACAAATTGCGACTGGTTTTTACCACTTGTTTGGCTTGCTTTTTGTCGCCTGAATACCGCTTAATCAGTGCCAATACACTACGATCACGTACATCTTCGCTAGCAAAGCGTCCGAGCATGTCATACATCACGCCTTCACGTAACGCGCCATCCGAGTAAGTAATGGTATCAATACCCAATACTTTCATCACAGCGCGCAGCACGGCGACACCTGCTGGGAAGATCGCTTTGCGGTGCTCTTTCACCCCTTCTAAATCGATATCGTTAACGTTGCCAATTTTCAGCAGTAATCGCTCAAGCTTTTTGACGCCTACATAAGTGATGCGTTCTTGCTCATCGGCCCAGCCTTTGGAGACAAGGACGTTACGTACTGCTTTAATCGTACCACTAGAGCCAACCACACTACTCCAGCCCATTTTTTGATAACGACCATTAATCGCCAGCACTTCTTTGCGCGCACCTGAAATGGCATTATTGAAAGCTTCTCTGGTAATCAGTCCATCAATGAAATACTTTTGCGTAAAGGCAACGCAGCCCATCTGCAAGCTCTCAGTCAATAAGGGATCAAACTCTTGACCGATAATAAACTCTGTCGAACCACCACCAATATCAATAACCAAACGCTTGTCGCTACTGGCGTTGGTATGCGAGACGCCCAAATAAATCAATCGCGCTTCTTCACGTCCCGCAATAATTTCAATCGGCTTTGGCAAAATTTTATTGGCATGGGCGATAAAATCATTGGCATTTTTGGCTTGGCGTAACGCATTGGTCGCGACCACACGAAGACGTTCCGGTGGCACCGAATCCAAACGAGCAACAAAACGACTCAAACATTCCAGACCACGCTTTTCAGCCACCGCACTCAAAATATTATTTTCGTCCAACCCAGCGGCAAGCTGAACCTTTTCAGACATAGAGACTACTTTTCGCACTTCACCATGGTCTAGACGAGCAATGGCTAAGTGAAAACTGTTGGAACCGATATCAATGGCCGCCATCATTTCGTCATCAGTGAGTGGTGGATTTTTAAGATAATCAATAGGCATAAGAGAGGTCATTACCATGTTAGATAAATGAAAAAAGAAAGGGTTAATAGTCAGTACAACATAAAATCTCTACGTGAATAGTTCTGTACCATTGATATGACTTTCTTCGCTTGTCGTCTATGAAATCATTGGAGCGTAAGCGAATGACATCCATACGAATCGATACAATTTTTGCCATTAAAGCATTTATGCCAAACACTGGCAAGTGACACAAAGCCTTAGCACAAGGACAAGCCAATAACCCATAAAATAACAGACGTACGCTCGACATCTATCACTTGTGTTAACCCTATTCGTTTGCTACATTGAAGAGCATTAATATTATAATAAATAACAGCAACTTATCTGATTATTTATCAATATCTAATATATAAGCAGTTCAACATAAAATCGATACGCGAATAGCCATGTGCGACTGGTATTTAACAAATGACTAGCAAGGACGCTAATACAATGAGCCAAATTGACACGCAAAACTCGATAACGACCGCAGATGCTCCGACTAGGGCTAATACTAAAAACGATCTCATAAAAACTGATAAGCCTGCAAAACAAAATTTCTATGATTTTTACTTAGAAGAGCATCAAAACATGGCGTGCCGTCGTCTACATTTTGCTGGCAGTAGCTTCGGCTTATTAGGATTGGCAAAATCTGTCAAAACCCGCTCACCAAAACCTTTACTCAAAGGCATTGCTGCTGGCTATGCTTGTGCTTGGGTCGGTCATTTTTTCTTCGAAAAAAACAAGCCAGCTTCTTTTAAGTTTCCTCTAAAAAGCTTTGCCAGTGATTTTCGTATGTATGGCGATGTACTGCGCGGCCACTTAAGTTTAACAGATCGCAAGTACGACAAAGCCAGAAAATCCCATTAAGTCTTTAGCTATTATTTATAATAGTCACAAAAAAACCAGCATCGTAATGTATTTACTCATGCTGGTTGTTATTTTAGGGCATATTAAAATTTAAAATCTCAGACCTCAAGCCTTTGCCATTTCTGCAAAGATGTCATCGGCAGCTTTGATCGATTCATCAATGTCTTCTACGCTATGCTTGATAGACATAAAGCCCGCTTCATACGCAGATGGTGCTAGATAAATACCGCGATCGAGCATGCCGTGGAAGAAGGTATTGAACACATCCATATCACATTCTGTGACTTCATCAAAGTTCTTTGGCGCTTCGGTGTCACTGTCTTTGACAAAGAACATCCCAAACATACCGCCCAGCTTATTGGTGCGAAGGTTGATGCCGTGTTTGTCAGCCGCGGCTTGAAAACCATCAATCAGCTGATCGACTTTTGCTGAAAGCTCATCATAAAAACCATCAACAGTTAAATCTTCAAACATCGCAATGCCAGCGCGCATCGCCAGCGGGTTACCTGATAACGTACCTGCTTGATACACACCGCCAAGTGGCGCGATACAAGACATGACTTCTTTTTTGCCGCCAAAAGCACCGACTGGCAAACCTGCGCCAATGATTTTGCCAAAGCACGTCAAATCAGGGTCAATGCCGAAATGCGCTTGCGCGCCGCCAAGTCCCACACGGAAACCTGTCATCACTTCATCAAAGATAAGCACAGCACCGTTTGCGGTACATTCTGTCCGCAACGTATCATGGAATTCTTGTGTTGGGATGACCATATTCATGTTACCAGCGATTGGCTCCAAAATAACGCAAGCAATCTCGTCACCCCATTTTTCAAAACAGTCTTTGATCGCTTGTGGGTCGTTATAAGGAATGGTAATGGTATGTTTGGCAAAATCCGCTGGCACACCTTTTGACGTTGGCTCACCAATATCAAGCATGCCCGAACCCGCTTTTACTAGCAAGCTGTCTGAATGACCGTGATAACAGCCTTCGAATTTGACAATTTTGTCACGCTGAGTATAACCACGCGCCAAACGAATCGCGCTCATGGTCGCCTCTGTACCCGAGCTAGTCATACGAATCATCTCAACACTCGGGACAATCTCGCAAATCTTATCAGCAACCGTCGTTTCAAACGGCGTTGGTGTGCCAAAGCTTAAACCATCATCAGCCGCTTTTTTGACCGCATCGATGACTTTTGGATGGGCATGGCCCAAAATCATCGGCCCCCAAGAACCCACATAATCAATATAAGCGTTGTCTTCGGTGTCATAGATTTTGCTGCCATTAGCACGGTGCATAAAGATTGGTGTGCCACCCACGCCAGCAAAGGCGCGGACTGGCGAGTTGACACCGCCTGGGATATGTTTGCGGGCTTGCGCGAATAGCTGTTCGTTTTTAGTACTCATAACGGTTCTCTATTATTTTATTAAACGGTATTTTTTATTTGACTCTTATCAAGCTTTTTAACGAAGTTTGATCGCTTAAGCTTTTTTAACCACAGAGGATTTAAGCTTCATCGGACCATAGCCATCAAGCTTGCAATCAATATCATGACCATCCGACGCATCTGGCAACAGACGAATACTTTTCGCTTTCGTGCCTACTTTGATAACGAGGGAGGAGCCTTTAACTTTTAAGTCTTTAATCACAGTGACAGCATCGCCGTCTTGCAGCTCGTTACCAACGGCATCACGAATGACGGCATCTTGTTCATTATCGCTTACGGCTGTATCCGTTTCTGCTGCCGTCCATTCATGAGCGCACATGGGGCATACCAGTAACGCACCATCTTCGTACGTATATTCAGCATCACATTTCGGGCAATTTGGTAAGCTCATCGTTTCCTCGGCAGCCATCATACGTTAGGTTTATTCTAGACTTAGCATTGTACCGTAACTCATCACCTTTAACCAATTTGTACCGTTGAAAATTGGGCGCTACCCCCAACTTATATCTTAACCACGACGTTTTTTATGAAGCTGTTTTTTGTGGTACTCTTCTTAGCCTCAATGACTTTTCTATTCACTGGTTCTGTCAGTGATAAAAGCCTAGTGACTGTTTTCTATTACCTGTTTTTATTACCTGTTTTTGACACCCATATTTCGATAAATCAGCGCCCATCAGAAGGATAATAACAATGACTCAATTTTCAACTACATCGACAATACCGCAGTTCGCCCAATTGACCATTCAAGGTGAGGATGCCGAAAAATTCTTACAAGGGCAATTGACTTGTGATGTCACCAAACTCGGGCTTAGCTATCAAGCTGCGGCGATTGGCAATTTAAAAGGGCGGATTGAATTTGGCATTTGGCTCAAAAAACAAGCAGAAAAACAGTATGACGTGGTCATTAGTGCCGATTGTGCTGAATCGTTACAAAACCACTTAAAAAAGTTTGGGGCATTTTCTAAATTTGAGACCAGCGCCCCAACGCCAATCTATCCTTGCGTACTGGCAGATTTGCCGACGTTTAGCCACAAGGATGATCACAATACGCTTGATGACACACAGGCGTGGATGCAATGCAGCATTGCTACCGGTAATTACTGGATCGTGGCCGCTACTCAAGGGGAATTTCAACCGCAAGAGCTGCGTCTACATCAGCGCGGTGGTATGGACTACGATAAAGGCTGCTATCTTGGTCAAGAAGTCATTGCCCGTATTTACTTTAAATCAGCGCCCAAAGCGTTTTTGCATTATGTAACAGGCGCAGGCGATGTCCCAGCAGCTGGTGAGAAACTGGATAAAATTCAAGTGGTCAACACAGTCACGACAGCTGAGGGCTTTGAAGCACTCGTGGTGGCTCGTCCAGAGCATCTTACTGATAGTGAGCTGACTGTATTAGATTTACCACCTGCGCTACAAGCCGATGTCGCGCGCCCCAAGTAAAACCAAATGATAAGCATCTTTTCATGTACTTTTACTAAAACGTAGCAGAGCAGTCTATGACACATATTGCGGTACTCGGAGCAGGCGTGGTGGGCGTGACCACTGCATGGTATCTACGTCAAGCAGGCTATGACGTGACTGTGATTGAACGTGAGTCGGCCGCAGGATTGCAGACATCATTTGCCAATGGTGGTCAAATATCGGTCTCACATGCGACTCCTTGGGCCAACCCTGCTACGCCGATGAAAGCACTCAAATGGCTGTTTAAAGAAGATGCGCCGCTACTGTATCGCTTACGTGCAGATAAGGCGCAGCTTAAATGGGCATTGCAATTTTTGCAGGAGTGCCGCGCTGACCGCGCCGACGCCAATCTGGTACAAATGGTACGTTTGGGGCTGTATTCGCGCGATGCCTTGCAGCAATTGCGCGCCGATATCGGTATCAATTATGAGCAGCAAACGCGCGGCATCATGCATTTTTATACTGACCAAGCGGAGTTTGATGCGGCTATTGCGCCAACGCAGCGCATGCAGGAGCTTGGCTGCGAACGTCATGTGATCGATATCAATAACGCGGTCAGTCTTGAGCCAGCACTTTATCCCATTGCCCACAAGCTTATTGGCGCAACCTACACCAGCCGTGATGAATCAGGCAACGCCCATCTATTTACTCAGCGCTTAGCTGCACGCTGCATTGAGGCTGGCGTGCAGTTTTTGTATGACACCGAGATTTTGGCCATCAATACGGACACGCAAGCAAGTCGTCCGCACGTGCACAGTATTACCATTCGACCCAAAGGTCAAAACGCGCAAACCTTTAGCGCAGACAGTCATGTATTGGCGCTTGGCAGTTATAGTGTGGCGCTGATGAAGCCACTTGATATGCATCTGCCTATCTTTCCGGCAAAAGGGTATTCAGCCACCTATCAAGTCAATCCTCGCGCCCCGCACCTTGCGCCTTTTGTCAGTCTCATTGATGACGAGTATAAACTCGTCACCTCACGCCTTGGCGATAAATTACGGGTCGCAGGCACAGCTGAGTTCAATGGCTATAATTTGGATTTAAATGCCATTCGCTGTGAAGCCATTACGCAGCGTGTCCAGCAATTGTTTCCCAAAGGTATTATTGCAAACTCCGTTCAATATTGGACAGGACTGCGCCCGATGACGCCATCAAATGTGCCATTGATTGGACGCGCGCATTGCGGTCAAGTCCGTCACGGCAGTCATAATGTGAATGCCACTTTTGACAATTTATGGCTCAACACGGGTCATGGTACGCTTGGCTGGACGCACGCTTGCGGTTCGGCAAAAGCAATAAGCTTACTGATACAAGGCGAGACGCCACTGGTTGATTTTGATTTTGTGGGAATAAAAGCATAAAAAAAGGCGCTGTAGCTAAGCGCCTTTCTGAGTCATATGAAAGTAGATGTAGATAAAGCTTGCATAGTCTTATGCCGCACTGCTGGATTTAGTCTCGGACTCGGCATTTTCTAAATTGGTCATTTCTAACTCTGTCGTATCCAACTTAGTTACTTCTGGCACGATTGCTTCTAATTTTACAGGAACGCCGTTTACCGCTGCGTTGCCACTTAACGGATCGATGAGCGTATCATCTGTCAGATCATTCACACTAACGCCTGCATGTGCCTGCGCTGTCTTTTGCTTTACCCCTGTGCGACCGTGACCAAAACCATGCGGAATACTCACGACCTTGGGCATTAGCTCATCTGTCACTTCCGCAATGATAATGACGCTACCGACGCGTGACGTCACTTTTACCGCTTGGCCATCCTCAATACCATATGCTTTGGCTGTGTCTGGATGCAGCATCAACGTACAACGAGACTTGCCTTTGACCAGTCGATGACTGTTGTGCAGCCATGAGTTGTTGCTACGGACATGACGACGGCCTATCAATAAAACCTGCTCATCATCATAGTTCTGCATCATTTGCTGCACGCGCGCCAAATCTGCTTGATAAAAATCGACATTGAGATGAATCTGCTTATCTGCATGCTTTAACGCTTGCGGCAACATGCTTTGTAATGCGCCTAAATCCACACCATGAGGGTTTTCAAGCAGTTTCTCTAACGTAAGCGCTTTATAAGGCCCATGTTTTAGGCCTTGATCGAGCAAGAATTTAGGCTCTAGCTTTTTCGTCAATGCACGTTCGGCTGTAGTCGCTTCTGATGCCTCTTTGTCTAGACGTTCTGCCAGCTCCAAATAAATCTCCCAATCGTGTTTTTCATTATCTTTTTTGTGGAATAAGGCTGGTGAATATTTGGCCACATTATGCACAGCAAAACCATTAAAAGTGATGTCATAATGATCGCGCTCTAGTGGCGATACTGGCGGCAAGATAATATTGGCATGACGGCTGGTTTCATTGACGAAATAATCCAATGAGACCATAAAGTCTAAGTTTGCTAAGGCTTTATCTAATTTTTCGCCATTGGGCGTGCTCAGTACAGGGTTGCCAGCGACCGTCATAAAACCTTTTAATTGTCCCTCGCCTTCGACCAGCATCTCATCCGCTATGGTAACGACGGGATACTCCCCATTAAAATCAGGCAAATGACTGACTCGGCTATGGCGCTTACCCAAATAACCTGGCCCTGAATTGTTCACCACATCGACCGCAGGATTCGGGAACATGAGACCCCCTACTTCGTCCAAACGGCCAGTGACTATATTTATTACCATAATCAGATACTGGCTTAGTAAACCAAATTCTTGTACCGACACTCCCATGCGGCCATAACAGACAGCACTTTCGGCTTCACAAAACTCTTTTACCATACGTTTGATTTCGGCGGCAGAAATGCCCGTTATACTGGCAACTGATTCCGCACGGTAGTCTTTGGCAAAGTCTCTTAGCCGCTCGATATCTGGTGCTAATGCCGTCGCTCTATTCTCTTTGGCATAACCTTGCATGTAGATTTCATTCAACATCGCTAATAGCAATAAGACATCGGTCGCTGGGCGAATAAAATGATGCTCGCTGGCGATGTCCGCTGTTTCCGTACGTCTTGGGTCAATCACTACTACCTTGCCTGCGCGGGCTTGAATATCTTTTAGCTTTTGGCGCATATTCGGCGCGGTCATGATACTGCCATTAGACGCCAGCGGATTGCCACCGATGATAAGCATATACTGGGTACGATTGATATCAGGGACAGGAATACGCAGCATGTGACCGAACAGATGCATACACACGATGTGATGCGGCAATTGGTCGATGGAAGTGGCAGAAAAACGACTACGCGTTTTTATACTGGTTAATAAATGCTTAATCGTCAGCATACCGCCCAAATTATGGACATTTGGATTGCCCAAATAAATACCAAGCGCGTTTTTACCATATTTTTGCTGAACGGACTGGATACCTGCAGCGACTTTATCCAAAGCTTCCGGCCAACTAATTTCTTTCCAACCGTCCGCCGTTCTCTCTACAGGTTGGCGCAGGCGATCAGGATCCTCGTGCAAGTCTTGTAAGGCTGTCGCTTTTGGACAAATATACCCTCGCGAAAATGGATCGTCTTTATCACCTTTGATCGACAAGACTTTTTCGCCATCGTGCTTGATGACGATACCGCACATCGCTTCACATAAGTTACAGGTTCTAAAGTGGGTCTGCTCGTTCACTTGGGTGGGTTCACTGCTCATGGTCACGCTCCCTGTTATTTTTGACTATCGTTTTCACTATTAAATCCATTTAATGGTTTTGATCGTTTTGGTATCTTATCGTCAGAGAATTTTAATGATTCATCACTTATACGTTTGGTGATTAATAATTGATCATTAAGCACTTATCCTTTGCTGTTTGTTTGAGCAAAACTGCTAAAGAGTGCATCAAAATTCTTGCACAGCATGGCAATTGCTTGCTGCCGTGAATAACGTCCGTGATGACAGCCCAATATCAACTCATGTACTTGGGCAGTAGCGATATCGACACAGAGATTGATCTCAGACACATCAAAAGTGCGCTCGGCTGACGAGAGTCCTTGAATAAATATCTCTACCCACTCTTCTTTTATCTCGCCAATCAAGCGACCTAGGCCTTTATTGACGAGATGACTATTTTTAGACGAGCCCATTGTCGAGCGCTGGTTTTCTTGCATTGCACTACTGCCCAGACTGTCTTCGATTAAGCGCTGAAATAGGGCAATATTTTGGAATGCAGCATCAAAAATCATGGTCAAACAGTGCTGGCAACGCTCATTGAACTGCTCGTTAGTCAGCGTTGTATAATCTTTTAGCATGTTTATCCAAGCCATACGTATGGGAGACAGATAATTGTGTTTGAGCTGCTCACCCAACTCATGTTGCAACGCCTCTAAGTCATCGAAATGGTTATAAAAACTTGGCTGCGCAATTCCTGCGCCTTTGGCGATTTTATTCATACTCATGCCACTAGCGCCGTCTAAGCTATACAACTGCAAAGCACTTTTTAGCAAGGCTCGACGCGTTTTGGTTTTTGCCAGCGTACGCCTAGTCTCTATCGGTGGCTCTAAAATTGCGTTTGTAGCAATGAGGGTATTGGGTGAATTCACTGTCGAGTTGTCCTGATTTCATATAATAATTGTTTTTATTTTAACTATAAGCCTATAGTCATTTGAATAATAAGTCTATCGGTAAATCATTAGTAGCATTCATTTAATTAAGAGTAATGCACTAAGCTGCGACCATAACACCCACAGCTTAATTCCTGTTTCTTGGCGGCTTTTACATAAATCGCTGACAAAACACGTTTGTCATTACACAAACAAGCTGTTTATAACATAAGCGAGCGAATTCTTATCATAAAGAAACACTCTAAACATTGCTTATACAGACAAGGCAATTTCGAGAGCCTATATTAGGTCTTACTAACTGGTCTGCTGATACTTATGGCTACTAAGTAGTAAATAAATTGAAGCCAGATGGAAAAATTGTCTCAACAACCAATCTGATAATAAAATAAGGAATATAATAATGAATGAACAGACTTTGAAAGGTGACTGGAATCAAATGAAAGGCTCAGTAAAACAAAAATGGGCTGATCTCACTGATGATGATCTATTACATGTTGAAGGCAGTCGCGACAAGCTAGTAGGCAAAGTCCAAGAACGTTATGGTCATGCTAAGGAAGACGCTGAACGCGAAGTAGATGATTGGCGCACTGAAAATAAATATTAATCAATTTTTGATTGCGTAGCTATCAGTTGTATAATGACTTTATTTTAAAGCATTTGATTTTAGACAATTGATATAAAAAAACCGCCTGTAATTACAGGCGGTTTTTTATTTAATGACACCTATAGCGTGTCCTAAATCCATTGTGAATCTATACAGCTCTAAATTGCTTAGATTAGAGATGAACGCATTAGCAATCCCCAGACACGATAAAACCGCATAGCAATGAATTGTTATGCGGTTTTATTGTTAACCATCCCTGTTACCTATCACGACTGCTTCCCATACGTCCTTGCATGATATTCAGTATATTGTGATACTGGGCATCCTGCCCTTTTACTACACTTAACAGCATTAACTACTGTTATCAGCAGAGGTCACGCGTCCTTACTTCACTTAATATTATCATCCTGATGCCAATAAGCGAATCATTATCCTTAATGCGGTCAACTCAATCCTTGAGTCACATTCCCTAATGCCGTATGACTATAGTGCCTAATTATTAGCTAGATGTTAAGTCGTATAAGCGTCATTGCGTGTAAGCATATGCTTACAACCATCTTATTGTTTGAAAGAATTACAACTTACTAACGCAGAAGACACTTATTATCAAGTTTTGTGCTCTATCATATTGAATGTAAGCAAATATTTCTAACTATATAACTAAAGTTCCTTAAAAACTGACAATGATGCGCGCGACTATCATAGTACCTATTCGCAAGCAATTTGAAAAATACAATAGGATATCAGATTATGAGTATGTTAAAGGCTTTCTCATTTAAAAGTGTCATATCTACTAGCCTTGTGGTGGCCTTATTAGGCACTACCGTCGGCTGTACCGTTGCAAGCTCAGGCTATGGAAATCAGCCGGTATATCGTGGTGGTGATATTTATAGCAATGCCGACTACAATCGTGTCAGCCAACAGCTACGCCAAAACTTACGCCGTCAAGGCTATCAAGTCATGGATATCAGGTCTGATAATTATCGCGGTAATCGAGCTCTCACTGCCCATGTTAGAAAAGACAATCAAAACTATGAGCTTAAATATGCTTATCCAAGCCTTAAACTTATTAGCTCAAACAGAACCTCTTGGTCTAATAACGATAAACACAAAAAATATGAGAAAAAACATACTCAAAAAAATAAGTACAAAAACAATGGTAAGCATAAAGGCAAGTACAATAAGCATCATTAATTTTGAAGTAAATTTAAGTTTTTGACATTACTAACTTCTTGATGCCTTTGGTCAAACTCATTAGTGCTTGGTGTGTTTGACCATTTTTATACGTTGAGAAATATAGTCGGTGAAAAGTAATATCGATACAGAACGTGCTGCTGGGACTTTAAAGTTTTTCAACTATATTAATTCGCTTAAAACGCCAATACTTTTAGCACATCATAAGCGGGCGTCTCATAAGGATGGACTTTCTTTAGAGCAGTGATAACAGCCTCTATGGCATTTTCGGCAACAACCATCTCAACGCGCCACTCATCAACGCTTTCAAGGTTGTCATGTACGCCGATATGCGGCGTACTACCTACCAATGGTTTGAACTGCCCTGTCCCCTGTACTTGCCAGCAGCACTGCTCGTAATGCCCCATGGTTCCTGCACCAGCCGCAAATAAGGCAAACTTCACTACCTCTAATGCTTCATTGGGAATAAATACGGTTAGTTTATACATATTGTTGATCCTAAATAAAGTAAGCAAAGAGACAGCTACTTTTTGGATAAAGAAGGATGATCCGTCCATACATAGCGTAGCAGCCACTCTTTGGCATCACCAGCATAATCGATACCAATACGTGGACGCAATGATATTGGCGGTGTGCAGCCATCATCTTCTACCCAGACCTCGGATGAAGGTTCAATAGATTTGCCATATAACTGGCGATCAATTTGTAAACGCTTGGTCAGTTTTCCTGGACCTGCAAACTGCTTGGGATGGCTAAGCTGTTCGTCTAAGCTTAGCCTTTGCTCATCGAGCAAACGGTCACTGTCTTCTGTCAAAAATCCTGCCCGTATCAGCACCGACTCAGGTGACTCGGCAGCCGCAGTAATCATATTGAGCATATGATGAATACCATAAGTCAAATAAACATAAAAAACGCCACCTCGCTCATACATAATTTCGGTGCGCGCTGTTCTTGTACCTGCATGCGAGTGACAGGCAGGGTCATCCTCACCGATATAGGCTTCGGTTTCTGAGATACGCATACGCAATACTTTAGCTGCACCATCCGTATCTATAAGCTTTCTACACAACACCTTACCGACCAAATCAGCGGCAACCACACACGTTGGACGAGTAAACCAACTAGGGTCTAAAACAGTTGATGAATCAGTGGACATTAGCGAAACCTTTTCTTATTTTTATCATCTAATTGACATGGGTGAGCATTAACAAGTTAGCATAAAAGTAAGATAAGGTATCGAAGACACTGTTGATGCTATGTTTGATTTTTTATACGAGTTAAGCTACAAGCCTGTGCTTAAAAGGGTAATGTTAATACCCTGTGGTAAACATCAATAATTATGGCTAGAGAGAAGTTTGTCCTTAATCATTATTGATAAATGGGCAAAAACCGTAGTCTGTTTTGAGTGGTTGCATTATGTCAGTCTATTATGAGTCGTCTATTAATTGATTAAGAGGCCCGTTTTGATCGTTCCTGTAGGATATATCCTCGGAACTACATATATAGAACTGGTTTGGCTACCAAGGTAACAAACGATGATCAAACTTTCTATTTAAGTGTTTAAGCTAAAGAAACGAAAAAACCACGACTTGTCGTGGTTCTAATATTTAGAAATGAGCTTAATTTTCATAACATTCCAGCACGTTTAGCAATGAATTTACTATTAGGTAAGATTGTTATCAGTTGGTTATTTCCATCCAATCGATTTGAAATCATTACTTCGACTTTATCCCTAATTGCCGTTAATTCTAATCCAAAAGTACACGCTCGCTCATCCTTTTCTTCTTTATTTTCAGATGGATAAGCAACTGAAAACTCTTTTATTTTTATCGATATTAATTGATCTCTCAGGAAATTCTTAATTATACCTAACTCGTAAACGGTCAATCTTGTGTCGTTACTCATTTTGTATCACTTATTTTAAAGAACCAAGGAGTAGTTATTACAGATCTGTAAGACTTATTGTAGGCTCTCCAACGAACCTTTAGTGTTTGTTTTTAGGTGTACAAATGTATAAACTTATGGTTGGAAATAGATATTCAGTATTTAAAATGTATTTCGCTAAAAACCATATTATCAATCATTTCTGTCAATCATATAAAGCGACCTAAATATTCAATTTGCCTGATAGACAGGTTGGACGAGTAAACCAACTAGGGTCTAAAACAGTTGATGAAGCAGTGGACATTAGAAGACACCTTATCTGATTTTTATACAATTATTAATATGAATAAACGTTAATAAGTTAGCATAAAAACTAGATAAGATATTTAGGACAATGTTTACGCTATGTTTGATTTTTTTTAAGCTGTTTAAACTAGAATGATAGTTTATAGTCTTACTGTTAGGCACAATTACCCAGTTCCCTTAGAATATATCCTATATTAATTCCAGCTTTATAAGGATTTCGAGTGCCAAATGCCTATATAGAAATTTACACTGAAAATCAGAGTGAAACATGCCTAAAATGGGTAGGTGGAATGGTTAAAATACTGATGGGTTTCTATGAAAATACAAGAGGCTTAGAATGGTCAGGAGTCTACTCAGAATCTTACCAAGGAAAAGGATATACTTTCGTTCATTTATCTGCTTTATTGAAACACAGTGAGAGTGATGCTTATCAATTACTTTTTGATTTCCTTCAAGAAGAATGCCAGACTCTTATTAAAGATCGTCCTGACGACTGTCATATTTTGCTAACCCCGCAGTCACCAATAGACTATAAAGACGGTCTGGGACTGAGAAATAGTCAGATTACCCAAAAATTTATCCAATTTCCTAATGTAGGAGTCATTACTTCAAGGTTTGCTGGCTATAGACGAATAGAAGTGATCATGGCACATAGAAAAACTGGATTTAGTGTCATTGCTAACGACCATAGAAGTCAAATTGCCAATACAGAAATTGCAGGTCAATATCTTTATTCTAGAATACAGTTTTATAAATATTTACCTAAAGATGCGATTTGGTACTAAACACTTATACACTTTCAATTATCGCAACAGGTACATTTTAGAATACGCTAACTACATATCTAAACTAACAATCCACACACATATAGATTTTTGTATATTAAAACTAACTTTTTGCATAAAAAAACTGAGCGCATGGCTCAGTTTTTTTATTTAACGCTAGGTATTAAATACTTAGCTTAATGGCACACCAATACGGTTAGCCACTTCTTCATAGGCTTCGATGACATCGCCCAATGATTGGCGGAAACGGTCTTTGTCTAGCTTTTTCTTAGTAGTCTTATCCCAAATACGGCAACCATCTGGTGAAAACTCATCACCCAAAACGATACGGTCATGGAACACGCCAAACTCTAATTTAAAATCTACCAGTATCAAATCACCTGCATCAAACAAAGCTTTTAATACGTCATTCACTTGATGAGTCAGTGCTTCCATTCTAGCCAACTGCTCTGGAGTTGCCCAGCCCAGTGACACAGAAAGTGACTCATTGACCATTGGATCACCAAGTGCATCATCTTTATAAAACAGCTCATACGTAGGCGGTGTCAATGCTTGGCCTTCTTCTAAGCCTAAACGACGAACCAAACTGCCTGCCGCAAAGTTGCGAACCACACACTCAACTGGAATCATCTCTAAACGCTTAACCAAAACTTCGTCTTCAGACAATTGCTTTTCGAAATGCGTTTCGATGCCAGCGTCCGCCAATTTTTGCATAATAAACGCATTAAAGCGATTGTTGACGACGCCTTTGCGTGCCAACTGTTCGATACGCTTACCATCAAGCGCTGAGGTATCATCACGGAAGTGTAAAATCAAAAGATCGTTGTCTTCTGTTTCGTATACAGATTTGGCTTTGCCTTTATACAGCAGTTGTTGCTTTTGCATTATGGGAGTTCCTGTTCGTTCAAGCTTATGTGGTAAAAACGCGCAGCTACCGCTGAGTCTATATTACCGTCTTTATCATATGTAAAGAAATAACAGTAACAAGCCAGCGGTATAAATAGGGAAATAGCATTAATTTGAAGGACTGCTCACCGCACGCTGAGGCTTTGGCAGTTGATACTGGCTACCTGATTCGTTCTGTAGTTTGAGTGTGTTTGCCCCAGTGCTAGGTGTTGGGTACAAAGGCACAAAAGGCAACGTCTCTTGGTCAGCTGGTAGCTCTACAGGCGCAAGCTTTTTGCTTTGCTGATACTCTAAGCTACCATTATCACGTTTGCCAAGTAACTCTTTTGTGCTTTGGCAGCCGCTCAATACCAAAGTGCTTCCCATAATTAAGGTCAGCATCGTAGGGAATATCTTTGCATTTATTGATGATGTTTTCATCATGTTATCTCTCTGAGTTAGCAGTTATAGGACTATTTTTTAAGTTCATACAAAACTATAGTAAGTTCGCACGACACTATATTAATTTTGCACGCACTAAGGCTTCATCAATAGTCGCATGATGTTTTTCAGCTAGCCACACCAATGGCAAGCGAATACCTGTGTCTATCAGACCCATTTTATGCAGGGCATATTTCGCTGGAATAGGGCTTGATTCAATAAACAAATCACGGTGTAAGTGCTTGACGACATCATGTACTTTATGGGCTACGTCAAAATCGCCGCGCAATCCTGCACCGAAGGTTTCGCTCATGGCTTTGGGTGCTACGTTGGCTGTCACTGAAATATTGCCTTTGCCGCCAAATTTCATCAGTTCAAGCGCCGTACCATCATCACCTGACAGCACAACCATTCTATCGCCAACGGCTTTGATCAATTGCTCACCGCGTACTACTGAGCCGGTTGCGTCTTTAATCGCGACGATATTATCTATATCCGCTAAGCGTTCAACCGTCTCTTGCGCGATATCAACGACCGTACGTCCCGGCACGTTATAAAGCATCTGCGGTATATTCACCGCTTTAGCGATGGCATTATAATGTTGATACAAGCCTTCTTGTGGCGGCTTATTATAATAGGGCGCGACCAATAAAGCGCAGTCTGCACCGGCATCAGCTGCATCTTGGGTCAGCTTGATGGCTTCCATCGTATTATTGGCGCCTGTTCCAGCAATCACTGGTACGCGACCTTTGACATGCTGGACAAAGTAACGGATGACATCGCTGTGCTCTTGCATAGACAATGTCGCTGACTCGCCAGTGGTGCCAACCGCAACCAAACAATGTGTGCCTTGCTCAATCTGCCAATCTATGAGGTCTGCCAGACCTTTATAATCAACCGTGCCGTCAGGGTGCATGGGCGTTACCAAAGCTACCATTGAGCCTTGTAGTCGGGTTTTGATCTCGTCGTATGCTGTGCTCATAACCGTGCCTTACTGTATTATCCTAGCTTTTGTCAAAGCTGTCACATGATAGGTCGTTTGCAAGTGCCAATTTTTTGTCTATATCCGCACGCATAATGGGTGCATTTATCAACTATTTTGGCCATATCTTGCTTGATAGTAGTGCTAAATGTTTGCTTATTATAAAGGCGTTCGCAGCATAAATGCTTATGTGCTTAAATTCGTATTGACGGTGTTTTTGCCAACGATCAATGATGCCAATGAAACAATCAATATTTAGTCATAAAAACGCCTACTAGTGTAGCATATTTTGATTTGACCGCTATCAATCAATTACCACCAAACCAGCCATTATTTCTTGCTGCTTTTGTGTAGTTCATCCCAAATAAAAGAAAGACAAGCATTGTAACGTGCTAACCGCCTAGTATTTACTCGATGCGTAAGCCAATAATAGCTGGGATACCTTGGCGAATGACCTCAATCGTCACCACCCCTTTTTTGGGTAATGATGAGATCGCACTCGAAAAGTCTGTGACATTTTTAATCGGTTTTTGGTGGAAATTGGTGATGACATCCCCTGCCAATATGCCAGAGCGCGCAGCCAGTCCAGTCGGATCAACTGTGGTAACCAAAATTCCTGTTTTATTGTCCGATAAGATTTCTGTTTGTTCGTCAGTAGTCAAGTTTCGTAAACGCAAGCCCAGCTGCACATCATCATTCTGCTGATCGCCGCCTTGTGCTCTGACGTCACTGGGTGCATAAGCGAGTTTACCGCTAATGGTCATTTGCTTGCCATTACGCTGGATTTGTGCACGGAATGCATCGCTGGGTTTTGCGCGATTGAGTAGATTCAGCAAATCTGAGGCGCGCATAATTTGCACATCGTTGTACTGTAAAATGATGTCACCAGCTTTTAGGCCTGCTTTTTGTGCGGGTGAATCTGGCGAGACACGGGTCAGTAACGCACCTTGCGGACGCGATAAATTATAGGCTTCGGCCAGATTGCGATCGATATCTTGTGGATAAATACCCAAATAGGCACGCACCACTTCACCATCTTTTTTGAGTTGCTCATAGATATCCATGGCAGCGTCAATTGGAATGGAGAAAGACAGACCCATATAACCGCCAGTACCGCTAAAGATACGCGAGTTAATACCGATGACTTCACCGCGCTGATTAAAGAGGGGACCACCTGAATTACCAGGATTCAACGCCACATCCGTTTGAATAAATGGCACACTGGTCTCACGCGAAAAACTGCGTGACTTGGCACTCACAATACCAGCGGATGCTGAATAATCAAAACCAAATGGCGAACCAATCGCTAGCACTGGCTCCCCTACTTTTAACGCATTTGAATCACCAATAGGTAATGCTGGGAACTGACTGCCCTTGACTTTCAACACGGCCACGTCTGAGCGCTCATCACTACCGATTAAGGTTGCATCAAGCTCCGTTCTATCATTGAGCGTGACCGTGATTTTATCCGCACCTTCTACGACATGATGGTTGGTCAGCATATAACCATCGGATGTGATAAAAAAAGCAGTACCATACGCGTGCTCAATCGCTGGCGTGACCGCCTGATCTGGGATACGCAGACGATCACCAAAGAACTGGCGCAGCAACTCAGCAGTCTGTGCCTTGGCAAGCTCGGCCTCACTAACCGTTTTTGTGACGTTCACACGAGCAACCGCTGGCGTGACTTGTTGTACTAAGCCAGAAAAGTCTGCCGTGGTCACTGCGGCGTGCGCGTGGGTCATGGTCGTGACTGTGATACCAGTGACCATTGCTGTACTGACAGCGAGCGCCAGCGCACTACGGTGCAACCAATATTGTAGACGAAACTCTGAGTGTGCTTTAAACGTATTGATAGACATGTTGATAGGCATATTGTCCTCCACGTGAGTGGTCGATTATTATTATTAAGAATGATGTTGTGCAATTACTGATAGCGACTTGTATAAAATAAGGTCGTTTTTATCAGGTGAAGCGATATTAAATAATATAGTCAAAGCAGTTTACTACAGTTAAAAGGCTTTAAAAGCGCCACACTGCTATTTGCCTGTTTTTTTTGCTTGCTGTGTCGTTGCAGCCAAAGTTTATCCCAGTCTCACTGACTCTCTTTTATATTGACCTAACTATATTTTACTTACACTTATTCTTATCGGTGCTAAGGCAGATTGATGACATCCTGTTTGGGTCAGCCGTGATAGTCATGAAATAAAACCATGATATGATGATAAGCCAAATAATTTTATGAATGAACACAAGTTTATTTATAGTGATAAGTTTATGACACTGGCTATCATCACCCATATTTTTTATTTTTGCATGTCCAAAGCGACGCCATATATATGGAAAAGCTTTTGTCCTCACTACTTTATAGTAGTTATATCATATCTGGCTCATGTTGTGACTCATGATGAATAGCATGGGTATGGCTCAGATTTTATAAAAATTTGCCTGTGCCTGTTATTCTGTAAAAGCTTTTGATAGATATAACGTATGACAAGATTATAAAAGGATTCACTTATGGATACCGCCCTATTATTATCCGGTGTGGTTGGGATTGGTATTGCTGCCCAATGGTTGGCTTGGTACTTAAAGCAACCGTCCATTTTATTTTTATTACTGATTGGCATTATTGTTGGGCCAGTGCTGGGTGTCTTTGACCCTGACTTGGTGTTGGGGGAGCTGATGTTTCCTTTCATCTCTTTAGGGGTGGCAATTATTTTATTTGAAGGCTCGCTGACGCTAGAATTTGATGAAATCAAGCAACACGGTACGGTTGTGCAGATGCTGGTCTCGGTTGGCGTTCTTATTACTATTGCTATCGTCGCGTTATCAACGTATTTGTTATTTGATGTCGACCCGCTGATTGCCTTACTATTTGGCGCGCTGGTGTGCGTCACAGGCCCAACCGTCATCATGCCTTTACTGCGCAGCGTACGCCCCAATAAGACGATATCCAATATCCTAAAATGGGAAGGCATTATCATTGATCCCATCGGTGCGATCGCGGTGGTGTTGGTCTATGAATACATCATCTCAGGTGGTGAAGCCAGCAGTATCTTATTGTTTGCCAAGATTGTGATATTGGCGACTGCACTTGGTCTAGCAGGTGCTTGGTTACTGGCATTTTTGATGCGCCGCCACATGGTTCCTGAATTTTTGCGCAATGTTTTTACCCTTGCTTTTGTGTTGGTGCTGTTTTCTGTATCGAACCATTTAGAGCATGAGTCTGGCTTATTGACAGTCACAGTACTGGGTGTGGCATTGGCAAACTGGCCAAAATTCCCGCGCGAGACGATTCTTGAATTTAATGAGTCATTAACCATTTTACTGATTTCTGTGCTCTTTATTATTCTTGCGGCCCGTGTGGAGCTGGCAAGCTTGCTTAGTGTTGGCTTTGCAGGCTTAGTACTACTCGCCATCGTGATGTTCGTGGCGCGTCCTTTATCGGTGTGGGCATCGGCTATCGGCTCAAACCTTAAGACCAATGAAAAGCTGATGATTAGCTGGATTGGCCCGCGTGGTATCGTTGCGGCTGCTATTTCTTCATTGTTTGCTATTCGTCTGCAAGAGTATGATATTCAAGGTGTTGAGCTGCTTGTTCCTTTAGTCTTTATGGTCATCATCGGCACAGTCATGATTCAGGGCTTGGGGTCAAAAATCGTCGGAAATCTGCTGGGCGTACGTGAGCCTGAGACCAATGGTATCCTTATCGTCGGCTCAAATCCAATCGCACTTTTGATTGCCACTTCACTAAAAGAGCAAGGCTTTGATGTTATCGTCGCGCATAATAACTATACCAATATTGCCCGCGCACGCATGAGTGGTCTGCGCACCTATTTTGGTAATCCCATCTCAGACCACGCTGACCGCCATCTTGACCTTATCGGTATTGGTCGCCTGTTTGCCATGAGTATGGATAAGGAGATGAACACTTTATCTGAGATTCATTACCGTCATGAGTTTGGTGAGCGCAAATTGTATCGTCTCAAATTCAGTGACGAAAAAGTCAAAAGCGAGCGCGATGACAAACAATCAAACTTTCATTCGCAGTGGTTGTTTGGCAAAGACGTGACGTATACCAAGCTTGCCAGTATGCTGTCAAAAAAAGCCCGCATCAAAATCACCAACATCACTGACAGTTATAGTTTTGAGCAATATAAAGCCGATAACAAACAGTTTGTACCTCTCTATACCATAGACAAAGAAGGTAAGCTGCACGTCATTACAGACCAGTTCGATGGCAACGTACCACGTGACCGCAAGCTCATCTCATTGGTGGTAGAAGACGAAGTACAACCAAAACCTGTAGACGTGACGCTGAAGCAAGAGCAAGCGCGTATGGCAGCAGATGCCGACTTTGAGTCCAGCTCAAAAGCGCCTGAGAAGCGCAAATCAATAGAGCTGAACGACGATAGCGTGACTGAATTAAAGCCAGATTCTGTCACAGATAGGGAGACAGAGGCCAAGCCACCTGTTACTAGTGACTCATCAGCAAATTCAATCAGCCAATCCGTACCTAAGACAAGTGAAACAACGGCCAACAACAAAGCAGCAGAGCCGAAAAATGCATCTGCTAATACTGCTAATAAAGGGGTAATGTCTGCCAACTCCACAGCAACGTCAAAAACCAAAACCTCTATCACAGGCAATACCAATGGTAATGGCAGTGCCCCTAAAAACAAAAAAGGCGCGCTTGACCCGAACCGTCTGCCCGACTCTGGTCAAGATAATACTACCAACTCTGATGTCAATCTTACTAAAGAGAAAGAGCAAAAAATCTCGGACGATTATGTAGATAAACCTTAACTTCCTTTGTCTTGCCAGCGCATAAAAAAAGCCCCAACACAATATTGGGGCTTTTTTTATGCTGGTTGTTCAACACGCCTTAACATCCAACTTATCTTGTACCGTTTGCCACACTCGCAGGCTCACGTCATCTGCGGTGCCTGACCCATCGACACGCTGTATCCGCGCAGGATACTCGCTGGCAAGAGTACAAAAGCCCTTATGCACCCACGTAAAAAACTCAGTGGCCTGCTGCTCAAACCGATCGGCAGTGCTGCGTTTATTGGCGCGTGCCATACCCTCTAATACAGGCAAATCCAACCACACTGTCAAATCCGGTAATTGCGGGACAAACTGGCCAATGAGTGTATCAATCTTGGCACGCATCGCCTTATCACCATGTCCGCGTCCAAAACCCTGATAAGCAATGGTCGAGTCGGTAAATCTATCGCATATCACCCACGTACCACGTTGCAGTGCTGGCAAAATCACTTGCTGCATGTGATCGCAGCGCGCTGCAAACAGCAACAATAACTCTGTATCGTCCGTAATATCAGTCGCTGGATCTAGTAATATAGCGCGTAAACGTTCAGCAAACGGACTGCCACCTGGCTCACGCGTACGCAAGTAATCAATGCCGTTGTCTTGCAAGCGCGCACACAACTGCTCGATAGCCGTCGTTTTACCCACGCCTTCTGTACCCTCAAAGCTAATAAAGCGACCTTGGGTAAAAGCTGAGGAAGTTTGAGGCACATTGGATTGTGCTGAACTGGCTTGCAGAGAGGCTGACATGATATGACCTTATGTCATTAATGAGCGTTATATTTTTTGTATAACACTCATTGGATGATAGGTTGCTTGATGAAAGATAATGCGAAAAAATTACTTACTGCGGCGGCGTTTGCGATTTCTTTTCACGCATGACGCTTAGATAGTCTCTTACCGCTTGATTGTGCTCCGCCAAGCTATTGGTAAATTTATGACCACCAGTGCCAGTTGCCACAAAATATAGCGCCTCACTATCGGCAGGATGCAAGGTTGCTTCTATAGCAGTCGCCGAAGGCAAAGCGATTGGTGTTGGCGGTAGACCATCAATTTGGTAGGTATTATAGGATGTTTTTTCGTCGATGTCGCGGCGGCGAATATTGCCTTCATAGCGACTGCCCATGCCATAAATAATGGTAGGGTCGGTTTGCATACGCATGTTTTTATTCAAGCGGTTGTTAAATACCGCAGATACCAACGGGCGCTCTTCAGGAACGCTGGTTTCTTTTTCGATAATAGAAGCCATCACTAGCGCTTCATAAGGGTTGTTATAAGGCAAATTGGACGCGCGGTTTTCCCATGCTTTAGTGAGTGCTTGCTGCTGACGCTTATATAAATCCGTCAGCACCTGCCTATCGCTGGTGCCTTCACCATAATAATAGGTATCGGGGGCAAACCAGCCCTCAAGATTGTGATTGACGATAGGATCGTTACTATTGATTACCGCATCTGGCAAGATACCGACCAAATCCAACGCTTCGGCAATACTGGCATTGTCGCTGTCAGCCGTCAGGATTTCTTTTTTGATGCCCGGATTTTCACGTAGTGTCTGATACAAATCCTTAGAGGTTTTACCTTCGATAATTTGTATCTTGACCATCGCGGCTTTTGCGCCCTGCTCTAATACTTGCAGTGTCTCAGCAATGGTTGGGTTTTCCGGTAATTGATAAATACCGGCATGGAGCGGTGCATCAACTTGCGACTTGATATAAAGCTTGGCCACACTGGCAGAAAACAGAGGTATCTGCTGTTGCCACTGCGGCAATAATCCGTAGTAGGTCTGACCTTGCTCAATGGTGACCATTTGCTGTGGCTGGTCAATACGTCCAAACAACGTTTGATAGACCATCACCAAGAAAAACCCAGCAATAAGCCCCAACACGAGTAATACCTGATAACCACGCTGCATAAAAAACGATGGATTGTCCGCTTTATATTTACGGGGTTTACTGGCGCCACTGATGAGCGAGACATCTGTCGCTGGGATTTCCTTTACGTCCTCTGTTGCTGGTTGGGAGTTTGGTAGCGCGGTGTCATCTTGATTATTCAATGGGCTATTAGGACGTTCAGGAGGTGTTTCAGGGGTAAGCTTACTCATGGCAACTCGCGAGGCAGATGTTTGCTAGAATTTAGCATTGAAACGTCTGATTTTCAATGTTATTTGCTTAGCTGATGAATTAACTTGATATTGACACTAAAAATTATGGCTTAATACTCTCACCTTTTACAGGCATTTCTGCGAACATATATTAATAACGAACACTTATTATGAATCTAAACTTTAATCAAAATCTTGCCAAAAATTATCAGTCACCTAGCCAGATAATCAGAGTGTTAAGTGAAGATTGGGTTGCTAGTCAAAGCTACTGTCCTCACTGTAGCACCCAACCCTTAACTGAATACGCGAACAACAAACCTGTCGCTGATTTTTACTGCTCAAATTGTGACGAGCAGTATGAGCTAAAAAGTAAACAAAGGAAGTTAGGTAACATTATCAATGATGGCGCTTATCAGACCATGATTGAACGTATCAATAGTGAGAATAATCCCAGCTTCTTCTTTTTGACGTACTCTAAAGAGCTGACTGTTAACAACTTTTTGATTATTCCTAAGCAGTTTTTTACGCCCAATATTATTATTCAGCGAAAACCTTTGTCAGCAACTGCCAAACGCGCAGGCTGGGTCGGCTGTAATATCGACTTGCGACACGTACCCGAATCTGGAAAAGTGTTTTTGGTCAAAGACCAGCAAGTAATACCACGCGAAAACGTCACCCAACAGTTTCAAAAAACCTTATTTTTACGCGGACAATCCACAGCCTCACGTGGTTGGACATTGGATATACTGCAATGTATTGATAGGCTCGATACTACCTTTTCTTTAAATCAGGTTTATGCTTTTAAAGATGAATTAAAACTCAAATATCCTGATAACAACCACATTCCTGACAAAATCCGTCAGCAATTACAGGTCTTGCGAGATAAGGGCATTATTGAGTTTTTGAGCCGTGGTCATTATCGAAAGTTACACTAAACGCTTTTCATTATAGCGCTCAGGTTTTGGTTGGCCTTTTTTATCACGATAAATATCAGCAACCAACTCATCTCTATCATCCCATAAGGGTAGCCGCGACGTGGCAACGAGGCGCTCATGAAATTTATGCACTGGATATTCACAATCTATCTCATCGTTAATTCTGAAAAAATGTTCTTCACGATAGTCGATATAAGCGTGCATTCTATTTTTTACATAACCATGCCACTGCCATAAAAGCTGCGTAGGATGGCGCGCTGGTTTGGTAAAAGGTTTTAAATTCACCGTCAACGCACACATAACAACCTCATCATTCGGTATTAAATGGATACGCTGCTCAATAACTTCCTCACGCGTGTGCGCATACTCAAACACACCGCCAAAGGCAACGAACCTTTTGAAATCTTGTAAATACATAACACCAAATGCTAATTGAGTATAAGACGATAAATGCACAATTTCATCAGGTTTGCTTTTTGCCAGTCGGCAGATTTCATCAAAAATCATTAAGCGACGAATTTGGACTGGGATTCTCGTTTCTTCATAGACTGGGCGCATCTATATGTCTCCTCTTAACTTGTTCTGGTTAAGCAGGATCATTGATCGATTTGCTTTATAGCACAAGTCCATGTAACAAAAGACGATCACTTCTTCTTAGCCCTTTTGCTAATCTAGCGGACATAAACGATCAAAATGATTTGGTAGCAATGATAAAGATGAGGGTAGCGCTGTGAAAAAATTTCAAATAGAAATTGTCGAAACGCTTGGCAATATCGTGGACATTGTGGCTGAAAGTGAGCAAGAAGCGCTGCTAAAAGCGCAAGAAAAATATCGGAACGAAGAAGTTGTTCTGTACCCAGATGATTTTGTTGAGACTAAATTTAATATTTTTGACCGAGACAGCTGACTGTATTTTGCCTAATATTTAAAACCCTACAACCTCACTAGACAATAACGTCAGACTACTCATAGGCATGACACCGCGCAGTGCATTACAAAAGAAGAACTGGGTCAATCGAGGCAAATCTTCATCCTGTAACGATCTTATCACGACTGGATATGCGGTGCTGGATAAGGCATCAATAATCACTTGCCGCATCACGCCAGCCACGCCCGATTGTGCCATAGACGGCGTGTACCATTGACCATTGATTAGATAGTCGGCGTGGTTCTTTTTATCATCAAACAGGTTTCTTGGCTTTACTGCTGGTGGCTCGGACGCGCATAGCAACGCGGATACATCTGCTAGTTGATAAAACACATTACTCATCGTGCCTTCTACCCAGTCTCCGCTCATATCACGCAGCAGCCCTTCCCCAATGGGTAAGTCTTTGGCTGATTCTAGTAATTGATGTTTTAACGATTTAGGTTGCAATGAGCTAGATGATAATGAGTCGGCTTTGATGCGTTGTAATTCACCACTAGCGAGAACCGTATCAAGGCGATTGAGACTTTTTAAGCCCGCAAGAGACGGCGGCAGACAGGCAATTTGGGAAGACAAACAAATGGCAGCGCTGGTAGGCTGTACAGGGATTGAGCGCCCATCAGCTAAGTGCAGCTGCTTGGTTGTAGCCACTGTCATCACTGAGGATGTTAGCCAAATTTCGCAAGCGCTGCCGGACCTGCTGGGGGTATAACCGTAACCGCGAATCTCTTGCTTGGCACGGGTCACGATAAGCTTGAGCATGCCCTGCTGCAATTGCTGAGCATAGATTTGTAAGGTCGTTAGCAGTGCGTCGCTGTCGAGCACCAATTGCAAAGCCTCAGCATGAGAAATAAGACGCTGGTGATGATAATCTAGCCATAATATCTGTCCATCGACGACACCCATGGTGGTAAAAAACCCATCACCATACGCCAGTCCGCGATTGTCTAGCAATGTTGGCACTGCCACGTCATTCTCATTTTGGCCTGAAGAATGTAAACATAACCAGTGGTTGGGCGGCATTGTGGCTACCACAGCTTAGCTATTGTCTGTTTGAGCAGCAGATTTATTGATGACCAGCATACAGCTATAAAATTCACATTTTGCCAGTTCTACTTTTTGACCGCCAACGACTCTGTTTTTGATGATTTGCCCGTTGAGCATATCAGCTATCAACTTACCGCCTTCATCACCCATCAATTGCCGCGCCAGTTTATAAGATTTTTTGGCATGGTTTTGACTCAGCTCTTTTTCTTGATCAGAGTCGGTAGGATTGGCAAAATACCAGCCAAGCTCTAGATATTTCTCAGAATCGATAAGATCTAAATAAGGCTCATCGTCATTCATAAAACGATATTTGGTCGCAGGATTACTGGCATAGTCTAGGCTGTTTTCGTCAGTAGTCAGCACCTTACCAAAAGTTGATTGGAGACCATCTAGTTCATCAACACTCAACGGCTCTACGTTGTCAGTGCTCCATGCCGACACGTCATAGTTGATGGGCGTACCTTGCTCGGCAGTTGCACCATCTAAGTCAGCATCAGCTGATGCGCTGTCCTCTACTGGGGCTGTCTCAGCGACTGTCTGCTCACTGGTATCGGCATTCGTGTCTTGATTTTGGGCATCACCTTGGCTACTATCACAACCACTCAGCGACACACTGACCGCCATTATTGTACCGACCAGAAGGGTCTGTAGGTTATTATTCCACATGGACAATTTACTCACACTTTTAGATTGGTCTCAAAATAGTATTAACGAGCTGGCAAATATGCCGCTGATAACGCACCTTGTTTTTTATTTAGGATCGACTATAGCATTTTTTTCTTGCTCTATAGTTTACCCAACTGCTTAACGCTTGACCACCCTTTACGTTACGGATAACACTCCCAGCGAGTACAGATTTGTTAATTACCTCACGTTGCAAAATTCCGACCTATTCAAGTAGTCATTTACTCAGTCTTAGGTTTGTTAAATGTCATAGTATCCCTTATGATGATTGAGTTTTACAGACACCTTTATCAAGGGTTTTTTGCCTTTTACCGCCAGTGGAACCGTTATGACTCAGCATTTTATCGTTATTGGTAATCCGATTGCCCATAGTAAATCTCCCAAAATCCATACGCTATTTGCCGAACAGACGGGCATTGATATCCGTTATCAACGCCAGTATTGTCCCGATGACAATGCCAGCTTTACTGCGGTCGTTGAGGCGTTTTTTCATGGCGGCGGCGTGGGTGCCAATGTGACCGTGCCGTTCAAACAAGTCGCTTATGATTGCTGCCTATCGCGTGGTGGTTTATCAGAGCATGCCAAAATTGCAGGCGCAGTCAATACGCTCCTGTTAAATAAAGCATTGTTGGATAAGGGTGCGCCGATAGCAGAGGCACTCTATGGTGATAATACGGATGGTCAAGGACTGATCAATCACATGACAAGCTTGGGTTGGCCGCTAACAGGCGCTCGTGTCGCACTCATTGGCGCAGGTGGCGCCGCTCGCGGGATCGTCCTGCCGTTGATAGAAGCAGGTATTGCATCACTGACCATCGCCAATCGCACACTGTATAAGGCAACCGAGTTGGTCAATGAGCTAAGTGCTGCCAGCCCTATGATTGCTGAGCAGCACATTGACGCTTGTGAGACTGCGCAACTAAGCGGATCGTTTGATATGATTATCAATGCCACGTCTATTGGCTTGTCCGCTGATACACTACCGCTTAGCGAATCACTAAACTGTCAGTATGCTTATGACATGATGTACGGTCGCCCGCTGCCGTTTTTGCAACATTTTGCCGCCCGCAGTGCTCAGACATCTGATGGTTATGGCATGCTGATTGGACAAGCCGCTTTAAGTTTTGAGCGTTGGACGGGACACACTATCGATGTGGCACAAGCGACTGCCATCTTGAATAAGAGCTAAGGCCATATGGTGAATAAAAAGGCGTATGAATCCAGCTCATACGCCTTTTTATTGTCTATTGTTATTTCACTCAAAACACCTTAGCCAAAACGACCCAGTAGCCAGTTTTCCATACGCCGTAGCGGCGTACGCAGATTGGTTGAATGCATCACTACCCCGCCACTCAGTCCAATCAAACAGCCAATCACCGTATCAAACAACCGCGCCCGAATCACCATTTGATAGGCTTGTTCAGAAAACGGCAAACCACTGCCATACTCAGCAATAAATATCGTTAGCGGCGTGATGAATATCACTGCCAGCCCATAATGCCGATCAACCAAATTTTCAATGCAGAGCATCATTAACAAGATCGTCAGTGCCACGCCCCATATCGACAGCCCCCAAGACAACATCCAACCAGCCAGCAGCACGCCAACTATTGTCCCTAACAAACGATGTATTTGCTTAATCCACATGGTACGTAAATGGATACCTTGAATAATCAGAAAACAGCTAACCGCTGCCCAATAAGGATTGGATAGTTTCAAGGCTAATGCTATCAGCAAAGTCAAACTGACAAAACCAGCCACAATCACACTCTCACTGATCGTATCTGGCTCGTAGCTATAAGTGGGCGTAGGAGTAGATGGGCGCGTCGCTAATAAAAACAGAGAATACAGTAGCGCCATTACAAAAGAAAAACCACTACCCAACATCACCAGTCCCGTGGCTGACATAATGTCTGCTAAAGGCATGGGAATGAATAAGGCAATAGCACCTGCCATCATCACAAAAAGTCCAGCTGGCGGTGGCTGACGATAATAACGCCCAAAAATCACAATACCAAAAGCCATTAGAGTAAATATTGGTAATTTTAATATAGGGATTTGCTGCGCAATCAACCCCAGCGCAAAACACAGAGACATCGCAAAGCCCCATGTCATCACTGTCACTAACCGATAGGACAGCTTACCAACCAAAGGGGTATTTAAAATAACCATCGCCCCTAATGATGCCTTGATACCCGATGGCAACGTGCCAAAGTAAGCCCCTACAAAGACAGGAAAACTAATGGCGATAGCGGCGACAATCGGCATATGCCATGGTCTCTTGCTACGGTTTATAGTCAGTAGATGGTTCATCTCCCCATTCATTAAAACTCTTATGCGAGCAAATAACGCTGTTAGCCAAGAGGCTCGGTTTGCCTCGCGCTTTAATGCACTCATGATTGGCGTTCCTTATATTGTCAATGCCCTTACTTATCGTGTTTTTGCTACGACTGTATTTGTAATAAATAGTTGGTTACAAAGAGGGTGTTTAGAAAGCCACTGTTTTATTGATAACTTATTATTTTCTTTTTGTAAAAAAAATATGAATATTAGTTATTGGTTGTATATTTGTCGTCAGAGAAGACTTATACTGACAGTACTGTCGTAAATGCTGTTTTTATCAAAAAATTCTTAACAGTAATCAAAATAAATAAGATTTTCTTAACAAACCTAATTGATAATCAGCGATATTGTCTACCTTTACTCCAAATAATGAAATACTCGTTTGTGTAAATGGGGCTTTGATTACCAAGCCAACCGTTTCTGATAACGACTAACTATAGAGAGCGACTATGTTAACTTACAAAGCACCTTTGCGTGATATCAAGTTTTTGATTAACGATGTCTTTGATTTTCAGACGCATTATAAAGATCTGGACAATGGCGAGAACGCTGACCCTGAAACGGTAGATATGATTTTACAAGGCATGGCTGATTTTGCTGAAAATGTTCTTGCTCCTATCTATCAATCAGGTGATGAAGAAGGCTGTCATTTTGATAATGGTGTGGTGACCACGCCTAAAGGCTTCAAAGAAGCTTATAACCAGTTTGTCGAAGGCGGCTGGCAAGGCATCTCGTACCCTGAAGAGTATGGCGGTATGAACTTACCAACATCAATCAATCTGATCAAAGCTGAGATGATTGGTACTGCCAACTGGCCGTGGGCGATGTACTCTGGTCTATCAACTGGTTGTATCAATACCCTACTCCAGTATGGCTCAGACGAACAAAAAAAGGCTTACTTGCCTAAATTGGTCGAAGGAACGTGGGCAGGCACCATGTGTCTGACTGAGCCGCAGTGTGGTACGGATTTGGGTCAAGTTAAATCAAAAGCCATTCCGCAGGATGATGGTACTTACAAAATCAGTGGTACTAAGATTTTTATCTCAAGTGGTGAACATGACTTAACAGATAACATCATCCATATCGTCTTAGCCCGTTTACCGAATGCACCAGAAGGCACACGCGGTATTTCACTATTTATCGTACCAAAATTCATACCGAACGCTGAAGGTGAGTCTGGTGAACGCAATGGTGTGGTTTGTGGTTCAATCGAACACAAAATGGGTATCAGCGCTTCTTCAACGTGTGTATTGAACTTTGATGGGGCAGTCGGCTACCTGATTGGCGAGCCACACAAAGGCCTAAAAGCCATGTTTACCTTTATGAATACTGCTCGTATCGGTACTGGTATCCAAGGTCTAGCGCATACTGAGCTGTCTTTCCAAAATGCCCTACCGTATGCAAAAGAGCGTCGTTCTATGCGGACACTATCAGGTATTAAAGACCCTGAAAAAGTGGCTGATGCTATCATTCATCATGCCGACGTACGCCGTATGCTATTGACGCAAAAAGCCTTCGCCGAAGGTGGCCGCTCAATGATTTATCATTCTGCGCGCTATGCCGATAAGATGGCGCAAGGCATCGTCAATGGTGATGATGAAGAGTTCGAAAAATGGGATGACAAACTGGGCTTCTATACCCCTATCCTAAAAGGCTTCTTGACGGAACTGGGCATCGAAGCTGCCAAACATGGTCAGCAGGTTTATGGTGGTCACGGCTATATCAAAGAATGGGGTATGGAACTTATCGCTCGTGATGCACGTATTGCTACTATGTACGAAGGCACGACTGGCGTACAAGCGCTCGATTTATTAGGTCGTAAAGTGATCTTGCAGTCCAAAGGCAAAATCATCCGCGATTATACTTCTAGCATCATGAAATGGTGTGGTGAGTACGCCCTTGATAAAGATATGCGTAAATTTGTTTGGGCGCTAACCAAGTTATGTGCTGAGTGGAACACGCTGACTGTGCGCTTGATGCTCATGGCTCGTAAAGACCGTGAAATCATCTCTGCCGCCTCAGACGATTTCTTGATGTACTCAGGCTATGTGATGATGGGCTATCATTGGGCGCGTATGGCGGCTGTCGCTTATGACAAGCTGAAAAACGGCGGCACTGAATCGCCAGAATTCTACAAAGCCAAAATTCAAACCGCAGAATTCTACTTTGACAAGCTGTTACCACGTACCTCTGGTCACGCCGAAGCGATGGTCGCACCAAGCGAAAGCATGACCTCTATGGAAATCGATAACTTTGCTTTTCTAGACTAACATTCGATAAAATCCACCATTAATAAAAAAAGCGCCTAACCTTTAGGCGCTTTTTTGTGTTTAACTAAAAGTCAGAAAATACTAGAACTGGAAATACAGTCAATTCAAAATGCATTTCATTCCAAATACAGTCGATACTAATATCCTCGTGCTGTCGGGATAAATTTTTCTCGCTTGCTGTTCGCAAGCGTCACAGAGGCTACAAAAAATTTATCCCACCCGCACTTTGCATCGGTTTTATATCGAATAGATTACAAACTCAGTTAGGAGACAATTATGTTTTCCATTAATAATAAAACCAACTCATTAACCGTACGAGTGCTAAAAACGCTATTGCTTAGCGCCACGTTGATAGGCGTTAGCGCAAATAGTGCGTTGGCTAAAAGTAGCGACATCCCTATTCAATTTGTTAAAGGCGCTATTAGTAGCACCACTACTGGTAAGCTAAATCCCAATGAAAATGAGCGCTGGTATCATTTTCAGGCAGAACGCTCGCAATATGCCGTCATTAATATTTTGCCATTAGCAGGCACGCCCGAAACGGCGAATGTTGGCATACTGCATATGCCAAATGGTACTTATGATGGCACTAAAGGCGGTATTATCTATCAAGGCTGCTTGCCCAAAACAGGAGCGTATCGCTTACGTATCGCACGTAATCTCATGGCCACCGAGGGTAAGACTGCTGGTTACAAGGTTGAGATGGTGATATTACCGAAGTATGCCAGCGAGTCCTTATGCAGGAACTTGTAGCCATTTATGACTAATGGCTACAGCTTATACTTAATGGAAGGTACAAATGCTCTTAACTGCCCAGCATCTTCTTATGATATACCGCACTAATCTCTTCGACTTCTACACATATCTGTAATGCTGCGCGCCCTGATTGCGCGGCACTTAGCGTATTTTCTATAGCGGTCGTCAATAGCTCAGCGAGCTGATTGCGAACGTCCATATCACGTCCGGTCATTATTTTTAAATGCGCATAGATAAAACCATTGTTTTGCTCATCGTCCTCTATTCCCACCAAAAATGTCTCAAGCGGTATGATGCGTGTTTTTATTTCAGCAGGCTGCTTGAAGTGACCACTGTCCCACAGCGCCTTATTCAAAGATTTGAGCAATGACTCTTCATGAGCGATACTGACGTTGGGGGTTACTTGAATGGTTAAATGCGGCATAAATATATCCTTATAAAATATGAGTGAAAGATGACAGATCAGCCGTTTTGCAGTTTTGCAGTGCCGAATCTATCTCATAATCAGTAATAAGACAGTTTAGTCATCGGTAATAGTATCAAAATGAGCCGCTAGCGTTTCAACCAATTGCATAGGTGGCAGTTCAATCTCCAAACCACGGCGACCGCCACTCACATAAATCGTTGACTGAGTCTGCGCTGAGCGATCTATCACTGTTTTTAAGCGCTTTTTTTGTCCCAATGGACTGACGCCGCCCAGCACGTAGCCGGTACTACGTTCTACTTGCTTTGGGTCTGCCATCTGCACTTTTTTGCAAGACAGTAATTTACTAGAAGATAAGGCTTTGGCCATTTTTTTAAAATTTAATGTTTTGTCTACTGGTAATATCGCCACAGCAAGTACACCTGCATCAGTCGAGACCACCAGCGTCTTAAAGACTTGCGCCACATCCACACCAAGCTTTTCGGCGGCTTCGAGTCCAAAAGATGGGGCATTACTGTCATGAGTATACTCGTGCAATTGATAATCAAGACCGCGCTGTTTGGCAAGCTCAATGGCTGGCGTCATAAGGATTGTACCTTTTTTATTTAGTATTAGAGCGTGTATAAAATTCGATCATATGAATATTCGTAGTATATACAGACACTATATATCGCTTTGGTGGCTTTTATGGCATCATAAGCGCAACATATTTGACTATTTTTGATACTGATTATGATACCGAAGTTTCTAAAAAAACGGATTTTTAAAGCGCCAGTTACGACTGACAGCGCGTCTACAACTGATGTCCATCCAATTGCTTCCAAACCTTATACGAAAACACCGATCAATCAGCTGTATCGTAAACTGTCTGGACAACTGCTTGATGTCGCTGTCAAACCCAAGTTGCTAGGTGAACTGCCTGAATTTGAGGCTGACGATCAGATACTAAGATTTTATGTGCTGCAAGATTATTCACGCTCTAACAGTATCTTGATTGATTTGCAGACGCAAGAGTACAATTTACCACCAGCACTCGTGGGCGTAAATGATGCTGCCCATCATATTAAAGAAAATGCGGCCATCATATTTTTAAACCATCCACATGCCAAAGACAATCAGTTATCGCCACGTCTTTCGCGCTTGGTTTCTGCGGTATTACAATATCCAGAGCTAAAAGTACGTTTAGTGCCAGTATCTATCCTATGGGGACGCGCCCCAGAAAAAGAAGATTCGCTGTTTAAATTGCTAACCGCTGATAACTGGGAAGACCCCAGTATCACTAAGCAATTATTTAATATCGGAGTGATGGGACGTGATACTTTTGTACAGTTCCATCCGCCACAAGATTTACGCACCATTATTAATGATAGCCTTAAAATAGATTTGGCGGGTAATCATATTCTTGATTCAGCCGTCTCTGAGACGCAAAGCTTTGAGACACAAAATTCTGAATTACAAAGCGCTCATGTAAAAAGCAGCTCTATGCACAGTATCGATGAAAATAACCTCGATGAAGCACCCAAGTATACAATGGTCGCCTCAGCTGATGGCAACCGTGAATTGGTGCGTATGTTGCAGCAGCATCTGACCGTTTATTTAGACAAGCAGCGTGCCAGTATGCTCGGTCCTGATTTATCAGACAGGCGCAATTTGGTCGACAAGCTGGTGTACTCGCCAGCCATTAAACACGCGATAGAGACCGAAGCCGCAGAGACAGGCACCAGTGTTCGCGATGCTCGTAGTTTGGCGAGAGGCTATGCCAATGAAATGGTCAATGATTACTCACACTCTATTATTCGCGGCTTTTATAAATTTTTGACTTGGTTATGGACGCAGTTATACGATGGTGTAGAAGTCCATCATTTTGAGCGCGTGCGCGAGCTGGCAACTGACTATGAGCTGGTTTATGTGCCTTGTCATCGCAGTCATGTCGATTACCTATTACTGTCTTACGTTATTTATAAACGTGGTCTCAGCATCCCTTATATTGCAGCAGGCGACAATTTAGATGTACCCGTATTAGGCCCTATATTACGGGGCGCGGTGGCTTTTTATATACGTCGTAGCTTCCGTGGCAATGCGCTCTACACTGCGGTATTGCGCGAGTACATGCACACTCTTATCACACGCAATACGCCGATTGAATACTTTATTGAAGGCGGTCGCTCGCGTTCAGGGCGTTTGTTACCGCCGAAGATGGGCATGCTAGCAATGACTATACACAGTCAGTTGCGCCAGACCAATAAGCCTGTGGTGTTCATCCCAACCTATATTGGTTATGAGCGTATTATGGAAGGCGGCACTTATGTCGGTGAATTAAAAGGCAAGCCAAAAGAGTCTGAGTCTTTGATGGGATTGCTCAAAGTTGGTCGTAAAATTGAGCGTATCTTTGGTAATGTGCATCTGAGCTTTGGTAAACCCTTATATCTCAGTGACTTTATGCAAAAGTTCGATGTATCAGCCAACAGTCTGCCTGCTGATCGTACCGACACCCCTCTCGATGACAAAGCCAGTGCTATGGTTGATAACATCGGTGTGAAAATCATGCAGCATATCAATAAAGCGGCAGTGGTCACGCCCGTGTCATTGTTGTCATTGGTATTGCTATCAGCACCCAAAGCGGCATTGGATGAAAGTAGCTGCCGCGAACAAATCGCACTCTACCAAGGCCTTGCTCAACAGCTGGCCTACTCGGATGACACCGTCATCACCGATATGAGCCCGCAGCAAATCATTGATTATGGTATCAAGCTTAAACTCATCGAACGTACGCCGCACATCTTGGGCGATATTATTCAGGTCGCGGGTAAGCAAGCTGCATTGCTCAGCTACTTCCGTAATAATATCTTACATGTCTTTATCTTACTATCTTTCTTAGCGGCTTTGGTGGCACGCAATGGTCGTATCGAACGCAGTCGCCTAAATAGCATTGCTGAACAATTATATCCATTTTTACAGGGCGAGCTGTTTTTATACTACCCCGCTCATAGCTTAACAGGCACACTTGATAAAAAAGTCGATAGTCTGCTCTCTCATGGATTGGTTGTAGAGTTGGGCAACGGCATGCTCAGCGTCCCTGAGTCAAATAGCATGTGTTATCAGCAGCTGCAAGTACTGGCGACTCCAGTTGGCCAGAGTCTTGAGCGTTACTTTATGACCCTTGCCCTACTTGCTCAGCAAGGCTCAGGCAATTTGACCGAAAACGAAGTCGTTGATCTGTGTCATTTGCTTGGTCAGCGCTTGTCTGTACTATATGCTGATGATATTCCTGATTTCTTTGACCGTGCTTTATTTACCAGCTTCATTAGTGCCTTGACCCGTCTCGATTACTTACAAAAAGATGAAGCGACTGGCGTGCTGACCTTTGATCACCGTATCAATGACATTGCCCATCATGCCAAATACGTATTAACGCCTGACATGATGCAAATCTTGCAACAAGTGGCGAGTTTAGACGAAGACGAAATCACCCATGCGATTACTGAGATTAGCAATAAAAAGCAGCGTAAATTTGGGCGTAAGCGTTAATTATTATTCACTTAAAACAAGTACAAAAAAAGACCTCTAATCATTAGAGGTCTTTTTTATTGGATGTAAATATATTAAGCAGAAGTATTAGTTCGTAATCTTTTTATACTTCGCACGCTTAGGACTGGCGTCATCACCCATGGTCTTTTTGCGATAGGTTTCAAACTCAGAGTAGTTACCATCGAACCAGACGGGACCTTCATCTTCGAATGCCAATATATGAGTGGCAATACGGTCAAGGAACCAGCGATCATGCGATACAACCATGACCGTACCTGCGCTGACAGGGGTTACCCGCTTTTAAGCGGCTATTGTTCGATAGATTAGTATCAAAAGACAATCTGTTATTTTTTCTTCAAAGGATGAACGAACTGTGTCTAAGCTCGTATAATCATTCAGAAGATCTTATAGTAGGTTTTTTCCCTTTTGATAGTATCTAAGATGCTCTTCACTGGGCACCATGTTGCCGCCCGTTGCCCAAACGATATGCACCGCTTGGTCAAGTTTATCAGTTAATCCGTAGCGCTCCAGATATGCTTTGCCTTCGGTAATAACTTTGGAAATACCAGGAACTCCGGCCAATGCTGAAGGCTCAAGATCTATGCCTTCACTGTCATGCATCAAGGCCAGCAGGCGATATAAGTTTTCATCCTCCACAGTGTATATACCGCTTAACAGTGGCTCCATCACATGGCCTACAAATGCTGATGGACGACCGACCGCAAGACCATCTGCACAAGTTTTGTTATCGATACCAAAGTCTTGAACACTCACACTATCATGCAAACCTGTATACATGCCTACCAGCATAGCAGGAGAATGGGTGGGCTCGGCAAAAAAACAATGTACGTTGTCACCAAAAATTTGCTTTAAGCCAAAGGCAACGCCGCCAGGGCCGCCGCCAACGCCGCAAGGTAGGTAAACGAACAGGGGATGTTCTTCATTGACATGAATACCTTGATCGTCCAGCTGCTGTTTCAGTCGCTCAGCAGCAACGCTATAACCAAGGAACAGGTCTTGGGAATTTTCATCATCAATAAAATGGCAGCGAGGTTTTTGTTGAGCTTCGAGACGTCCCTCTTCAACTGCCTTACTATAATCATTTTGGTGTTCTACAACCTTTACGCCTTTGCTTCTCAGCAAATCTTTTTTCCATTGACGTGCATCAGCAGACATATGCACAGTGACTTGAAAGCCAAGCTGCGCACCCATGATACCGATACTCAAACCAAGATTGCCGGTTGAACCGACAACGATACTATGTCTGGAAAAGAGTGTTTTAAAGGAAGCGCTATCGATCTTTTGATAGTTGTCTTCTAATGTCAAAAAACCCGATTCAATAGCTACTGATTCAGCATGTTTAAGTACTTCATAGACTCCACCTCGTGCTTTAATAGAACCAGAAATAGGCAAGTGGCTATCGCATTTAAGGAGTAAGCGCCCATGCATAGGGTGATTATACAGCTTTTGCAAAGATTGCTGCATGAGTGGGATAAAGATCAATGGTGATTCGATAATGCCATTGCTTGCAGCAGTCTCAGGGAATACTTTGGCAATATAGGGAGCAAATCGCCTCAAACGATCGGCTGCGTCAGTTATCTCCTCTGAACCAAGCGGTAAAGATTGTGCAACTTCTGCAAAGGGCTGCAACTTAGGGTTGAACCATGTTAGCGCTTTGGTCGCTGTGATACTCTTTAGCAGCGGGTGTGATTGATACAGCTGTTCTATGGTTTTCTGTTCGGCTACTTTAATCGTCATAAACTACTCTCGTATGAAATTTCTTAATGTAAAATTTTCCAATGCTTGTGCTATTTTTCATATATTGCCTTATGCGTTTATTAAAACGCGATACAACAGTACAAACAAATTCTTTTTTTAAATGCAAGGATGAATATGACTCATGTGAATATCAAACATTCCAGTACTCGGATGTTGGGCAACCTGCATTGCTTTTCTTGTGTCGCCCGCCACATGAGTTTTACCCTTGCAGCAGATGAACTTTGCTTAACTCAAAGCGCTGTCAGTCATCGAATCAAGAATCTAGAGGAGCAGCTCGGATTCGGTCTATTTCTAAGGTTTAACCGTCGCATCCAGCTCACTTATGAGGGCGAACAACTGTGGTCGGTCTTGAATAGTTCGCTCTCTGCCTTGGATATGACCATTCGTGATTTGCGTAATCAGGACATTGGCGGGCACTTAACCCTATCAGCACCCCCTTCTTTTGCTCAAAATTGGATGACACCGAGACTCGTCCAGTTTCAAAAACAGCATACACGTCTGTTCTTACATTTTGAAACACACAGCCGCTTAATAGATTTTTCACGAGAAAATATAGATATTGCTGTTTATTACGGTAATGGTGAATACCCAGGATTGCATTCTCAGCTGTTAATGACAGAGTTTCTCCAGCCCGTATGTAGTCCACAGTACGCTCACGAACACGATTTGTACGACAAACGAGAAAATCTAGCACATTGCCAATTTCTTCACGATGTCAATGCTTGGCCCGATGCTGGTGCACATGCTGAATGGGAATATTGGTGCGAAGCATATAGCATCGCCTCAGTTGACTTAAGTTGTGGATATTCTTTTGATATGTCAGAAATGGCTGTTAATGCTGCCAAACATGGTTTGGGTATAGCTATGGGTCGACTCAATCTAATTAATGATGATATAAAGCGCGGTCAACTCGTCACCCCTTTTAAACAGAAGATACAAGCGAAGCAGCGTTATTTTGCAGTTTGCCACCCAGACCGTATGGATCGCCCTGCGATTAGTGCCTTGTTACATTGGTTATTGGAGACAACGCAGCAAGATAAGTTTGCCCAGAGTCTGGCTGTCTCCGTTTCTAAGCGTCTTTAATATAGCGCAAGCTCACTATTGACGTTCATTGATTTTTCATAGGAACTTTTTAAAACAATAAAAAAGGCGTAACTTGCGTTACGCCTTTTATGCATACACGGATATTTTGTCTAGCAAACTAATTTGTAATCTTCTTATACTTCGCACGTTTAGGGCTGGCATCTTCACCCATGGTCTTTTTACGATAGGTTTCAAACTCAGAGTAGTTACCATCGAACCAAACTGGACCTTCATCTTCGAATGCCAATATATGAGTGGCAATACGGTCAAGGAACCAGCGATCATGCGACACGACCATTACCGTACCTGGGAATACTTGAATCGCATCCTCTAGCGCACGTAAGGTTTCGATATCCAAATCGTTTGATGGTTCATCAAGCAGTAATACGTTTGCGCCCTGCTTTAATGTCTTCGCCAGTTGCAAGCGGTTACGCTCACCACCTGATAGTTGACCGACACGTTTTTGCTGATCTGAGCCTTTGAAGTTAAAGCGACCGATATAGGCGCGGCTTGGCGTCGTATAGTCACCAACGGTAATAATATCAAGACCGTCAGAAACTTCTTCCCAAACAGTCTTATTATCATCTAAATGATCACGTACCTGACCGACATAGGCCACTTTGACACTTTCGCCCAAATCGACTGAGCCAGTATCTGGCGTATCGCGCTCAGTAATCATGTTAAATAGTGTGGTTTTACCTGCCCCATTTGGACCGATAATACCAACGATAGCACCCGCTGGCACGTTAAAGGTTAGGTTTTCATACAATAAACGATCGCCAAATGATTTAGAGATATCGTTTATTTCAATGACTTTATTACCCAAACGAGGACCAGGTGGAATATAAATCTCGGCTGTTTCATTACGCTGCTGGAACTCTGTTGAGTTCAGCTCTTCAAAACGCTGGACACGAGATTTAGATTTAGCCTGTTGGCCTTTTTGGTTTTTACGAATCCACTCAAGCTCTTTTTTCAACGCTTTGGCAAATGATTCTTCTTGTTTATTCTGCTGCTCTAGACGCGTGTTTTTTTGCTCTAGCCACTCAGTATAGTTGCCTTCATACGGATAACCATGGCCACGGTCAAGCTCCAAGATCCACTGAGCAACATTATCCAAGAAATAACGGTCATGGGTAATGGCCACGATAGTACCGCTGTAGTTCTGCAAGAACTGCTCTAGCCATGCGACAGACTCAGCGTCCAAATGGTTGGTCGGTTCGTCAAGTAATAGCATGTCAGGGCGTGACAACAGTAGACGGCATAGTGCCACACGGCGTTTTTCACCACCTGACAGCTTGCTCACATCCGCATCCCATGGTGGCAGACGTAGCGCATCGGCTGCTTTTTCTAGCTGATTGTTTAAGTTATGAGCGTCCCACGATTGGATGATGTCTTCCATCTTGCCTTGCTCTTCAGCCAATTTATCAAAATCGGCATCCGGCTCTGCATATTCTGCATAGATAGCATCTAGACGAGCTAGCGCGTCTAAGGCTTCGCGCATGCCGTCTTCGACATTGCCACGGACATCTTTGCTGTCATCAAGTTGTGGTTCCTGTGGCAGATAGCCAACTTTAGTGCCAGCTTGTGCACGCGCTTCACCACTAAATTCAGTGTCGACGCCCGCCATAATGCGTAGCAAAGTTGATTTACCTGAACCGTTGATACCCAAGACACCAATTTTGGCACCAGGAAAAAACGACAGGTTGATGTTTTTTAAGATTTCACGCTTAGGCGGAACAAGTTTTGACACGTTGTTCATCGTGTAAATATATTGAGCCATTAACACTCCGATAGACTGCATAGAAGAGAACAGCAAATGCAACTCAGCGATGATGCCAAGCGTGCTGTACCTCAAAATCAGGGTTACAAATTATAGGCCATTATCGCATTGTGGCGCATACCCTGCAAGCTGACAGGTTGTTTTAGCACATGTTTTGCTACTTTTATCGTAGAGAACCACGCTTCATCCATAAAAGCTGGCAAAAACCTTTAATGAAGCTTATAAGTTAATATTCTGATTCATTGCTGTTTTATAAAGTCCACAAAAAATAGCATCAAAACTTTCGCAAATTTAATCAATAACCGTTAGCATGTTAGAATAACTTAACAGCATTGGATAAATTGATTTAAGACATAATCATTAAAAGACCTGTAGGCTGATAGTGTTCCGATGTCACATACTTTAATAGCATTTATAAAGGTACTCATAATATGGCCAACGGCTATCGCCCTGAAGTTATTCAACGTGCGTTTGTCGATTTTGTCGGGTCACGTTTACATCCGTTTTGGTCACTGACAGCACCAAAGCTACGTCTTTTGGCACGGTATACACTGAGTGAAGACTTAATCGCGCTACAGTTTGAGACCAATCAGGCCTTTAGACAGCAAGTATCTGACTGGCAAGGTGGGCAATACGTAAATATAAGCGTGCTTATTGACGGTATTTATCATCAGCGCAGTTATTCATTGGTGGGTTTAGCGCACCAGCCGCTCTGGTGGCATGATGATATTGATACTAAAGCGCGAAAAAATAGGTCGAATCTTACGGTTACAATCGCTATAAAACCGCAGGGATTGGTATCAGATTACTTAACCAAACGTATGCCAATTGGTACGATTCTTAATAGTAGTGTCCCAAGTGGCTCATTTACTTTGGCACAAGCATTATTAGCAAAGCAAAGTACATCGATTGATAAGCATGCTGCCGCAGACATGCTTAAACAATCAGCACCGTTATTGTTTATCGCGGGTGGCAGCGGTATTACGCCGATGCTGGGACTCATCACGCAAGCATTGCAATCCGGACATCAGGTAACTTTATTACATTACAATCGTACGCCACTACTCGATAATCAATGGCAACAATTGGCTGCCATGTATCCAGCCTTTACCTATCATCTGATTAATACCGAAGATGCCAATAGTTATTTGGCAGGCACACGACATATAAGCACAGACAGTTTGTTGGCACTAGATTTACCATTGGCAGATACACAGATATTTGCTTGCGGTTCCCATGCTTTATTGGCTGGCCTACACACTGCTACGAATAAGATAACTTTGCCCAATGGTAAAAAACTGCGCGACCACGTGACTGTAGAAAACTTTGGTAATATTTTGCCCGATTTTTACGGCGAGCAAACGCACGATAAAGCAGAAAAACCAGGCAAGCAGACGGTTTATCTGCGTGCACGGCAGCAGCAGTTTAGCAGTGACACGACATTATTGGTTGCCGCTGAAAAAGCTGGTATTCGCTTGACCCACGGTTGCCGGCAAGGCATTTGCCAATTGTGCCGCTGCCATAAAATCAGCGGTGTGGTCAAAAACATTCAGACAGGCAAAATGAGCAGCGATGGCGATGAATTTATCCAAACCTGCATCAATGTTGCCATGACTGATATAGTATTAGATGTTTAAATGGACTGCTATAGTCGATTCTAAATAAAACAGATACATTATATTCCAGTCCTGCTGACTCTTTTTTATACTGAACTCACTATATCTAGTCGATCCCATTTAACAAGGATACAGGTTCATACAGTCAAATACTCACAACCACTGATGCAACAGAAAAATAGCCTGACGTTACGTCATGCTGTATGCTAAAAATTAGACAACTCATTGAACCAAACCCATTATTCGTTATTTGAGTGGTTTCGGTTAAGGACTATTTATGCGCTTATTACCTCCCATGAACACCGCCCAATCTGCTGTGCCAATTTTGACGACACTGACGGATGCTCAACTGGCGATGCAAGAAAATCTCCCGCTGAAACCACAACCCGCCGATTCTCATCATGCATATATGGCAACGAACGGAAGTGGCTTTCGTAAAAGCGAACCCTCTCAGTCTATGCGCTATCCTACGTTGACTGGCACTCCATTAACAAAAGCACAGACAGAAGCGTTGGGCGAAGAATTACAAGCAATCTATCAAACCGTGATGGACTCGCTAGGCAGCGATGACGCACGATACATTCAACGGGTGTATGCCACAGTGGTCTATAGTGAGCTGGTCGCACGTGGTCTACTTATCGCAGCAGGACAATGGTCATCAAAACGCTATCAATTAGGCACTTGGTTAGCGGGTACAGCTTTGCTCAGTTTCAGCAAAATATTAAACAATATGGAGCTTGGACATAATGTGATGCACGGTCAATATGACTGGATGCAACATCCGCATCTTAACAGTCAAAAGTTTGACTGGGACATCGTCTGTCCTGCGCCATTATGGCAACACTCACACAATTACTTGCATCACACTTTTACCAATATCCTTGATCGTGATCATGACGTGGGCTATCACCTGATTCGCGTAACTGATGAGCAACCTTGGACACCAAGCGACCGCTATAACATGCTTAGTACAGCCGTGTTGGCATTTGGTTTTGAGTGGGCCGTCGCCTTTCATGATATTCAAATCAGTGTAGAAGAGTATGCAGACTCTCCTGAGCTGCACAAAACAATGCAACAAAAATCGCGTGCATTGTTTGCCAAAATCGCACGACAAGTAGGTAAAGACTATGTAGTGTTACCCGCCACAGTAGGGCTGACACTGGGTCGAGGCAGTGCCATTAGCACACTAAGCGGCAATATGACTGCCAATGTTGCTCGTAATCTTTGGACATGGGCAGTGATTTTTTGTGGGCATTTCACAGAACAAGCGCATATTTATACGCAGCTTGATCCCAATGAGAGCAAAGGCGATTGGTATGTGCGCCAAATTCTAGGTTCCAGCAATATCCAAGGCCGTAAGTGGTTTCATATTTTGACGGGTAATTTGTCGCATCAAATTGAGCATCATATCTTCCCTGATATGCCCGCCCGCCGCTATGCCAGTATTGCTCCGCAGGTACAGGCCATATGCCAAAAATACAACTTAGCCTATAACACGGGGCGCTTTGGTACGCAGTTTCGCCAAGTATTGGGACGTATTCGCCACTTTAGTAAACCCAGCCCAGAAGAATGGCATGCTCATACACAGTCGATGGCCAATACAGACAATACGGCTTCTAATAATGTTGATCCAGACACGCAACATTCAGGTGGTCTAGGCCGATTTCTTCCTCCTGTCGTCCGTCAAGCTATCTCCTATGCGTGGTAGCTGATTGAAATCTGCTCTTACGTTAAGTATCTAGCGTGTTGAACGCCAATTGTTCATACTAGAACTCATTTAGAATTTTATAGCAGTGGGTTTTTATGGCTATTATTGCTATCACGACCAACTTAAAAACGATAAAAATTTGATCCTACTATTTAATAATGGAGAGTCTACATGAGCAACCAAAATCCTAAATCAAATCTAGATATTACTCATAATCAAGCAGCGAAGCGTTTTGAGGTGTCTATCGACAACCAGATTGGTTATATCAGCTATCAAGAGCGTGACGGAAAATTGATATACGACCATACTATCGTACCGCGAGAACTGGGCGGACGTGGCGTTGGTTCAGCACTGGTCAAGCACGCGCTTGATTATGCCCGCGAGCAAAATAAAAAAGTGATACCGCAATGCTCTTTTGTGTCGTCATACATCAGCAAACATTCTGAATATCAAGATTTGGTGTAATTCAATATAACTCCATCCTCAACAGATCGTTTAATACATCTTAATGTCGTCTTAAGTATTTGATAGAGTCTGATCAATATAAAAAAGAGATCGCTAGACTGGGATGAATTTTTCGCAGCCTCTGCCAGCAACGTCACAGCAAGCAAGGAAAACTATCCTAACAGTGCGTTATCATGGTTGTACCGATTTTATTGAGGATCAACTATACTAATTATAGAATAAAGTTTATTCTATAATTAGTATAGTTGATCCACTGTGTTACCTACCCCAAAATTAGAGTAGCAAAGAAGACGAGTTTCAGCCCTACGTATAGTGGACTAAACGAGTTTGATGCAGCTCATCATATTTTTAGGGTTTGGTACAATTTTAATAAACCAATCCAACATAACAATAAAGGTTATTAATATGAGTAGTTTATCGGACAAACAAATCAATTTGCAGCTAGAAGATTTGGCAGGTTGGGAGCGCGATGGTAATAGCATTGTCAAAAGCTATCATTTTGCTGACTTCATTGAAGCCATGAGTTTTATGAACCAAGCCGCTTTTCATGCTGAAGCACTAGAGCATCATCCAGAATGGCAAAACACTTATAACGTGGTAAATGTACGATTGACCACGCACGATACGGGCGGTATTTCCAGCTTAGACATTCGTTTAGCGAAACGAATGGAGCACATTTTGCAGCCAAAACATTTTTAGGCCTATACGCTTATTGTGCAGTTGGTAATTTAACGCACTCTAATAAAACACAAAAAAAGTCCTCAATTGAGGACTTTTTCTTATTTAATAATATATGTTTTACTATTACATCTTGCGGCTGACAAATGCAACGATGAATAAGATAACGGCCACCGCTAAAAAGATATATGCCAAATTGGCCGATAATCCAGCAACACCGCCGAAACCTAATAAACTTGCTAACAGTGCAATGACTGCAAAAATAATAGCCCAACGAAACATAATTTTCTCCTCAAATGATTGTTAAAACACCAGATGGATAAATGCGTACAGTAAGTTTTAATCAAAATATTATTACTGATATCCATTTTTACCTATCTAGTGGTGTTCTTATTTTTCTAACTTATTTTTTCTAATACAAATCACAACTGCTTACAGCCATAGATTAGCAATGTTTATCTTCAAAAAACGTTCGTTTTAGTAATAATCTCAGTAGGTTATGTAATTTTTGTAGCGAATCTTAGCATTCTGTCACTTTTACCTAGCTTTATAGGATTTATGTGTGTACATGGTTAGCTATTACTGAATAGCACGTCTTTCTATCCTATAATCTGCTATAAATATAATAATAGGTAATAAGTATTTCCTGCGTATGACAGTCTTTTGAAAGATCGCTGTTAGTAAAACACAAGTTTTAGCAATAAAAACTCGGAAGCCAAATACGCGCTTAACTTATATATAATTTGGCCTTGGGTTAAATTATTTACCAAACCCTTATTAAGGATAATAAATATGGACAACAATACGGACACTTCAAGCATGCAACAAAACAATAGTGAAAAGCGCTCTTATGCGGTGGTTTTATATGGCGCCACAAGCTTCGTTGGCAAAATCACAGCGCATTATTTAGCAGAATTTTTATCCAATGCAAAAGATAAGAATGGCGCTAATGTCACTTGGGCAATCGCTGGCCGTGACGAAGAAAAATTGCAGCAGCTGCAGTCTACACTCACCAGTAACGTCGATATTATCGTGGCTAATAGTAATGATGCAGCCAGTCTTGATCAGATGACCAAACAAACTCAGGTGATCATTTCAACTGTCGGCCCTTATCTGAAATATGGTGAGCCTTTAATCAAATCTTGCGCTGATAATGGCACAGACTATGTCGATCTCACAGGCGAAGCTATTTTTATCAAAGACATGATGGACAAATATCAAGATACAGCCACACAAAGCGGCGCCCGTATTGTCAACTCCTGTGGCTTTGACTCTATTCCTTCCGACTTAGGCGTGTATTTTACCCAAACCAAAGCAGAAGAAAAATTTGGCGACATTTGCGATGTGATTCACATGCGGGTAAAAGCGGCGAAAGGCGGCCTGTCTGGCGGTACTATCGCCTCGATGGCCACTATCTTTGAAGAAGTCGGAGAAGATAAATCCCGCCGTAAACAAGTAGCCAACCCTTATTTGCTCAACGACGATAAAGACGCCCCAAGTGTACGTCAAGATAATATCAACAAACCACAATATGACAGCGAACACAAACGCTGGCTTGCGCCTTTTGTTATGGCAAGCATCAACACGCGTATCGTCCATCGCACCAACCAATTGCTTGGCTATGAATATGGCCGTGACTTCAAATACGATGAAGCAATGTGGATGAAAGACGGGGTAAAAGGTCAACTATCGAGCTATGCAATGAGTGCCGGCTTATTTGGCTTTGCGACAGCCATGATGATCAAACCGAGCCGTGAATTACTGTCTAAGCATGTGCTACCTAAGTCAGGCTCTGGACCTTCTAAAGAGGAACAAGAAAACGGCTATTTTGATATTCGTCTCTTTGGGCAAACTGCCAAAAAAGAAACCATTAATACCAAAGTGATTGGTGACAAAGACCCCGGTTATGGCAGCACCTCACGCATGCTGGCTCAAGCGGCATTATGCTTGGCACAAGACGTCAGTAAAAAAGATGTCGGTGGTGGTTTCTGGACACCGGCTTCTGCTATGGGCGATAAGCTTTTAACACGTTTAGAGAGTCATGCAGGTATTAGCTTTAAAGTTGTCAATAGCTAGATTCTTTAAATCTTATAACACTATAGATTCTGACTATTAACGCTATTTATTAATGACCGCATCTTGTCTACAAGGTGCGGTTTTTTATTGTCTCAACTATCAGTATTGTTATAAACAATGTTAATGAATAATAATACCGTAGCATTTTAGTGAATGATGTTGCCGATTTCCGATTTTTCAATACATTATGCTACACATTGCTAGCGTAAGGTCACAGCTACATTGCAATGATTGTCATAGGATAAAACAGGTTATGGCATTATTCTTATGACGTTATATTTAGCGTCCTGAATCTAATAATTAGGACAATACTTTAAAAATAAGTCTTTCTAAAAACAAGTAATGACTTCTACAAAGGTAAGTGCCAATAAAAGAAACTCCTTATAAAAAACGCTTTAAAACAAACTGCGCTGTGTAATCTGCGCTGCTTGTATTTGCAATATTCTACAGTCAAAAAATTAATCTATCATTGAGAGGAAACTATTATGAAATTGAATCTACTAACAGCCGCTGTAATGACCTCAGGTCTTGCTATGTTTGCTAGCTCTGCCAACGCTGCCATGACAACCGATGGGCATGGTAATGTTGGTTATGACAGCTATGATGAGTGTGTCACAGCCGTCAAAAATGGCTCTGCCACATTTTATACACCTTATACTTATCAAAACCCTAAACGCCAAGCTGGCGAAGTAGCTGTCAAAAAGATGCGCTTGTCAGAAGTAATGATTCCGCAAAGTGTGGTTGATAACAATAGTTTGCGTACTAGTGATTATTCTGCAGGCGCTTGCGACCTAGGTGTAGGTCAATCAAACGGTCGTTACGGTGTTTCAGGTGCTCTAGTGGGTAAATATGTGCCTATCGCGGCCGATATGCCAGTCAACGTTTATATGGACAGAACAGGCAACCCTGTCCGTCTAACCATGCAGCAGTGTGACAACCATTTTGGCAGTAAATTTCCAACACCCGTTATCAGCGAAGCCAAAGCGCCAGAAGCACAAATTGCCATTACCGAAGCGCGCATTATGGAACCAGTCATCGTTGAAACCACTCGTGTCATTCGCCCTACCAAGTACAGTGTTAAGGGAGTCATTATTGCCCCAGAAGATCAAATCAAACGTTTAAATACCACTCAAGGCACAGCAGTTGCTGTTGAAGGAATAAATCGTACTGTTGTCGTCGGCGAACAAGCGGACGCGGACGTGATTGATAACATCGAAATTGATCAAACGTTCCCAGTCATTCGTGTCCCTAACGTTGAAAACCAACAACGTATTGTTGACCCAAACACAGGTAAATATATTATTGTTGAATAAAAAACTAGCGAAAAACTTAGCTTAATTCTATACAAAATATGATTGTGACATTTTCATAACGTCACAATCATATACTAAGCTGTTAGACTTTTAATCTATCCACTACTGAATGATTGAGTACTTAGTTGTTATTCTCACACTTGGAGTTTGTAATTGATTTAGGTTGGCTTATAAAACTCTTCACCAAAACGGATCATGATAATCGCTTAATGATTATCATGATTTTATTTTTTCTAAAGGTTGAATGTTAGAAATATTAAATATATATATTTAAAATACTAAATTAATTTTCAATATATATTTTTGCTAAATAGAATAATTCTGAATAAGAGTCAAGTTTGAACCATTTTAAACTGACATTATAAGACTATAAATTAAGGAATTCATTAATGAAAAGACGTACTCTACCTTTATCGCTACTCGTTGCCGCCACGCTTACCATCCCAAGCTTGGCAATGGCTGCTCCTAATAATACGGCACAAGCAGACATGCAAACCGCACAAGCGGCAGCAAATATGCAAGCAGCGCAAACTGCATCTACTAATAATGCCATTGAGATGGAGCGTGCAAGTGCTAACAGTGCAAACGCAAACCAGTCTAATCCGTTTGTCATTAATGAGACGCAAAGAATCTCAAGAGCCAGCGTGAATAGAATTAATAACAATACTAACCCACAAACAATGCCTACTGACCTACAAACTCAGCAGCAAGATATGCAGCAACCAATCGATATGCAGCGGCAAGCTCAACAACAAGATATGCAAGACCCAGAAGAAGCATTACTACAAGAACAAGATTCACAAGAAGACATGCTACAAGAAGAAATGGCAGAGTAAAAAATTTGACCAAAGGGTTCAGAAGACACTCGATAAATTATTAAATCAATAGAAATATTGGTTTTGATAATTTAAAATGAAGCACTTAATAAAGCATTTTTATTAAATTCTCTCACATATATTCGATGTAATAAAAAAGGCAGCCTATGGCTGCCTTTTTTATTACTTGTCACTGCTACTATCAATATGAGCTATTTTTTAGTTTTAGTCACGCCAGCTTCTTGTAATAGCGCACCTAAGGTGCCCATTTTGCTAGGAGCCTCAGCTCTGTCAGACTTTGGTGTGGGCGCTTTGCTACGAGTATCGGTACTGCTTTTGTCTTGACGACTGCCACGTGGCTTTGACGAGCGCTTGTCAGCGGCTGGACGACTGCTGCTTGGACGAGCACTACGTGGACGACTGACTTTATCATCGTTATCTGCATTTGCCTCAGAAGATTTTGCTACTGGGCGAGCTGGCTTTTCAGCCTCAGGCTTCATGCTAAAACCAATGCGGCCACGTTTTTCATCAATGGAGATGACACGTACCGAGACAATATCACCTGGTTTTACACGATTCATCGGATCTGCAACAAAATCGTTGGCCATTTGTGAGATATGAACCAGACCATCTTGATGAACACCGACATCGACGAAGCAACCAAAGGCGGTCACATTAGTAACGACACCCTCTAACGTCATGCCTTCACTAAGGTCTTTAATACTGTTGACATCATCACGGAAGTTGGCCGTTTTAAACTCAGGACGAGGATCACGTGCAGGCTTAGCAAGCTCATCTAAGATTGCTTTTACACTGATGTTATCGTCGTTAGCAGCAAGCGCAGTAGTATCAATCGTATTCAACACACCATCGTTACCGATGATTTCTGGCAATGCTTTGCCCGTTTGCGTTAATAAGCTATCAACCAATGCATAGCTTTCAGGATGCACGCCTGTCGCATCAAGTGGATTGCTACCACCATGAACACGCAAGAAGCCTGCTGCTTGTTCAAAGGTCTTAGCACCTAAGCGTGGGACGTTTTTCAATGACTCACGACTGTCAAATGCGCCATGCTCTTTACGATAAGTGACGATTTGCTGCGCGACATTTTTATTCAAACCAGCGATATGCGCCAAAATAGCGGGACTTGCGGTATTCACATCCACACCAACGGCGTTTACACTGTCTTGAGTCACTTTATCCAAGCTATCTGCCAACTGGCTTTGATTCACGTCATGCTGATATTGACCAACACCAATGGCTTTTGGATCGACTTTGACCAACTCTGACAATGGATCTTGTAGACGGCGAGCGATAGAAACGGCCCCGCGTACCGAGACATCTAAGTTCGCCAATTCATCACTGGCCAGCTCACTGGCTGAATAGACAGAGGCACCAGATTCATTGACGATGACAGCTTTGGCTTTTAGCGTATCATTGGCCGCTAAAATCTCTTTAATCATGGCGTCTGTTTCGCGACTCGCGGTACCATTACCAATAGCCACCAAATCGACATTATAAGTGCTCAATAGCTCGTCAATAACTGACTTTGCTTCATTCATTTTATTGTCAGGGGCAAACGGATAGACCGTCGCCACGACAGGCTTATCATCATTATCTAACATGACATGACCTTGAGCATCGACGATCGCCATTTTGACGCCATGACGAATGCCAGGATCAACGCCTAAGATAACTTTACGACCCGCAGGTGCTGACATCAATAAGTGCTGCAAGTTATTGGCAAAAACATCGATGGCATCAGCTTCAGCGGTCAGACGTTTTTCAGTTAATAAACGATGCTCAATATGCGGACGCCATTTATCTTTCCATAGGCTACTAGCGGCTTCTGCTAAAAACTCACGACGGGCAGCAGGTGCTTTGGCATCGACATCAAAATGTGCAATGATTTTTTCGATAAAAGGCGTGTCTTCGCCTTCAATTTTTAGCCCCAAGACGTTTTCTTGACGACCACGTAACATCGCTAACAGGCGATGATTAGGCAGACGCGCAAGGCTTTCGCTATGTTCGAAGTAATCTTTGAACTTCTCACCGACTTCACGTTTTTCGTCACTAGCCACGTTCGAGACGATGCTGGCGGTTTTGGCAAAACCACTGCGCAAATTATCTAACAAGTCTAATGCTTGCGTCCATTCATCAACGATGATGGCCTGTACACCAGCCAATTGCTTGTCGATATCGCTAAAATCCACCTCAATCTCATTACCACTATCATCGGTAATGCTAGACTGCATTTGATAGTCAGCTAGCGCGTCCGTTGGGGTAATCTCTTGCGTCATGACGGCTTGCGCGGCAACGTCGAGACCAGCGGCACGAGCTTTGGCAGCGGGTGAACGGCGACGCGGACGATATGGCAAATAGATATCTTCTAGCTCAAGTTTAGATGTCGCATTATCAATGCGCGTCTGTAGCTCGTCGGTCAAATTGCCTTGCGTGCTCAGTAGCTCAGTAATTTTGAGGCGACGAGTAGCCATGTCACGCTCATAATTGAGAGACTTCTCTAACGCTCGCAATTGCGCATCGTCGAGATTCTGCGTCTTTTCTTTGCGGTAACGGGCAATAAACGGAACAGTCGCGCCTTCATCGTAAAGTTTGACAAACGCATTGACTTGAGCAGTCTTAATGCCAAGCGCGCGAGCAAGCTTGTCGTGAATATTCGCGTGTGTGGTTGCATCCAAAACCTGTGCATTTGTCGAGGTTTGAGATGGCGTTAAGGTATCAGTGCTACTCATATACGTATCAATCGTTGAGAAATGTAGCTTTGCATTATAGCAAAAGCTGCATGAATAAAAATCCTTTTTATCTTTTCGTTATTTATCGCGTGTTTTGTAGCAAAAATCGCCTTATATCAGCAGTTCGGTCGCCTTGTTAAACAAACGCATACAGCATTTTTCTTTATGAGTGATGCAATTATGACTGCAATCTTATACACTAAAGTATCAATCGTAAAAATATTACTAATGACTGCTATATTGAACAAATGTAGTTATTTTTAGAAGATTTCTCGATAATCAATGGATTGACCATTAAACAATGACACAAGCAATGACACTATTTTTGTGAACCATCATATTTTGACTAAAAGTTAATTGTTTCTACTAATAATAATTTTATAAGAGGATGCCTGTATGCCTGATAATACCAGCCCCGATACTCTGACACAGCGTATTTTAGTCGTCGATGATGACGCCCGTCTGCGCTCTTTGTTGCAGCGCTTTCTAGAAGACGATGGTTTTGTCGTTCGTACGGCACACGATGGCAGCCAGATGGACAAACTGATGCAACGTGAGCTTTTTTCGTTAGTGGTATTAGATTTGATGCTACCAGGCGAAGACGGTATCAGTATCTGTAAGCGTCTACGTGAAAATAATGGCGATATCCCTATTATTATGCTCACGGCTAAAGGGGGCGACGCCGATCGTATCGCCGGACTTGAAGCAGGGGCGGACGATTATTTGCCAAAACCTTTTAACCCAAAAGAGCTGTTGGCTCGTATCAAAGCGGTATTACGTCGTCAAAACCGTGAGCTGCCGGGTGCCCCAAGTCATCAACTTGAAGTCGTTGAATTTGGCCCATGGACACTAGATCTATCGACTCGTACACTCAAACGTGACGGCAACGTAGTCACCCTAACGACAGGTGAGTTTTCTGTCTTGAAAGCTTTGGTTCAGCATCCGCGTGAGCCATTGACTCGTGACAAACTGATGAATCTTGCGCGTGGTCGTGAATGGGGTGCGATGGAGCGATCTATCGATGTACAGGTCTCTCGTTTGCGTCGTCTGATTGAAGACAACCCTTCACAGGCGCGTTATATTCAGACCGTATGGGGCGTAGGTTATGTATTCGTTCCTGACGAAGCTGACGTTGAAGCCGTTAAAAGTGAGTAATTTTCATTCAATACCTTTAACGCTATGAGCCCTGCTTTGAACACCTCTACTATTTTTCAAAACATACCCTGCACCTTGGTGACAGGGTTTTTGGGGGCTGGCAAAACCACAGTGATCAACCAGCTGCTTTCTATCAAGCTTACCGATGAGCGCTGGGCATTACTGATTAACGAGTTTGGTCGGATCGGTATTGATGGTGCGCTACTGACCAGCTCGCAAGACAATACCGCTGAGCAAAACAACATTGCTATTCGTGAAGTCAGTGGTGGTTGTATTTGTTGTACCAGTCAGCTGCCCTTACAAATCGCTATCAGCCGTCTGCTCAGCGACCACCATCCGCAGCGACTGCTCATTGAGCCCACAGGGCTTGCGCATCCACGTGAGCTGATACGTCAACTCAGTGCGCCGCATTGGCAAACAGCGCTAAAGATGCAGGCGGTGATAACGGTGCTTAGCGCTGTGCAATGGCAGCAAGACAAATATCGTACTCACGATGGCTTTCAAGCGCACGTTCGTGATGCTGATGTGTTGGTGATTAATCGTTACGCTCAATTGAACGATGGCGAAAAACAAGCGCTGCAAGAATGGATAGCCAAGCTCAATTCGCAGGTAAACATCTTTTGGGCGCCTTCTGTGCAGACCACGCCAGAGGACGAATATTCATTGAACGCCTACTTATCAGCATTACGCACCCAGCTGACCAAGCCCAGTTGTACTATCTTAAAACAGCGTACTGTGAATATTGCTCACCCTCAAAACTCCACCGTTCGCTTACAGCCACTGAATAAGTCTCTAGCGGCTGACTCACTTTCAAGCCTTTCTACTGTCGATAATGAGACTCAGACTGACACAGATCTTGATCAGCCTTATCGTTATCATGAAAAGCAGCAAGACATACTGTTAGCAGGTTGGCGACTGCCAGCGCACTATGTATTGAAAGCGGATAATTTACAAGATTGGTTATTAAAGTTGCCAAGCTGGCAGCGTATCAAAGGTGTGGTGCATACTACTGATGGCTGGCTACAGATCAACTTTACCCCTGATAGCTTAACCACCAGTACGGTTAGCTCACAGGTTGATAGTCGGTTAGAGATTATCCTACAGTTAGATGAAAATAATAGTGAGGCTCAAGATACAATCGCAAAGGATAATCAAGTAGGCACCGAAAATGAGTCTTCACCTTCCACTTTTATAGAATTACCGTCTATCATAGATTGGGATGCGTGCGACCGCGAGCTAATGGCGATGGTTATCTGATGAACTCTTTCAAAAAATGAGAGTAGCAAGATATAATCGGTGAAAAGTAATATCGATACAACACGTACTGCTGGTGCAAATTTTTCTTGCTTGCTGTGCCTACGCAGACAGAGGCTGCAAAAAATTTACACCAGCAATACTGTAGCGACTTTAAAGTATTTCAACTATAAATACCGCTATCCTATAAAATCCGCACAAAAAATGCCCTCTACTATTTACATAGTAGAGGCATTTTTTTAATTAACGCAATTGGCTGTCTTTACTACCACGCCGATTGAATAGCTCAGCAGCTTTTGCCTCTTGCTCAAGCTCGGTCTGACAGCCGACACAATGCTGGATACCCGGCACTGCTATGCGCCGCGCTTCTGGAATGGGACTGCCGCATTCATCACAAAACTCAGCACTAATACCGGTCGGTAACGAGCGTCGTGCCCGTTCTAGGGCATCGTTAACGGTCGCATCCATTTGTTCGTGCTCAGCACCATCTCTTGACCAGCCACCTGCCATGATTTTGTCCTATTTTTTTTATTGAGTATCATCCGATACATAAAATTCTTTAAGAACAAATAGATGGGGCTTCTACTCACTGATTGCAACCTATGAGTGGACGTACAAGCCCTACATAAAACGTGATGATATTGGCCAAAAATATCGCTGCTAATCCTTTGGCTGTAGCTCGACCACTTGTCCACGCACCCCGATACTGTCATCGCTCATGAGACAAACATAGCCTGCCATAATGTCTTCCGGCGTTTTTAGACTCATAGGATTCTCTCCTGGATACGCATGAGCACGCATGTTGGTACGCGTGCCGCCAGGATTGACGCAGTTAAATCGCAGATTTGTGGTATTTTTTGTCTCTTGGGTAAAGATATCACTCATACCTTCTACCGCTTGCTTTGATAGCGCGTAAGCTCCCCAGAAAGCGCGAGGATTTGTACCAACTGTGCTAGAGGTAAAGACAATAGAACCATGATCTGCATCTTTCAATAACGGCAGTAATGCTTGGGTGAGCATAAATGTCGCGGTAAAGTTGACCTTCATCACTTGGGCAAACGTATCAACGTCATACATCTCAAGCGGTGTCAGTTGTCCAAGCATACCAGCATTATGCAAAATACCATCCAGCTGTCCGACTTCTTTGTTAATTAGTCCTTCTAGCTGCTGCATTTCGGCATAGGTCGCCCCTTCTAGATTCATCGGTAGCATGGCTGGCTGCTTACCACCAAAGCTCTCAATCTCATCATACACATACTCCAACTTGCTACTGGTACGTCCCAATAGCAAAACGGTAGCGCCATAACGGGCATAGGTCAGTGCTGCCACACGGCCAATACCATCGCCTGCACCCGTCACCAAGATAGTTTTGCCGTCTAGGCAGTTACTAGCTGGCACGAAATTACGAATGTCGTCATGAGCCAAAGGCTGAGTAGAGTTTTGGGCGGCTTGAGAATTATAGTGCTGCGTAGCTGACTGATTGGTCTGGTCACTCATGGTATTACTCACTACTTATCGTTTATATAGTTAGAATGCGAAGGCGTGTCATCAATTCAGCTGACTTTAATTGTCATAATCTAATTGATGACAAGCCCTAGGTAATAATCAAGGCAATTTATAAATATTCAAATTTACCAGAAGAAAGCAATAACCGGTTTAATTCTTCAGGAGTATTGGTGATGTAATCAGCATTCCATTTCTTTAGATTCTTTTGGTCTTCAGGTGGAATATAACCATAAGCGGCTACAATCGTTGGCATGCCAGCTGCATTGCCAGCTTCGATATCTCTTATATGATCGCCAATATACAGAACACAGCCAGCGGCACCGCGAGGGATAGCAAGCTTTTCTAACGCCATATACATGGGCTCTGGATCAGGCTTGGAGCGGGACACATCATCAGGACAGATCAGAACGGCACAGCGCTCATCTAACTGCATCTTGTTTAGTAATTGCTCTGCCAAATAACGGGGCTTATTGGTCACGATTCCCCATGGCACATTCTTTTCTTCAAGAGCCGTTAATACAGCTTCCAGTTCATTGAAAACGCAACTGTCGACGCATATCTCTGCTTCATAGTCGTCTAAAAACTGCTGGCGAAAATCGAGTAACTCTGCCTCACTGACCTCAAGTTGATCGTTGTGCCGTAGCATCAACTGTACCATTGCCGACGCACCCGCAGAGACTTGCTCACGAATGTCTGCTTCAGGTGGCGCTTGCCAATCATTTTCGCGACTCATTTTACCGATGATACGGACAAAGTCAGCAGCAGTATCGATTAATGTCCCATCAAGGTCAAATAACACCGCTTTTACAAATTGGGTCATAGTGAATGCTCTCAAAATTGGTAACGTGTTTAATAAAATAGCATGGCGTACAAATAACGCACTATGGCATTAAGCTGAAATTATGGGTTTTTGTACGGCCATCATATAGTTAACATCGACATTTTGTGCCAGCCAATAGCGCTTGGTCAGCGGGTTATAATGCAAACCAATAATGTCTTGGCGTGTAAATCCAGCATCGATGGCCATTTTGTCTAGCTCAGCTGGCGTAATGAATTTGGCATAGTCATGCGTACCGCGATCCAGCAAGCGTAATACATACTCTGCCCCAACGATGGCAAATAAATAAGATTTCGGATTGCGATTAATTGTTGACAACACACAAACACCGCCTGGGGCCAATAGCTCAAAACAAGCCTGTACAATCGAGCTGGGGTCAGGCACATGCTCAAGCATCTCCATGCAAGTCACCACGTCAAATTGACCGGCGTGCGTTTTTGCTAGATCTTCTACTGGGATATGCTGATAGCGTAAAGTATCGGCTAAACCGCTCTGCTCTGCATGCAGTGCCGCCGCTTTTAGGTTCTCGGTACCCAAGTCAATTCCTGTTACATCTGCACCGCGCCGTGCCATGGATTCTGACAATATACCGCCGCCACAACCGACATCAAGTACTTTTTTACCAGCCAGCCCAGTATCTGCTGTTTTATTCACGGCTGCCATATTATGGCTATCATGGTCATTTTGATAACCTTCATAACCCTGATAGCCATGCTTGATGTTTTCTTCTATCCAATTCAGACGCAGAGGATTGATTTCGTGCAAGGTCGCAAACGCGCCCGTATTGCTCCACCATTCGCTGGCCAAGTTGTTGAATTTTTCGACTTCGCTAGGATCTACATTGATGGCGGTCATTTTGTCATCGAGAGAGCCATTTGCTTGTTCGTTCGAAGCAGTCAAAGATAGAGCTGCGCTCATAGCGTTTTTCCTTTATTGTCATTATCATTATTATCGTATCAGGTGCACGAAGCTGGATTTAATATTAGCATGAGAGGGACGGTTTTGTCGTGAGTACATCGTCACCGATTGTGAATGGGCTTAGCAAGTCTAAGCAACCATAGGTGCAAGTCGAAAGAAGCAAGATACCTTAAAGAATAGCTCACAGCTTTACAACCATCAGTTAAGAATCGGATTCACAACTACATGCGTTTTGCGTTATTATAGTCGATACGCCACTTCAGTTCGATTGCACTTGGTTTGACTGCCCTCGGCGCTATGGCGTTTATACACTTTAAAAACTATGTCTTCAAAACCATAGATACAGAAATACCCTAATGAACCCTAAGTCTTCACACCTCAAGGATAAAGTATGAAACGTGTCATCACACTGACTGGTCTGGCTATGGCCATTGGACTTGCCACTATGGGCGCACAAGCGGCCGACTATGTCGCTGGCAAAGACTATCGCGTGCTAGACAATCCAGAAAAAATTAGCGGTGATGCTATCATTGTTCGTGAGTTTTTTTGGTATGGTTGCCCGCATTGTAATGTTCTGAATCCACACATGGAAAAATGGGCAAAAACCAAGGACAAAGACGTTGCATTTTTTAAGACTCCAGCCGCGCTAAACCCTGTTTGGGAAGCCAACGCTCGTGGTTTTTATGCCGCTCAGCTCCTAGGGTTTGAAAGCAAAACGCATGACGCATTGTTTGATGCCATTCACAAAGACGGCAAAAAACTATTTGATCAATCTTCATTGAGCAAATGGTATGCAACAAAAGGTGTGAATGAGAAAAAATTCAACAGTCTTTATAACTCATTTGCTGTTGGTACAAAGATTGGTCGTTCACAAGCAGGTGCTAAGCGCTACCAGCTCTCTGGCGTACCAGCCGTGGTCGTACAAGGCAAATATGTTGTAACGGGTGAAAGTGCAAAAGTGCCTAAAGTTGTGGATTATTTGGTCGATAAAGCACGCGCTGAAAAGAAGTAATTCAAACCGTACTGATGCAGGATGTATTTATATATCAAAAAAGCCAATCATTCGATGATTGGCTTTTTTGTTTGTTATCGATTATATAGTCAATACCAAATAAAATGGATACACAATATTATGAGGCGTGACTGACCATGCGAATTATATCTTTTAGAATTGAGATTACTATTTTTTTAACTGCGATAAGATAGCCACTTCACGAATATAACTTGCCAAGTCTTCTTTGGCCTCTGCCATCAGCTCATCATCTTGCATGTGTTTGGCGTACTCAATCCACAATAGCAATTGATACATGCTATGGTGCTCAGAGGCTTTGTATTGTTTGACGAATTGTTTGAGTGTTCCTTCATCATCGATATTTAAACGCCCATACCAACTTTCTATTTTTGAGATTTGCTCTTTTGGAAAAACCGCATCAAACAACGCTTTTACCAGTTCATGGCGATTTTCTTCGCTAATAAGTTTGCCGACACGCTTGGTTTGGCGATTACGCGCATTGGCGCTGGTAATATCAGCCAGTGCCATCAACTCTGCCATAAAATAATCGCTGGCTGGCAGGGCTTTTAGCTGCTTTTTTGATAAGTTGGCAAGCGGTATCGACAACTGTTGCAAGCGCTCATGGGATTTTTTGAGTTCCGTACGCGAGACGCGCATGTCCTGTTCTGACCAGTCAATCATAAAAACTTTCCAAAATAATAAGTAATAGAATAAATCATATTTGTTTTTTAACGATAACTACCAACGACTTTTCTCACGATGCTTCGCCAGCACTTTTATGCCTTGTGGCATCGTATCAACAAGGCGACGTTGTAAGTTATCAGCGATAAATACTGAGCGATGTTTACCACCCGTACAGCCAATCGCCACCGTCACCGTATGACGATTATTGTGCAGAAACTCTGGTAGCCAACGCGTCAAGAATCGCTCGATATCATCCGTCATCTCAGACACTTCTGGACAATCTGCAAAGAATGTTGCAACCTCTGCATCAAGACCTGTTGCATTACGCAACTCAGGATTCCAATGTGGATTTGGCAAAATTCTCACATCAAATACAAAATCGGCATCCATAGGGCTGCCATATTTAAAACCAAAAGACAGCAGGTTAATGACAATCTGATTATTCACACCAACGTATTCACGCAAATTGTCTTTTAACTGATGAATATTCAGATTACTGGTATCCATTCTGATATCGGCGTGACTAGCGACTGGCTCTAATAGCTCCACTTCTTTTTTGATCGCGGCAGGTAGATTAAAAGCAATATGCTTAGCATGATCACTATCGGTGTCCTGCAACATAAGTGGATGGACACGGCGAGTCGCATTAAAACGTGCTATCAACGTACTGTTTTGCGCTGTCACATACACAATTTTTACTGCGTGGTTCCCATAAGTTGCTTTTAGAGATTCATGCATTTCTACAAAGTTGGACAAATCAGCACGTGGCGTTCGGATATCAACGCCAAGTGCAATACGGCAAATACCACTTTCATTTACCAATTTGTGCGCAGCGTTTGGCAATAGGGACAGCGGTAGATTATCAATAGAGTAATACCCCAGATCTTCTAATATATTCAATACTGACGTTTTACCTGATCCTGAAAGACCAGATACAACCAGAATACTCAGCTTATCCGTTGCTGACTTATCCGCTATCTGCTCCTCTTGGTCGTTGCTTTTGTCCTGATTTAAATCCATGATTCATCCATCCTAGTCCATTGCATTCAGCAAATCACTGCATCAAAACGATTGATTCACCGTCACTAATTGGTTATCCAATAAACGTGCACGTCCTAGCCAAGCAGCAACCAAAACAATTAAATTTTTATGTTCTACGGTGGAGGCTGTAGCATTATTAGCGACAACTTCCAGCTCATCCGTTTTTATTTCTAGATAATCAATAATGAAACCAGCCTCAGTAATACGCTGATGTGTTTCGGCCAATAACGAGCCAAAATCCTGCTCACGCTGATCGTCGCTTTTTAGTTTTTGCACCATATACTGCAGCTCTCTATGGAGTACAGGTGCTATCTGACGCTCAGCCGCATTCAAATACTGATTGCGTGATGATAGCGCTAATCCATCAGCAGCACGGACAATAGGTGCACCGATGATTTCAATGGGATAACTCAAATCACGTACCAACTGCTTAATAATGGCGAGTTGCTGATAGTCTTTTTGCCCAAAAACCGCCATATCAGGCTGTACGATGTTGAACAATTTGGAGACGACAATGCCAACACCATCAAAGTGGCCAGCACGCGATTGACCACATAACTGAGCCGTAATAGCACCAGCGAGTACAGAGGTCGGTGGCGGCAAGACTGGATACATCTCGTCGATACTGGGGGCAAAAACATAGTCCGCCTCCACAGTGGCCAATTTTTCGACATCCTCATCTAGTGTACGAGGATAGCTATCAAAATCTTCACCAGCCCCAAATTGAGTAGGATTGACAAAGATACTGACTACCACGATATCAGCCTGCTGTTTGGCAATTTTTACCAGCTCAAGATGACCATCATGCAGATTGCCCATCGTTGGTACTAGCGCAATACGCTTTAAACCAACCTGACTGTCATTTTGGTGACCACGATAAGACTGCAAGGCCGCTTGTAAGGCTGAAATATCATGATAAATAATAGGCATTGTTGAGTATTCTTCTATTTAAAATCTTGTATAAGACTAGGGCGTGTCATTAATTAGATTATAAGGATTAAAATGTATCAATGTGCGATTTGATGACACGCCCTAGCTAAACTGGTGCTGTTCTGTTGGGAATGTGCCTTCACGTACGGACTGCTGATACAGTGCAAACGCACCTTCTATACTGCGAGCGCTGTTACGTTCATCAGTCAAAAAATCATGTACAAAACGCGGTACGCGACCGTGAGCCATGCCCAGCATGTCATGCATGACCAGCACTTGACCATCGGTATCTGCGCCAGCACCAATGCCAATCACAGGCACTGTTACAGCTGCCGTCACAGCTTTTGCAAGTTCAGCTGGCACACATTCTAACACCAACAGCGCGGCACCAGCAGCGACGACAGCCTTAGCATCCATAAGTAACTTCTCAGCCGCTTCATCACCACGTCCTTGGATTTTGTAACCACCAAAGACATTGACAGATTGCGGCGTCAAACCGAGATGCACACAGGTTGGTGTACCTGCCTGCGCCAACGTCGCGACCAATTCACAAAGCTCACTGCCACCCTCGACTTTAATCACATGCGCGCCAGCTTGCATCAATTGCCGACTATTGATGACAGCTTCTGGCAACGTCACATAACTCATAAATGGCAAGTCAGCCAAAATCAAAGCATGCTTATTACTACGGGCAACATTGGCAGTGTGATAAGCCATGTCATTGACTGTCACTGGTAGCGTTGAATCATGACCTTGTACAACCATGCCCAAACTATCACCAATCAAAATGGTATCAATCTCTGCTTTATCCATCATCCGTGCAAACATCGCGTCATAGCACGTCAAACAAGTAAATTTGATACCGTCTTTTTTAAATTTATTCAAAGTAGATAACGTTGTCATATCACCCTCAATTAGTCTGCAATGCCTTTAACTATCACTTTTATCACTTTCGTGGCCCATTAACTTGACTGTAACAAAGAAACCATCAGTCGCATGATAATAATGTTAAGCCTGTCCAATCAGCACTTTGTGGATAGTCCGCTATCGGTATTGCTGCAATCGTCAGCGTTGGCGTCAATTCTCGTAATGGTATCAATACAAAATTACGCTCGGACAGCCCAGCATGCGGTATAGTCAGCTGGGGATCTGTCATTTGTAAGTCGCCATACAGTAAAATATCGACATCCAGACTGCGCTCACCCCAACGTCGTATACGTGCACGCTTAGCCAATGCTTCTAACTGCTGGCAATATGCCAGTAATGCAAATGGGGTCAATGTCGTTTCAAAACCAGCCACCGCATTGACAAAATCTGGCTGGTCTTGCGGTCCCATAGGTGCTGATGCATAAAATGAAGAAGCTTGAAGCTCACGTATTTGTCCATGCTCTTGCATACTGACAAGTGCTCGCTCTATATGCTCGACAGGTGAACCCAACTCATTTATTAGATTGCTACCCAAACCCACATAGCAACTAACCCATATATCAGCCTGACTGTTATATGTATTGAAATCTGTCTTCATACTGCTAGGTTTGTTATTGCTGTCAATGTTGGACATAGATGGCATAGTGATCATTTAATTATAAAATCCACATTCAATTGCTGCTATCGCAATTAAGCATTGTCTGTACTGGGCTGGCGGCGGCGGCGCTTTGATGGTATAGGGCCTTTATTGTCATTCACCGTACTGGCTATCACTGGACTATGGGTCACTTGATTACTTTCAACAGACCTTGCGTTGGTGGGGTTTTTAGCTTTGGCAGGCGCAGCAGCTTTCACGGTTGCCTCATGCTCAGCTGTATCTTTAGCCTTATTATCCACTTTTACAGTAGATCCAGTGATTGATTTTGGCGCTTTTTTCGAATACTTTGCAATCGTTTGATCGCTGTTGTCAATTGCTTGAGTCTCTATACTGCTTGTATTGTCTACAGTGGTAGTGGGTTGACGGCGGCGACGCTTATGTGGAACCGGCTCGTTATTCATGCTCACTAGCGCAGGCGACCTTGCTACCGAACGAGTAGCGTGTGCGCTCGTTGTTGGTGACGTCTCAATCTCTGACTGACTGACTTTAGGTGGCTTGACACTATTTGAGCGATTGCTTTTAACATCGGATTTTGGCGACTGATGCGGTGATTCTTTTTCAACTGCTGCTGGCTTTTTCTGCACAGGTGCTTCGATACGTCTATGATTTTCGGCATCTGACAGCTGCTTTTGTAATGGCGGCACGACGTTTTCGTGCTCTATGACAAATAACGGTGCAGGCTTAGCGTTATGGCGTTTGTTTGACGCTTGATTACGGCTATTAGCAAGAGACAACTGCTGTAACTGGAGAAGCTCATTGCTGTCTTGTGTTACTTGCTGCGTATCGTTACCTTTACTTTTATTGCCATTAGATTGTTGCTTAGCAGATGTAGCTTGATTAGCTGCACGGCGGCGGCGTGATGGGATATTTGATGAATCATTTACCATTGTCTGATTACTCACACCTTTTTCAGTCATACCATTGGTTTTGCTATGCTTAGTATTGTGTTGATTAGATACTGGCTCATCAGCGGGGGTAGACTCTGGGTTTTGACGATTGCGGCTGCGTCCACGTGACCCTTGTTTATAAGCACCGCGACGAATATTTTCGTCAAAATCATTAATAGCTCGCTGCTGCTCTTGCTCAGACAGCGTTTGATACGTCTGCCACCAGTCACCCATGTCATTGGTTGACTCTGACAAAGGGTGTTCAGCATCACCGCATTGTTCACGCAGTAATAAGAAATCAAACCCTGCACGAAAACGCGGATGCTCAGAGAGCTGGACAATTTGTTTGCTACGCGGCGCCGCAAGTTTCGGTTGTAGCACCCAAATATCACGGATAAATTGCTCAGCAAATTTGGGAATCGCTGTTTTGATACGCTGGCGGTCGATAACTTTGCTGGCGGCATGCATTTGCGCTTCAGCGAACGGCATGTTGCGTTTTTTGGCTTTTGCCAATTGGTGCAGATAATTTTCCCACAATAGCGCGGCATAAAAAAACGCAGGATTGATACTTTTGCCTGCTGCAATACGCTTGTCCGTGTTGATCGCCACTTGATTCACTAAGGCACTTGGTTCAGACGGCGGATAAATGACTAAACTATCAATTGCGCCAGACTCAAACAATAGCGGTAACAGTGGCACCAGATAGCCACCCGTGAACATTTTTTGCGTCTCGTCATAGAGACGATGCGGGGATATTTGCTCAAGTAATGCCCAATTACCATCATGAAATTGCTCGGACAACGCGTCATCAAATTCAAAACCCAACTTGGCTTTAAAACGTAAAGCTCGTAACAATCGTACCGGATCTTCTTCTATACGAACTGGCGCATTACCCAAAAGGCGAATGATTTTATTATCAATGTCTTCAAGCGCACCGCAAAAATCATGAACCACGCCTTTTAGGGGCTGATAATAGAGGGCATTGATAGAAAAATCACGACGAGAAAAGTCTTGTTTGATGTCACCCCAGACGTTATCACGCAAGATCATACCGTCTTGATTGGTATTGGCATCACTGGTTGGCGGACCACGGAAAGTAGCAACTTCAATCAATTCTCGTCCTGAATACACATGCGCCAACTGAAAGCGGCGACCGATAATACGGCAGCGCTTACCAAAGACATCTTTTATTTCATGCGGCTTGGCATCAGTGACAGCGTCAAAGTCTTTTGGACGCAGACCCAATAAGGTATCACGCACCCCGCCCCCAACGATATAGGCATCAAAGCCAGCTCGGGTCAATGTAGTAATCACTTCAGTAATGGAATTGGGTAATTCAGATTTATTCAGTTCTAACTGCTTGGCGGCACGCTCGGCCATGCATCTACTCCTCGCCGGTATTCTTTGACCACCTCTGACGAACACAGCGTTTATCAGGCGGATGTACCTGCTAGTTTAACAAATTTTGGGCGTGCTGGGTGTGTTATGACACTTACTTACATGCTATTTTATCAATACTGGCGTTAATTAATGCAAAATACAGTTATCGATCCTGCACGCTCAAACGTCCTTGATTGTTCTCAATGGTTTTTACACCGATACCTTTGACCCTTGCCAACTCATTAACCGTTTTAAAATCGCCAAACATCTCACGGTACAAAATGATTGCTTGCGCCTTACTGCTGCCAATACCATGCAATGACACAAGCTCGCCTTCACTGGCACGATTGATATTAATCATTTTTTGATCACGGGCTTGTGTGGCTGATTTTTCTTGTGCTAATAAATACTCATAGGCGCGTTGCGGGTTGTCAAAACATGGGGCTGCATTAGCGTTATTGAGCACAGCAATAACCAATACTAGGCAGCAAACGGCGTTCGTTATTAAGCCAGCAAACGAGAATTTATTGTGAACGTTCATGTCGTTTAGCCGCTTCCCACAGTGCATCCATCTCTGTTATGTCGCTATCTTCTAGGCGCTTGCCGACCTCAGCTAACTGCGCTTCAATGTAACCAAAACGTGATTTAAACTTATGCACACACGTCAGTGTGGCGGTTTCAGCATCGAGGTTCAATTTACGGGCAACGTTGACCAATGCAAACATACAATCACCAAGCTCTTTTTCTATTTCTCGAATATTGGCCTTGATGTCCGCTTTGGATGTATCTGCCAGCTCAGCTTTTAGCTCAGCAATCTCTTCATCGAGCTTATCAAAGGCACCGCTGATGCCCTCCCAATCAAACCCAAGTTTTGATGCTTGTTTCTGTACATCTTGTGCTTGCATAAGCGCACTGCCCGCTTTGATACTGTCCAAACGACGCGTTGGTTTACCACGTGCCTCGCGAGCTTGCCGTTCTTCCGCTTTAATTTCATCCCAGCGCTCTTTTACCGCTACGTCATCTTTGAGGGTTTCTGCTTCAAATACATGGGGATGACGACGCACCAGTTTTTCTTGCAAGGTAGTAATGACATCATTGATATCGAAACGACCTTGTTCCGCATACATCTGACAATGAAAAACCACTTGCAGCAGCACATCACCAAGCTCGCCTTTTATATCCTCGTCATCATCATTTTGCACAGCCTCGCCCAATTCATAAGCTTCTTCAATGGCATACGGAATTAAGCTGTGATTGGTTTGTTTTTTATCCCATGGACAATCAGCCCGTAGACGTGCCATGAGTGCCAAAAGATCCTCAAGTTGACCACTTGCGTCCGGCAACCCTTGCACAGGTTCAGGGGTTTTTATTTCAGTGTCTAACGTACTCATAGAAGATGCTCTTATCGTTTTGTTTATCATTTGATTTAGCGTTTAAAAATGAATAGGGCGTGTTTGATATTCACAAATAGGCACTGCTGATTGCTGAAACGGTTCCAGACAAGGCGCAAGTCGATGATAATGTTAATACCTTAGCGAGACTTGCAACACAGTATGGGGCAGTTTTAGCATCAGCCCCGATAATAAAAGCTGCGGACAGGACTCTTTTTTGCCGCTTTATTGATAAAAACAGACGTATAGAATAACTATACTTACTATTTTTACCTTCGAATCGCCTAAAAAATAGTCGTTGTCAGTGCCATGGTTGAATCATCAAACACGCCCTAATAACTCAGCACAGATTTATGCTGTAACTATCTACATCTGCTTTACCTGCATTGGCTTTATTCATTGAATAGTTAGTGTATCATTGAACACAGTTTGGCGTATCATCGCACTATTTACTTTTTTATTTTATCACTGCTCACGCGCAAGGAACTTTATTATTATGTCCACTTCTGCGACCAACGGCTATCAGCCAGCCACTGAGTTTGATCCTATTGTGATCGATTCTTTTAAAGCTTACGATATTCGCGGCGAGCTTGGGGTCAATCTTGATGAACACATTGCTTACCGCATCGGGCGCGCCTTTGCCCAGATTTTATTTCAGCGTTATCAGGCAGCAGTTGCGAATCAAGCCAGCGATGATATGGTAAATCTGCAGCCTGCTATCGTTATCGGCAGTGATATCCGTCATTCAAGTGAGCCATTAAAACAAGCAGCTATCAAAGGTATGATAGACGCTGGCGTTGATGTGATTGATTTGGGCATGACTGGGACAGAAGAGGTATATTTTGCCACCAGTCATTATCACGCATTAGGCGGTATCGAAGTGACCGCCAGTCATAACCCGATTAATTATAATGGCTTGAAACTGGTCAAGGAACACTCAAAACCAATTAGTGCCGATGATGGTTTGGCAGAAATTCAAGCGCTGGCGGAGTCTGGACAATTCACCAAAGATAACCAATCAGGGAAGTTGCAATTACTGACGGACAAAGGTGCTTATATTGAGCATGTGATGACTTTTATCGACACCGATAAACTCAAACCGCTCAAATTGGTGATTAACTCAGGCAATGGCAGCGCAGGCCCTGTGGTTGATTTATTAATTGACAAACTGATACAAGCCGGTGCTCCACTTGAGATAGTAACATTGCATCACACTCCTGATGGCAATTTCCCCAATGGCATACCCAATCCCATGATTGAAGCCAACAGAATCGCCACTCAGCAAGCCGTACTAGCACACAAAGCCGATCTTGGTATTGCGTTTGATGGCGATTTTGACCGTTGTTTTTTGTTTGATGAAAACGGTGAGTTTATTGATGGCAGCTATATCGTGGGTATGCTCGCGCAGGCGTTTTTGAACAAGTATCCAAACGAGGCCATCGTCTATGATCCGCGTGTGATATATAACACTGAAGCGGTGATAAAAAATCATAATGGCAAGGCAGTGATTAGCAAGTCTGGCCATTCGTTTATCAAGCAAGTCATGCGTGAGTCAGGCGCAGTTTATGGCGGTGAGATGTCAGCTCATCATTACTTTCGGGGTTTTTTCTATTGCGATAGCGGCATGATTCCGTGGCTGTTGACCATTGAGCTATTGGCCATCACTGGCAAAACGCTATCCGAATTGGTCACGGGTTATATTCACGCTTATCCCAGCTCAGGCGAGCGAAATTTTCATCTCACCACTCAAGATGCACCGACCATCATTCGCGCCATTGAAGAGAAGTTCAGCGTTCAGAAACCAACCAAATCGACGCTAGATGGCTTAAGTCTCAACTTTGGTGCGTGGCGCTTTAACTTACGGGCTTCCAATACGGAACCGCTCATCAGATTGAACATTGAAAGTCGCGGTGATGAACCGTTATTGGCAACCAAAATCCAAGAAATTCAGCAGTGGCTAGCATTACAAGGTGCTGTACCAGCTTAGGATTATATAATCAGTTCAGTATCAAAACGAGTCAGCGGCACTGGAATAAATTTTTTGCAACATCGAGCTGCGAAGGCACAGCAAGCAAGAAAATTTACTCCAGTTTAGCGTTAAAATATAATGGTTCTGTTTTATTTAAAATCGACTATATAAGGCGTGTTGAACAGTTATTTAGACCGACCGATCCCTATATAATCACCCACCAAGCGCTCGATTTGCGGCCGTGTCAATGTATTTTGCGCATCAAACATTGGCATTGCTTGCTCATTGATCTTAGTAATATCTAGCTGATCTCTTGGCGACCAACTTATAATAAAAATTGCTTGGGCTTCATTAAGCTGCTGATAAGGACTATTAATCAGTTCAAACAGTGGCTGCGACTTATACAGCATGGCCAGTTCAGTCTGTGCTTTATCACTATACACCAGAGTACGAATGTCATAAGACCATAGTAGCGCCAATAATGGATGAATGGCTGAGCCAGCGGTACGTCCAGATCCCGCTTTATAACTTCCGCCCCAAATCATGACCGTTTTATGGTCAATAAAGCCATCAAAATACTGCCAGAATTTACGAAATATCAGCTCTTTTTGGTCTTCATTGATATGCATGATAGCTTGCAATAGCGGCATATCCAAACTGTGCGTTTGGCTCGATTGCTGCAACTTGGTCAATTCAGTTGGTAAAGTATCACCGCCAAACCCCCATCCAGCTTGCAGGTAACTACTGCCAACCCGCTCGTCTAATCCCATAATACGGCTCACTTGGCTGATATCAACTTGTTGACTATCCGCCAAGCGTGACATCTCATTCATGAAGCTCACGCGCGTCGCGAGCATAGCCATGATACTACTGCGAGCAAATTCTATCGTTGCGATATCAGCATAATGAGTGGCATGCGCTTGCTGCATTAGAGGATTCAGTATCTCTAGATGTTGGCTACTGTGCGGCGTTTTTTCACCGAGTAACCACAATGAAGGATTCAACATCGAGCTATAAGCATCACCATCTTTTAGGAATACAAAGGGTACATAATACACCCAAGCACGCTGTAAACGCTGCGCCAATGCTGAAACATATCCCAATTGCTCAATATCGCTCATAATTAGCGGTAGTGCTTGCTGATGACTGTGATTAAACGCCGTAATCCAGCTGTCCTCAAACCAGACGGACTTGATACTGTTTAAAAACAACCAATAAAGCGCCACTGTTTTTTGGTCATCGATATTATAGCTATAACTGATATCACGGTTAATATCATGACTGGCATCATGATTCATTGTTTCATAGCGGCGTATGAGCTTGTCGGCACTGTCTGGCAAATCGTGACTCACAATAAGCTGCTGCTGCTCATACATTTGCCATAGTGCTTGCAAGTGATGCTCAAAACCATATTGCTGTATGTGCTGTGCCAATGCCTGCCTAGCTGCATACAAGTGGACACGCTGGCCCAAGCTAGCCAGCACCACAGCACTGGTAATAGCTTCAATACTATGACCGACAAGCACACAAATAGAAGCATTGCTAAGCTGATTCAGCGCGGAATTATTTTTATATTCTGAGGTAGGTTTGTAACTTGCATCGGTGCTCATGGATTCGCCTTTTAACATTATTAACCGATCAGCCGCCTCTTAAGACAGCTGTTTAATGTGCTGTAGCAACTGTTCAGTAGAGGTATCAAATTGACCACTATTCTCGTGCTGCATGGCATGATGTACAGATTCTGCCATCTGCTTGCCCATTTCAACGCCCCATTGGTCAAACGGATTGATGTCCCAAATGCTGGCCATCACATAGACTTTATGCTCGTAGAGCGCAATCAGCGCTCCCAAACTGTGAGGAGTAAGTTCATCGATTAGTACGGTGGTTGACGGCTGATTGCCACGATAGTACTTGTATTTGTCCGCATCAGCATCCACTTTGGCCCCAGCTATTTTTGCAATCGCTGTATTACCAAAAGCCAATACACGACTTTGCGCCAAACAGTTGGCCAAAGACAGCTCATGCTGCTGCTGTAATGGCGCGTTTTTTACATTATCACTGTAACGACGTACACAAGCAATAAAGTCGCAAGATACTTGCTGCGTGCCTTGGTGCAGTAATTGATAAAATGCATGCTGAGCGTTTGAACCAATTTCACCCCATAAAATTGGACAAGTGTCGTAGTCAATGTCATCGCCATGCTGGGTAACCGACTTACCGTTACTCTCCATCTCCAGCTGTGTTAAGTAGCTCGGCAGATAACTTAAACGACCATCGTAAGGCAACACTGTGTGCGCATTCACCTGTAAAAAGGTACTGTTCCAAACGGCAATTAGCCCCAACAACACCGGTAAATTGTCTGCAAAATCAGCCTCAGAAAAATGCTCATCCATACTGTGAGCACCGCTCAATAGCGCCTTGAACTTGGGCATACCAATTCGGATGGCTATCGCCAGCCCAATCGCTGACCATAATGAGAAGCGGCCACCGACCCACTCCCAAAGCTGCAACTGATGCTCAGAATGAATACCCCACGCGCTCATTTTCTCACTATTGGCTGAAATACCGATAAAGTGCCGACGCAATACACTATCTTCAGTACCCGCCCGCAGTTTGGCCGTGGCAAGTAGCCACGATAATGCCGTCTTAGCATTAGATAAAGTATCAACTGTGCCAAAAGATTTGGACGAGATAATAAATAAAGTTGTTTCAGGATTTAGATGTTTGAGTAAATTATCGAGCTGAGTACCATCCATGTTAGAGACAAAGTGTACTGCAATCTCGGTATCTGCCCATTCATCCAGCGCAGTCGTCGCCATCAGTGGCCCAAGATCAGATCCGCCTACTCCAATATTCACCACATCAGTAATGGCTTTTCCTGAAAATCCGCGCCATGTACCATGACGTACTCGCTCGGACAATCTGGCCACTTGCACCAGACTATGATGAACATCAGCCACCACATTTTGGCCATCAACGTTTAACCTTGCTGTTTCCGGTAAACGCAGCGCCGTATGTAGTGCGGCACGCTGTTCACTGGTATTAACCATAGCACCTTGCATGAGCGCATCAATTCGTCTCGATATCTCACAGCTCTCTGCTAGCTGCAATAGATTTGCCAACACTTCCTCATCAAGACACTGCTTACTGTAGTCCATATACAGCGCCCCAGCTTTCGTGCTAAAGCGTGCCGCGCGGCTGTCATCGTGCGCAAACAAATCTGCCAGTGACCATGGCTGCGTCGCAAGCGTTTGCAATTGCTGCCAATATTTAGAATTACGAGCACTGTCAAATGCTGTTTTGTCTTTGATCGCGTCCATCAGCTACTCATCATCTTTTAATTGCTGCTCGGCAAAGTAGATAAAGGCTTGCATATAAGAACGCATATCACCTGCATCATAGCTGTCACCGCGCATGGTCGTTACGTTAACGCCGTACTCACTTATCAATGCATCAATGGCATCGGTTAACTGTATCTCCCCACCAACAGAGGCTGTGGTATTGGTCAAATAATCAAAAATTTTATTACTAAATACATAGCGGCCTACCACAGCTAGATGTGAAGGTGCATCGGCTAAGCTCGGCTTTTCTACAAAACCTGCGACTTTAAAACTAATATTCACCTCTGCTTGATCTTCAAAAGCGCTGGTAGCACTAAACTCTTCGTGTAATTGGGCGATACCGTATTTATGCACATCCTCATCTGCCACTTTATTCACCAATATTTGCGAATGGTTGTCTTTGGCAAATGCGTCAATCATAAACGCCAAATTATCAACAGCCATATCATTGGTAAAAGGATCAAGCACCACATCCGGGAGCAACACGGCAAAATCATGTTCACCAATGATGGGTTGCGCAGCCAGTACCGCATGACCCAAACCTAATGCCCTACCTTGACGTATCATCGATACCGTCACATCATTTGGCAGCCAGTTTAGGCTATCTGCCAGCTCGTCTTTGCCTTTATGACGCAGTTGGTTGTCCAGCTCAGCATTGATATCGAAATAATTTTCAATTGCGCTTTTTTGCGCATGTCCGACCAAAACAATATGCTTAATACCGGCAGCAATCGCCTCTTCGACCACATAATGAATGGCTGGACGATTGCCAAGTGGCAGTAGCTCTTTGGGCACTGATTTAGACAGTGGCAGCATACGAGTACCGAATCCTGCAACAGGGATGACCGCGTGAGTAATTTTTTTCATAAAGTTCGGACTGTGTTAAGAAAATAGGTTAAACAAAAGTAGTTAGCGAACAGTAATAATCTAAAAAATATTAAGAGATATTGTAGCCTTGCGAATTCATACTCTGCCAACGCCAGGTATCTTGGCACACATCAGTAATTAATAGCTTGGCTTCCCATTCTAATAATGCTTTTGCTTTGTCGGCACTAGCATAACAGCTGGCAATATCCACTTCATTTGAGACAAACAAAAACACCCCATCGTAGGGGTGTCTTGTTTATTTTTCAATAGAGTTTTAGTAGCTGTGTTTTAGATGATTATTACCAGCCAGTAACTTCTTTCAATTTTTCACCAAGTTTAGAGGGATCACGTGTATACGCGATGCCTGCATCTTCAAAAGCTTTAAATTTCTCTTCAGCAGTACCTTGACCGCCAGAGATAATCGCGCCAGCATGACCCATACGCTTGCCTTCAGGAGCCGTAACACCAGCGATATAACCAACCACTGGTTTAGTAACGTGGTCTTTGATATAAGCAGCCGCTTCTTCTTCAGCAGTACCACCGATCTCACCGATTAGGATAATCGCTTCAGTCTGTGGATCTGCTTCGAATAGTTTCAATGCGTCAATCTGGTTCATACCAGGAATAGGATCGCCACCGATACCGATACAAGTTGACTGACCAAAACCAAGCTTAGTCGTTTGTGCAACTGCTTCATAAGTCAAGGTACCAGAGCGTGAGATAATCCCCACTTTACCTGGCTGATGGATGTGACCTGGCATGATACCAATTTTGCACTGACCTGGTGTGATAACGCCTGGGCAGTTAGGACCTACTAAACGCACATCGCCAGCAGCTTCAAGATAGCGCTTGGCTTTTAGCATATCGATAGTCGGTACGCCTTCAGTGATCACAACGATCAGCTTAACGCCTGCATCAATTGCTTCAATGATAGAGTCTAGTACGAATGGTGCTGGTACATAGATAACAGAAGCGTCAGCTTGTGTCGCTTCCATGGCCTCGCTCATAGTATTAAATACTGGCAAGCCTAAATGCGTTTGACCGCCTTTACCGGGGGTTACGCCACCAACTACTTTAGTGCCATATTCGATGGCTTGTTCAGAATGGAACGTACCGTTTTTACCAGTAAAACCTTGTACCAATACTTTGGTATCTTTATCGATTAATACACTCATTATTTTTTCCTTGTATTCGGTTGTCTTATGATAGCCACTTAATGGTTTATTGATCATTGTTATCAATGGTCTATTTTTATACCAAAAAGCCACTATCACGCTTTGACTACTATGCTTAAGCGTCTAAATTGACAAACTTACGCTTTTACAGCATCGACAATTTTTTGAGCAGCATCTGATAGGCCTTGAGCTGAGATCAATTTCAGACCAGACTCTTCTAGGATTTTCGCACCTAGCTCAGCGTTGTTACCTTCTAAACGAACAACAACAGGTACTTTTACGTCAACTTCTTTGATCGCAGCGATAATGGCTTCTGCAATCATGTCACAACGTACGATACCGCCGAAGATGTTGATAAGAACGCCTTCAACACTGCTGTCTTCTAGGATGATTTTGAACGCTTCAACAACGCGATCTTTGGTTGCCCCGCCGCCAACGTCCAAGAAGTTAGCAGGCTTGCCGCCGTACAATTTGATGATGTCCATCGTCGCCATTGCAAGACCAGCACCGTTAACCATACAACCGATGTTACCTTCTAGCGCAACATAGTTTAGGTCAAACTCAGCCGCTTTTAGCTCACGCTCATTTTCTTGTGACTTGTCTTGTAGCGCGGCAATTTTAGGCAAACGATAAAGGGCATTTGAATCGATACCAATTTTGCCATCAACACAAACGATTTCGCCATTTTCGCGTACGGCTAATGGGTTAATTTCCATTAAAGCAAAATCGTTTTCGACGAATGCTTTATAAGCGCCTGTCATCAATTTAACGAATTGATTGATTTGCTTGCCTTCTAGACCTAGCTTGAACGCGACATCGCGCGCTTGGAAAGGCATCAAGCCTACTAAAGGATCAACATTAACTTTAAAGATTTTTTCTGGTGTGTTGTGAGCCACTTCTTCAATATCAACGCCGCCTTCGGTTGATGCCATGAAGGTCACACGACGAGTAGCACGATCAACTACGGCACCAAGATATAACTCAGTTTGTACTGGATACATATCTTCTGCAACCAATACAAAGTTTACTGGTTGACCATCGGCGTCAGTTTGGAACGTCACTAGGTTGGTACCGATAAGCTCTTCAGCCACTTGCTTGGCTTCTTCACGAGTTTTAACCAGCTTTACGCCACCTGCTTTACCACGACCACCAGCATGTACTTGCGCTTTAATAACCGCAATGTCCGTTGGCGTTTTATCAAAAGCGGCGGCAGCTTCGTCACCATTATAGGCAATGATACCCTCTTGGATAGGCAGTCCGTAGCTTTTTAGTAGCTCTTTTGCTTGATACTCATGTAAATTCATTGATTGTATCCTTTATTTTTTACAATTAATAAAAAGTGAAAACAAGCGCGCCCTATGTACATATTAGACGTACCTCTGGCACACTTATGATCATAGCAACCGCTTTAGTCGCAGCACTATGATCAGGTTATAAGTCAGTACTTATCAAACCAACTACTTATTTTTTACGCTTTTTACGCTGGATGGCGTGAATAGCGCGACCATCTGCAGACAAAGCAGCTTCATGCACTGCTTCTGAAATGGTTGGATGGGCAAATGTCATCAATTGTAGATCTTCGATACTAGAGACAAACTCCATCGCAATCATACCTTGATGGACGATATCACCAGCACCCGCAGAGATAGCATGCATCCCTAGTAGGCGATCTGTTTTGGCATCCGCAACAACTTTGATAGAGCCTTCAGCTTCGCTTTGAGCCAATGCACGGCCGTTAGCTGCTAAATTGAATGAACCTGTTTTAACTTCATAACCAGCGGCTTCGGCTTCTTGTTCAGTCAAACCAACCCATGCGATTTCTGGATGGGTATAGATAACGTTGATAATCGTATCATAATTAACTTGCGCTTTTTCACCATGAATACGCTCAACAGCCATCATGCCTTCTTCCATGGCTTTATGTGCAAGCATAGGGCCACGTACCAAATCACCAATAGCGTAAACACCATCGAGATTGGTTTTACATTGATCATTCACGTCAATCAAACCGCGTTCAGTCAACGTAATACCACTGTCATTGCCCAATAGCTTTTCAGCATATGCACGGCGGCCAACACAAACGATGAGTTTATCAAAACTCTCTTCAGATGACTCGCCTTTGCTTTCGCTGGTAACGACCACTTGATCGCCTTTGACTTCAGCGTTGGTTACTTTGGTATCAACACGGATATCAAGACCTTGCTTTTTCAGCATTTTGCCAGCTTCTTTGGCGATATCTTTGTCTGCTGCTGCTAAGAAACTTGGAAGCGCTTCATATACTACCACCTCGCTACCTAGACGACGCCATACAGAACCCAGCTCAAGACCGATAACGCCAGCACCGATAACGCCTAAACGCTTAGGTACTTCAGTAAAGTCCAAAGCGCCAGTAGAATCAACAATACGGTCGCCGTCAGTTTTAGCAACAGGAATCTCAATAGGCACAGAACCTGCCGCCAGAATGACGTTTTTGGCAGTAATCGTCGTTTCTCTGTCATCTTCTAAAGCAGTAAATTTAACTTGCTTATCAGCACCTTTGCCGTCAACTAACGTACCCCAGCCTTGTAGCCAGTCAACGCCATTGCCTTTTAATAATGCAGCAACACCGCCCGTCAATTGCTTAACAATGCCTTCTTTGCGTGCAATCATTTGCTCAATATCGATGGCAACATCACCAGTACTGATACCATGCTCAGCAAGGTCGTGCTTGGTTGCTTCGTAACGATGCGAGCTATCAAGTAACGCCTTTGATGGAATACAGCCAACGTTTAAACAAGTTCCACCAAGGGCTGGCTCACCTTTATAAACACGTTTTTCGATACAAGCAACGCTCATACCTAATTGGCCTGCACGGATAGCGGCTTCGTAACCACCAGGACCGCCGCCGATGACGACTAAATCATAATTGTCTTTCATAATATAAACCTTGAATTTCTTATAAAGAATGTAGTTTCATATAACCAGATACTATTTTGACTGATGCTAATACAATTAAAACTCAGGAGGTATGAACTAACTAGTACTCTGAGTCATTTTGCATCTCTTCAATCATTTGCTCATAAGTGAATTCGCAAAAATCATCTTCATGACTAGTATTACGAATCATAATAATAATATTACCTGCTAAGTTTTTGAATTCTGCTACTGGGTACAGGTTATTAAGAAAACTTTCTTGTACATCAAGATAGAAGCCATATTTTTCAAGTAAGCTTGAAAACTTATCCACAAAGTCAGAAGCAAACTTATCATCATTTTTATAATTTTCATTAAAAAAACGTTCTAAGTTTTTTAGCTCACTATGTAGCTCATTTACCTGTTCTTTTGTTAGATTAACATTGGGTAAGTCATAGAGAGCTTCAGAGAAGTTCATAAATTCACCATACTAGATTAATTGCATCACAAAGCTACATACTAGTTATCAAAAAAGCTTGTATTAGCGGTTGCCAATACAAGCTTAGAAGCTTACAAGTCTAATAGTAACATGGCTGGATCTTCAACCAACTCTTTGATAGTTACTAAGAACTGTACCGCTTCTTTGCCATCAATCATACGATGGTCATAAGATAGTGCAAGATACATCATTGGTAAGATTTCAACTTTACCATCAACTGCCATTGGGCGGTCATTGATCGCATGCATACCTAAGATAGCTGTTTGTGGTGGATTCAGGATAGGAGTTGACATCAATGAGCCAAATACACCGCCATTTGAAATCGTGAACGTACCACCAGTCATGTCATCTAGACCAAGCTTACCTTTCTGTGCAAGGCCACCAAGCTCACGGATACGGCTTTCGACATCCGCCATGCTCATGCGATCCGTATCACGTAATACCGGAACGACCAAGCCACGATCTGACGAAACTGCCACACCGATATCATAAAAACCATGATACACAATGTCGTCACCGTCTAATGAAGCGTTCACTGCTGGGAAACGCTTAAGCGCTTCTGTAGCCGCTTTCACAAACAATGACATAAAGCCTAGGCGTACGCCATGACGTTTCTCAAACTGGTCTTTATATTTAGCACGCATGTCCATCAACGGCTTCATGTTAACTTCGTTAAACGTCGTTAACATCGCCGTTTCTTGAGAAGCTGCTAGCAGACGATTCGCCACTGTCTTACGAAGACGTGTCATTGGAACACGTTTCTCAGTACGCTCACCCATTGATTCAGCAACTGGACGGCCATTGTCAGACTTGATGCTGCTGTCTGCTTTCAACGTTGGGTTAGCCATATCTGTTTTAGTGACACGGCCACCGCGACCACTACCTTCAACTTCTTTAGGATCGACGCCGCTTTCTTTAGCCGCTTTACGAACTGCTGGGCTCTGATCTTTATGATCAGCTTCGTCTTTCTTATCCGTCACTTGTACAGGCTCACCGCCATCGGCTGCTTGTTTTGCTTGCACAGGCGCTGCTGGTTGATCCGGATCTACAGCAGGAGCCACATCTGTACTGGCGCTTGCACCCGCTTCAAATTCAGCAATGAGCTCGTCAGACAAAACAGTATCATCAACTTGTTTAACGATTTTGGTAACAACACCATTATCAGGCGCGACCACTTCTAATACCACTTTATCGGTCTCAATTTCAGCCAATAAATCATCACGATTTACTTGTTGGCCTTCAGTCACATGCCATTCAACGATTGTGCCATCGGCAACCGATTCTGGAAAAACGGGGGCTTTGATATCAGCCATCGATATACTCCTTAGATTTGGATATTCATACTTATTATTAAGTCGTGATAAACAGTTAGTACCGTCTTAGATAATATTATCTAAATTGTATTAAATGATACTGACTGTTATCGCCTGATTCATTTATCTTCTATAGTCTTCTGATTAAACAATCTGTTACTTAGACAACTCATCGACACTGATACCAAGGCCACCAGCGATCAACGCTTGCTGCTGCTGCGCATGGAGTTTTGGTGAACCTGTCGCAGGTGCTGCACTAGCAGGACGTGCCACCGGCTCCATGACTTTCGCCTTGGTTGGGTGCGGTACGACGATACGGAACATATGCGGTGCCAAGTAATACCAAGCGCCTTGATTGAGCGGCTCTTCTTGTGTCCATACAATCTCTGCTAAATTACGATACTTTTCAATCTCCGCAATCAAACGCTTCTCTGGCAATGGATAGAGCTGCTCAATACGAACGATAGCAACATGATCTAAACCTAAGGCACGGCGCTGCTCAAGCAAATCATAATAAACCTTGCCGCCACATAGCACCATACGCGTCACTTTGTCTGCGTTGTGCTCGTCCATCTCTGGTAGCACCGTTTCAAACTTACCATTAGCAAGCTCTTCAAGATTCGACGTCGCCAACTTATGACGTAACAAACTCTTTGGTGACATGACAATCAGTGGTTTACGAATTGGGCGTACAGCCTGACGACGCAGTGCATGATAAATTTGCGCAGGTGTGGTCGGCGTAATGACTTGCATGTTGTCTTCAGCACATAATTGTAAGAAGCGCTCAAGACGAGCTGAAGAATGCTCAGGACCTTGACCTTCAAAACCGTGCGGTAACAGCATGGTCAAACCACAAACACGTTGCCACTTGGTTTCACCACTTGCGATAAACTGATCGATTACTACCTGTGCACCGTTAACGAAATCACCAAACTGCGCTTCCCAAACGATCAATGCGTTTGGTACGGTGGTTGCATAACCATACTCAAAAGCCAGTACCGCTTCTTCTGATAATAGTGAGTTATAAGTAGCAAAACGGGCTTGTGTTTCACTCATGTGTGCCAATGGCACATACATACTGCCATCATTGACATTGTAAATTTCACTATGACGATGTGAGAACGTACCACGGCCTACATCTTCACCAGTAATACGTACTAATACTTCATCATGATCGACCAATGACGCATAAGCCAATGTCTCAGCAGCACCCCAATTCAGTGGCTCTTCACCTGTCTGCATGGCCAAGCGTTGCTCTACCATTTTCTCAACTTGACGCTGTAGTTTGTAGCCTTCTGGCATTTCAGCCATACGACGACCGTATCCTTTTAGGATTTCAATATCGACACTGGTATCCCACTCATCGACTAAATCATGACCCAAATAAGGTTTCCAATCGACAAACAACGATTCATTTGGTTGATTGACCAATGAATTGGCAACGTAATCACCGCGGTCTAAAGATTCACGGTAGTCATCTTCGTACCGTTTTTCTTCTTCAGCACTTAGAATACCTGCTTCAATAAGCATCTGCGCATAGATAGTACGTGCAGTTGGTAGCTTTTTGATGACAGCATACATGAGAGGCTGAGTCGCTGATGGCTCATCTGCTTCATTATGGCCATTACGGCGATAACAGAATAGATCAATAATGATATCTTTAGCAAACTCACGACGATAGTCTAATGCCAATTGAGCAGCAAACACGACTGATTCAGGATCATCACTATTTACATGTAGAATAGGGGCATGTACCATTTTTGCTACATCAGTACAATACTCAGTCGAACGAGCATCTTCTTGACGGCTGGTGGTAAAGCCTACCTGATTATTAATAACGATATGTACCGTGCCACCCGTGGTATAAGCACGAGTTTGCGACATCTGAAAGGTTTCTTGAACCACACCTTGACCCGCAAAAGCAGCATCACCATGAATAACAATTGGCAATACTGAATTGCCATCGGTATCTGCCATCAAAGGCTCATCATTACGACGAACCTGACGGGCACGTACTGAACCTTGTAACACTGGTGCGACAATCTCAAGATGCGATGGGTTAAATGCCAATGCCAAATGCACTTCGCCACCTGGTGTCATCACATTAGATGAGAAACCATTATGATATTTAACGTCACCTGAGCCTTTTTCTGGCTGCACTTTACCATCGAACTCGTCAAACAAATCTGCAGGGTTTTTGCCTAGAATATTTACCAATAAGTTTAGGCGGCCACGGTGCGCCATGCCAATGACCATTTCTTTGGTGCCATAACTGCCCGCACGTTGAATGATTTCATTGATAGCAGGAATAAAGCTTTCGCCACCCTCTAAACCGAAACGCTTGACGCCTGTATATTTACGCGCTAAATATTTCTCTAAACCTTCTGCCGCTGTCAGACGCTCAAGAATAGACAAGCGTTTTTCTTTATCAAACTTGATATAGCCTAAATTGGTTTCTAAATATTTTTCCATCCAGCGCTTTTCTGTACTGGTGGTAACGTGCATATATTCGATACCAATATGGCGGCAGTAAACACGCTCCATAATCTCGATAATTTCACGCAATGGTGCTTCATCTTTACCGATGTTTAAATCATTGGTAGGAAACACAGTATCAAGATCGGCTTCTGAAAGATTGTGATAAGCCAGAGTCAGATCTTCAACCTCTGCCCGTGGATGCAAATCTAATGGATCGAGCTTGGCGCGGCGATGACCGCGGCGGCGATAGGCTGAAATCAGCTGCTGCACACCCATTTGTTTAGGATCGGCGCAGTTAGATGGGTTATTAATATTTGCTTCAGTTGCTTGTGTACTGCCTTTATTGGCGGTCTGATTGCGGGCAAGCAACAAGAACTGGTCTTTAATAGCATTATGCTGTGCATCGTTTGGCGATTGGTATTGCTTAAAATACGTTTGCCAATCTGTATCAACACTATTAGGGTCAATTAGGTATTGCTCATAAAGAGCTTCTATATAGCTGGCGTTATCCGCAGCCAACTCTGTATGTCCTAGGCTCGCTGCTTCTTTAATTATACTATTCATAATAATCGTCTATTTGATAGATAAATGAATGGAATCGTGCTTATTATTGTGAAATCTGTTGTATGTTGACCATTTTGACACTTCGTTATATGTCATTAACTACTACTTAACAAAACTCATTCTCGTTATGAAAAAATGAGCGAATTACTTATCACAACTATCGATACTAAATAGTAGCACTAAGTGTCATTGCAATACTTTTATCAAAAAAAATACTTATTTGTGAACGTTCAGTTTTCTGATCTAGCTCGTTTCAAAAAATTAATTTATATATACTGCTATCAATCATAACCAATTTGTTAATGAAAAATTGACCATGAATGTTTTGTTATTTCTAAAATACGATTCATTTTTGGCCAAGCATACATTGCTGTATAGAATAGCATGCCTGCTTTTTATGCCATAGTTTGTTTGTTCAATACTAAGTATTTACGTAGTGAATACCTAGTATCATTTAAGCGTATTGTCATTATTTATAGGCTGCTATGACACATTGTTATAATCAAATCAGAGCATCAATAACTGATATTAACCAATCAAAATATTCGACATATACAACTGTGCAATATTCTAACATTTAACGTGTTCAATATCTCTTGATGAATGCATTTTTCTAGACCAATTATATAGATTGACTGTTTATATATCATGCATTCTTACATATGACCAACGTATCGTTAGTACAGACGCACATTTAATTATTTGTATTACTTTTATCTTACCTTAAGCTAAAAAATAGTCTCAGAATTTTATCAAAAAAACACCACCTGATTAGGTGGTGTTTTTTTACTACAGCCAATTCATTTTAAAAAATACAATTACAGACCACTAACCTGCTTGATCCAGTAACATGCTACGTAAATGACCAATGGCTTTTGTTGGATTCAAGCCTTTTGGACAAACTGATACGCAGTTCATGATACCGCGGCAACGAAATAGACTAAACGGATCATCTAAACGAGCCAGACGAGCTTGCGTGTCACCATCACGGCTATCAGCAACGAAGCGATAGGCATGTAATAGTGCTGATGGACCTAAGAACTTATCAGGGTTCCACCAAAATGATGGGCAGCTGGTTGAACAGCACGCACACAGGATACATTCGTACAGGCCGTTCAGTTTTTCACGCTGCTCAGGAGATTGCAAACGCTCTGTTGGCGGTGCTGGTTGGTCATTGATCAAGTACGGGTGTACTTTTTCATACTGCTCATAAAATTGGTTCATATCGACAACCAAATCACGAACCACTGGCAAACCCGGTAATGGACGAACGGTGACTTTTTCTGGCAAAGTATTCATGTTGATTAGACATGCCAGACCATTTTTGCCATTGATGTTCATGCCATCAGAGCCACAGATGCCTTCACGACAAGAGCGACGGAAGGTGAGCGTTTCATCTTCCTTCTTTAGGCGTAATAATACGTCAAGCAACATACGATCTGAATCAAGTAGCTCAATCGTATAAGTTTGCATGCGTGGCGCTGCGTCCAGATCAGGATCGTAGCGATAGATTTCGATGGTGCGAGTACCTCGGCTCATAATGCTAAACTCCACACGTAGGTGATGGCGGGCATACAAAGATTGCAACATATTTGCGCTCACTATGAATCAGGGATGACAATCAATATCAAAGGCTGATTCATAGTGCCATAGCGCTGGCATGTGCATGTAGCTGGCGGTCACCTTTTTAAGAAATTAATAAAGGATAAAACATTAACACTGCTGTTATATATTAGCTGCTTAACAGAAAATTAATAAACACGAACTTTTGGTTCAATATAGTCAACTGTCAATGGCACTTTGCGAACTGGCTTATAAATGATGCGGTTGCCTTCAGAATACCATAAGGTATGTTTCATCCAATCATGATCATTACGGCCATTTGGCGCATAGTCATCATCTTCTGGACGATCATAATCAGATACACTGTGCGCGCCTCGGCTTTCGTGACGCATAGCCGCTGATATCATTGTCGCTTTTGCTACTTCATATAAATTAGCAACTTCGAACGCTTCAATACGTGCTGTGTTAAACACTTGTGATTTATCACCCAAATGGATTTTTTCGATTTTATCACCCAGCGCTAGAATCTTCGCAACGCCTTCGTCCATCATTGCTTGCGTACGGAATACGCTAGCATGCATCTGCATAGTGGCACGAATCTCGTCCGCAACATCTTGGGCGTTATAGCCTTCAGTTGACTGTTGCAGCTTATCTAGACGACGAACGGTAAAGTCAAGTACGCGAGGATCAAGCGGTTTATAGTTGTGATCAGCATGATGGAATTCGTCAACGATATGCTTACCCGCTGCACGACCAAATACTAATAGATCAAGCAATGAGTTCGTACCTAGGCGGTTGGCACCATGGACACTCACACAAGCACACTCACCGATTGCATAAAGACCTTTAACAACATTGCCTTTAGCATATAGACCGTCTTCATCAGTACCCGCTTCTAGATCCGGTACAATCACTTGACCATGAATAGTGGTTGGAATACCGCCCATCATGTAGTGAATGGTTGGGATAACTGGAATGGGTTCTTTCGTGATATCAACGTTAGCGAAGTTTTTACCGATCTCAAATACTGACGGTAGACGCTTCATGATGGTCTCTACACCCAAATGCGTCATATCCATTACAATATGATCAGCGTTAGGGCCACAACCACGGCCTTCTTTAATTTCTTGGTCCATAGAACGTGACACTAGATCACGTGGTGCCAAGTCTTTCACAGTTGGCGCATAACGCTCCATGAATGCTTCGCCATCTTTGTTACGCAAGATAGCGCCTTCACCACGGCAACCTTCGGTCAATAGTACGCCTGCACCATGTACACCCGTTGGGTGGAACTGCCAAAACTCCATGTCTTGTAGTGGAATACCAGCACGAACCGCCATGCCAATACCGTCACCAGTATTGATGTAAGCATTGGTAGAAGCTGCGAAGATACGGCCCGCACCACCTGTCGCTAAGACAGTAATCGGTGATTGGAATACCGCAACGGTACCAGTCTCTTGCTCAAGTGCGACAACACCGTTGATATTGCCAGCTTCGTCTTTAATCAAATCAAGCGCGATCCACTCGATAAAGAACTCAGTACCTTGCTCTAAGTTTTTCTGATATAGCGTGTGTAGCAATGCGTGACCTGTACGGTCAGCAGCAGCACAAGCACGTTGTACGGCTTTTTCGCCATAGTTTGAAGTATGACCACCAAACGGACGCTGATAAATCGTACCATCTTCATTGCGGTCAAACGGCATGCCCATGTGCTCAAGCTCATAGACCACTTTTGGCGCTTCACGGCACATATATTCGATGGCGTCTTGGTCGCCTAACCAATCTGACCCTTTAACGGTGTCATAAAAGTGGAAATGCCAGTTGTCATTACTCATGTTACCCAAACTTGCACCGATACCACCCTGAGCGGCAACCGTATGCGAACGTGTTGGAAACACTTTGGTTAGGACTGCAACCTTCATACCTGCTTCGGCCAAATGTAGTGAAGCACGCATCCCTGAACCGCCGCCACCAACGATAACTGCATCATAGTTCAGAGTTTTGATATTGCTAATGGTATTATCTTGTCTTGTTGCCATTACAGTTTTCCTAATGCCTGTGAAGTAAATACAAGAATTGTCTGAATCAATCATCCTGCTCGTGTGACGTCATATATTGACAATCATCCAAACATCTCGACTGTCATTATTAAGACAATCTGCAACCACTTACTAAAATTTGCATATTCACCATGATGTTGTGTTCACTCTAACATTCACTGAGCATCATCGGATGAATCTTATATGACTGCTGACCAACTGCATTTAAAGGCACAAGCCATAAATAAAGCTGACTTAACAGTCGGTCATTAAAAAGATAAAGGTATTACGATTAGGGTTGCCAGACTGTTAAACAGCAACCACAGCGAAACCTGTACCCCAAAAAATCATGATGCCCCAAAATAGAAACACCAAAATGGCGATAATCATTAAAGTCTGTAATACCAAACGCAATTTTGGCGCACTTTCACCCATCTTGCCAGACGTAATATAATCGGTAAATACCGTCCACATGCCAACCCAAGCATGACCAGCTAATGCCAGTACAGCCACTAAGCTAAATAAGCGCATCGGCAAACTGGTCATAAAAGATGACCATTCAAGATAAGTAACATCACCATGAATCAAAAAGAATCCCAGTAACACCACACTATAAACAGCTAAAACGACAGCACTGATGCGCTGGACAATCCAATCGCGTGAACCTGAGCCTGTTAGACCAGTCGCACTTTTGATTCCTGAATTATTTTTGATCATTAGAACATCACCCATACAAATGACGCGACAATTAGAATCGCTGCAATCACAAAACTGACCACAGAAGCAGTTCGGCCAGATTTTAGCTCTTCGTTCATGCCCATATCAGCAAATAAGTGCTTGATGCCCATCACAAAGTGATAGGCAATCGCTGCAACAAAAATCCATGCCAAAAAGCGCACGAGTACGTTGTCAAATACGGTGGCAAAACTCTCAGGCGACGCCAAAGAGTTCTGTAGTAACCACAACATGACAGGAATCAATAAAAATAAAATAATGCCAGAGATACGATGCAAAATTGAGGCTATCGCAATCGGTGAGCGATTAACGCTAATCACTTGGCTTAAAGGCAGATCTATAGGTCGGTTGCTTTTCACAGCGGGCATCCTTTTTGCGGTTATACTCCTGTATCTGCTATCAACGCTTGACATAAACTGTGTCGATTAGGCGTTGAGCAACACACGAGACGAATAAAGTAAGGAAGAGCTAGCTGACTTCGTTTAGTTTGCGCTAAATAAGAAGAGACGATCATATGGTACAAGGTATTGATAAACTGTTTAAAATTGCTCGTCAAACCATCTGGTCTATAGAGCAACCCATCTATTATACAACATAGAAAATAAACATACGTAAGATCGATTAACTAGTCTATTTTTACTGGTCTGTCTCAATAATAAATAACGCTATACGGCTATTTATTATTGAGACAGACCTTATGGTAAATACTTAAAAATAGAACAGTTAACAAGAACATTCGAACCATAAATTGCAGTTCTTGTCTATCAAGACACTGATGAGTCGTAACCATGTATCAGTAGATAAGGCTCCAGATGATACTATATCATGATCACTTATCGATTCGCACAAAGCTAATAATGTCAGTTACGTTCCTCTAATTATAAAATGACTGGGCGATAATTACAAATTTATCCCCTAAGTAATAAAAGAGGAACATTCGATTAACAAATAAACAGTGTCAAGTCATGCTCATGTTTCTCAACCGCCCACCTATATCAGGATTTGGGTGTCTTTCTAGCAGTCTGTTACGCACACTCTATCTGTTTTTAGTGCAAATATTGATAAAACCTATTTCATTATTCTATAAAAATCATCTGAAAATCCTGCTGATATTAGCCTTCTCTATATTCTCAAAAAAAGTAGATTTTTAAGCAAAATAACCAATCTGACATATTTTGATACAAAAATTACAGTGAATAAACACGACTAAGACGTGCCAATTGGCGGCATTGTTGATAAAAGTCTTTTCAAATCATAAAGAATTGCTGCTAAGATACCCTGCGTATCAAATGAGTTAAATTTATTTAATCCATTTGACTAACCATGACGCGAGGGTATGCGTCTGTAGCAATTTTATTCTAACAAGCTAAAACAATGGAGATTAAATTATGGCTGACAATCAAGCCACATTGACCGTAGATGGTAAGGATTACCAACTTCCTATTACTGAAGGCACTTTAGGGCCGTCGGTAATCGAGGTTGCTGCTTTCCAACAAGCTGGCTATTGGACTTATGATCCAGGTTTTATGGCAACAGCGCCTGTCGAATCAAAAATTACCTTCATTGATGGCGGTAAAGGCGAGCTATTGCATCGCGGCTACCCTATCGACCAGTTAGCAAACAATGCAGAATATCTAGAAGTTGCTTATGCGCTGATTCATGGCGACCTACCTAACAGCGAGCAAAAAGCAGATTTCTTTGAAAAAATCCGTAAGCACACAGGCGTACATGACCAATTACGCAAATTCTTTGAAGGTTTCCGCCGTGACGCGCATCCAATGGCAATTATGGTTGGTGTCGTTGGTGCCTTATCAGCGTTCTATCATGAGCACTTAGATGTGAGCAATGAAGAACATCGTGAAATCACAGCTATTCGTCTGATTGCTAAAATGCCAACGCTTGCTGCAATGAGTTATAAATACTCGCGTGGCGAACCGTTCATGTATCCACGCAATGACTTTAACTATGCTGAAAACTTCTTGTACATGATGTTTGCTACACCTGCTGATGTTGACTATAAAACCAATGACGTCATCACCCGTGCAATGGACAAAATCTTTACCTTGCATGCCGATCATGAGCAAAACGCATCTACGTCAACTGTACGTCTGGCTGGTTCTACTGGCGCAAACCCTTATGCGTGTATCGCTGCTGGTATCGCAGCCCTTTGGGGCCCATCACATGGTGGCGCGAACGAAGCGGTTCTTGAGATGTTAGATGAAATCGGCTCAGTTGAAAATGTGCCTGAATTCATGGAAAAAGTGAAAAGCCGTGAAGTGAAGTTAATGGGCTTTGGTCACCGTGTTTATAAAAACTTTGACCCACGTGCCCAAGTAATGAAAGAGACTTGTGACGAGGTATTAGAAGCACTTGGTATCGATGATCCTAAGCTTGAGCTTGCTATGGCACTAGAAAAAATCGCCTTAGAAGATCCATTCTTTATCGAGCGTAATCTGTATCCAAACGTTGATTTTTACTCTGGTATCATCCTAAAAGCCATTGGTATCCCAACGTCAATGTTTACCGTTATCTTCTCACTGGCTCGTACTTCTGGTTGGATCAGCCATTGGTTAGAGATGCACAGTGCACCGTTTAAGATCGGTCGCCCACGTCAGTTATACACTGGTGAAACGCGTCGTGATTTTGTCAAAGCTGAAGACCGCAAATAAGCAAATGTGGTAAACAAGTAAACATATTAGCCGCGCAACAAAAATCCCGCCATCGTGCGGGATTTTTATTCACTATTGAAACTCTCTTAACGTCTGCTCATACTTGGCAATTTGCTCATCATAACCTTCGATGGTTTCGTTAAATTTGCTCATAAGCGTTTCAAATTCTTTTTGCTGATTCAGTTTCATCTGCTGCATGTCACTCACTTGCTGAGCTTGTATTTGCTCCCAAACTTGATGTTGAATAATCAGTCGTGCCAGCGCAGGGCTTTTTGCACTCACGCGTCCAGCAATCTCTGCATGTTCAAACAACTCCGGTACTAAAGTCGCGATATTAATCAACGTATCAATATCTTCTGCACTAAGGGGTGTCGTCACTGGCTGATAGAGCGCATCCATGGCTTGCTGATAGCGGTCAATCATTTGATCTTCCGTTAGGATAATCGGTTTACGCGGATCAAGGCTAATGCGCTTTAATACGGTTAAATCACGCTCACCTACTTCCGTACTGGTATTGATATCAGCCTCAATATCACCTTCTGTATCAGTATTAGGTTCAGGCATAGTCTCACTACTTGTGTCGTTAGCAGCGGCATCGTTTAATAATAAGGAGTCTTCACTTTCTGAAGCGTCAGCAGCTTGCAAGGATTCATACTCTGCTTGCAAACGGCGTTGTAGTCCTTGCATTTGCACGACATAAATAGGTTCAAGCTGCTTTATAAGAGCCGCCGCCGAATCACTTTGTGGCATCGGTTTGCTGTCTTCAGAATCTGTTTGCTTAAGGGTTTGACTGTCCTCTGTCGCAGGCTGTGTTTCTGATTGCTGCTGACAGCCTGTTAAAAATAGTACGCCCATGATTGTGGCGGCAAGCAAGGTGGGTGATTGGCGTACAAAGCTATTATGAGCCATATCCGTATCCGCTTTATAGCTTGCGTCAATAGCAGAATTTGCTAGCAAAAATTTAAACATGAGAGTACATATCCTTGTTAAGGCAAAACATAAAAAGCTAAAATCATCACTAATTTATTACTTTGTTTTGTTGATAGGCTGTGTGCTTAAAAAAGGAATACAAGCTTCTAAATCCTGACAGTCTTGTCCACGCTGACGACGGATAAAATAATCTTGCACCATACGCGCTTGCTGTTCAATACCGTACTTAAAAAATGATTTTCCTGTCACTAACACATAATCATAACGGCGATCAATAAGTGCGCCGCGCACCACTTTCAAGCCTTGCTGCAACTGCCATACGTGCGTTAACTCATGTATAAGCCAGCTTTGTTTGCTAAGTGACGCGTGGCTAAAATCCGTGAGCCAATCTGCTGGATGAAAATAAATATTGCCATTGGGACTAACGGCGTAGTTTTTTAGCACCCACCACGCTGTTTTTAATCGAGCCTCATCAAGACGGATACTGTCACCAAACACTGAACGTGCCAATGCTACCTCACCAGCCGTAAGTAAGCGTGATTGCGGCTTTGCGCTATTAATAGGTAGATAGCGATTTGCTAACTGCTTAAAAATCGATTGAGACATTATTTACGTCTTACCTTATGCTGAATAACGGTTTGTCATCACTCACTACAGCACTCGATAAAAGGCACTTGATGAATGATGTTTGTTAATGGTGATGAGCCATTAATAGGGATAAAAATTCAAAAACCAAAGCCATTAAGACATAAGTTGTACATTTCGTTGACTTTTATTAACGCCGATTTGCGTTAGCCTAGCTTGTATAATGGCTATTGCGGTTCATTTGTATAAACTAGTGTATATATAAATTAGCGTACTTTTACCACTGATGTCTAATACTCATTATCGAGCGATTCTGCTTTTACTCAGGCGCTTTTTTCAAGCACGACTGCTATGACAGATTGATAGCAATTTCATTTTATAATAGAGAGTCCTATGCCGCCCAATTTTCATGCCGATACCCCGCTTGCACAGCGTATGCGCCCTACCACACTTGCCGCCATTATTGGTCAAGAGCATCTATTAGCTGCTGGTGCACCATTACGACGTTTGGTGGAACAAGGACATCTGTCCTCGATTATTTTGCATGGTGAAGCAGGGATCGGCAAAACGACCATTGCCATGCTGTTGGCTGAGGCTGTTGGGCGACCTTTCCATGCGCTGTCAGCGCTAAATACTGGCGTCAAGCAATTACGCGAAGTGCTTGACAATAAAGATTCGCTCAGCTTTGAGTCGCCTGTGGTTTTTATCGATGAGATTCACCGTTTTAATAAAGCCCAGCAGGATGCACTATTGGGGGCGGTAGAGTCTGGTGATATTACCTTAATTGGTGCTACGACCGAAAATCCGTCCTTTAGTGTCAATAATGCGCTGTTGTCCCGTTGCCAAGTGTATCGTTTGGAACCGCTAACGCCTGAACAAATCAATACGGTACTACAGCGAGCCATCTTGGAAGACAAGGTACTGAAAAAACTAAGCATCGACTTACAAGCGCAAGCAACCATCAGTCAATTGGCGCATGGTGATGCAAGAAAAGCACTGAATTTGTTGGAGCTTGCCATTCAAACTGCCGACGCCAAGCAATCACCCATTATCATTGATGATGAGCTGATTGGTCGTGTCGCGCAGACCGCTTTGATACGTTACGACAAAGATGGGGAGCAGCACTATGATATCGTCTCGGCCATGATAAAGTCCGTACGCGGCTCAGACCCTGATGCCGCGCTATATTGGATGGCGCGAATGCTGGTGGGCGGTGAGCCTGCTGATTTTATCGCGCGGCGTTTGGTCATTTTAGCCAGTGAAGATATCGGTAATGCCAATCCCAATGCTCTGCTGCTTGCCGATGCTGCATTACGTAGCGTACAAGCAATTGGCATGCCAGAAGCGCGTATTATTTTGGGACAAGTGGTGGTTTATCTTGCCACCAGTGCCAAAAGCAATAGCACTTATAAAGCCATTAATGCAGCGATGGCGCTGGCAGAAAAAGACGCGTCCCCCGTTCCACTACATCTGCGCAATGGTGTGACCAAATTGATGCGCACTCAAGGTTACGGTCAAGACTATAATTATCCACACGATTATCCCAATCATTATTACCCGCAAAGTTACTTACCTGATACCTTATCAGGCACAAGCTTTTACGAGTTTGCAGACAATCAGCGGGAACAACACAGTAAGCAGTTTATGGATTGGCTAAAAAACCAAGCGGCAAGTAATGACTAAATCATGAAACCCGTTGTTCAAACAGATAGCGCATTTAGTATAAAAACGATAGTGCGGAAAGAAGTTGCTATTCAACCAAAGACAGCCGAACGGATCATTGATAAAACTTATGCCTGTTTTTGAAAGACTAATCTCTATAGTGTAGAGATGAGGCAGCATAGTTGAGTGAAAAGCGTTAAAATATCCCCATCATGATATATACGAGCAATAAGCGAATAATTTATAACGCTGGTTATTGCAGTTGCTTGTTTTGATCAGAGTACACTTTGCTTAACCACAACAACGCTTTGTGCCATCTGCTGCTACAATAGGCAAATAATACGTTATATTGCAAATGACACTTATCTATAAATAATAAAACATTGAGACTTACTATGAGTTTAAACACCATTCCTGAGATTATCGAAGACATTCGTGCTGGCAAAATGGTCATCTTGATGGATGATGAAGACCGCGAAAATGAAGGCGATATCATCATGGCAGCGACCCATGTCCGCCCTGATGATATTAACTTTATGATTACTCACGCTCGCGGTTTGGTATGCCTAACTTTGTCACAAGCGCGTTGCCAACAACTAGCGCTACCGCTGATGTCAGATCGCAATGAAGCAAAATTCAGTACTAACTTTACGGTATCTATCGAAGCTGCTGAAGGTGTTACTACGGGTATCTCTGCCGCCGATCGTGCTCGTACCATTCAAGCAGCGGTTTCTGCTTCAGCAAAACCAGAAGACATTGTGCAGCCGGGGCATATTTTTCCTATCATGGCACAAAATGGCGGTGTCCTTCACCGTGCCGGTCACACAGAAGCTGGTTGCGATTTGGCACGACTGGCAGGCCTAGAGCCAGCAGCGGTTATTGTAGAAATCATCAATGCTGATGGCACGATGGCGCGCCGTGATGATCTTGAGATATTTGCGAAAGAGCATGGTATCAAAATGGGTACGATTGCTGATCTCATTAACTATCGTATCGCCAATGAGCAAACGGTAGAAGAAATTGAGACGCGTCCTTTTGAGACTGAGTACGGCACCTTTACGCTTCATCGCTTCCGTGAGTTTGGTGCTGAGGAAACGCATTTGGCATTGGTCAAAGGCGATGTGAGCGAAGGTGTCAGTACTGTACGTGTCCATGGCTTCCATCCCTTGCGCGATTTATTCGCTGCCAAAAATGACACTACGGGACGTGGTGGCTGGAGCGTGCAATCAGCATTAGAAGAGATTAGCGCCGCAGATCGCGGTGTCTTGGTCTGGGTTGGCAGTCATCAACCGGTAGATTTGGGCGATGCGTTAGATAAAGCCTCAGACAATCAGTCGCTATCGACAATCACCCAGCAACCGTACCGCAGTATTGGTGTGGGTGCTCAGATATTGCGCCATTTAGGGGTGCGGGATATGCGTCTATTGTCATCACCGATGAAATTTTATGCGTTATCAGGCTTTGAACTAAACGTTGTCGATTTCGTTCATGCGCCAACGCAAGACTAAATAAAAGAGGCACGCTAGCATCATGTTAGCGTGCCTCTTTTTTAACCACAAACTATAGTAGATTTTAACTAAATAAAAGCGTTACAACCATTATAACGTGCCTCATGCTCACCATTTAGGCACATGAGCCACTTTTGCTTCTAATGCCAACAAGCGCTTACGTTCTTCCTCTGTCCACGGCAGTTTGTCTTTGCCATTGCTGGCTAAACGTACCACCACTGCTTCAGCCGTCGCGACAATGGCATTTTGTGCGGTGCTATAATAGCTATACTCCATAACGATACTGGTATTACCCAAACGCTGGCAACGCACGCCTAATAATAAGGTGTCAGGGTAAGTCACTGGACGTAAATATTGGCAGCTTGATTGTGCCAATACCGTGACCATACTGCCATCAAACATTCCTAATGCCTGCAAATAGCCAATTCGCGCTGACTCAGCATAACGATAATAAACCACATTGTTCAAGTGATTGAAAGCATCCATCTCACCCCAATGAATCGGCTGATGATGAATAATGGAATAGTTAGCCAATGCGTCAGGGCGCGTGGTATCTGAGATAGCAGGTGTTAAATTTGATGGTTGACTAGAACTATCCATAACTTAATTTCTCTTATTTTTTTGGATCAATAAATCTTTTGAAAAACGGCCATTAACGTTGAGGCCTATCTAAAATCTGAGTGGTTAACAATGGCGTGGGTTTTGGTGCATTGGCAATCAGTCGATCTAGCCGGTCTATGACTTCTGTTATGTTTGTAGGAGATGATTTAGTTTGTACATTATTGTCAGTAGACGTTTGTGCTGTGGCAGCTTGTGATGCTGATTCTTGTGGTGATAATGTTTGCGGTGTCAATGTTTGTGGGATCAAGGTTTGCAGCTGTTCTCGTGCTTGTCTCAGATAACCAATCAATTGCTCTTGCTCACGCATGTTGCTGGCTTGACTCGCTAAATTCAATGTCATGATGACTTCGTGAATCGCGAGTTGTCTACGCGTCAAACTGGAATTTTTGCTCTGTGCGCTAGCATTCATGGCCTGCTCATGGCTGTGCAAAAAATCTTGAATGTTTTGAATGGCCAAGTTTTGTAGCTGCCAAGGACTGGGCTGAGCGCTTCTTGCCTGCAAGCGTTCAATGTCTTTCACCAAGTTTTGTTTAATCACGAGAGTGAGTGCTGGGGCAATCTCATTACTGCTTTGTGACAGCTGCCAATGTAGACCTCTCAATAAATCAATGGCTGCGCTATCATTATTGTCTGCCAACAACCTGCCAGCCGCTTGCATTTGAAGACGCAATAAATCCAGCTGGTTTTGGGCTTGGCTTTGGCTACTGGCGGCAGAGCTAGGCTCTGGTAGTGTCTGTTGACTCAGCGCAAACAAACGATCGTCCATCTCATCCAGTCGGCTAACGACTTGCTCATGGCTTTGCAAACGCTCGTTAACGTGATGCTGAAACCGCTGCTGACTGATGTACACCCATAATAATGCAACGATAAGCAAAAAAATCACCAGCCACTGCAATCGCAACAAAAACACTGTTGCTTGCCTGCGTTGCTGGAGAGCAGAAGGGCCTTCAGATAATGATTCAGAATTTATTGACATAAGACAGTACCATTATTGGTAGGTTTGAACATAGTTATAGTAGATGCTAGGGCAAGGGCCTGCTACAAATTTTTCTGACTTGTTGTGCCTGCGCAGACAGAGGCTGCGAAAAATTTGTACCCGTCTCGCTGACTCTTGTTTATATTGACCTGACGATACTAAGTTTTCGAGCCAATAGCAGCAAGAATGGTTTCGGGGGCCAAGTCATCCACACGCCAGTAGTTTAGCTGCTGCTCTGCCACCATATTGGTTAAGCGCTCACCCAATACGACATAGGAAAAGTCTGACAATGCAAGCGTCATAGAATTGTTTATCCTGCTCGCTGTCAAACTATCTGCCATTGACGTTAAAGTTTGCTTTGATACTTCTTTGACGATATTCGTCCAATGCTCAAAAGCCGCTCCACTACTGATTACAACGATTGGTTTTGAGGGTGTTTTATTCCAAGTAGCATTTCGCGCTAAAAAATATTTTAACCATTGCTGATACTGCGTTAGTGCATCGCTGGGCATTGTGCGCTCGTACCAAGCAATACTATCGATATGGACACCGCGCGCTTGTAACGTATCGACCAATAGCCGTCGCCCACCAAGGCCACGCCATATCAATAACTTATCACCTGCTTGCAAATCCTCAATTTCAGGCATTGCTAGCATACCTTCGTTATTGGCTGTTTTGGGCTGACGTACTTGATAGCGTGCTGTATCTAATTTGACATTATTCAATGCCGCAGCGGTTGCATCACCGACCGCAACGAGCGCACTTGGCACCTTCAAAGACTTAAATACTGTTTTTGTTTGCTCATTATTACTGCTCTGCGCTTCATGCTTATGCGCAAGCGCTTGCCAAACTGCCAAGCCTGAAGCGGCAGCAGTTGGGCTAACGATCACCAGCGCCTTATAATCACCTGCTAGCCATTGGCGCATCAATACCCTATCAGCATCAGTCACTTGCCGTGATTGCAGTGATAACATTGGCATCTCAACCACTATCAGACCTGCTGCTTGTAGGTGCTGAGTTAGCGGCGCGGCGCGCTCTACTGGCCGAGTATTGATGACGATTTGCGGTAGCGAGGCACCATTATCCGCAGGTTTATTTTTATCAGTCGCGTTAAAATCTGTCGATGATGACATAGTATTACCATGGCAAAAGGCTTATAAGCTAGCTGAGTGATAGATGAATATGGGTAACTATTGTTTTATCACGCAAATAATTTTACCGCTCTTGCATTATTCAGGATGATAAATCGCAGCTAAAATAGCACCAGCACCATCGGTTAACAGCATTTTTGCAACATCGATACCAAGTTGATTGGCCTGTGCTTCTTTCTCATCTTGTGTGCCAAGCAACGTCACCCGTTTTTCTGCTTTTAACAGTTTGCTACCATCGGCTTGACCCACTCGGCCACGTAGCCATAAGACGTTGCCATTATCGTTATTGCCATGGTCGCCGTTGTTGTCATTGTTGGTTGCTGTTTCATCTGCCATTTGCAAAACGGCATACGCAGCGATAGGCACTTGGCAACCGCCATCTAAGTGACGGTTTAGGGCACGCTCAGCGATGAGACGAATACGCGCTTTATCATCATTGAGCGGTGCCAATAACTTTAACACCTCGTCATCGCCTTCACGGCATTCGATCGCCAATGCGCCTTGGCCAACCGCTGGTAAACAAGCATCAATATCCAGCTCACCGCGTATGCGCGCATCCAGCTCAATACGCTGTAAGCCACTGGTCGCCAAAATAATGGCATCATACTCGCCCGCATCCAGCTTACCCAAACGAGTGCCAACGTTGCCGCGCAAGGTTTTGATTTGTAGATCTGGGCGATACGCTTTGATTTGGCACTGACGGCGCAGACTTGAGGTTCCAACGACCGCGCCTTGGGGCAACTCATCCATACTATGATACGTATTAGAGACAAAAGCATCCGTCGGTGCAGCGCGTTTGCAATAAACGCCAAGCGTCAAACCTTCCGGCAATTGCATCGGTACATCTTTTAATGAATGTACCGCAATGTCTGCTTGTTTGTCATACAGCGCCTGCTCAAGTTCTTTAACAAACAACCCTTTACCACCGATTTTTGCCAAAGGTGTGTCCAAAATCTTGTCACCTTTAGTGACAATTTTTAGCAAGTGAATCGTCAATTCAGGATATAGATCCAGTAGGCGAGCACGAATATGTTCAGCTTGCCATAGCGCCAAAGGACTCTGACGCGTGGCGATGGTTAAAGTAGTCAAAGCAGGTTGCTGCAGATTGCTCATAAAAAGGCCTCGGTAAGTTCGATACTATATTTAATATAGTTGATTCTAAATAAAAGCAGGACAACCATAATAACGTACTGCTAGGATAATAGTTTCTTGCTTGCTGTGCCTGCGCCGCTCGATGATACAAAAATTTATCCTAGCAGCACTGTCTTTGTTTCATAGTGGATTGACCATAAGAAATGGGCGATACAAATGACGTATAGTCCATACTGACGCAAAAAAATACCCCTATTTAAGCATAAATAAGGGTTTGATGATATGGCGTGATTATTTTGCGTTCAGCACGACACAGCAGGCTACATGCTTTGAATCTTATCACGTAATGCTGGCAAGTGACGACGGCTAACCGCCAATATCTCAGTAATACCTTTAAAACGTACCTGATACTGTCCAGCATCTAACGTCTCTAAAAAGTCTAGAAAGCTGAGGTTGATGATTGCATTACGATGCACACGAAAGAGGCGATCGCCAAACTCTTGCTCAAGCTCTTTTAGTGTGTCATCGATAAGTACAATGCCATCTTTGTGGCGCACTTTGACATACTTTTGATCTGCCGTAAAATAATAGATGTCTTTGAGTTTAATCAGCTCAACACCACGGTGTGTACGAGCAGCGATGTGTTCGCGTACTGGCCGAGCGGTCGGATCTTCAAGCTTACGGATCTCATTTAACTGCGCAGCATTTAGGCTCTTTGCTTTATCTAGTGCTTCTAATAACTCATCTTTATTGGCAGGCTTCAATAAATAGCCAATCGCGTTGGCCTTTAGCGCCGCTATTGCATAGTGGTCATAAGCGGTGACAAATATAATCGCTGGTGGATGCTCAAGTTTGGCAAGCTCTTGGGCACAGCGTACCCCATCCATCTCAGGCATCCGAATGTCTAACAAAATAATATCTGGCTGCTGCATTTTCACAGCGACGATAGCTTCTTCGCCTGTTGTGGCTTGCGCCACTACCTGATGACCTGATTCTTGTACAATTCTGACCAAACGCTCGCGTGCGAGTGGCTCATCATCACAAACTACAATACGCATGCAACCTCCCATGTTAGGACAGACTTGATATATTTTTAGTAGAATGCAATAAGTATGCCATGCTTGTTTATTTAAAAAAGGGAACGAAAATAATACGATAAGCAAAAAAGGCTTACGATGAAAAAAGCTGTTATGAACCTGCATCATAAAGTGAGTAATGGATGGTGGTCACAGCCTGAGTACGGGTCACTTTACTTTTAATATCAGCGCTTTGCCCAAAATAGGCTCGTAAACGCTCCGCCTGAATATGGAAATCCATATGCTGACGCAAATCATGATTGATTATCAAGGTGTTTTTAGGAAGCGCAATATCAACGGTAATCGCTACCCAATGCTGTTGCCAAGTCACTTTGATAGTGACATGAATCGTTTCGGTGGTCATCTCGACCACATTCAGTAGCATCCTTTCCAATACGCTTTGTAAAGTGAAAGCAGTAATCACCATGTCATACATGATGTCTTCGTCAGGCAGCTGCCAACTCACCTCAAGCTTGTCCGCTAAACGACTAGTCTCAATTGCCAAATAATGCTCACAAAGCGCAATCTCTTCTTCAAAACTAATCTCATGCGCCCCATTAAAACTGGCACGAAATAGCGCGGAAATGTGCTGCAATAAAGAGGCGGCTTTTGGCGGATTGGACTCAATAAGTGAGACAAGCGTATTCAGAGTATTAAAGAAAAAATGCGGAGCCATACGCGCCTTGATCATATCGTTTTCTGCCATTAACTTGTACTCAAACGATGATTTAAGGGCATTGAGCTCGCGGTGATGGCGCAAAAAATACAGTAAAAATATCAGCGTAAATCCGCCTGTCTTCAACGTATCAAACAGTAAGTCTGCTACAAACGCATGATGGTCGTACTCAATCCAGCCAACATTGACCATGATGAGCATCACCAGAGTCATAGAGACGACAGAGGCAAACATCATCATCATTACAATACGCACGCTTACACTTGAGATACTAGCGTTTTTAAAAATAGGTCGTAGATAATCCACCAGGTACAACGAAGGTATAACGGTCAGCATGTTTTGGACAAAGCTGCTAAACAACCGAGTCAGAAAGTCTGACCAAGCTGCTAAGCCGTGGCGCTCTATCACCGTCAAAAACAGTGACCAAAAAAAAATGTACAATATCCACTGCCAAGGCTTCAGGACTTCCATGAGCTTGGGTATAAAAAACTCTAAGCGCTCTGCTAGTAAGGCAACCTCATCCTTTGCTATACTTGAGCTCTTATTCTTTTGACTTGTCTTGTACCGATATGAACGCCAATTTTTCAAATTCTAGTAATCCCGAATCAAATATGAATTCATCTGCCTCTGATTCTAGCACAGATGTTTCTATAACAAACAACGCTACTCATAGCCCTACAGGCAGTCAGGGTCAGCAGATGTGGGGCGGACGATTTAGTGAAGCGACCGATAGCTTCGTTGCTGCTTTTACTGCGTCAGTTGGTTTCGATCAACGTTTTGCACGTCATGACATTCAAGGCTCGATTGCTCATGCAACCATGCTTGAAAAGTGTGACATTTTAACTGCTGATGAAGTTGCCACTATCGTCGATGGGCTTCAGCAAGTGCTGGGCGAAATTGAAGCAGGTGATTTCAACTGGTCAATCGCCCTTGAAGACGTGCACATGAATGTAGAATCACGCCTCACTGACATTGTAGGCGCGGTTGGTAAAAAGTTGCATACAGGACGTAGCCGTAACGATCAGGTCGCCACCGACATTCGTCTCTGGTTACGTGAAGAAACGGACAACATTATCACCTTGTTGGTACGCTTACAAAGCGGCTTGCTGGATTTGGCGGAGCAACACACCGATACCATCATGCCAGGCTTTACGCATTTGCAAACTGCGCAGCCCGTGAGCTTTGGTCATCACGTCATGGCATGGTTTGAAATGTTGTATCGCGATACTGAACGTTTGGTCGATGCACGCCGCCGTATCAATCAGATGCCGCTTGGTAGTGCCGCTCTCGCTGGCACGACTTTCCCCATCGATCGTACTATTACCGCCGAACTATTAGGCTTCGAAGGTATTTGCCAAAACTCACTGGACGCGGTGTCAGACCGTGACTTTGCGATTGAGTTTACCTCTGCCGCATCTATTCTCATGATGCACATGTCACGTATGAGCGAAGAGATTATTCTTTGGATGTCAGCGCAGTTTAACTTTGTGCAAATACCAGATCGTTTCTGTACCGGTTCTTCTATCATGCCGCAAAAGAAAAACCCTGATGTACCTGAGCTAGTCCGCGGTAAAGCGGCTCGCGTGTTTGGTCAGCTCATGACCTTGCTTAGCTTAATGAAAAGTCAGCCACTGGCGTATAACAAAGACAATCAAGAAGACAAAGAGCCGCTTTTTGATTGCGTCGATACCTTGACAGGTTCGCTATTGGCCTTTGCTGACATGCTACCAAACATCACCCCAAATAAGGAAAAAATGCGAGCTGCCACCATGAAAGGCTATGCCACTGCGACAGATTTGGCCGATTATCTGGTACGCAATGGCGTAGCGTTCCGTGATGCTCATGAAGTGGTCGGCAATGCGGTCGCTTTAGGCATCAAAGAAGGCGTTGATTTAAGCGACTTATCTTTGGCACAGCTGAAACAGTTCAGCGATGCTATCGGTGATGACGTCTTCGATTATCTCACACTAGAAGGCTCGTTGGCCGCCCGTGACCATTTGGGCGGCACTGCCCCCAATCAAGTCAAGCAAGCGGTGGTCAATGGTCGAGCGCGCTTAAAGGCCTTTGCGTAATAAGTTTGGTTTACGTTTATTACTGTTTATTTAACACCCGCTGCTTAGACGGGTGTTTTTTATTTGGCGTAGCACCTGTAAACTGTATACCAGATATCCTTTGCTAAATTGACCAAGACCGTTATCATAGGTTGATATGACTAGTCGATTTAACAACTTACTATAATGAATAAGGAACGTCTGATGACTGAGACATTTAACCCGCAAGCCAATACTGTATTTTGCCGTAAATATCAGCAAGAATTGCCAAAAATGCCGCATCCGCCTTTCCCAAACAAAAAAGGTCAAGAGCTGCAAGAAACGGTCTCTGATAAAGCGTGGAAAGAGTGGATTGAACACCAAACCATGCTCATTAATGAAAATCACCTGAGCATGATGGATCCTGCCGCCAAAAAGTTCTTGACTGAGCAGCGTGATAAGTTTTTGGATAACGAAGACTATGAGCGTGCGCAAGGCTGGACGCCTGAAGGCTAGTCGTCATTTTTCTTTGTCTAACACTTAATAAAAACGCGCTATGTCAATATAGCGCGTTTTTATTGATAATTGGTTTTAAATACGTTAATTTTTACTGGTCTTCATCACGGTCTAATGCTTCAAAATCAGTAACTGACATAGCACTAACTTGACGAGCTGCCATGCGATCATTGGCTTCTTGTACCGCTTTTTCAACCATTGTGTAGTCTGAATGACGCACATCTTGACCGCTGATATAATTAATCACCAGCTCGGCCACATTTTGGGCATGATCGCCAATACGCTCAAGCGCACGCAGCACCCACATGATATTAATCACTTTCGATACATGCCGCGAATCTTCCATGATATAGGTCATCAAAGCCCGAATCGCTGATTGGTATTCATCGTTGACCACGTTATCGTTACGCATAACCTCAAACGCTTGCTCAGCATTCGATTGATTAAAAGCCTCTAGCGCATTATGTAACATCAGACGCACTTGATTGCTTAGGTGTTGAACTTCTGCATAGCCGTACGATAACTTGCCTTGTGCTGCAATTTTACTTGCCATCTGAGCGATTTTGACCGCTTCATCACCAATACGCTCTAAATCAACCACGCCTTTACTAATGGACATGACCAAACGCAAATCGTTGGCAGTTGGCTGGCGTTTGGCGACCAATAGTAAAATATGCTCATCCAACTCTACTTCCATTCGATTGATCTCGAAATCCAGATCGATAACCTCTTGTGCCAGTATCTCATCTTGATCAATAAGCGCATGAATGGCTTTAGCAACTTGGTTGGCAGCGTTATCACCCATATATAAAAATAGGCGGATGGCTTCAGCAAGATCTTGATCGAAACTTTTGGAGGTATGCTTATCACTTGGCATAAGAGGTATTCCCTGAAATACAATTTTTGTAGCGCGTCGTGCTTTTTGAACCGAACGAATCGGCGCATGAGATATGTTTAAACGTATCGAGCATTCCGCGTCTGCTCAATCCTCGCCTTAGCCATAACGACCAGTAATATAGTCTTCCGTCGCTGTTTGTGCTGGTTTGGTAAATATCTGATCCGTCTCACCCATCTCAATCATATCGCCCAAATACATATAAACCGTATAATCTGATACCCGTGCTGCTTGTTGCATGTTGTGAGTGACAATGGCAATGGTATAGTCGTTTTTTAAATCTTCAATCAGATCTTCAATAGCGCCCGTTGAGATAGGGTCGAGTGCTGAGGTTGGCTCATCAAGCAGCAATACTTCAGGCTTGGTTGCGACACTACGCGCGATACAAAGACGCTGCTGCTGTCCACCTGACAACGACAATCCAGATGCTTTTAACTTGTCTTTGACTTCTGGCCACAACGCTGCTTTTTTTAGCGCCCATTCCACACGGTTATCAAGCTCTGCCTTGGACATTTTTTCATACAAACGTACACCAAAAGCGACATTGTCATAAATCGACATTGGAAACGGCGTGGGCTTTTGGAATACCATACCTACTTGGGCGCGTAGCAAATTGACATCGACGTCTTTGCCCAAGATATTTTTGCCATCAAGGCTGATATTGCCTTCTGCACGCATACCTGGATATAAATCGTACATACGGTTAAAAGTACGCAGTAGTGTAGATTTGCCGCACCCTGAAGGACCGATAAAGGCAGTGACTTTTTTATCAGGGATATCAATATTGATGTTTTTTAGCGCCTGAAAATCACCATAATAAAAACTTAGGTCGCGAATTTCCATTTTTGCCGCTGGCATGTTTTTCGGAATATCATCGCGCGTTTGCTTGGTCAGAGTAGCAGTATCTGGTTGTCCCATCTGCGTGCTAGTAGACATAGGTCTATTCAATAGACTATCTGTGGTCTCTTTGAAGTTATCAACAGTCTTTTTCTTGCGGACTTTGCTTATAACGTCATTCATAGTGTTATCCAACCTAGCTTAATTAAAATTCATGTGCGTTTAAGTAAACGCTTGATGTGATGTGCTTTGACGTCAGCCTTTATTTGGGCTGACCTCTACCGCCAATGAATCTGGCCAAAATATTCAATACCAAGACAGAGCTAGTGATAAGAAGTGCCGCGGCCCATGCCAGAGCATGCCAGTTATCATAAGGGCTCATCGCAAACTGATAGATGGTATTGGGTAAGTTAGCAATTGGTTGACTCATATCGGTACTGAAGTACTGATTGTTCAGCGCCGTAAATAGCAACGGTGCCGTCTCACCTGTGATTCTGGCGAAGGCCAATAAAACCCCTGTCGTAAGCCCCGCTTTTGCCGCCTTAATAGTCACTTGCGTCACCATTTTCCACTTAGGCGTACCTAATGCGTAAGCGGCTTCGCGAATACTATTGGGAACTAGATTGAGCATATTTTCGGTCGTACGCACAACCACAGGAATAACAATTAATGCCAAAGCCAACGCGCCCGCCCAACCAGAGAAGCTTTCACCTTTGACCATCAGCGCATAAATAAATAGACCAATAACAATCGATGGTGCAGACAGCAAAATGTCATTCAAAAAACGTGTTACTTTACCAAGCATACTACCCTGAGAGAACTCAGACAAGTAAATACCCGTCATCAGACCGATTGGCGCTCCGATAAATAATCCTGAAAATGCCAACATCACCGAACCGACAATCGCATTTCGCAAACCACCTACGCTCATAGGCGGTGGTGTATCGGCCGTAAATACAGGCAGTTGCACGATGCCTTGGAAGCCTTCGATAAACAGTGTAAACAAAATCCAAAACAACCAAAACAAACCAAAAACCATCGCTGACATCGCAAACCCTAGGCCAAGCTTATTGGCCCAGCGGCGTTTGTTATATAGGCTTTGGTTATAACGACCTTCAAAGTTCGTCTTCGCTGGTAACGGCGCATTGATTGCGTTGGTAGCATTGTTAGAAGGCATAAAACTTGTTTCCCGTATTTTTATCAGTACCCATAACCATCAAAATTTACCGAGGTAACCGAACAGCTATCGATTGCCTGCTTTTTGATCCATACGCATCAGCATCAGCTTAGCCAGAGATAACACAATGAAAGTAATGACAAATAGGATTAAGCCTAAATGTAATAAAGAAGCTAAATGTAGCTCACTCGAGGCTTCCGCAAATTCATTGGCTAAGGCCGAGGTAATCGTGACGCCAGACGTAAATAGACTTGGATTGATATTAAAGGCGTTACCAATTAAGAAAGTAACCGCCATCGTCTCACCCAGTGCGCGACCTAACCCCAAGATGACACCACCGACGACACCCGCTTTGGTATAAGGCAAGATGATCTTAAACATGACTTCCCATGTCGTAGCGCCCATACCATAAGCCGATTCTTTCAGCAGGTCGGGTACGACAGAAAAAACATCTCGCATGGTAGCAGCGATGAAAGGGATAATCATGATGGCAAGTACCAGCGAGGCTGTAAACATACCCAGCCCCATTGGTGCACCTGTAAACAGTTTACCGATAATAGGTAAAGGGCCCACATGCTCAATAAACCATGGCTGAATGTGATCACCAAAAAAAGGCGCAAACACAAACAATCCCCACATACCATAAATGATAGAGGGAATGCCCGCCAACAATTCGATAGCGATGCCAAGTGGTTTCTTTAAAAACTTTGGGCACATCTCAGTCAAAAATATCGCGATACCAAAGCTGACCGGTACGGCAATCATAATGGCAATAAACGATGTCACTAGCGTGCCGTAGATAGGCGCTAGCGCACCGTATTCATTGGCGACCGTATCCCAGTTATTGCTGGTATAAAAGCCCAAGCCAAATTCTTGGATACTCGGCCAAGCCCCAATGATTAATGAGACTAAAATACCGCCCAAGGACAGAAGAACAAGAATGGAAAAAGCCTTGGTTGCATTAACAAACAGGGCATCATAACGTTTTTGTTTAGCCAGTTGGGACCTTAAGTCATTCATAAGTGTCTCAGCGTTGAATAGAATCAAGTCAAAATATTAGAAGCGTGAATGCGGTTTCATCACAACAAACTTAAAATGACCTTTAAATTTGTTGTGATAAAACCTCTCAAACCACTACCGGAGAATAGTGATTTGAGAGGGTAATTGGAAAACGACTAATCAGTGGCTGAAATAAACCAATTACTGCGCAGCCTTATAAACAGGTTGTCCATCGCTACCTTTTACTTCATTCCATTTTTCTTTGAATAATGCTACTGCAGTATCAGAGAAAGGAACGTAATCTAGTGCCATAGCATCTTCATCACCTTGGCTATAAGCCCAGTCAAAGAAGTTTAGTACGCCAGCCACTTGCTGAGGATTTTCTGGTTGCTTGTGTACTAAGATGAATGTTGCAGCAGCGATTGGCCATGCTTGCTCAGTCTCAGAGTCAGTAATAACTTTGTAAAAACCTTCTTGCTGTGACCAGTCGATATCACCTGCCGCTGCAAATGTCTCTGCAGAAGGCTGTACGAAGTTACCAGCCGCGTTCTTAAGTGCGGTGTGTGACATGTTGTTCTGTTTAGCGTAAGCGTATTCAACATAGCCGATAGAGTTTTTCATACGGTTAACGTAGCTTGAAACGCCTTCGTTACCTTTACCACCTGCACCAGTGGCAGACGTTGGCCATTTGACGGTTTTATCAACACCAACTGTATCTTTCCAGTCAGTTGACACTTTAGCTAGATAATCAGTGAAGTTAAAAGTAGTACCTGAACCGTCTGAGCGGAATACGGTGGTGATTTGAGCATCAGGTAGGGTCAAGTCTGGATTCATTGCTTTGATAGCAGGATCATTCCAGTTACTGATTTTACCTAAATAAATATTAGCTAAGGTTTCACCATCCAATTTCAACGCACCTGGCTCGATACCGTCAATGTTGACAATAGGTACGACGCCGCCAATAACGGTCGGAAACTGAATAAGACCAAACTCTTCAAGCTCTTCAGGCGTCAAAGGCGCATCAGAAGCACCAAAGTCTACAGTTTTTGACTGAATCTGTTTGATACCACCAGAAGAACCGATTGATTGGTAGTTGACTTGACCACCAGTGTCAGCATTATAATCAGCAGACCACTTAGCGTAGATAGGTTGCGGGAACGATGCACCCGCACCAGTGATGTTCATGGCGATATTTTCAGCAGAGGTAAAACCTGTGCCAGCAGCAGGGGTGGTACTGGTAGTAGCATTACCGGCTGTTTCAGTAGTTGTGACAGCGCTACTGCTATCCGCAGCTGGCTCTGCCGTGTCGGTCGATTTATTACACGCCGTAAGTACTAAGGTACAGCTGACGGCCACTGCTAATAACGAATAACGCATGTAAGACTCCTGAAGTTTAACAACGATACAAAAAACATTGTTTGTGACATGCGAGCTATATTGACAAGTTTTTATGACAGTTTAATGACAGCACTCTTAATCTTTCGTTTTCAACGACTGCTAACGAATTATTTTGAAAAAAAGCGGAGTGCATACAACCATCATCTTTAAAACGTGCTACTCATGCCGAAATATCGTTAGCCGTCAGTGTAGAATTTTGCTAGTATAAAGAAGATTTACAACACTGACAGACTCGGGGTGCGGTGTATTATTGACTTACTTTTTTAAAGTAGTCGCTTTGATACATTCGCTGAGAGATCACCCGCCGAACCTGATGCGGTTAGTACCGACGCAGGGAAGTCTTGAGCCTATGTTTATTTACAAAGGGCGCGCAGAAATGCCTTTTTATAATTGCCAACGTCTTGCAGACTTTTTGTCTGCGGATATATTGCTTTAATAATTAGCTGTGCCCAGCAATCATTTAAAGATGATTTATCACTTTCAATAGCGATAGCTCGTCTGCTTTATAATTGCATTTGTTCGTATCTCATAGTGCCACCCCCGCAGCTACTGGCGGTGTTGATTTTATTCAAAAACCAACACGCTAGGACAGCATATGACCATCTCAAACGTACAAACCACCCAAACCTATACTCCAGATAATGACACGCCTGCTATTCCAAAATCTGCTGATACAACGAGCAGTAAAGCGGACAAAAAATCAGAGGCTCTAAAAACCCCTGCCCACCGTGCAGCAGGTGACGCGCGTTTTGAAGAAGACGCTCGTGACCTACATCGTATCCTTCCCGCTTCCAAAAAAGTCTATATCGAAGGCTCGCGCGCTGATATTCAAGTACCGATGCGCGAAATCAGTTTAGCAAACACGCCTATTCAAGGGGTCGATGAAGCAGACTGGGAACAAAATCCGCCATTTTATGTTTATGACACTTCAGGCGTTTATACCGACCCCAATGTCGATATCGACCTCACACGCGGACTGCCAAAATTGCGTGAAAACTGGATCGCTGAGCGTGGTGATACCGAGCAACTAAGCGGCCTGTCCAGCTCATACGGACAAGCGCGCGCCCGCGATATCAGTACTGCCAATCTCAGATTTGCTCATATCGATAAGCCACGTCGCGCTAAGTCGGGCAATGGTTTCTCAGGAAATGTCACGCAAATGCATTATGCGCGTCGCGGTATCATCACCCCTGAGATGGAATATATCGCCATTCGTGAAACACAAAAGCAGCATGAGCTGACAGATATACGCCAACATGAAGGTGAAAATTTTGGCGCTAATACACCAATAATCATCACGCCTGAATTTGTGCGCAGTGAAGTTGCTGCTGGACGCGCCATCATTCCTAACAACATCAATCACCCTGAGTCCGAACCGATGATTATCGGTCGTAATTTTTTGGTAAAAATCAATGCCAATATCGGTAACTCAGCGCTCGGCTCATCTATCGATGAAGAGGTGTCAAAAATGACGTGGGCGACGCGTTGGGGCGGTGATACCATCATGGATTTATCAACGGGCAATCATATCCACGAAACGCGCGAATGGCTCATTCGTAACTCGCCCGTGCCGATTGGCACTGTACCGATTTATCAAGCGCTCGAAAAAGTCGATGGTGTGGCAGAGGATCTCACATGGGAGATATTCCGTGATACTTTGATTGAGCAAGCAGAACAAGGCGTTGATTACTTCACCATCCATGCCGGTGTGTTGCTCCGCTATGTGCCCCTGACCGCGAATCGCTTGACGGGTATCGTGTCACGCGGTGGTTCTATCATGGCACAGTGGTGTCTTGCGCATCATAAAGAAAGCTTTTTATACACACATTTCGAAGACATTTGCGAGATTATGAAGCAGTATGATGTGGCGTTTAGCTTAGGCGACGGTTTGCGTCCCGGTTGCTTGCAAGATGCCAATGATGAAGCGCAATTTGGGGAGCTACGTACACTTGGTGAGTTGACGCAAGTGGCTTGGCAACACGATGTGCAGGTGATGATTGAAGGACCTGGACACGTGGCGATGAACCGCATCAAAGAAAATATGGATTTGCAGCTTGAGCTGTGTGCGGATGCGCCGTTTTATACATTAGGGCCCTTAACGACCGACATTGCACCTGGCTATGACCATATCACTAGCGCCATTGGTGCGGCGATGATTGGCTGGTTTGGCACCGCAATGCTGTGCTATGTCACACCAAAAGAGCACTTAGGCCTACCGAACAAAAAAGATGTCAAAGATGGCATCATTACCTATAAGATTGCCGCACACGCCGCCGACCTTGCCAAAGGCCATCCGGGTGCGCAGGCGCGTGATAATGCGTTATCCAAAGCCCGTTTTGAATTCCGCTGGGACGATCAATTCAATCTGGCGCTTGATCCTGATACAGCACGTGAATTTCATGACGAAACGCTACCAAAAGACGCGCACAAATCTGCCCACTTTTGCTCTATGTGTGGACCAAAATTTTGTTCGATGAAAATCACGCAAAATGTGCGTGAGTATGCAGCAGGACTGGATAAAGGTACAGCTAATCAAAAAATGGCCAACAAAAAAGTCACGTCAAAGACGGGCGATTTAACTCATGCCGGTCATGTCATTAAAGAGGTGGATACAGAACTGGTCGGACAAGTTGGAGAAGCCAGTGCTGAGGAAGTTCGTCAAGGGATGGCTGAGATGATGGAAAAATACAACAAGGAAGGACGTCAGTTGTATAAAGAGGTATAGGCTTTTTTAGACTTACTAAAAAAAGCCCAAACCTGACTATCAGGTTTGGGCTTTGTTGTACTTATCGAAGCGTGTCTCTGTATTTATAAAAAATTATCGACAATTATGCATAATTGAAAATATAGCCATTATTGTCATTTGGTGTGGTAAATACAATAGTACCGCCTTCCTTATCGATCAATCGTATGCCTTCTGCTTCACCATTTTCTAGTGGACATCTTTCTGAACTAGCATCGATAGTCGCATTAACAACAGTAAATTTAGAGACCGTACTATTATCTAAAGTACCTTGAATCATACACTGTCTCGTATCGATGATACTAAATGTGCCATTAGCATTGATTGTCAGCGTACCTAAACCAAGTCCAAAACGTCCATCAGATGCACCAGTTAATGTGCCTGTATACTGTCCAATTTGCTGCTCAATGGACTCTTTCATTGGTATATCATTTTTCATCAATGACGCATTGCTATTGATAGTTGTAGAGTTTCCACTACTATATTGGTACATCATTTTCAGAGTATCATCATTAACCGCTTTTGCACCTAAGTTAAATACACTCCGCATACTGTTAAAAGCAGTGAAGTCCGTTATAAAATCTGTGGAGAGTGATGGATAGTAACCATCTACCATTTCTTCACCAAACTTACCATGAGTGAGACCGATGACTGATTTGCTAGGTAATGGATCAAGCTGTTCGCCATTGGCATCAATTGTATTATTATTGATTAGCCAATATTCACCACTAGTGTCTACCACTAACCGCTGTACCACAGCATCTGTGCCATATATATTACTTAAATCTGTCGTGCCATCAAACGCAAAACCAAATACTTGATTCTGTGTCTCTTCAGGTAACGGCTGTTCTGGATTGGGTTGTTCAGGTATCGTCGGTTCGTTGACGCTTGCGTTGCTATCACTATCACTACCGCAACCAGATAATGCCAATATAGAAGCTAAGAGCAAACTTGAGTAACGTATATCCATTAGTATATATCCCAATATTAAAAAATATTTAAAACAAACTTAATTCGAGAATGTATTCTAATTGTAATATTATAGCAACAAAAATAAAAAACCTAGCAGACACATTTGTTTGCTAGGTTCATGAAGCAGAATCTTAAAAATAGATAAACTAGTCAAACGCCCTTATACCTTCGACGCCTTATAAATTTCTTCAATTGACGCATCAATCATATCAGCAAACGCTTCATCGCTTTGCTGACGACTCAAGCCCTCAGTGAAAGCACGTGAGAAGCTGGCAATCATACCTGGGTTTTGTTTGAGCTTGGCGCACGCTTCACTACGACTATAACCGCCCGATAATGCCACGACTTTTAATACTTTTGGATGATCGATCAGTTCTTGATAAAAGCCTGCCTCTTCCGGCAAGGTCAGTTTTAGCATCACTTGCTGATCGTCAGTTAAACGATCCAAATTATGCAAAATACTGGTTTTGAGTATCAGCTCACACTCATGCTTTTTGCTACTATTGATATCCACTTCTGGCTCAACGATTGGCATCAGCCCTTTTGATATGATTTGCTTGGCCACGTCAAACTGCTGCTGTACAACCAGCTCAATACCATCGACGTTTGGCTCATAAATAACGGAGCGCATCTTGGTGCCAAATACGGGATAGTTTTTCGCCTTATCTAATAACACATCTAAATCTGGAATGGGACGCATGACTTGCACACCGCTCATTTGCTCCGCCAAACCCTTATCTACTTTCAAAAATGGGACGATATTTTTATCTTCCCAAAGATAGTTGGCTGTAGATTTCCCGTTGACCTCACGTTCCATTGTGTCTTCAAATAAAATCGCTCCCAGCACCCGCTCACTATCAAAAGCCTCACAAGTCATGATACGCGCACGCATCTCATGCACCAAATCAAACATGGATTCATCACTGTCATAGTCATCTGCATAAATGCCATAGTTCTCTAGTGCTTTTGGCGTGCTACCACCACTTTGATCCAATGCGGCAATGAAACCTGAACTGTTTTTTATGCGTTGTAATTGCTTGTTGTATTCCATTGAAAGGGCTTCCTATTTTTATTTATTAAAGTCAAATATCACAAAGTAAATCGCTTTTTACTCGTTTATATAGTGCGTTCAGTATAAAACGAATCAGCGGGACTGGAATGCTGATCTTTAAACGAGAAGTTTCGCCGCATCGAGCTGCGTAGACAGCAAGCCAGAAAAATTTATACCAGTTCCGCGTTGCAATATAATGGTTCTGTTTTATTTAAAATCGACTATATAAGCGTTGCTGCTCGTAGATAACCTTATCATAGGAGACTTGACCTGCCTATATACAATACGTTAAAGCTTTTGTAAATCCTCATTACAAGTCACTCTTTTGGTCAAAAACTCACGTCAAAAACAACACTGCCACACAACCAATCGCTAATAATAAACCCAATATATTCATGCGATTAAGTGGCTCTTTGAACACACCGACCCCGATCAATGTAGCAACAGCGATGACGCCGACATTCATACCCGTAAAGACAATACTTGGCGAGTCCGATAACACTTGATGCGCGCGCACATACGCATAGATATTTCCCATATTCAGCGCACCCAATAACAATCCTGCCATCAGCGCATTGCCCTGCCAGCGCACTCGCGTGACCAGCAGATAGATAAATAACAACAATCCTGCCAAACCAAAACTGACAAATAACGTGAGTGGAAAGGCAGTACCATGTTTGGCCACTTGCTTAAATAAGATGTCGATAATGCCATAACCTGCCCACACACCAAATAACCAAAGAGGCGTCAGCTGGGTTTGTTTACTAACATCAGCGGGCTGTGAACGATAAATCAAAGCCGCCAACGCCAAAAATCCCAATGCCAATCCAAATATGCGCATACCCGTTAGCACTTCACCGAATAATAAAAAAGCGGCGACGATTGGAATGATTAATGACAAACGTTGAGCAGCATCGGTGGCGACCATACCGACCGCTTCAATGGCCCGCCCAAGTAAAATAAATACGGCTGGCAAGAGCACACCAAGCGCGATAATGATTCCCCATTCGTCATTGAGCGTACTCACTTCACTGATCTCTGGCTTTAGCAAAACCCAAGTCAGGAAAAATGCCACTGGATAACCAGCAACGATGGTTTGGCGAATGTCTATATTTTTTTGTCGTAATACCTTGAGCAATACTGAAACGGCGACACTACAAAGCACCGCAATCGTTAAATACATCATGCACGTCTACCTTTTTAGCTTGCGACTTTTATATGGCTGCTATTTATACAGCAAAAGTAAGAAATTAAATGGCTTTATGATAGACCAATAATATAGTGAGTTCAGCATAAAAACGAGCCAGCGGGACTGGAATGCTTATCTTTAAACGAGAAGTTTCGTAGCATCGAGACTGCGAAGGCATAGCAAGCCAGAAAAATTTATACCATTTCCGCGTTGCAACATAATAGGTCTGTTTCATTTGAAATTGACTATACAACAAGTCATAAATAGCCCCTGTGACGGTGAAATTACAATTAGCATGCAGCTCTCATGGTGAAGTTTGTTAAAATAGTGCGCACTCCTAATAACAACAGTAAAGATTCAAAATAACGAGTGATATCGTTGGTTTTGGCGTACTGCTATTGATGTTTTATGACTGCCTATGAATGCTCTATTTCGCTTTTTCGAAACTCGCCTACCCGCTTTTCCTGAGACGCCTATGCCGCTGCCCTCACCACGTGATGGCATGCTTAAATTTATGTGGGCGTGTACCTATGGTCTGCGCGGCTGGTTACTGCTGTTTATGATTCTATCAGCAGGCATCGGTATCTACGAGGCCATGCTGTTTGCTTGGATTGGCAATATCGTCGATTGGTTGGGCGTTTATACGCCAGAGAATTTATGGTTAGAAAAGGGCGACATGCTGCTCTTAATGCTGGCAGTTATGATAGTGAGTCCCGTATGGATTGCGCTGTCATCGCTTGTTCATTTTCAGACCTTGCAAGGCGTGTTTCCGATGCAAATGCGCTGGCGCTTTCATCAACGCATGCTTGGGCAATCGATGCAATTTTATCAAGATGAGTTTTCAGGACGCGTCTCTGCAAAGGTGATGCAAACTGCGCTGGCAGTGCGTGATACCGTCATGACCGTCACCGACATGTTTATGTATGTCGCCGTTTATTTTATAACCTCAGGTATTATTCTATTTAACCTAGACAGCCTATTGCTGATTCCATTTGTTATTTGGCTGGTCTTGGTTACACTGGCCATTTGGTACTTTATTCCCAAACTCAAACTAACGGCCGTTGTGCAAGCGGATGCACGGGCGCTCATGACGGGCCGCATTACAGACGCTTACGCCAATATCATGACCGTCAAGCTGTTCAGCCATTCGCGCCGTGAGCTGAGCTACGCCAAAAATGCCATGGGTCAATTTTTGGGTACAGTACACGCGCAAATGCGCTGGGTCAGCTATTTAGAAGTATCGACTCATCTTATTAGTATTATTTTAGTCAGCAGCACGGCTGGTATAGGTTTGTATTTATGGCAACAAGGCGCCGTTGGTGTTGGTGCAATTGCTGCTGCAACCGCGATGGCACTGCGTTTAAATGGTCTGACTCACTGGATTATGTGGCAAACTGCCAGTCTATTTGAAAGTATCGGTACGGTACAAGACGGTATGCGCACGTTATCAGCGCCACAAAAGATCATTGATAAACCAAATGCCCCTGCCTTAAAAGTTACCGAAGGACGTATCGTATTCGATCATGTTGATTTTAGCTATGAAAATGATAACGACGATATTGAAGGTAAAAATATAGACGAAATAAACGCGCCAGCACCTTCTACCATCAAACTGCTCGATGACTTCTATTTAGATATCAAGCCGGGCGAAAAAATAGGCTTGGTTGGGCGCTCAGGTGCAGGTAAATCAACCTTAGTGAACTTGTTATTACGCTTTTTTGATGTGGATAGCGGCAAAATCTTGATTGATGGACAAGCCATTGACGACGTTACGCAAGAGTCTTTACGCCAACAGATCGGTATGGTGACCCAAGACACTTCTTTATTACATCGTACGGTACGTGAGAATATCGCATACGGTCGCCCAAATGCTACCGATGAAGAGATTATGACGGCGGCGAAGCAAGCGCAAGCCTGGGACTTTATCAAAGACTTGTATGATGATAAAGGCAATAAAGGTCTTGACACGCAAGTGGGTGAGCGCGGCGTCAAGCTCTCTGGCGGGCAACGTCAGCGTATCGCTATCTCACGTGTCATGCTAAAAAATGCGCCCATTTTGCTATTAGACGAAGCAACCAGTGCGCTTGACTCAGAAATTGAGTTTGCCATTACAGAAAGCTTGAATGACATCATGACAGGCAAAACCGTCATCGCAATTGCGCATCGCCTCTCTACCATTGCAGCACTAGATCGCTTGGTGGTCATGGACCGAGGTCAGATTATCGAACAAGGCAGCCATGACGAACTACTGGCACTACACGGCGTCTATGCAAGATTGTGGCATCGTCAAAGTGGTGGATTCTTGGGTGAAGACAGTTAAATAAATAGGCGCAACCATGACCGATCTCTTCGCCCCAGCGCCTACAGATAATTTATTGCCTTACGATGGTAAGGTGAATGACTTGGGTATCATTATTGATAACCCTAATGAACAGTACGAAACCCTTTTCGCAGAGCTACCTTGGCAGTCTGATATCGTGACGCTGTTTGGACAAACTCACATCACTACTCGCCAGATCGTCTGGATGGGTGAAAACAATACTCCCTACCACTATTCAGGACAGACGCGTCAGGCTATTCCATGGTCAGATGCGGTGTTTCACGTGAAACAATCTGTCGAGCTAGCGTTGAAAAGTATCGGCATCATCGTTGATTTCAATACTTGCTTGCTCAATTACTATCCGTCTGGCGCTGACGGTATGGGCTATCACGCTGACGATGAAAAAGAGCTTGGGCATCAGCCAATCATCGCCTCCCTCTCGCTCGGTGCCACACGAAAGTTTGTCTTCAAACACAAAAAAACTCAAGATAAAGTCGCGCTTTATCTTGAGTCAGGTCAGCTTGTTGTCATGCATGGCGACACACAAACCTTTTGGAAACATACCATCACTAAGACGAAAACCATCTCAGATGGGCGCATTAGCCTAACGTTTCGGCACATGCCAGCCAATTAACGCCTGTTAGCTTACTTTTAAAACAATCTTACCAAAAGCATCGCCTTTTTGTAGCTCATGATGCGCAGCAACCACTTCTGCTAATGGGTATGTCTGCTGAATACGTAAAGTCAGCTCGCCATCAGCCACGAGCTGTAAAACTCGCGCCATGTCTTCACCACTACGCTGCGCTTTATAACCGGCTACTTCCAAGCTTTTTTGCTCGCCTGCTTCTTTTAGTTTATCAACCCAAATAGTGGGTAGCACATTTACTCGCCCACCAGATTTGAGTACACTCAGCGCGCGTACGCCCGCTTCATCTCCAACCAAATCAAGCAACACATCGGCTTGCAGCTCAGTAAAATCCTCATCTTTGGTATAATCAATCCAACCAGCCAGTTTACTGATATCTATCAGCTCATCGAGCTTGGCATATTTTTCTGGCGAACAAATAACCGTTACCTTGATATTATTTGCTGTTACTTTCTTCATTAATAGCTGAATCAATAAGTGACCGACACCGCCCGCTGGCGCATTGATGACCACATGCTCGCCCTCTTTAATATCGGCAAACTCCGCAAACTGGATCGCGGTTTGTCCGATACAAGGCAACGCCCCTGCCTGCTCTAAAGTAACAGCCGCTGGCACTTTCGCCAGCAGTTTGGCATCGACCACCACGTACTCTGCATAGCAGCCGCCATTAAAAGTCAAAGCCGCGACATTATCACCAATAGCAAATTGATCGCTATGACTGGCGACCACTTCACCGGATACGTCAAACCCCAAAATTGCTGGTTGGTCGTTGTCGAATTTTTCTTGACGAATATTTTCTGCGCCCCAGCCTTTGCCCTGACGGGTTTTGTAATCGACAGGATTGATGCCAGCGTAGGCAACTTTTACCAATACCTGATCGTCCTGTAACTTGGGCATATCGACCCCATCCTGATATTTCATTACTTCAGGTTCGCCAAATTCGCGTATGAGGACAGCATGTTGGGCAGTTGGCAGTTGGGCAGTGGCTTGCTCAGTCTGAGCAGTAGTAGATGACATCACCATAGTAGAATATCCTTATATTTGGTTGATTACTCACTTGTAGTGGTCAATATATCACGGCAACATCAGCTCTGCACTGATGGGCAAATGATCTGATAATGTTGACCATGGTTTGCCCGTATGTACCCAAGCGTCTTTAATCTTTAAATTACGTACATAAATACGATCTAAACTGAGCACAGGCATTTTGGCTGGGAACGTTGGCATCAGCTTGCCGTGGCAGTGCTTAAAGGCCTCAATCATACCTAAACTGGTAGCAAGCTTATCGCAAGACATTTTTTTCCAATCATTAAAATCCCCAGCCAAAATCAAGGGCTGATCCGAGGCAATTTCATGGCGGACATAATTAGCGATCGCTTCGTATTGTTTGATACGATCGCGCTCAAACAAGTTCAGATGGGCGCATAACACGACAACGGGCATCTCCCAACCTGCTGGCTGTACTTCGCAGTGCAACACGCCGCGCTGCTCAAGTTTATTGACCGTAATATTCACATTGTGTTTTGGATCCAGTGGAAATCGGCTAAGTACCGCATTGCCATGATGCCCATTTTCATATTCTGAGTTTTTGCCATAACTGTTTTGCAGCTGTAGATATTCGCCAAACCACTCATGCTGTGATTGGTCGGGGTATTCGTTATACTGCAAATTGCGCCTGAGGTTTTGACCTTGTACTTCTTGCAGACACAGCACGTCTGAGCCAATGATATCGAGTGCTTGGGCAATACCCTGCATTTTTACTTGGCGATTTAAAGGCGACATGCCTTTATGAATGTTGTAGCTGGTCAAAATAAAGGAAGATGTGGTCATAATTTTATTAGTCATAAAAAGATCGGTATACAGAGGAATACGCTATTGAGTATAACAGCAGTCGTATTTATCAGCAGCATTTAATCGGTAATGGGTGTGATATGAAGGGCAGAAGATTGACACGTTATGAGGCGTGGGACTGGTAAAAATTTTCGGTGCTTGCTGTGCCGTTACTACTAGCGGCTACGAAAAAGAAGTTACGGAAAACAAGCTACGAAAAATTTGTACCAGTCTTACTGACTCTCTTTTATTGATGATTAGATATTTATTTATAGGTGTCTAAAGGTGTCATACGTGGAATGTCTGGCATCTCAACCAAGGCAGGATCAATCTCAGGTTGTGGGTTGTGAACGATACTATTGATGCGCGCTTTTAATTGCAAAAACTGACTGTCCGTCACGATGTCAGGATGACGAGGCCGTGCAAGTGGCACTTCAATAATATCTTGAACCTCACCAGGATTGGCTTTGAGAACGACGATGCGGTCTGAGAGCAGTACCGCCTCATCCATATCGTGCGTAATAAACACAATAGTGATGTCAATATTGCGCCACAAATCCAGCAAATGCTTTTGCATTTTTTGACGGGTATAAGGATCAAGCGCGCCAAAGGGTTCATCCATAATCAATACTTTGGGCTCATTAATCAGTGCTCTTGCAATGGCTACCCGCTGCTTCATGCCACCTGACAGCTGATGCGGATAATGGTTTTCGTATTTGCTCAGACCGACGATATCGAGCCACTCACGGGCGCTACGCTCAGCATTCGACTTACTACGACCTTCCATGATGGGACCAAACATGACGTTTTCTTTGACGGTTTTCCAAGGAAACAAAGTATAGCCCTGAAAAACCATGCCGCGACTGGCACTTGGGCCTTTCACTCGTTCGTTATCAACGATGACCTCACCGCTCGGATAAGCATCTAAGCCTGCAATAATACGTCCCAATGTCGATTTGCCGCAACCAGACGGCCCGATCACACAGACAAACTCGCGTTCATGAATTTGTAGGCTGACCTCTTTTAGTATGACTTTTCGGCTACCGCCTTGGTCAAACGATTGTGTCAAATTATCCACTTTTAGCACCACATTTCGTTGATACAATGCTTTGAAGTAATCATCAATGACTTGCTGATGGTCGGTATGAGCACTGTTTACAGCGACTGAAGAGGCAATATCATGAGTCATCATTTAAATACTCGCTTTCCATTTAAAGAGTTTTTTACCCAGTTGGTACAGCAAAATGTCTGTTCCCAACCCGATAAACCCAATGAGAAGAATCCCAGCGTAGACATTATCAAAATGCTGGTAACGGGCTTGTTGCACAATAAACCAAGTGATGCCTGAGGTGGTGCCGATGAGTTCAGCAACAATCAAATACGTCCATGCCCAGCCCAATAAAACCCGCAAATCTCGATAGACATCAGGCAAGACAGCAGGCAACAACACATAAAAGAAGCTTTTGAGCTTATTGGTGCCTAAAGTATATCCTGCCTCAATGAGCCCCAAATCCATCGTGCGCGTGGTATTGGCAATGATTAGAATTTGTTGAAACAAAGTACCAATCACGATAATGGCAATTTTTGGCCCATCATAAATACCCAGTACCGCCACAACCAAAGGGCCAAAGGCTGGCGCGGGTAAGTAACGAAAAAACTCCACAAACGGCTGCGTAATTTGCGCGATTTTTTGAGAAAATCCGCATAACAATCCTAGCGGTATACCGATAATCGATGAGATAAAGAACGCAATAAATACGGTGCGAACGCTTTGCCACAGACTCTCATGCAACCATGGGCCATCAGCTTGCGCAGGCGGTGTGACAAAAGCGGTGACCATCGCTGCCGCCACCTCATCAGGCGCTGGCAAGTAGATTGGATTGACCAATTTTCCTTGCGGCGGTACAGCATTTGATGCCATAGCATCCTGCGCTTCTTGATAAAATACCGCCTTTTCAATGCGACTGCCTTCTTGTAGATAGGTACTACTTCCTGCATCAGTAATCTCAACTTGTGGATGCCAAATAAAAGGCAGATAGCTCACCGCACACCATATTAAGATCGGAATCAAAAATGAAAGTACATTTAACCCAATGGTGGTCTTTTTGGTTAAATACTGATTGATATGACTCATAGGCTTCTCTCTAAAATGGTGATAAAGACGCTACAACCTTTGTCTTTGCAATGAAAACAGTTGCTATTAATCGTTCTGATTAATCAAATCAGGGTAGATTAATTTATCGATATCAATTGTTTGCGTATAAATTTGATTGTCGATATTGAACTGATTGACATGGTAGCTCGACCCATAAATAGAGCTCAGCTCGTCAGATTTGGCAAAGACCTTTTTGTTGTCTTCTAAACTCATCAATTTGGTGCCATTCAAAAAGGTACTATATTGATCTGCGGGGACATTTACCTTATTAGACATGATGCTAATGGCATCGTCTCGGGTCGCAGGATCATTGATGTAGTTGACGACTTTGCCCCAAACCTGAATAATTTTGGCATACTCGGCCTTGTGAGCAGATAGGCTAGCAGGACTGACGGCTAACGTGTCATAAATCAGACCGGGTTTGTCCGCTGAGGTATAAATGGCTTTTGCACTGGGCACATTTTTTAAAGCTTGGTTGGCATTGGGTTGCCAAATAGCAACGGCGTCAATGCTATCATTGGTAAACACTTGCGGCAGCTCATTGGTGGTGGCATTTACCAAGGTCACATCCGCTTCGCTCAAGCCGTTATCAGCCAGCGCACTATTGAGCAAAAGATGATCGACCAGTCCTTTTTCGACCCCAATCGACTTGCCTTTTAAATCCGCGACACTAGTCATACCGGGCTTGGCAATGATTTGATCGTTTCCTGAAGAATAATCATTAACCAAAATAATGATGCCTTCACTACCGCCCGCAGCGTTGACCAAATTGTCGCCATTCGTCACAGAAATGGCATCTAATTGATTGGAAGCAAAAGCAGATAAGGACGCAGAATAGTCAAACCACTTAAACTCGACATTCACACCTGCTTCCTCAAACCAGCCTTTGTCAATTGCAATCTGCCAAGCCACCCAGCCCGGCCAATCACTGTAACCGATAGAAATTGGCTCATCGTTTGCAGCCGCGGCTTTCTCTGTTGTCGCCTCCCCTTCAGGCATCGGGACTGTGGCGGTATTGTCACAGCCAAACAGCATAAAGCTTGAAAAAATCGCAAAAGTAAATAAGCGTCGATTCATGAGTCTTACTCCGTGAATATAGACAGCCCGTTATGGGAGTGTCTGCTGATTATTGTTGCGCAATACCATAGAATAAAAGGCATTGCTCGCGTCATTATTTCTAGATACTGGTTTAAATTTTTGGCGATGACTGCGAGTCTATGTACGCTTTCCAGCCACCAAAATGTGTGACATCTGTACTGTCTGCAAACCCATACTCTTCGCAAATAAAGCTCTTAACCCAGCGCCCATCTGCCAATTCAACATTGCCAATGCCTAATGGGGACGGCACTTCGTTGACGATTTCACCAAATCTTGCTTTAGGAATACGCCAGACTTCTACCGCAATAGCGCGCCCGCCACTCTGGCGCCTCAGCCCCGGTTTGGCGGGCGTTGATCCTGCCAATGCAAAGAGCTGATAGGTCGCTGCCGTTTGAGTTTTTTCGGACAATACGCCACCTCGATCCGTCAGCTGATAATTAAGTGGCATACCGCTTAAATGCGCGCCAACCACAGCCAGCTCAACGCTACTATCACTGTCAAACTTTGTGCTAAGAGGAATCAGCGATTGCGATTTGTCAGATTGATAATGATGCTGTGACGTTCCCATTGGTGTTTTCAAAGTGGCTTGCCATTGATGACCAAAATTGGCCAAAGCTTCATCGTGCCAAGTCATGGCAATAAAGGTCACGCCGCGCGGTAAGCCATCATCAGCGATTACATTTGGTAAGGCCAATGCGGACAGATCTGCTAAATTCACAAAGTTGGTATAGGCGCCCATGTGACTGTTTTTGGTCAATGGGTCGGCATTGACAGCGTCAATGGTATAAATAGTCGGCGCTGTTGGTACCATCAGCGCATCAAACTCAGATAGCACGTGCTGAATTTGGCGGCTGAGTGCAGCGCGCGCATACTCAGCGCTCATCGCATCGATGGCACTATAATTGTCAGCTTGGCTGATAATCTGACGAGTGATGGACAAGACGTCATCACGCTCTACGAGCTGATCGATAGCAAATGCGCGCTCACTGACCCAGCTGTCGTTGTAAAGTGTCTCTGCCAGCTGATTAAAAACGGTAAAATCTATCGGTGTGACGTCATAGCCCATAGCCTCAAGTTGTGTAAGTGCCACCTCAAAAGCCTGTTCTGATTGGGTATCACCATAGAATTCCAAGGTATCAGGGATAGCGATTTTGCCAAGACTAAAGGCGACTGGTGCAGTGTTCGGATGAGCGCGACTATAGTCGTCCTTTGCATCATAGCCTTTCATGACTTGAGCCACTTGCCACGCCTCATCAACACCAAGCGTAAAAATAGAAATCACGTCATGTAAACGGCAAGCAGGAATGAGACCCGTAGTGGATAACCAACCTTTCGTCGGCTTCAAACCCACTATATTGTTATGGGCGGCAGGCACTCGCCCAGATCCTGCCGTATCTGTCCCAAGCGCAAACGGCACCGTACCATTGGCAACAATCACAGCAGAGCCTGAGCTTGAGCCGCCACTGATATAATCGGGATTGAAACTATTGGTCACCGCGCCATAAGGCGATCGCGTTCCCACCAGTCCTGTCGCAAATTGATCAAGATTGGTTTTACCAATGACCACAGCCCCAGCTGACTTGAGCTTGGCAATCACATACGCGTCTGTTGTAGCCAAATATAAAGGGGCTGAGCAAGCCGCTGTGGTATGAAAGCCTGCCACATCGATATTGTCTTTCACCGCAAATGGAATGCCATAGAGCGGCAAGTCTTCGGGGTTTTGGGCGTTGATGATTTCGAGTTGTTGGGTTACTTGTTCAAAAGTAGCAATCTCAATCCATGCATGATTGTCATTGCCAATACCCGCAACATAACTCAGTAGATCATTTAGCTGAATATCTCCCTCAGCGTAAGCGTTTTGCCAATCTTTGATTGTCCAATTCATCTGCATAATCGCTCTCTCTATCGTTTTTATCACCATTTTTAAAATAAAGTCACGTGCTAATAGAAGTCATGTGCTAATAAAAGCGTCTAATGACCTGATTTTGTGATATTGATTTTTTACTTTATTGTCGTCGTTGATTCACTAACGGTAATTGGTGCTAGGACAAATAGAGGCTGCTCAGATTTGACCGTCATGCCAATTTCAATCTCAATACTTACCACCTGCATCGCCACTGGCGACATAATGGGTATTTCAATTTTCATTGCTTCTATAATCGCCAGCGTCTGTCCTTCATCGACCACATTACCGACGGCACAAGAAATCTTCCAGACACTGCCCATCATGTGCGCTTTGACGACCACACCGCCTTCAGGCACTTTGATATCTGACTGTACCTCTACCGCATCAATGTCTTCACCAACATACTGATCTAGGCCTTGCTGCTTCCAGCGTTGTCGCTCAGCCTCAAAGTTGGCCTGTTGCTGCTCCTTAAAGGTTTGGATGCTGTCTTTGTTTTCATTCAGCATGTCGTAGTAATCAGCGAGATTTAATACCGTGTCCTCGACCTCAATCGACAACTCGCCTGCTTTGAAGGCGGTTCGCATAGATAGCAGCTCGTCCTCACTGACTTCATAAAAGCGAATCTGATCAAAGAATCGTAGCAACCATGGTTTTTCCGCTTCAAAACTCGGATGCGAGCGATAACGATTCCAAATTTGTAGCGTTCTGCCAACAAACTGATAACCGCCTGGGCCTTCCATACCATAGATGCACATATAAGCGCCGCCGATGCCCACGGCATTCTCTGGTGTCCATGTTCTGGCAGGATTGTATTTGGTGGTGACCAAGCGATGTCTCGGATCAAGTGGCGTGGCAACGGGCGCGCCCAAATACACATCACCCAGTCCCATGACCAAATAACTGGCGTCATAAACGATGTCTTTGACCGCTTGGGTCGAAGCCAAACCATTGATACGTCTGATAAATTCGATATTATCAGGACACCAAGGAGCATCAGGACGTACCAACTGCTGATACTTTTCTGTCGCGAGCTTGGTTTGTGAATCCGCCCATGCCATGGGTAAATGAACAATTCTAGAAGGCACTTGCATGTGTTTGATATCAGGCAAAGCGCTTTCGGCTTGCTTGAGCATCGCTAGCAGGGTTGGCTGTGATAGCTTTAATGAATGGTAATGCACTAATAGCGAGCGAATACCGGGTGTCAAATCGATGATGGCATCGATCTGCTGAGTCTGTAACCACTCCATCAATGCTTGAACACGAAAGCGCAGTTGCAAATCCAGCACCTGCTCACCATATTCAATTAATATGTAACTGTCTCCAGCTGGGCGATACACCACTTTTGGATGGACATCATTAATGGGTAACGTATCCAATATGGCCGTCTGCAAAGTAGCCGTGTCTGTATTGATTGGTAAGCTATAATCAACCAAATGGCAGTCGTCCGCTCGCAACATATCATCGTAACGCTGATGTAATTGCGCCGCTTGATCGTAGCTGACGGGTACAAATTGAACCCGATCACCTGCTTTGAGCTGTCCCATTTTCCAACGCTCACCAGCGACGATGACGCTCAAGCAGACAAAGCCCCCTAAGCTTGGTCCATCAGGCCCCAAAATAATCGGCATATCACCAGTGAAATCAATCGCCCCAACAGCATAGGCATTGTCATGAATATTTGATGGGTGTAAGCCTGCTTCGCCGCCGTCTTCACGCGCCCACTTAGGCTTGGGTCCGACCAGACGAATACCCGTACGACTGGAGTTATGATGAACTTCCCATTCATGGTCAAAGAACTGCGACACATCAGATTCAGTAAAAAAATCTGGTGCGCCATGTGGGCCATACATAACCGCTATTTGCCACAATCCGCTAAATTCTGGGCGCTGAGCAATAGGTAAAATTTTAGTCGTGCTAGATATATCGCATTGCGTGATCGGTAGCATGTCTCCGATTAATAAGTTACGACCCGCGTGACCGCCAAATTGACCTAAGCTAAAGGTCGCTTGACTGCCCAGATAAGTAGGGACATCTATCCCGCCTTTGATGGCGATATAACTTCGGCATCCTAAGGTGATATTGCCACAAACAAGCGTCTGACCTTTACGAACGGTGATGGTTTGCCACATCGGTTGGATGTCGCCATCCAGTTTGCAAACCATTGTGCCGCCAGTAATGGCAATTTGACTATCACAATGAAACAGTAACGTCGGCCCTGTGACCACACATTCCAGACCTGCTGTGTTGAACGGATTGCCCAAAAGCTGATTGGCTGTATTGAGACTCAGGCCATCCATCGCGCCAGATGGTGGCACACCCACATCCCAATAGCCTTGTCGACCGAGCACATCTTGTACCGCAGTCTGTACACCTGACTGTATTACTTCAATCTTTTGGCTAAGCCATGTAAAGGTATTCAAAAATCTTGTGGTCTGTGTGCCTTGATGAAAGGTATCTGAAGCCACTATCTGCTGTAAATATTCGAGGTTGGTTTCGAGACCTGCCATACGCGACACTGCTAAACTTTGGCTCATTTTTGTCAATGCCTGAACACGATCAGGCGCAGTGACAATAATTTTTGCCAGCATCGGATCATAAAAAGCAGATATCTCACTGCCTGTTTCTATCCATGTCTCAACGCGTGCCTCTTGAGCAAAATACGCATCCGTCAAAATCCCAGTACTTGGCTGAAAGTTTTTAACAGGGTCTTCAGCATATAAACGCACTTGGATCGAATGCCCTGATGCCTGTAGTGGCAACGCTGGTAATACGAACTCATCCGCAGCCAATTCGATCATCCAGCGCACCAAATCTACCTGATAGATTTCTTCGGTAACGCCATGCTCAACTTGCAGGCGTGTATTGACCTCCAAAAAATAAAATGCTTGCGTTGACACGTCCATCACAAACTCGACCGTACCCGCAGATCGGTAATTGACTTGTTGCATCAATTTAGTTGCTACCTGCTGTAAGTTCTGTCTTTGAGCATCTGATAACAGTGGTGCTGGTGTCTCTTCGATGACTTTTTGATTACGCCGTTGAATCGAACAGTCACGCTCCCCTAAAGTGATGATATTGCCCTTACCGTCACCGAATACTTGTACTTCGATATGACGGGCATGCTCTACGAATTTTTCGAGATACAGACCTGCATCACTAAAGTTACTTTGTGCCAAATGATGCACGGATTCATAAGCATCTTCCAATTCGGCCTCGTTCCATACTAGGCGCATGCCGATACCGCCGCCGCCTGCCGTACTTTTTAGCATGACGGGATAGCCAATACGCTCAGCCTCACGCAGCGCTTCATCAACGTCTTGTAGTAACTCGCTACCAGGTAATAGCGGGACTTGGCTTTCGATGGCCAGCTTACGAGCCGTGTGTTTGAGTCCAAAGCTGAGCAGCTGCTCAGAAATCGGGCCAATAAACGCAATACCAGCCGCTGCACAGCGCTCACAAAATGCGGCATTTTCTGACAAAAATCCATAACCCGGATGAATTGCCTCAGCACCCGAATCAATAGCGGCTTGCAACACTTTATCCATGTTCAGATAGCTATCACTAGCAGGACCTGAGCCTATTTTTATGGCTTCATCTGCTTGACTGACATGCAGTGATCCACGATCGACATCGGTATAAACGGCAACTGAAGCCACACCCATTTGTTTTAAAGTACGTATAATTCGACAAGCAATCGCACCGCGATTGGCAATCAATACTTTTTTGAACATCACAATTTCCTCAAATTTCTTATTAATAGGCAGTGTCGTTTTATCTAAAAATGTCTCACTTACTCATAGATCACAAGCTCAATCGGCGTGGGATTGTAGCCATTGCAGGGATTGTTGAGCTGAGGACAATTCGATATAAGGACAATCATGTCCATTTGGGCGGTGATATCGACATACTTGCCGGGAGCTGAAATGCCATCATCAAATGCCAAACTGCCATCAGGTGTGACGGGGACATTCATAAAGAAATTGATATTTGGTCCGATATGACGCAGTGTCAAATCATGCTTTTGTGCTATCGGATGCGTCGCTAGTGTGTGCATAAAGTTGTTTCGACAGCTGTGCATGGGATAGGTATCGTGCGCATAACGCACGGTATTGCTCTCGCACGAACATGCTCCGCCCAACGTGTCATGGCGACCACAGGTATCTTCTGTGATAGTGGCGATGACACGGCCTTTATTCGTAAAGAGCTGGCTGCCCATCTCTAAAAATAGCTTCTGATTCTGCGCCAATGTATCGGTTGCGCTATAACGTTCAGCAATGTCAGCACAGCTGATAAACAAGGTATCGACTGCCTGATTGCCTTCGCTATCTATAATGCGTAACGTCTGACCTTTTTTGATTTCGGCCATCCATCCTTCTCCAGCCGCACACACCTCGCGCAACTGAATATTTTTAGAATCGATTGAATCTACATTATCTACGTGGTTATCTGTTTTTTGAACTTCATTATTGATAGTCATGATCTGGTTCCCTTGATTAAAATGAGGCATCTCTTGATAAGCATCTGCGACGATCAAACGTTATTTATACGTTTGCGTAGTCACCAAAATAGCGAGCATTGTTCTCAAAACCGCGCTGGTTTTGCTCACAAGAATCACGGCAGACATCAAACTCCGTCTTTGGCACAATCGGCGCTGCAGCCTGAACGGTTAACTCAATGTCAGCCGGATCGTAAATTTCTGATGGGTCAAGCGGATGCGGCGCATTGCAAATGAACACTAAGCAATTCATCTCAAAGCGTAAGGAAACAGATTGGTCGGTATTGTCGGCAGTCACATAAAACAGCTGCCCTTGTACATCAGGGGTGACTTTGGAGAATAGATTAAGGGTTGCGGTCAGATCACTGGTATTTAGAGCAAACTTCGACATTTCGGTGAGTAACCCATCAAGACCGTTTTGATAACGATCATTACGAGCATCTTGAAAAGTTTTTTTGCCGTACTGAGTGCTGACCATAGCAGCATTACTAGGGCCACAAATGGCATCATTCCAGCCATGGTCATCGCTGATAATAGAAGCCAACACTCGGCCCATATCGGAATAGAGCACGTGACCTTTGGACAGATATAATGTGTGTTGCGCTTTTAGGCTGTCTGGCATATTGAAACGTTCAAGCTTCTCATCAGCATTGACCACATATAGACTGGCATTGGCATTGGCGGCGAGTGACTTGAGTGTTAGCACATGGTGTTTGTTGATTCGGCCGCACCAATGATGACCACCGGGTAGAGGTATGGTGAAGTGCGCTGAAGAAGAATTATCTAAAGGGGTAATTGAAACAGATGACATAAAAAACTCCACAGTTACGAGCTTAAGTGAGCAGTGTCACTTAGAGTCTCCCGGGCTTTTATCCCTCCGTGTAGTTCTTTCGAACCGCCATCTCTCGGACCAGTCATATAGTATAAGGATGCTTTTTTCCTCTACTATACCGGAACCCTAGACAGCATTTTTTAGCTCTTAGATTAGTAATATGACGGTAGTTAACCGTGTACTAACCGTGGTGCAAGCCTTATGCCAGCCAAAGATTATTACAAGTGATTGATGGCTGATACTTCGCTAAAAATAAAATCTGCCCGTAAAAACAGTAAAGATAATAGCCGTTTAATTCTTTATAAAAGGTAATTGAATCATTCACTACATCCACCGATAGGCATAGGCTGTAGTGAATTTCAATAAAACCAGTATCTCTCTTCACACTGATTACCGTTAGGGCATGTCACAGCAATACAAATAACTTTTGAAGTGCCTGTTAATCAAATTGGCAAGCGCACTATCGTAGAACATCATGCACCACAATGATAAACACTGCCCTATTCTGAACCGCTCACTATTGCTAAATATGCATCATATGTTTATGACCAAATATGAATAACCAAAAAAAAGCATTGATTCGCTAAGAATCAATGCTTTTACAATATGTTTAACTATTTTCTATTAAGGCCTCATCTGTAAATCACTATGATCAACAGACAGCATTCATCAATCAGTAGCGAGTCACCAGAGCAATCGGCTGATCTTCAGCCATGATGTCTTGTGGCATAAATACTGCTTTACCACCATTATGAATCACATGTTCAATGATTTCGCCAATGGCGTCATCAGTCACACCTTCTGCGGCAGCATCATTGGCAATACTTAACGTTTGCGCTTGCTCATCAATCTTAGCAGATTGCATGTAACCCCGACGGACATAGAGTGTCTCACCTGCACCTTGGAAGGCACTGCGATAGACTTCTTGCAAATCAGTCTGTAGCATATTAGCACCGCGCGCGCTATCAATTTCGCTTAGGGCAGCTTGATGTAGCGACGTACGATACTCTTCCACTGCTTCTTGCACGCTGTCGACAATATGCTGAGCACTGCCATCATCTAGATTAGTCGCATTTGAGACCGTCGCAATAATGTTGTCTGGACGATCACAAACTTCTTTGTAGTAGCCAATATTTTTAGCATCACCCACGATAACCAGTGGCATTTTATGCTCACCCCATAGCTCTTGGACACTTTTGTCTACTTGGTTAAAGAACTCTTTTAGGTAGCTGCTTTCATTGTTTGATGAACGATCCGAACCACCATCACCAGTGGTATACAGACCGTTATTTTCGATAGGGAAAGGAATGTTGTCCATATTGTTTTGGCCATCATCATCTTTATCAAATTCTTTGACAACACGATCATTAGAGGCTTCGATCAAACGAGCGCTATCACGAGTAAGCACGACAGTATAATAATGCACTGCGCTGGCCATATCACGAACCAAATCACGGGTCGCAAATCTATTCGAGATAACCACACGTTCTGTCGTATCAATCGGCATACGAATGATCTGTACGTCGTCAGTACTAGCAAATATCGCTAAGGTATCAAGATTATAGTTGTGATTAAGCTCATTGGTTTTGGCATGAATATTGTCCAAAATAGTAGTCGCGGTACGCTTATCATATTCATTGGTTAAGCGTTCTTCAACTACTTTTAATTGGTTTTTTAGGGCAATAGGATCTTGATCGTTAGCAGGATGCGCACGATGCGTCTTAACGAAGATACTCACCGCAGGATTGGCTTTGGTTGCGCGTAAACTTTTGAGAGTCGCTTTCATATATTGTTCCTTGTTTTATTATCATTTACTGTTAATTTGGCATTTGTTAATCAATCTGTTCATTAAAAAAACTAACGACTGTTATCTTTTTTATTTTTAGCATCGACAAGTTTTAGCATCGACAAGTTATTTACGACTTTAATCATAGAGAATAACTTTAATACTAGAGAAACTGTCAATTTACATAAGACTTTTTCTATTCCATTACAATGATGCTATCAGTTGAACCTAGCCTCCTGTAGGGTTAATTTGCAAGCAAATGATAGCGCTTTGTAAGTAAAACGCTTTATATTGCTAAAAAGTCGTTTTATCTTTTCTGAGTTTGCTAGGACAATCACTCTATCACCAGACAGTCACAAATCAGGTTGCATTTTTACCAAATGAACCCATCTTTTAGATATCTCATATAAAACCGTAAAATACTTCAAACATTAAAATTACCCTAAATCGTCTGTTTCAGCAGCAAACTAACACTCTGTATAACACCTCACTTGCCCAACAATCATTCATTCAAATTGGATATCCTTATGACCTCTATTTCTCCAGATTTACACCTTGCTGACTTTGCCAGTGCAGCGCCAAGTACTTTACAAATTGAAATCCTGAACGCTATCAATACTGCCAATGCATTTTTAGATGACATGACCACGACAACAGACAACAATGGTCATTCTGTTGATATGAGCGCCGAACAAGCCTTGGCAGATGTGATGGCGTTTGACCACATGAACTTGGCACTGGATCGTAGTTGGGGTATTTTGTCGCATTTAAATAGCGTAACGAGCAACGATGAGATTCGTCATGTCCATCATGAACTGCTGCCTAAGCTCTCCGCTTATGGCACGCGAGTGGGACAGCATCAGCCGCTATTTAGTCGGTACCAAACTATCGTAAATGATGAGGCATTTTTTGCCAGACTTGAACCTGCGCGGGCACGTGCTATTGAGCTTGCGCTACGAAGCTTTGAGTTGTCGGGCGTGGCATTAGCCAAAGCTGAACAAGAAAAGTTTGCAGCGATTCAAAGCGAGCTGTCTACTTTATCAGCGACTTTTTCTGATCATATTTTGGATGCCACCCAAGCCCATGCGTTACCGCTGAACGATAAACAGTTGACAGGTTTGACAGAAAGTGGTCTGGCACTCTTAGCAGATGCAGGCGCACAATACAAAGCGCGCACGCTTGCCAGCGGTTCACTCACGCAAGAAGACATTGATGCATTACCGACCCCTTATTATGTCGCCAGTTTAAACATACCAGTTTATTTGGCTGTCATGACCTATGCAGACGATCGCAGACTGCGTGAGACACTGTACCGCGCTTATGTCACCCGTGCCTCTGAGTTCGATACACATACCAATGCCAAAGGTGAGTCATTAAATAACGCCGATATCATGAGCCAAATCCTGCAATTGCGTGAGCAAAAAGCCAAGCTATTAGGTTTTACTGATTATGCAGCCGTATCACTATCAAAAAAAATGGCAGATAGTGTGGCAGAAGTTGAAACCTTTTTGCGTGATTTAGCAGCGCAAGCTACGCCCACAGCTGAGCGAGATTTGGCGCAACTGCAACAGTATGCAAACGCTTACGGCATCGATGAATTGCAACCGTGGGATAGCGCTTATATCGCTGAAAAAGTAAAGCAAAGTGAATTTAACTTGTCGCAAGAAGAAATCCGTCCTTACTTTCCCTTGCCAAAAGTCATTAATGGCTTGTTTGCGATTGTAGAGCGTCTATACGATATCAAGGTGAAAGAACAAACCAATGATAATGCGAATAGCCAACCTGTATCACACTGGCATGACGACGTAAGCTTTTATCAATTGTTTGATGCTGACGATAACCTGCTCGGTGGTTTTTACTTTGATTTATTTGCCCGTAGTGGTAAACGGGGCGGCGCATGGATGAATGGCTTTCAGTCGCGTTATAGTTATGACGAACAAGCGCATCAGCAACTGCCTGTTTGCTTTATGGTTGGCAACTTTACGCCAGCACTAGATGGCAAACCAAGCTTATTGACGCACGATGAGGTGCTGACCTTGTTCCATGAATTCGGTCACGGTCTGCATCATTTACTGACGCAAGTGACCGTCGGTGATGTCGCTGGTGTTAACGGTGTCGAGTGGGATGCGGTCGAGCTGCCCAGTCAATTTATGGAAAACTGGGCATGGGATGCTGAAGGTATTGCCCTTATCAGCAGTCATGTCGAAACCGGTGAAGCATTGCCTAAAGACAAGCTCGATGCACTATTGGCGGTGAAAAACTTCCAAAGTGGCATGCAAACGCTGCGTCAAATCGAGCTCGCCTTGTTTGACTTATTGATTCACGCACATACGCCAGCGCTTGATTACGAAGGTATTTTAGCGACCTTAAACACAGTACGTAGCGATGTCGCCATTATGCAGACGCCCGACTATAACCGCTTTGCCAATGGCTTTAGCCATATTTTTGCTGGAGGCTATGCCGCAGGTTATTACTCTTATAAATGGGCAGAGCTACTGTCTGCAGACGCCTTTAGTAAGTTTGAAGAAGACGGTATTTTTAACCCAGTAACGGGTAAAGCGTTTCGTGACACTATTCTCTCAGTTGGTGGTAGTTTTCCAGCCAAGACCAACTTTGAAAACTTCCGTGGTCGTAGTGCCAGTATCGATGCCCTATTGCGCCACAGTGGTTTTGCTAATACTAAAAAGGTCGATGCAGCAAATGCGCAAACGACGCATGAGGTGATTTAAATGCGTTATCAGTCGTCACGTCCCAAGCGGCAATTCTTAGCAGGGGTTCGCTGCCCCAAATGTCAGACGATGGATGCAGTAGTGCAAGTGAATGTTGTCACGCCAGCGCCTGATGAATATATCGAATGTACCCAGTGTGGACATACAGAGCATCGCCCTGACCCTGATGCGATCAGTGCCAAAAACCATCTTGAGGACGAGCTGATTCGTGACGCGATGATTACTGGCACCAGTGGTACAGTAAAGTTCAAACCCTAAAAATCAGCAATGTCACTTATCCAAAAGAAAGCCTATCTATCAATAGATAGGCTTTTTATTTTGAGTTTGTTATAGTAGGAATACTTATATTTCTGACATAAATTGACCCTCGTATGAATCGTAAAAAAATGCGTCCTTTATCCACCAAATCATCAAAAAAGCAGTCTGCTAAATTCTACCAAAAATGGTGGTTAGTTGTTATTTTGGCAGCGCTATTGATTGGTTACTTGGTTTGGAGAAATATCTCCCCTGATACAGAGACCCAAAACCCGCCAACGATAACAAAACCAATCACTGCCGAACCATCTGCTTCGGTGCCATTAAATAATGAGACAAATGATACGACACTAAATCAAAGCACGTTAAATGAAAACGCGTTAAACGAAGGCACAGATCCTTCAACTGCTTCAAACACTCAGACACTAGATCCTAAGACCATCATAAATGCTCCTTTGCCAGAAACAGACAGCCTCGCCAAAGAAGAGATTGATCGCTTAGAAGATGAGCGTAAGCGCTTGGCCGAACAAGAGAAACTGGCGGCTGAACAATTGGCTATGAATAAAGAGCTGACCGATATGAAGGCCGAACAAATTGCCTTACTAGAAAAAAAAATTGCACAATTAGAAACGAATAATACTAGTCAGACTTCGGTGGAATAAACGTATTCTTTTTTATAAAGGGGCCAGTGATGGCAACTCTGCAACTAACACACACCCCTATATTAAACAGTAGCGCACAGCTACTTATCCTGCCAGTTAATACCGCAGGTGTGGTTCTAGATTCTGTGCTGATACGCGCTAAGACTTTATTTCCTGATAATTATCAACGTTATTATCGCGCTTGCCGTGATGGCAGTCTAAACGTGGGCAGTTGTTTATTGCATAAACGTGCGCTTGAACAAGCAGGCCTTGGTATCAGTAGTAATGGCAACCAACCAGTTTATATTGCTAATCTTGTTGTCTCAGATCATCCTTATCATCCAGTACGATTACGCGGGCTTAATAGTGCTTTAATAGATTTGCAACAACAACTTGTCCCGCTCATTCGCTATCAAGGTATCCGCAGAGCAGCCCTACTCGCACGCCCACTTATTTTTCATGATTCGCAAAACAATGCCAACGCCAATGACGATAGTGCCAATACAACAACAAAAGTGGTTCATTTGGATTGGTATGCTGACGTCTCCCCTTTGTTGACGCAGCAGCTGCAAGACGTACCCAAGCTTCATATCAATATTCACCTGCCTAAAGACATCACTATATAGCCGATACCAAATAAAATGGATACACGACATCATGATGCGAGACTGGGATAAATTTTTTGTAGCATCGAGCTGCGCAGGCACAGCAAGCAAGCAAGCAAGCAAGCAAGCAAAATTTATCCCAGTTTCGCTGAATCTGTTTTATATTGACCTAACTATATAAACCAAGCGCTTATTTCAACTTTTTTAGTGCATAAAAAAACCGCCTTGAGTACTCATAATGAGCGTCTCAAAGCGGTTTTTTCATATCTAGACCAAACTAATAGATAAAAATTAGTTCTGCTCGATACCTTTCATAGTCAATTTAATGCGACCACGGTTGTCGACGTCTTGAACGAATACTTTCACGATCTGACCTTCTTTTAGATAGTCTGATACATTTTCTACGCGCTCTTCTGCGATTTGTGAGATATGTACTAGGCCATCAGTATTGGGCAAGACGTTAACAAAAGCGCCAAAATCTACGATACGAGCGACGGTACCTTCATACGTTTTGCCGACTTCAACTTCAGCAGTCAATGCTTCGATTCTGCCGATAGCCGCTTTAGTAGCCGCTTTGTTTTCACCAAAGATACGAATCGTGCCACCATCATCGATATCGATAACCGCACCAGTTTCTTCCGTTAGCTGGCGAATCATCGCACCGCCTTTACCGATTACGTCACGGATTTTGTCCGGATTGATTTCGATAACCGCATAGTTAGGGGCATGAGCGTTGATTTCAGTACGGCTTGATGGCAATACTTTGTTCATCGCATCTAAGATATGGATACGGCCAGCATGGGCTTGCTTAAGCGCTTGCTCCATGATATCAGGCGTAATACCTTCGATTTTAATGTCCATCTGAAGCGCAGTAATACCGTCTTTAGAACCAGCAACTTTAAAGTCCATATCGCCAAGATGATCTTCATCACCCAAGATATCTGACAATACCGCAAAACGCTCGCCTTCTTTAACCAGACCCATCGCAATACCAGCAACTGGTGCTTTTAATGGTACACCAGCATCCATCAATGCCAAGCTTGCACCACAAACAGACGCCATAGAAGATGAACCATTTGATTCAGTAATCTCTGATACCACACGGATGACATACGGGAAGCGTTCGCTGTCTGGGAGCATCGCTTGTACACCGCGGCGTGCTAGACGACCATGGCCAATTTCACGACGCTTTGGAATACCTTCACGACCTGTTTCACCGACAGAGAAATGCGGGAAGTTATAATGCAGCATGAAATGGTCACGGATCGTACCACCCAGCGAGTCAATCATATTGACGTCACGGCTATTACCAAGCGTGGTTGTAACCAATGCTTGCGTCTCACCGCGAGTGAATAGCGCTGAACCATGCGTATATGGCAATACGCCAACTTGTACGTCAAGGGCACGAACAGTCTCAAGGTCACGACCATCAATACGTGGCTTACCTGACAAGATGTTGTCACGAACCGTACGATACTTAAGGTCGTTATAGATTTCTTTGAGCTCAGATACGGTATCAGCATAGTTTTCTGATTCAGCATCACCAGCCAGTGCATCGATAATGGATTGCTTAATCTCATCAAGCTTAGTATAACGATCTTGCTTATCAGTAATTGTATAAGCGTCAGCAACTTGCTCGCCAAACTGCTCTTTCATGCTGCTTGCAAGCGCTTTATCACGTTCAGGTACACTAAATTGCTGCTTAGCAGTACCAATTTCTTCTGCCATTGAAGCAATGTTATCAATGACGATTTGCTGTTGCTGATGACCATATAGTACGGCACCTAGCATTTGATCTTCTGATAGCTCTGCTGCTTCAGATTCAACCATCAATACGGCAGATTTAGTACCAGCCACAACCAAATCAAGGTCGCTCTCTTTGAGCTGCTCAATCGTCGGGTTCAAGATATATTCACCATTAATAAAGCCAACACGCGCAGCAGCAACAGGGCCATTGAATGGCGCATCAGAAATAGCTAGCGCTGCTGAAGCACCGATTAGAGCAGCGATATCTGCAGACTGGGTTTTGTCTGATGACACAACCGTTGCCGTAATTTGGATTTCATTGACATAGCCTTCAGGGAATAGCGGACGAATCGGGCGGTCAATCAAGCGTGAGGTTAATGTTTCGAACTCACTTGCACGGCCTTCACGTTTGCCGTAAGCACCTGGGATTTTACCCGCAGCGTACATTTTTTCTTGATAGTTGACCGTTAGCGGAAAGAAATTTTGACCTTCTTTAGCGTCTGATTTTACAACCGCCGCTACTAGCACTGTTACACCGCCCATATGCACTAAAATAGAGTTGGCTTGACGAGCGATACGGCCTGTTTCGATAACAACCTGCTGATTGCCATATTGAAATTCACGTTTGATGGTATTAAACATTGTCATATAATATTCCTAATGTTGACTGACAAAAGTAATATCAGCGTCATAAAAAGCTGATATCTGTCATTAAAATTCTTTGTATATAATCGCTAATCGATACGCTTTCTGCTAAAAATCATGTCAATTACGATCAATATTATGATTTATCTTTGTCTCTGTAACTTTTTATCTGTAGGAGGTATCTTGCTATTGTATATATCTAATTGCTCAATATCGGTTTCACTATACATCTGTCACATAGCAAAAGTCATACACATATGGTGTCTCTGACGTCTAAAAATAGTGATGTTTTTCGCTACTACTTTATAGTTAATCATTATCTAAACAATGACCTTGTTGCAAAAATCGCGAGATATTATTTTACAGTGATTTGTAAGCATTGACCAATGAATTACAAATTACTGCCATATCAAACTCTAGCCCTTATTTTTTAGGGAAATCATCGTCAATATTAATAAGCATAAAAAAACGGCGTGAAACTATTCCACACCGTTTTTAGAAGAAATCTATTTTCTCAGTATCAGCAAGCAAGTTCCAAGTGGTCTAGCAAAAACTACGAGACAATGCCATATAACGGCATCTTTTGTTTTAACAACCACTCGCACTATTGTCGCTAAATTAACGACGTAGACCTAACTGGCTAATAAGGGTGGTATAACGACCAAGGTCTTTACCTTTTAGGTAATCAAGCAATTTACGACGAGTGTTAACCATACGGATAAGACCACGACGGCTATGATGGTCAGCTTTGTGCGCTTTAAAATGGTTCTGCAAATCATTGATACGAGCACTCAACAGAGCCACTTGAACTTCTGGAGAACCAGTGTCGTTTTCGCCGCGCTGGTATTGAGAAATGATTTGTTCACGATCAGTATTAGTTAGCATAAATATCTCCGGCAATGCTAAAAGTTCTAAGGTATAACCCAAATGAGCAGCCTTAAAAACAGTAGAATAATAAATAGAGTAACTTAGACGTCATTCAGGACAACCCTGCATTACTAGAGTTGACCTAGTGTACGACAAGCTTAATCAGTTGTTGTAACAATCATTTAAAAATAGGACAGAGACAAGCAAAACACCATTCATCCGCCCATCTGCTTGATGCAATGAAACGAACTAAAAAGCTTAATCTAAAACCCAATTTAAAGATGATGGCATTATAACAAAAAACTGCTGAACTAGCAGCAGTTTTTCGTAATAGTCTTACGGATAATGTTAGCGGTCATCAAAGATTTGAATCACAATGCCACACATAATGATTTATTTTTTGACGTCGTCTTCATTAGCGTTACCACCAAGCGCATCATCAGCAAGAGGCGCTGTCGTTGCTTCAGCTAAGCTATCAGGACTCACATCCTCACTAGGATTGATAGATTCTGCAAGCCTCTCGATCTTTTGTTCTTGCTCGTCTTTATTGTTTGATAAATTGCTCATAGTAACCCCTGTTTTTTATTCGATTCTTATATCGGTCACTCTATCGTTTATATAACCGATACAAATGCGTGGTTTTATTTCAAAAGCACACTAACAATTAGCCAAAAGTTATTCTTTTACAAAATACGTTATTTATCTTTTTTTTCATTTTCTAAATTATCAACGAGACGATCTGCTGCAGCTTCAGAATTCTCTGTGTGATTATTTTCAGTTTGGCTCTCAAGTGCAGCTTTTGCTGACTCAGAACGCTGTTGTTCAATTTTGGTATCGTTTGGATTAGAGTTTGCCATGATATTGTCCTTAGTTTTGATTATTAATAAATTAAAATAATACGCTATCTTGTTGCTTGTAAAATAATAATAATAAATTATGATAACGCTTTGTCGATAGCTTCAACAAAGTTTTTGATATCGTCTGGATTGCGTGATGTAATTAAATTACCATCTACTTGTACAGTCTTATTTATAAAAGTTGCCCCAGCATTTTCTAAATCAGTTTGAAGAGAGTTATAGGCCGTCAATGTTTTGCCTTTAGCAATCCCTGCATTGATAAGTATCCAAGGCGCATGACAAATCGCAGCCAACGGTTTGCCTGCTTCATAAATAGCCTTAACAAGGCTATGTGCTTGTTCATTATCGCGAATTGTATCAGCATTGACAGTGCCACCCGGCAATACTAACGCGTCATAATCATTAGACTTTGCCTCTGTTGCAAAGATATCAGCAGTAAAGGTATCGCCTTTATCTACGTCTTGCTTCATTGCCTGAACTTCTTTTTCTTTATTAGTAGTAATAAGAATGGTCTTATAACCTTTATCTTTTAACTGATTATTGACGTCTTCATACTCTGCTTGTTCAAAGTTATTGTGTAATAAAAAAGCGATCGTTTTCATAATATATCTTCTTCTATTAATGAATTATTGGTAAAGTGTTCTGACTATTTTTTTATTTATAATTATAATATATAGAAAATCTTAGTTTTTTTAGTTATATTCATATTTGACAATCATTATATCTATTTTTTATTATCTAATAATTTTTTATAGTTTTTATAGTTTTTATTATTCTGCTTATTATTTTATTACTCTTTCAAATTATTTTTCTCATTGGCTTTCCCTAGCTGGTATAACTAATGTACAAAAAAAACAGGTTTCACCATAGGCGAAACCTGCAATAAAATGTGACGATATGTGATTAGTGTAAACTGTTAGTAAGTGAACTGAAGATTAGCGTTGAATGAGCTTTTTGGGCTGTAATCGACCATTGAGACTGACAGCACCCAGTCCAAGAAATAAACCGTTCTCATCTACCAAACGTATATCCACTGGTATCTCATGCTCTGCCAGCGGTATTTTGTAGGAATGATTATTAGCAGAACTATCATTAGTGACTGTATTAAGATGAGTGATCTGATGGCTGATTGTCGTCTCATCTTCACCGATAACTGATTGATTCGCAATGTTATCTGACACATAATCTTTAAGATCATCGGTTAGCTGTTCAAATACATTTAAGCGTTGACCCATGTGTACACGAGTACACTGTTCAGTCGTTAAGGTCAGCTCAGCTTCGATATCGATGCAAGCATCTACTGGCATCAAATGTGCCTGCCGAGTATCTAAAGTTATCTCTTCTAATTCTGATAAGGCAATTGCATCATCGATAGTAAAGTTACCCACTTGCGTGCGTCGTAACGCTGTCAAATGCCCTAATGTGCCCATTGCCTTAGCGATGTCTTCACCCAATACGCGCACGTAAGTGCCTTTCGTACAAGTCACCGTCACTTGGATTTGTTCAGCATCAATCGAACTAATATCAATTGCCTTAACAACAATATCTCTTGGCGAGCGTTCTACTTCAATACCAGCACGGGCATATTCGTACAGTTTTTTGCCATCTTTTTTTAAAGCAGAATACATCGGTGGTATCTGCTGCTGAGCGCCTAAAAATTGCTGGGCAATGTCAGCCAATAGGCTATCATCAAACTTCGGAATAGGTGCTTGGGCCACTATTTGACCGTCTGCATCCCCTGTATCTGTCTGACTACCGAGTAAGATAGTGGCTTGGTAAGATTTGTCCGCATCTAGTTGATAATGACTGAATTTGGTTGCTTCGCCCATGCAAATAGGTAATAGACCCGTTGCCATTGGATCAAGCGTACCAGTATGACCTGCTTTTTTACTGTCGTGGTTCGGTGATTTAAACAGATATTTCACCTTTGACACCACTTGCTGCGAGGTCATGCCTTTAGGCTTATCCACTAAGATAACACCTGAGACTTTTATTTTGTCGGTTTGCTTAGGTGGTGTAGGCATAATAGTCGCTTACTCTTCATTTTCATTTTTTTCGGTCTTAGTGACAGCTTGGTTAATCAAATCCATCATATAATTGCCACGAGCGGTCACTTCATCATAATGAAAACGTAGGCGCGGCGTGGTACGTGTTTTTAGACTGTGGCTTAGCTCAGTACGTAAAAAACCTGCCGCTTTGTTTAGTACTTTGATACTCTCTTCGTGATTGGTCTTGGTCATGGCATCGTTGAGCTCAGGCTCCATAATGGTGACATAGATATCGGCATACCCTAAGTCTGGACTAACCTTGACACTAGAGATAGTGACAAAGCCGGTCAAACGAGGGTCATTGACTGCATCACGAATAAGTACCGCAAGCTCACGCTGAATTTGATCGGATAAGCGTTGTAATCGTTGGTTCATGTTATTACCTTTGTTTAAATATGGCTTATTTTTATTGATATATGGTTAGGTCAATATAAAAGAGAAAGCTGAATTAATGGACTGATATTTGTTAAAAAAGGCCTAGCAGGATGTACCTGTTAGGCCTAAGTACAACTAGATATGAAAAAACCGTCTAATATACTCAGCTGAGTAAGCGTATTGTATAATTAGATAATCTGCATCCAATGGTAACTTTAGATAGTACGTGCGAACTCTTGAATTTCAAAGACTTCGATTTTATCACCAGCTTCAACATCATAGCCACGAACAGCCAGACCACATTCCATACCAGTACGTACTTCATTAACGTCTTCTTTATAACGACGCAATGATTGCAATTGACCTGTAAAGATAACTTGGTCGTCACGCAATACGCGGATAGGTTTGTTGCGATAGATTGTACCTTCAACCACCATACAACCAGCCGCAGCACCAAACTTACTAGAGCGGAATACTTCGCGAACGTCTGCCACACCAAGAATTTTCTCACGATGTTCAGGAGCGAGCATACCACTCATCGCTGCTTTCACATCATCGATCAAGCCATAGATAACACTATAATAGCGAATATCCATATTAGCAGCATCTGCTTTACGGCGTGCGGTTGCATCTGCACGGACGTTGAAACCTAACAATACCGCTTCGCTAGACTCTGCAAGTGTCACATCAGACTCAGAAATAGGGCCAACACCTGAACTAATTACTCGAACTTTTACTTCGTCAGTTGATAACTCATTCAATGCCGCTAATAATGCTTCAAGTGAACCACGAACATCGGTTTTTAACACGATATTCAAGAATGAGACATTGCCTTGTTCCATCTGATCAAACATGCTCTCTAAACGCATGGCATTTTGACGTTCAAGTTGACGCTCACGCTCGCGGTTGGTTCTAAAGTCAGCAACTTCACGCGCTTTTTTCTCATCAGTCACGACTAAGAACTCGCTACCAGCTGCTGGGGTTTCAGGCAAACCTAAAATCTCTACAGGAATAGAAGGGCCCGCTGATTGAACTCGCTTACCATGCTCATCTGTCAACGCTCGAACTTTACCATAGTGTTCGCCCGCTAAGACCAAATCGCCTTGCTTCAATGTACCTTTTTTCACTAGCACACTAACGACTGGGCCACGGCCTTTCTCAAGTCTTGACTCGATAACAACACCTTGTGCAGCACCATCTAATGGCGCTTCTAGTTCCATCAGTTCCGCTTGCAGACTGATAAACTCTAATAACTCGTCGATACCTTCACCCGTTTTGGCTGAGATACGAGCCATTGGCGTATCACCGCCCCACGCTTCTGATACCACTTCTTTGGTAGTCAACTCATTAAGAACACGATCAGGATCAGCACCAGGCTTATCCATTTTGTTAATTGCAACGATAATTGGCGTTCCAGCCGCACGCGCATGATCAATCGCTTCTACGGTTTGTGGCATCATACCGTCATCAGCGGCAACAACCAATACAACGATATCCGTCGCTTGAGCACCACGTGAACGCATCGCACTAAAAGCGGCGTGACCAGGGGTATCAAGGAAGGTAATAACACCGCGCTCGGTTTTTACATGGTAAGCGCCGATATGCTGAGTAATACCGCCCGCTTCGCCCGTGGCAACTTTCGTTTCACGGATTTTGTCCAATAGTGAGGTTTTACCATGGTCAACATGACCCATAATCGTCACGACTGGTGGACGTGTTTGTACGTTACTGCTGCGTTCATTAACCGCATCTTGTAAATCGTCTTCAACTTTTGTATCACTGACTGGGACAGGGTTATGACCCATTTCTTCAACAAGTAAACTTGCGGTCGCTTGATCAATGGTATCTGACTCACGTGCCATCTCGCCCATCTTCATAAGCAACTTGGTCACTTCACGAGCTTTAACTGCCATACGTTGTGCTAGATCAGCTACAGTAATATGCTCGCTAATCTCAACATCATAAACGATTTTTTCAACAGGTTTTTCAAATTTATGTTGTGATGCTTGCGTTGAGCGCAAACCATTTTTACGGTTTTTGATCTCACGCTCATCTTGATTTTTACGACGACCACGACCACGAGCACTCGTGGTGCTAGTACCGCGTTTGATTTCACGACGTTCTTTTTCGAAAGATTCTTCTAATGCGTCACCGACCAGACCTTCTGCCAATGGCTCATCTTTGCGAACTTCAGCAACTGGCTCACGGTCAGTATATTGACCTGCCATTTTACGCATTTGTTCGAGCGTACGTTTTTGCGCTTCTTCAGCTTGAGTACGACGTGTTTCTGTTTCAATTTCGCGTAAACGGGCTTCTTCTTTCTCACGCGCTTCGCGAGCTTTACGTTCTGCTGCCGTTTCAACTTTTGGTTTTGTCGCAGCCACTTTTTTCTTTGGTTGCTCTTTAGGCTTGACCTCAACAGTGGTCTTACCACCTTTTTTCACAACCACTGAAGTCGAGATGTCGTCATTCTTGTCATCTGACTTTTTGCTAGAGCCTAAGCTTGCACGCATCGCTGCTAAGGTAGCGGCTTGGCGTTCTTCAGATTTTTTCTTAGTCGCAGCACGCTCTTCAGCATCTTTAGCAGCACGCTCTTGCGATTCAATCATCGCTTGCTCACGCGCAGCCAATTCTTCAGCCATCTTTTCTGGATCCGGCTTTTCGAATACTTTCTTTTTACGTACTTCAACATTGACGCTCTTAGATTTACCTGAAGAGCCTGTCACGCGCGCAGTACTGGTCGTTTTAGATTTTAGACTAATACGACGTTTTTCCTGCTGACCATGACTTTGCTTTAAATACGTCACCAACTTCTCTTGCTCAAGCTCGGTGACTAGGTCATCCTCTGCGCGAGCAGGCAGTCCAGCATCTACCAGTTGCTGCTTTACAGCACTTGCGGTTTTGCCTACCATATCTGCCAGTTCTTTGACGGTCTTATCTGCCATTTATTATCACCTACTGTCTATTATTTGCTATATGTTCAATTCAGTTGTTGGCTACAAATGATTGGGGTAAGGCCAGTATTTGTGTTGCGTTCATACCGGCACTTTATTATCGATAGCATATCACCAAAAGACAGCGATATGCAGTTACCGCTTATTCATTGAACCAAGATTCCCGAGCTTTCATGATGAGTTTTCCTGCGGTTTCAGAGTCTAAACCTTCGATATCTTCGAGATCGAAGACGGCTTGTTCTGCCAAATCGTCAACGGTAATGATGTCTTTTTGTGCCATTTTATAGGCCCAGCTAACTGTCATACCTTCAAGCTCTTGTAGCTCTTGACTTGGCTCTTTCATGTTTTGTTGTTTGACCAGCTCATCAGCGATGACCACTTCTTTAGCACGCTCTTGAATCATCTCAATCGCTTCGTCGTCGAGCCCTTCAATATCATAGAAGGTTTCAACTGGCACGTAAGCCACTTCTTCAATACTGGTAAAACCAATATCGACAAGGGCCTGAGCTAGGTCTTTATCCACTTCTAGGCGTTCATAAAATAACTCAATGAATGCTTTGGATTCGTTTTGCTGACGTTGCTGATACTCTTCTTCTAGCATCATATTCAGCTTATAGCCTGTCAGCTCAGAAGCCAGACGGACGTTTTGACCTTGTGAGCCAATGGCACGTGCCAACTGATCGTTGGTGCTAAAAATAATATCAGCGGTTTGCATATCTTCATCTAGGATAATACTGCTAACATCAGCTGGCTCTAGCGCACTGATGATAAATTGAGCAGGATCATCTGACCAAACCACCACATCAATACGCTCACCATCCAGCTCTTGTTGTACTGCTTGAATACGCGTACCACGCATACCAATACAAGCACCTACCGGATCAATACGATGATCGTTTGTCTTCACTGCTATTTTAGCACGCGTGCCCGGCAAGCGAGCGACATTACGAATTTCAATGATTTGTTCTGCAATCTCAGGCACTTCTTTTTGCATCAAGGCTGAGAGCATTTCAGGATGGGTGCGAGAGAGTAATAACTGTGCGCCGCGGTTTTCACGATTCACATGATATAAAATAGCATTGATACGTGATTTTGCCCGTAGTTGCTCACGTGGCAGCATTTGATCACGTGATAAATAACCTTCTGCGTTATCACCTAAATCGATAATGTAACCATCACGGGTCTGTTTTTTGACCTCGCCGTACATCATCTCACCAATACGTGGCTCAAAGGCATCGGCGACTAGCGCACGTTCAGCTTCACGGATTTTTTGGATAATAACTTGTTTGGCTTGTGTGGCAGCAATACGACCGAATTCAATCGACTCAATCTGCTCTTCTTTAATATCGCCAATTGACCATTCTTCTTGGTCAAGGTCTGTGATAGCAAGCTGACAAGCGGGCATTTCATGGTCTTCGTCTGCAACCACTGTCCAGTAACGATAAGTATCGTAGTCACCCGTTGTACGATCAATAGCAACTCGTACGGCCACTTCTGGCTGTTCGGTGTATACTTTTTTCTTAGTCGATACCACCAAAGCGTCTTCAATGGCTTCAAAGATATCTTCAGGATTTAAGCCCTTTTCATTACTGACAGTTTCTACTACCGTTAAGATTTCACGACTCATGCTATACCTGTCCTATCATTTTTTAATTGACTTAAATTTTATAGTTTGTGTATGGGTATTATATTTTACTATAAGCCATATAAGCTATTTTAAGATCAAACCTCTTATTTATAAGCGGTTCCCTAATTTTATAAAATTAAGCATCTTCATAGACTAAATTGGCTTTATCAATATTACTTAGTGCAATCTCAAACTGCTCACCATCAATTGATGTCAGATGTAAAGAGTGTGCATCGATACTGTCTAGAGTGCCTGTTGCTTTGCGGCGTTTTTGATCGCCCTCACCAATGGCTTGAATCAAACGTAAGCTGACTTTTTGACCAACATATCCATGCATTTGCTCATCTGAGAAAAATGCACGATCAAAACCTGGTGAAGACACTTCTAAAATATACTCACCAGCGATGGGATCATGAACTTCTAGAATACCGCTGACTTGGTGATTCACCGCTGCACAGTTTTCAATCGTCACTTGTTTATCTTGAGCTTGCTCTTCTGGCAATGCCTCGATATAGATACGTAGTAAAGAGCGACGGCCTTGCGGCGCAAATTCTATACCCCATAACGCTACATCGCAAGCAGCTACGGCAGGGGCAATGATATTAGTCAGTTCTGCAACTTTGGTCGAAAGCTTCATAATCTATTTATATTTTCCTATTCACTTGTCTATCGTACTTGGTAGACCATATCAACGTTTTTGATTGTCTTTTAATTATAAACTGTCTCTTATTGATATTGCCTCTTGCTTAGAGATAGTCACTATCAATATCTTAAACCACAATCCTTATGTGTTGTGCATTTATATAGGGATGAGCGCAAAAAACATCAAGCTCAGCCAGACAATGCCTTTATTATTCATAAAGCCGTACTATCGATAAAAGAGTTAGGAATAAAAGATAGTGTTGCTTCAGAAAATCAAGCCAGTCACGGCAAGTGACAAAGAGTATTGTACTCTATAGACTTAGAGCTTAGCACAAGTAGGATAGATACCGCGATAACACAGACCATCAGATACAAAAAAAACCCACAAGCATAATGGTGGGCTAATCGTTACTGACAAATTTAGTATACAAAACATCAGTATAAAAAGTGGTAGCGGGGGCTGGATTTGAACCAACGACCTTCGGGTTATGAGCCCGACGAGCTACCAGACTGCTCCACCCCGCATCAATCTAGAACGCACATTATAGGTAGGTTTACTAGAAGTGTCAACGTTTATTTTAAATAAAATTTAAATGAACTCATTAACAACTATAAAACAGAACCTTACGCTGTGCCGCGTAATAAAAACTTGGTGCGATTGGGGGGACTTGAACCCCCACAGCTTGCGCCACCACCCCCTCAAGATGGCGTGTCTACCATTCCACCACAATCGCATTTTACTACTCTGTTCTCAATATCCAATCTATCCGTAATGATGCTTAAGGTAGGCATCGATAGAAGCAGACTTGTAAAAACAGAAACGCATTGTAAATCTAACGTACCAAAATAGCAAGCGCTGCATGACCAAAAGACACTTACTCAGGGTTTTGAGTCAATGGTCTCGGCGTTTGTGGGGCTGACACTGGTGCATCTAAACGAAACTGATCCTCGGCCTGCTTACGTGCATGTACCGCCAAGGTCATACTCGTAATAAAAAATATGACCGTCAACACGGCCGTCGCACGCGTTAAAAAGTTGGCAGTACCTGCCGCACCAAATACCGTACCTGACGAGCCAGCACCAAAAGAGGCTCCGGCGTCTGCCCCTTTACCATGCTGTATCAAAATCAAGCCGATCATGGCAATCGCCACGATAATGTGCAGGGCTAATATAAACGTAAACATGGTGGCCTCTTTTGCCGCGTAATGACGACGATAACGGAAAATAAATCTTAATAATGGTTGATAAGCACGTGCAATCACGTCAAATTGATTGTACTAAATAAGGCGCATTGTACACGATTGCAAGGGCACTGTTAAACCTACTTTTGCCAACTGATAAAGACAATTCATAGGCAAAGCAAGTATTTAATATAGTTGATACCAAATAAAATGGATACACGATACGATAACGCGAGACTTGGATAAATTTTTCTTGCTTGCTGTGCCGTTGCTGCCAGAGGCTACAAAAAATTTATCCAAGTCTCGCTGACTCTTTTTTATATCTACATGACTATGGTTGAGCTTTATTTATACCAACTAAGCATTTGCACGATTAAAGGCATTGGCAATCGCTAGAAAGCTGTCTGCTTTTAATGAAGCGCCGCCAACCAAGGCACCATCAATCATAGGATCTGCCGCAAAGCTGTCCGCATTATCGGCATTGACACTCCCACCATACAAGACCGTCATTGCATCTAATGTTTCAGCAAAGCCTGCCACTGTTTGCTTAATATGCTGGTGCGTGTTGCTGACTTCTGTCACAGTTGGTACTTTGCCCGTGCCAATCGCCCATACCGGCTCATAAGCGATGATTAAGTGCTCAGATAACAATGAAATAAATGCTGGCTGCTCGGCAAGCAAGTCTTTAATCACTGATAATTGCGTATCGATGACTTCCAGCGTTTGCTTGTTATCATATTCTGTTTGAGTTTCCCCAATACACAGTACCACGCCCAAGTTTTGACTAAATGCATGGGTCAGCTTTTTTACTAGACTGTCATGAGATTCTTTATAATATTGACGGCGTTCAGAGTGGCCGAGTATCGTCCAAGTTGCCCCAGCATCTACGACTTGTTGCGCTGAGCAATCCCCTGTATACGCGCCCGTACTTGCACTATGGCCGCCAATGTCTTGTGCAGCGCACAGCACTGGACTGTCCTTTAAACGCGCACTAACAGCAGCCAAATGAATACAGCTTGGTGCTACCATCAACGTGCAGCGATTATTTGAAAGCGATGTATCCGTTTGCGTTTCAGCATGAATCGCCGTCAATAAGTCATCCACCAGTACATTGACGTCGTGGCTCGTTGCTGGATTCTGCTTCCAATTGCCAATTACCCAAGCTTGCATTCTCATCTACCTTGTCTCGTGTATTCATGCCAATTCGGCCAATATGCGCGCCAGTATAACAAATAATTCACAAGTGCTATAGTATGCCGCTATCAGAAACGAAACAGACTCTCAAAGCTGGCATTTTCTTGATATTGCCCTAAGCAGTAATTGTTTGTGGATGAATGGTTTGTATAAAGCCTTTAAAATCAAGTAAATTTCTATAGTATTGACTCAATAAGGAATAGAATACTATCCACAATTTAATAAAATGAGCCAGTGATGGCATACGCTATTTAAAAATGATAAATAGTAGGTGCCTGTCAGGTAAGTATGCAGCGTATTTGGTCTTAAGGAGAAGTCGTAATGTCTGTCACAGCGAATAAGTATGGTGGTTTAGCGCAGCAGTTAATCAGTGAAGGTATTATTAACGAAGCGAATATGAAAACGGCACAAACGCAAGCCCAGCAGCAGCAAATAGGGTTGGTGCAATACTTAGTAGACAACAAACTGGCCGATGCTTATCATCTTGCTCAGATGCTGTCAAAAGCCTTTGGCGATCCTTTATTTGACCTTGATACGTTAAACGTTGAGGTCATTCCAAAAGACCTAGTAGACGAAAAAATCGTTCGCAAATTTAATGCCTTGCCATTATTTAAACGTGGACAGCGTTTGTTTGTCGCGTTAAGTGATCCTACGCGCATAGATGCCATTGATGCCATTGCTTTTAATGCTCGCCTATCTATTGAAACCATTGTCGTCGAAGAAGACAAGTTAAAAAGGCGTATTGAAAGTGTTTACGCTGATACCATACAAAGTTTTGACAGCTTCTCGGACAGTGACTTAAACGTTGGCTTCGATGAGGGTGAAGAAGAGGAAGGTGAAACCAAATTAACGGATAGCGTCGATGAAGCACCCGTTGTAAAATTTGTGAATAAAATGCTGGTTGATGCCATTCGTATGGGTGCGTCCGACTTACATTTTGAGCCGTATGAAAAAACCTATCGCGTGCGCTTTCGTGTCGATGGCGTAATGCAAAAAATGTCCAACCCCCCCGTTCAACTCGCCGGCAAAATTGCTGCTCGTCTAAAAGTCATGTCACAAATGGACATCTCAGAGCGCCGTGTACCGCAAGATGGACGTATCAAACTTAAGCTGTCTAAAAATAAGGCCATTGATTTTCGGGTAAACTCTTTACCCACCCTGTTTGGTGAAAAAATTGTTTTGCGTATTTTGGATCCGTCATCAGCGATGCTCGGTATCGAAGCATTGGGTTATGAGCCTGACCAAAAAGACATGTTTTTGGAGGCCTTACATAAACCGCAGGGCATGCTACTCATTACGGGGCCGACAGGTTCTGGTAAAACGGTCTCACTTTATACGGGCATTAATATTTTAAATACTGGGGCGACCAATATTTCAACCGCTGAGGACCCCGTCGAAATCAACTTAGAAGGCATCAATCAAGTCAACGTGAACCCCAAGGTCGGTTTGACCTTTGCCAATGCGTTGAAGTCTTTTCTCCGTCAAGATCCTGATATTGTGATGGTTGGTGAGATTCGTGACCTTGAAACGGCTGAAATCGCTATTAAAGCAGCACAAACAGGCCACATGGTACTTTCAACCTTGCATACTAACTCAGCACCCGAGACCTTAACGCGTCTGCGTAACATGGGCGTGGCTTCCTTTAACATTGCAACGTCAGTGAACTTGGTCATCGCCCAGCGATTAGCACGTCGCTTGTGTAAAAACTGTAAAAAACCCATCAATATTCCGCGTCAAAGCCTGCTTGAGCTGGGGTTTACCAATGCGGATTTAGACAATCCAGACAGTACCATTTACGAGCCTGTAGGCTGTAATGACTGCCGTGAAGGCTATAAAGGCCGTGTGGGTATTTATGAAGTGATGAAAGTCAGCCCTGATATCTCAAGAATTATCATGGAAGACGGTAACGCCATCGATATCAAAGATGCTGCGCTCAAAAATGGCTTTCGGGACCTGCGTCGCTCTGGTATTTTAAAAGTATTACAAGGCGTAACCAGCATTCAAGAAATGATGCGCGTGACCTCTGAATAACACCCTCTAACGTATAAATCACCGCATTATTTATAATGCTTTGAGCATTACGGTCGAGTATTTTGCTAGCAAACAATAATCACTACCTGAAGAACTTAAAATAAAACAGATGGACACTGGTTTTTTGCGCTAAAATGAAGTAAATGAACTTAGTGTGATTGGCTAAGCACCATTTATATTTTGCAATATCCAATGAGACAATTTTTGAGGGTAGTAACATGGCAAAAGCTAAGACCGATATGCTGTTAGACTTTGTCTATGATGGGGTGAACCGGCGTGGGCAAAAAATAAAAGGCGAAACCACCAGCCGCAGTTTAGAGCTGGCCAAAGCGACCTTACGTAAACAAGGTATTACGGTCAAAGGCATTAAGAAAAAGCCAAAACCCCTCTACACCTTCAAAAAATCCATTAAACCTATTGATATAGCTATTTTTGCTCGTCAATTGGCAACGATGATGAAAGCAGGCGTACCATTGACGCAGTCTTTTGAAATTGTCGCTGACTCACTTGACAACCCCAGTATGAAAGATTTGGTGTTACAGATAAAAGCTGATATTGAAGCTGGGGGTACATTTGCTTCAGCGCTGCGTAAACATCCACGTTATTTTGACGATCTTTTTTGCTCGCTTGTTGAGTCTGGTGAGCAATCTGGGGCGCTAGAAACCATGCTCGAACGGGTTGCGACTTATAAAGAAAAGAGCGAATTGCTCAAAGCCAAAATCAAAAAAGCCATGAAATACCCCATTGCGGTTATCGTTGTGGCCATCATCGTGACTATCATCTTACTTGTTAAAGTAGTTCCTGTTTTTTCGGGCCTATTTGAGTCTTTTGGTGCTGAGCTCCCTGCTTTCACCCAAATGGTAGTTGCTATGTCTGAGTGGATGCAAGCTTGGTGGTTTGTTTTAATCATCATTATTGGTGGTAGTATCATCGGTTTTTCAGAAGCCAAAAAACGCTCTAAGAAATTTCGCGATTTTCTAGATCGGGCAGCATTAAAAGCGCCCATATTCGGTAACATTGCTTATCAAGCCGTAATTGCTCGTTTTGCACGCACATTATCGACTACTTTTGCTGCGGGTGTACCACTCATTGATGCCTTAGATTCTACGGCGGGTGCAGCAAACAATGTCGTGTTTTATAATGCTATTCAGCAAATCAAAAACGATGTCTCTACTGGGCAACAATTGCAATTTTCGATACGCTCAACCAATCTCTTTCCAAGTTTGGCCATTCAAATGGTCGGTATTGGTGAAGAATCTGGTAGCTTGGAAGAGATGCTAGACAAAGTAGCAGTCTATTACGAGAACGAAGTCGACAATGCAGTGGATGGCTTAACCAGCCTAATGGAACCCCTCATTATGGCAGTATTAGGAGTGTTAATCGGTGGCTTAGTGATTGCAATGTACTTGCCAATCTTCCAGATGGGCGCGGTAGTAGGATAATGATTTGATGCAATTTATACAATTATTACAAGACAATACGGTACTAGCATTAATCATATTTGGTCTATTGGGTCTTTGCATTGGCAGCTTTTTGAATGTCGTTATCCACCGTATCCCGCTGATGATGATCTACAGCTGGCGACAAGAGTGCAGCCAGTTTATGGCGGATCAGGCAGACATGCCGTACGAACATACGCAGCCTCTGGCAAACATCGTCGCAAACGATCAACCCATCACGCTGAGTCGACCCGCCTCACGCTGCCCGCACTGTGCCCATAATATTAAATGGTATGAAAATATTCCTTTGATGAGCTGGTTGGTACTGCGTGGGCGTTGCTCAGATTGCAAGGTCGCTATCGGCATCCGCTATCCTGTGGTTGAGCTCGTCACTGCTCTGCTCTCCGTATTGGTCATTTATCAGTTCGGCGTCAGTGCAACTGGTGTATCAGCATTAATTTTAGTATGGACACTCATTGCCTTGACCGGTATTGATTTTGATACGCAGCTACTACCCGATCGCCTAACCTTTCCATTAGCAGGCTTAGGACTGGCGGTAAATTCACAAAGTTGGTTTGTTTCCCCTACTCAATCTATTTGGGGTCTATTACTTGGATTTTTGTCGTTGTGGATAGTGGTGAAAATCTTTTATTTAATCACTAAAAAACACGGTATGGGACAAGGAGATTTCAAGCTATTGGCTGTAATGGGTGCTTGGCTTGGACCCTTGATGTTGCCATTGATTATTTTATTGTCTTCTTTACTGGGCTCAATCGTTGGCCTGATTCTGATAAAAAAACAAGGTGAAAGTCGACCGTTTGCTTTTGGCCCTTACATCGCTATCGCGGGCATCATTGCGTTATTGTATGGCTCAGATATCGTCAGCTGGTATCTTGGCATGTATACTTACTAAGGCATGTCATCAATGAATAGCGGTATTATAGCGATTTTTCAAGAATTGCAACTGTATTCATAACCATAGCCGACCCATTTTTTAGTTTGTAACCGCCCTCACTATTATATAGTCGGTAAAAAGTAATTTCGATACAACACGTACTGCTGGTGCAAATTTTTCTTGCTCGCTGTGCCGTTGCTGCCAGAGGCTACGGAAAACTTACACTAGCAGGACTGTAGCGACTTTAAAGTATTTCAACTATATCAATCAAATAAGTCATTCATATGCCAAAACACACCGCCTCAAACGCCCCTTATTCACATCAATTACAAAGTCCACAAACAAAAAGCAAGACATTGGTCGTCGGTTTAACCGGTGGTATCGGCAGTGGCAAGTCCGCTGCCAGTGCTTGGTTCGCTGAGCAAGGCATCGATATTATTGATGCAGATGTGATTGCGCATGAAATCGTCGTTAAAGGCAGCTCAACCCTACGAAAAATTCAGAAAAAATTTGGGGATTGGGTTTTGAATGATGATGGATCGATGAATCGAGCAGCGGTAAGAACCTACGTATTCACGCATCCTGAAGCGCTGATTGAGCTTGAAGCCATTACTCACCCTGCGATACGCGAAACTGCAAAAGCACAATTGGCAACCAGCACCTCCCCTTATGCAGTTTTGTCAGCGCCACTGCTCATTGAAGGCGCAGAAGCAGGACTTGCCAATTTATGTCAGCGCATCTTGGTGATGGATGCCACTGAAGAAACTCAGCTTGCACGTGCCAGCCGACGCGATGAGCAAAGCGTACACAAGATTAAAGCGATTATGACCAACCAGCTTAGCCGAGAAGAACGCAATCGCTATGCAGATCATGTCATCCTCAATGAAAGTGACTTAGCTTCTCTTTACGTTAAGCTTGAGCCCTTACATCAAGAATATCTTACGCTTGCCCAGCAGCTAAAGTACGCTGCCGATTGACCTCATATAGTGCCATACCAGTGGCCACACTCACATTCAAGCTTTGTAGATTGCCATGCTCATTGCCTGACATTGGGATATAAACCAGCTCATCACAGCTTTCAGTAGTTAGGCGGCGCATGCCCTCTCCTTCTGAACCCATAATAATGGCTGTCTTGCCAGTCAAATCAGCAGCGTGTATTGGCTTGGCATCGGCATTAAGCGCGGTACCAAAGACAAATACGCCTGCCTGTTTGATTTGTGATAGCGTACGTGCCAAATTGGTGACGCTAATAATCGGCATCATCTCTGCGGCGCCAACCGATACCTTGGCAACGGTTGGCGTTAAGCTGGCCGCATGGTGTTTTGGACAAACCACTGCATCGACACCCATTGCCACGGCGGTACGCAAGCAAGCACCAAAATTGTGAGCATCGGTGATTTGATCGAGCACCAACAACAAACACTGTTCACGGCCAGCAATCGTATCAAGCAAGCCTGCATCGGCGAAGCCTAGCGGACGAGCATTCAGGACAACGCCTTGATGTTGCGGGCTACCACACAATTGCGTAAGTTTGTCTTTTTGGGTCGGTTGAATACTGATCCCATTAGCTTCAGCTTGCGCCATAATAGCTTGTACATGGCTGTCACTCTCGCGTCCTTGCTGGACAAATAAGCTAAGCCCATCAAGAGGGCGATGTTCTAGTAACGCATCAATTGCGTGAATACCATAAAAATAAATGGGTTTTGCCATAAAGAAGCCTACTGAGTATAAAGTGAATATCGCGCAAGGCGATAGCATAAAAAAGACATGGCGGTGATTGTAACAACCAAATGCAGACAGGTTAACAATAACGTCAGCCAAAAAAGAAATAAACAATACCAATCTGATATTGTTTATATTTTGAGCTATTTATGATCGATGTTTGATAAATCACGCAGTGACGACTCTTACATCACCTTGCTGTCAGTAACCTAGCCTTCTAAGTGGCAGACGTACTGAACAATCTCTTCGGTGCGTAGATTAAAACCACTATTGCCTTCAACCACAAATGATTGACCAGCACGGTAGTAAGCAAATTCCTCATCACCGTTTATTTTTACCTCACATTCACCGCTGATAATTTCGATACGCTCGGAGGTGTTGGTGCTAAAGTGATAGTGATCAACTAAATTGTCACAAGGCAAAATCACGCCCAAGGTTTTGTGGCGACCGTCCTCAAACATGATGGTATGGCTCGAACAACGACCATCATAAGATATCGTCGCTTGGGCATTGACGGTTACATTAGTAAATTGCGCCGCTGTCATAGTGGCTTCCTTATCAAATAATTATGGCAAAACTAAAAAATAAGTAACAGATTGAAGTATCGTTAGCATCAAAATACGTTTAGCATAAGTGCTTTTAGAAAATCGCGCTATCCTAAATACTATGTATTTTATGGCTGTATTCTTTTATATTTATATTAGATACCTGCGCTCTAACTATAGAGACAAGTTCTATGAAAAGGTTTTGACTTGATGACTGGGTTGCACACCCTTTTTACTATATTACTCTAATTTTACGAGATGATGACTCATAGTCATCATGCAAAGTCGTTGTCATAAGAGTTTATCATTATGTGAGATTATGCTACCACATTATATCTATAAAGTTTGTTAAAGCGACTAGGAAATTCTGTTTAATGCGACACCTTCCAAACCAATTTATTGTATTTACTGCCTTTATTATTTGTATTTAGGTGCATTTCACACCATAATATTTGCCAAGCGTGGTTGTCTATTTCACTCTATTCACTGAGTTATCTCATTCTTTTATTTATCCTATTTTAGATATGGCTTCCCAGTATTATAGGCGAGGTTCATTGTCTGTCATGAGAGGCATTGATGCTAGTATCACTAACTTTACATCAGTTTGCATTAATCGCGCAGCATGAGCTGAACGTAGCTGGGGGCTTTAATGTCATCACTGGCGAGACAGGCGCTGGCAAGTCGCTATTGCTTGATGCCCTATCGTTATGTGCAGGCGAGCGTGCAGACAGTGCGATGGTTAGACATGGCGCGGCACATGCAGATATCTACGCGCAGTTTGATGTAGAAAACAACCACATCATCGCAGAGTGGTTTGCAAAGAATGATCGAGCGCTAGAAGAGCCAGAAGTATTGATTCGTCGTCAATTAAGCAATACAGGGCGCTCAAAGGCTTGGCTAAATGGCTCGCCAGTCAGTTTGGCTGAACTAAAAAGCTTGGGATCATTACTGGTCAATATTCATAGCCAACATGCACAGCAAGCCTTGTTAAAACCGCAATTTGTGGTGCAGTGGCTTGATGAGATGGCACAGATAACGCCTCTTGCGGCGCAAACAGCTAGCAGCTATCAGCAATATCAACAGCTCAAACGCCAAGCGGATGATATTGCCAGCCGTGAAGCGCAGCGCCAAGACCGTATCCAACTTTTGCAAAGCCAACTGGCAGATATTGCGCCTTTATTGGCGGTGGACTATACGGAGGTCGAAGCAGAGCACGAAGAGCTGTCTAATATTGAGGCATTAATGCTCGAGGCCAGTCATGGTTTGCATTTGCTTGACAATGATACGGATGAGCCAGATGTCATGACGCTGCTAGGACAGGCTATCAAGCTTTGCGACCATCAAATAGGTGTCAGTCAAACCTTTGAGCAAGCCTCCGAACAGCTGTATCTGGCGCAGCAGCAAATCACTGAAGTAACCGCTTTACTGTCAGATTATGCCGAACAACAATTGCCTGACCCTGAACGTTTGCAAGCATTAGACAATCTAATCAGCTTAGGACATCGTTTGTCACGTAAGCATAGCTTGCCAGCAGCTGACTTGATTAATGAAGCAAAAGGCTGGGAAACTCAATTAGCGCAGCTAGAAAACGAGCCAAGCAGTGATGCGATGGCGGCACAAATTGAGCAAGCTTGGCAAGACTATCTGGCACTAGCGACGCAGTTAAATGAAGAGCGCGCAAAAGCTGCTCCGATGGTCAGCAAGCAGCTGGTTGAGCAATTACAACCGCTGGCCCTACCCAATGCACGCTGTGAGTTTGTCTTTACCAAAAAAACAGATCCTAACCAATATAGTGCGCAAGGCTGCTTTGATATTGATTTATTATTCAGTGCCAATGTGGGCATGCCGATGCAACCACTACATAAGATCGCCTCAGGTGGTGAATTGTCACGCATGGCACTGGTCATGCAAGTCCTACAGGCGACCAATGCCGACACCAATGCTGCCAAGCCTATGCTGGTGTTCGATGAGGTGGATGTTGGTATCAGTGGCGGTACGGCACAAGTGGTCGGTGAGCTGCTACGTGCGCTTGGGCAAACGCAGCAATTGCTCGCTATTACTCACCAAGCACAAGTCGCGGCACAAGCGCATCAGCATATTTTGGTACAAAAACATCACCAAGAGCAGACGGAAAGCGAGCTGTTGATCCTGACAGATGATGCGCAAGTCGATGAGCTGGCACGCATGTCCGGCGGCGTGACCATCACCAATGTCACTCGTGACCATGCTCGTAGTTTATTAAGCGATGTCAAATAAGCCATAAGTAGAATAGATTGGCAATCAGTGGCAAATAGTTGCTTTGGTTGATTTTATACTCGTTATCGCCATATAGTAGTGTCTCACCTTTATCATTCGGTTGCGTTTGTTTCTATGTCTAAAGCCAATTTGACTCATCATTTCTTAATTGCGGCACCAGAACTGTCAGACCCAAGGTTTGAGCAGGCTTTGATTTATATTTGTCGCCATGATAAATACGGTGCGCTAGGCCTTATAGTCAATCGTCCATTAGAGCAATCTCGTGTGGGTAAACTCTTAGAAGATTTGAATATTGAGGTGACTGACTCGCAAGTGATGGAGGATCTGGCGTTAGAAGGCGGCCCCATGTATCCTGAGGTCGGTTTTGTGCTGCATACGGGACAACCTGAATGGGCGTCTTCTTTTGCTATTTCAGAAAACGTCTGTATCACCACCAGCCAAGATATTCTTAAACTTATTGCCGCTGGTCAAGGCGTTGGTCATTACCAGCTGTGCTTGGGTCATGCCAGTTGGGGTAAAAAACAATTGGAACAAGAGCTTGATAATGGTGACTGGTTAGTGTGCCCGGCCGATTTAAATTTATTGTTTGATACGCCATTTGAAGAACGTTGGCAGATGGCTGCTGACAAGATTGGTGTCAATTTTGACTATCTTAGCAGTGATATTGGTCATGCCTAATTTCATAGGCTCAATGAATACGGTTATAAAATAGGAAATACTTTTTACCATGATAGACAGTACGCTCGCGACAGCCACAACGACCGATATAGAGGATAGTATCGCTGAGCCACCCATCAAACCGCATCTTATCTTGGCACTAGATTACGGTGTCAAAAAAATGGGCATGGCACTTGGTAATACCATTACCGAAACGGCGCGTGCCTTTGATATTTTGGTGATGAACAATGGTCAACCTGATTGGGACAATCTACTCGGTATAATTAAGGTATGGGGCGTGGCACAAGTGATAGTGGGTCTGCCACTGAATATGAATGGCAGCAGCTCGATGCTCTCCAAGCGTGCGCACAAATTCGCCCGTCGCCTAGCGCATAGAGTCATGGAGCAGCATCTACCAGTGACTGTGTCACTGTGTGATGAGCGCCTAACCTCAGTCGCCGCTCGGGAAATAGCGTGGGAGAATGGTTGGATTAAGCATGAGCGCGACCCAATTGATGATATCTCTGCTTGTATTCTGATGTCGACTTATTTTGCTGATCCTCATAGTAGTATCGCTATTGACGCTATCAAAGTCGATTAAATAAGTGATAAATGTGGCTATCACGCCTTGTTAAGACGCTATAGTCGATACTAAATAAAATAGATACAAAGCATTTGCCCCAGTCCTGCTGTATCCCTTTTAAATTGACATGACTGTACTGAATAAAATGGAATACACGATATTATGACCACTGTCTCAGACCAAGCCTTGCACAACAATTCGCAACATGGTTTTGCACCGCTTGCTATTGCCCGTATCAAAGGCGCACAGCGTGCAAACCAAGTGGCCATTTATCTCATTTATGCCGCCATTCTTGCCTTTGTAGTCTTTGGCACTATTGCCAGCATTAAAGCGTTCCATGACAATCAGCTACTCTATCAATTGTTTTATAACTTACCATACGCCTTGGTCGCCCTCACGATACCTATTACTATTTATGATGCATTGGTGGTTTATCGTTATCGTTTGAATCAACCATCGATGATTGCCATGAGTATTGGCGTATCGACCATTATCTTGGTCGGTGAGTTACTACTTTCCAACACCGCATGGTTAGGATTGTCCTGCTGGCTGGGCGTGGCTTTTTTATTCAAAGTAACTTTTAAGCGCTTCTTTAACTTCTTAGAAATGCAGGAAGACGCTGAGACCGCCTGAGAAACATAAAGACGCGAATGAAAGTACATCATCGAATGCATCGCAAAAACTCTTTTAGCTCACCCTTCTAATTTACCTTTTTAATTCAAAATGACTATTATGACCACATCTACCATGCAAACGTCTATCAGCCATCATCTAGACACCCAAGGACTGATCTGTCCTGAGCCCGTCATGATGCTACACCGAGTCATTCGTCAAGCGGAAGGCGGTGAGGTGATTGAAATACTCGCCACTGATCCCGCCACTACCCGCGACATCCCTAATTTTTGTCGTCATTTGGGTCATGAGCTCTTGAATCAAGAAACATTGGCGCAAAACGTGAGCTTGACTATAGATCCTGATGAAATCACGGTTGCTAGTGATGATGATGCGCCTATAAATGCCACGCTTTATCGTTACTTGGTTAAAAAGAAAACCGCGTAAAGGAACATTGATACCAGTCGCGTGTCATAACGCCATGTATCTATTTTTTTCAGTATCGACTATATAGCAACCTTTGACCACTTATTGAGAACTGTCTTATGAGCCGTGATCGCGCCGTGCAGCAACGACAGCCTAAAGCATTGGCAGTCGATGATGAGCCGACTTATATGACAGAGTTTCGTCAAGCTATGTTGGCACGTGGTCTGGCAACGCGTACCCGTAATGCTTATGTCCGTGACCTGCGCTCTTGTGAGTTGACCAATCCTATTGCTCTGACACGGTGGCAGCCTGACGATGTGCTGCATTGCTTATCCCTCCTCACTCAAGATGGCAAAACCCCGCGCACTCAAGCGCGTATGCTCTCAAGTTTGCGTCAGTTTTATTTGTGGATGATCGCCAGCAATCTACGTGAAGACAATCCCTGCGAGCGGATTAAAAGTCCAAAACTTGGGCGACCATTACCAAAAGATTTGAGCGAAGGTGATGTCGATAACTTATTGGCTGCACCTGACACCAGCACCGCGCTAGGTCTGCGGGATAAAGCCATGCTAGAAGTGCTCTATGCCTGCGGTCTGCGTGTGAGCGAGTTGATTAATTTATCGCTTGAACAAGTGAATTTGAATTCTGGCTGGCTACAGATCACGGGCAAAGGCAATAAAACAAGACTGGTTCCCCTAGGCGAATACGCGGCTGATGCATTGGAAGATTATCTGTCTCATGGACGCGGTGATTTGATTGCACATTTAAAATCGGGCAATTGCCAAGCAGTGTTTTTGACGGCACAAGGCGGTTATATGACGCGGCAAAACTTTTGGTACTTGCTTAAGAAATACGCGCAAATCGCCAGTATCGACAAAGAACTGTCACCGCATACGCTACGTCATGCTTTTGCCACCCATTTGCTCAATCATGGTGCGGACTTACGTAGCGTGCAGTTATTGCTCGGTCATAGCGATTTGTCCACCACGCAAATTTATACGCATGTGGCGACGGCGAGATTGCAACAATTGCATGCCGCGCATCACCCACGTGGTTAACGTTAACACCAAATATTTATACATCATCTTCAGAGGACTATACCGTGTTGCAAGCTCAGCCGTCTCCCGTGCCCGCCTTAACCAAAGAGCAAAACTTTGCTCTCAAAAAACTGACCATTATGGGATATTTGGAAGGCACTTCTTTTTTGTTGCTGCTGGGTATCGCCATGCCACTCAAATATATGCTGGGCATTCCTGAAGCGGTGAGTTATGTCGGTATGGCACATGGGGCGCTATTCGTGGCTTATATCTTGGTGCTGATTATCACGGCGAGCAAAATAAAAATGCCGCTTTGGGCATTGCCTGCCGGTGTCCTTGGCTCGTTTTTGCCATTTGGACCGTTTATATTTGATCATTTATTAAAGAAGCGTTTGAGAGGATAAGATTAAAAGTTTTTTGGGAACGTGAATCTACCCGTATGTAGTGATGGCGAAATGGTAGACATTGCATGCGGAAGACAATAAGTACATAGTATTGATTTATAAGTTGACCAATGAATGGATCAACCACTCTTTACTCTTATTAATTGTGATAATTCCTAAGAAAATAGGTGTTGATCTTATCATTATCAAGCACTCTATCTTTGGTAAAATCTAAAGTGTCTGAAACGGCGATACCGTGCCAAAGCTCTTGTGGAAAGTCCTCAATAGACGCGTAGACTGTAGGCACAAGATGGCGGAAGTAATCGCCTATTTTGGTAGCGCCCTTATAGAGCCTTTCCTAAAAAGTGTGTAACTGCTTATAATCCAATAACAGGAGAATAAGCAATGACTACTCAATCTGACATTTTGGTCCTGGCCGAGCAAATGGCTGGTAGCATGAACAGCTTCGATGATATCAAAGACTTTCAGAAGCAGCTCATGCAATCCTTCATCGACACTGCCCTTGAAGCTGAGATGGAAGATCATCTAGGCTATCCTAAGCATGAGAAGGCAGACAAGCCTAATAAGCGTAACGGGCACACTAAAAAGACCGTCCGCAGTGACACAGGCGATCTTGAGATCTCCACCCCAAGAGACCGTGACGGCGCTTTTGAACCCACCTTAGTGCGTAAGCACCAAACCCGTGTCAGTGGCCTTGATGATAAAATAATCATGTTTTACGCCAAGGGTCAAACCACCAACGAGATTGTAGAGACCATCAAAGACATCTACGATGTTGATATATCCAGCTCTCTTGTCTCAAGAGTGACCGACAACATCATTGATGACATCACCGCTTGGCAGAACAGGCCGCTGAGCAGCATCTATCCTATCGTCTATTTGGACTGCATTATCGTTAAGGTACGTCAAGACAAGACAAGCAGATCATCAACAAGGCTATTTATCTAGCCTTAGGCGTGGGACTTGATGGTAAAAAAGAGCTACTTGGTATGTGGCTATCAGAGAATGAGGGCGCTAAGTTCTGGCTTGGTGTTCTCACTGAGCTACAAAACCGCGGGGTGCAAGATATCATTATTGCCTGTGTTGATGGTTTAAAGGGCTTTCCTGATGCTATCAATACCGTTTATCCAAAGGCACAGGTTCAGCTGTGTATCGTGCATATGGTGCGCTATTCGATGAAGTTCGTACCGTGGACGGATAAGAAGGCAGTAGCGGCTGATTTAAAGGCCATCTACGGTGCGGATACCCTCGAGATAGCAGAAGCCAATCTCGAGCATTTCGATGAGGTGTGGGGTAAGGATTACCCGCACGTGGTTAAGTCTTGGCGCAATAACTGGGAGGGTTTAACGGTGTTCTTTGGTTACCCTAAAGACATCAGAAAAGTCATATATACCACCAACGCTATTGAGTCGCTAAACAGTGTGATTCGTACGGCGGTGAATAAGCGTAAAGTGTTCCCGTCTGATCAGGCAGCATTCAAAGTAGTGTACTTAGCAACGCAGCAGGCATCCAAAAAATGGTCGATGCCAATCCGTAACTGGACGTCTGCTTTGAATCGCTTTATGATTATGTTTGATGATCGCATCAGTAAGCATTTAATCTAAATGGCAGTTACACAGAATGTGGGATGGTCTCCCCTTATAGCCTACTGGGTAATCATCACCTTCGTTATACCCGTCTACTGCAAAGTATAAAAAGTAACCTTTGTTTACTGAAAAATTCGCATCGCTATAATTTTTTATTCGTTTAAGTTCAGCAGTTAATTCTTTAGTAATCTTACGACGACTCATCATTTTATTTTCAAAAAAACAATACAACTCAATAATATATCTATACCATTTTCCAATTCTACCCACTGTTCTTATAGCAACTTTTTCACGGTACATATCCTTATGACTCCAATAAGAATATAGATCCACTATCAACTCTCCTGCTTTATCTTTAGGGTAGTCCGTGTACTTATTTGACTCCTCCCACAT
>NZ_AUSW01000026.1 GCF_000471625.1 Psychrobacter aquaticus CMS 56
TTTTTTATGGTTTTACGTTTTAAAACATACTAACGAAAAGAATATGATTAGCCCAAGAAAGCGTTATACATCCAAATCAGCTTTTCTTGCTCTTGTACATAGGCATCAACCAAATCTGCTGACCCTTGGTCTTCAGCGTCTGCTGCTAGCGTTGAGACTTGACGCTGTTCTTCGATCAATTCTTGTAGGCCAGTAACGACACCTTTGACGCAGGTATTGCCATCTTTGACGTTTTTGTCTTCGGAGATACTGGTGTGTTTGGCAAAGTCGCTATAAGCATGAAGCGGCGTACCACCTAGCGTTAAAATACGTTCTGCAATTTCATCAATCTGTACTTGTAGATCAGTATACAGTTCTTCGAATTTTGGATGTAGTGAAAAGAAGTGCTCGCCTTTCACATTCCAGTGGTAACCACGTACGTTGATATAGAACATATGGTAGCTTGATAACAGACTATTTAGTTTGGCAATAACTTCGCTCATATCTGCTTTTTCTAGGCCGATTTGGTTGGTAGCATTATCATTATTCATTTTATTATCCTTTTGATGGGTATTGTTTTTTATGGTCTACGAACTACTATTAGTAAACTGTATCATTATTATACTATCATCGTTATGAACGGTTTATGTCAGTTCGCAAACATTAATATTTTTCTCTAATGGTTGCTATTATAGCAAAGTGTTCTTCATAAGTTAAATTTATATAAACAAACATAAAGTTATGTTTTATAAAACTATGATTTGTTTTTTTATCATGCAATTTTTTATAACATTTCACTCTATCTTTGTATTGGATAGCTGATAAAGCAAACCGATTATCTAGTGGTTTTCTTATCCTGTCGGCTTTTTAACTGCCCTGACTTACTGAATAGGTGACAATAAATTGGGGTTTGTAATTAGATTGCGTACACCGTGTGCATGATCTTCATCAAGTACATTGCGTTCACACCATTTACCTAAAGATTTGATATTCACCTTTTTCATTTCCGGGCGTACGCTCCACGTCACTTTGTATGGTGAACCTTGTTCGTTGTAGCTTGGTCCTGTTGTTGAGCCCACATATTCAACGGGCGTGCCAGTATCAGTTGGGATATTGATTGCTTGGGTACGCTTGTTGCTCACGGCATATTTTGTCATCTCCATAAAATCTGTCGCATGCTCGTCATTCACTGCCACAATCACTTGCCCTTCTACTCGCAACTGTGGGTTCAAAACAGGATTGGCCACGCAAGCCGCTAAGGTAGCTCCTGGTTGTACCAAAGAGGTAGAGTATACATAGTGCACTTCAAGCGTGTCACCCGACTGAATGGCGCTGTGTTCACTGGCGCATACAGCTTCAGCTAGAGGAGTTTACTCTGCGACTGTGAGCTGCCCTGAGTATTTATACCCCGTATCATATCCATGACCATTACCATCACCTGCGTACGTGGTAAATTCTCCGCCTTTGTGCTCAGCGTTCTTATGCAGATGAATGTTACACAAGTTCATTTGCTTAGCGTTTGGTGCCAAGCTAAATACGAGTGGATTTTGTCCGACGCTACGATCAATATCACGTGGCGACTGTGGGCCAAAGCCTATATTGTTAGTGTTTTTGGCCAATGTGGCACGTTGTTGGGCAACTGTCTTTTTTTCAACAGGATCTGAACCTACGACGCAAGACTGTAGTGTCATAACTGGTAACGATAACAACGCTAGTTTATACAATATCTGAGTGCTCATAATTTCATATACTCTTGTGTTTTGATGTACAAAAAGCATTTTATTATGGCAGAAGAAAATCAAATGGTTATTTTTTTCTGAGAATATAGAGTGATTTTAGACGGCTTTCTCAGCGATCAAAGACGTATAAACGCTAAAAAATATGTAGAAAACAGTTTTACAAGGTAAGCGAGTCAAAAAGACTGGCACTATTTGATTGATAAAGAGGTGGTGATCTTGTGGTGATAGATAGTGCTTAAAAACAGTGAGGTGTGTTGTTTAGAGAGTGGTTATCATAGCTTGTCATTGATTAGAAGCCTGATGAGTGCATACCAATAATAAATATAAGGTTGTCTGTTATGTTGTGATGATAGCAATGTCATACGTGAATTGGTGATCACACATGACATCGCTATAGCCGCTACACTTGCCAAAAGGCACTACCGAATTAAGCTGGTGGTTGCAAATTCTCAGGATTCAATCCTTTTGCTGGAACCACTTCTTGTAAATGCTGACGTACTGTATCAATTGGGAACTTTTGTGCTTGTAAACGCTTAGGTACGATCTGGCTGCCTTGTTGACCTTTCATCTCAAACATTATAAAGAGGTAGTCGTCAGTCTCATCCCAACTCTTAACAGCATGCCAAGGAATAACTGCTTGCTGAGTGGCGCCTGCACGCATTTGCATACCGCGCATTTGGTTGCTATTGAACGTATCGGGTTGATTGACTGGCATAGCCATGACTAAGCCATGCTTTTGTACGCCCAATTTCATTTGACGCATCTCATCAGGCATTTCTTGATCAGCGACTTGTTTTTCAAACTCTCTTTTGACATACCATTTAAACCCAAGGGTACGAACCAGTAAATAAATCACTACTGATACCAGCATCAGCCAAAAAATAATGGTTGAATAGCCCGTAACAAAGATCAGCCCTGCAATGGCTAATACCACGACAACTGCCATGATGATCCATTCTTTCGTTTTGATACTTTTTAGACCAAAAGAAGGACTGGCGCTGGCAAACAGTTCATACTGTGCTTGTTGAAATTCAGCCTCAGTTATATTTAAGGCAACAGGTTGCAAAGTGTACGGGTACAAGGCCATAAAGGTTTCTCAAATACTTGTATTAAAAGCGTTGGGTTTAAATCGCCAAATGAAAGCAGCTACGCCATACTTGGCTGAAAGTGGAAAAAAGGCATGCGCTTATCTTACCGAAAAGTACTCCTAAATGAAACATATAAGCCACTCTGTTCACTGAAATATAGCCAAAACATGGTCAAATCTGCTGGGTCTTGGTATTATATCGGCACAGCCAATTGTTACTAATCTAGTGATAACGATATGCTGGGCAGTGATTATATTAATAATATTTTTGAACCCTTTTACTCACCTTTAGTGTTACAGGCAACTACTATGATTGATCCGAAACTCTTACGCGGCGATTTAAGCGACCTACAACAGCAGCTGGCCAATCGTGGTTATGCGCTTGATATGGACTTTTGGCAAAACGTTGAGTCTGAGCGTAAATCTCTACAAGTCAAAACGGAAGAGTTACAATCGCGCCGTAACGCTGGGGCTAAGCAAGTGGGTGCACTGAAAAAGTCAGGCGAAGATGCCAGTGAGTTATTGGCTGAAATGCAGAGTGTCAGTGGTGAGATTAAAGCCGCCGAAGACGAGCTGCGTACCTTGCAAGAGCGTATTACGCAAGCAGCCTTGCAAATCCCAAATATTCCAGCCGCAGATGTGCCAGTGGGTACGTCAGAAGACGATAACGTGGAAGTACGCAAGTGGGGCACGCCGCGTGAGTTTGATTTTGAGATTCAAGATCATACGCATATCGGTGAGACGCTCGGTATGCTGGACTTTGAAGCAGCAACTAAGTTGACTGGTAGCCGCTTTAACGTGCTCAGAGGGCAGCTTGCGCAACTGCATCGTGCATTGATTCAATTTATGCTGAATACGCACACCATGAAATATGGCTATCTTGAGACCTATGTGCCCTATATTGTCAATAGCGACAGCCTAAAAGGTACAGGACAGCTCCCTAAGTTTGAAGATGATTTGTTTAAGCTGAGCAACCATACTAATAATGATGACATAGACTTTTATTTGATTCCAACGGCTGAAGTGCCGATGACCAACTTGGTGCGCGGTGAGCGTCTGGATATAAAAGAATTGCCATTGAAATTCACAGCGCATACGCCATGTTTCCGTAGTGAAGCGGGTTCACACGGGCGTGATACGCGTGGTCTGATTCGTCAGCATCAGTTTGAAAAAGTTGAGATGGTCAATGTTGGCACCGCAGAGCAATCTGATGATCTATTAGAGGCGATGACAGGACAGGCTGAATATATCTTGCAACAGTTGAACTTGCCATACCGCACCATGCAGCTATGTACGAGCGATATGGGGTTTGCCGCACAAAAAACTTATGACATCGAAGTCTGGTTGCCGAGCCAAGATACCTACCGCGAGATCTCTAGCTGCTCTAACTGTGGTGACTTTCAAGCGCGCCGTATGGGTACGCGTGTCAAAGACGGCAAACAAACTAGCTTGGCACACACGCTAAATGGCTCAGGTCTAGCAGTCGGTCGTACGTTGTTGGCAGTCATGGAAAACCATCAAAATGCGGACGGTAGCATCACGATTCCAGAAGTATTGCGTCCATTTATGGGCGGTGCTGAACGTATTGAAATTTGATGGTATTAACGTCATGAAGATTTTGAACATAGTTGATGAATTGAATTACTCGCAATATCTCATCTACGGTCAAAGTAGTGGCGACAGTTTGTTAGGCTTTGAAATAGATGCCAATGTATTTTTCTGTTGTATTGAAAGTAATCATCGCTGTGATTTTATTTATCAGGAACGTCATGATGACGCAAATTGTATGCTTACGTTGTATTGTAAATTTGCAAATAACATAAGCTATCAGCAAATGGCAGATTATTTAGAGGAAAAATGGCTTCAGTATGTTTGCTATCAAGAATTTGAGAAACATTATATTGAAGTCGTTAACGATCAATTGATTTTTTATTATGTGACCCGATCAAGTTGTGGACTAGGAGTAACAGGGAAAATTGTTGCTACTTAGTTTATAATGAGCCACCTATTTCGATATCTAAGTAAATTCAGTTCAATAACCTTTTTAAATCAAATAAACTTTCCTTTAATCTTAGGACACGCTATGCCCACCCCAATTAACGAACGTAAACTAGCCAATGCCATCCGTGTACTGTCGTTTGACGCGGTTCAAAAAGCCAACTCTGGACATCCGGGTGCGCCAATGGGTATGGCTGATATTGCCGAAGTGTTGTGGCGCAAATTTTTGAAGCACAATCCCGCTGATCCTAGCTGGCACAACCGTGATCGCTTTGTACTGTCAAACGGTCATGGCTCGATGCTTATCTACTCTCTGCTACATTTATCAGGCTATGACGTCAGCGTCGATGATCTAAAGGGCTTCCGTCAGTTGCATTCAAAAACCCCAGGGCATCCTGAGCTTGGTTATACACCTGGTGTTGAAACCACGACAGGTCCATTAGGACAGGGTATTGCTAATGCCGTCGGTTTTGCGATTGCAGAGAAGACGTTAGCGGCGCAGTTTAATCGTGAGGGTCATAACATCGTTGATCATCATACGTATGCGTTCTTAGGCGATGGTTGCTTGATGGAAGGCATCAGTCATGAAGTGTGCTCCTTGGCTGGCACGTTAGCGCTTGGCAAGCTAGTATTCTTCTACGATGACAATGGCATCTCTATCGATGGTAATGTCGAAGGTTGGTTTACGGATGATACGCAAGCGCGCTTTGAATCGTATGGCTGGCAAGTCATCAAAGTCGATGGTCATGATACTGATGCCATCACGCAAGCGACTGAGCAAGCGATCAAAGAGACTACCAAGCCAAGTTTAATCATTTGTAAAACTACCATCGGTGCTGGTAGCCCGAACAAACAAGGCCTAGCGGCAAGCCATGGCGCGCCACTCGGTGATGACGAAATTATCTTGACTCGTGATGCACTGTCTTGGACGCATGCGCCGTTTGAGTTAGATGATGAAATCTATGAAGCGTGGGATGCCAAAGCCAAAGGCGACGTACAGCAAAAGAACTGGGATGCGGACTTTGAAGCTTATAAAAAGGCCTATCCAGAACTGGCTTCTGAACTATTACGTCGTTTAAATGGCGAGTTGCCAGAGGATTTTGAAAGCCAAGCGCAAGCCTATATTCAACAAACTCAAGAAGCGGGCGGTGATGTCGCCAGTCGTAAAGCCAGTCAGAATGCGATTAATAGCTTGCAGCCATTATTGCCAGAATTATTGGGCGGCTCAGCAGATTTAGCTGGCTCGAACCTCACATTGTTTAAAGGCGCGAAAGGTATTGAGACCGACGCTGACGGCAACTATATCTATTATGGTGTGCGCGAGTTCGGTATGACCGCTATTGCTAACGGTATCGCATTGCATGGTGGCTTTATCCCTTACGTAGCGACGTTCCTCATGTTTATGGAATACGCGCGTAACGCTGTCCGTATGGGTGCATTGATGAAGCAGCGCGTCATTCATGTTTATACGCATGACTCTATCGGTCTGGGTGAAGATGGCCCAACGCATCAGCCAGTTGAGCAATTGACTAGTCTACGTACCACGCCAAATCTACGCACATGGCGTCCGTGTGATGCGACCGAATCTGCCAGCGCGTGGGTTGAAGCGATCAAATCAGAAAACAATCCATCAGCGCTAATCTTTAGCCGTCAAAGCTTGCCACATCAAGCGCGTGACAGCGAGCAAGTCGCGAACATTACCAAAGGTGGTTATGTACTTGCGAAAGAGCAGGGGGAGCTACAAGCTATCATTATCGCCACTGGTTCAGAAGTTGGCCTAGCGATGGAAGCATACGAGAAGCTAAGCAGCAATGGCATTGGCGTACGTGTGGTGTCTATGCCATGTGCAGAGATTTTCGTAGAGCAAGAGGCGAGCTATCGTGAAGACGTACTGCCTGCCAATATCCGTGCTCGCGTCGCAGTAGAAGCCGCTCATGTAGACTACTGGTATAAGTTCGTTGGTCTAGATGGCAAAGTCATTGGTATGACTACCTATGGTGAGTCAGCGCCAGCAGATGAGCTATATAAAGAGTTCGGCATCACGACTGACGCTGTCGTTGATGCGGTAAATAGTTTGGTTTAGTTAAGACTTAGTTTTAATTTTACAAAAGAGCCGCTAGAGTAATCTGGTGGCTCTTTTTTATTGTTTGATCTATAAAAATATGTTGACTAGTTTTTATAAAAACCTATAATCCTATTTTTTATAAAAAGTTATTTTAAGTTTATAATATGTAACAAGTAAATGTGGTTTGGTGCATAGCATAAACCACTAAATAATCTTCTTAAGCGAGTTCTTGCATGCCAAGCATCCATCCCATCAAAAAATTAAGCTCTGCTATTGCTGTTGCTCTTTTCGCCACTTCGTTAACGGCTTGTGGCGGAGGCTCTGATTCTGATAGTCAGAGTAATAACGGCTCTGATAACCCACCTGTTAATACGCCTAGTGACAAATGTAAAGACGTTACCGCTAGTAATTCTGGACAAGCTGATTTAGATAAAGATGGAATCATTGATGACTGTGATCTAGATACTGATGGTGATGGTGTTGAAAATTCGAAAGACGCGAAGCCTCTAGATGCCACTATTGCTGGTGTCAGCACTAAATCTTATCGAGGAAATGGTTTTGGTTATGTAAACGCGACAGAAATTGCTTATTTTAATGCAAAAAAACAGCTTATCGAAACAGAATATTTATCTTCTTATAATCCTGAACGAGCTAATTCATCAGAGGGATTTACTTATGATAATAAAAGCCGCTTAATCCGTCGAGAAAGCACCCGTGGTTTAGACAAACAGCTTGATAGAGTTGAGATTTGGGTATATAACGATAAAGATCAGTTGATAGCGTATCAAGCTAATGATGATGGAGATAGTGTGCTCGAAAGAACAGTATCTTATCAATACAACTTAAATGGTGATATAGCGCAAATAACGAAGAGTGATACAAGCGATACAAGTTATTTTTATAATTCGACAAGTACATACATTTATAACAGTTTAAATCAATTAGAACAAATTGAGACTGATGAATATAACAACGGTAGTATAGATAGAATCAGGTATATAACTCTCAATGCTACTAATTACGTAGCCAAGTCTGCTTTATATTATCTAGAAGGTAATAATGTTACTAACACCGAAGTCAAAAAATTGTATGAGACTTTTGAATACAACTATGATAACCAAGGTAACGTTACAAAGCTGATTGATAGCTCACTTGATTATGGAAGTGTTCGAACGGTCAACTATGCTTATGATAATCAAAAAAATATTATTAGAGAGACAACCAATAACAATTCTGGTGGCATAGATGTTATTGATATTAAAGTAACTTATAATAAAGCTAATTTAGCCACTGGTGCTACGTTTGAATATGATAGCTTCAATAATATTCAGGATGTGATCGAAAAAGCTGAATATAACGTCGCTGGATATTTAACTAAAACTCTAGTAGATGTTAGTCAAGATGGAAAAATTGACCAAGAGATTATTTATAACTATGAAGGAAGCGTTCCGCTGAAATTTAATATGCCAACATTTTTGAATTTTGGATTACCTAATAATAGAGCTCCTACTGCGACTAGTCTATTGAGTAGAGTGAATGCTAGATATACCGCAGATATGGTTAAAGAATCTTATTATGACTAACTAAATATCTAAGATTATTATGACTAACTAAATATCTAAGATTATTGTGACTATAAAGAATTTATTATAGTTTATAAAGGAGCTGCTAAAGTAATTTGGCAGCTCTTTTTTTATGGTTGGATTTTGGTTTTAGAGCTGTTCTTTTGTTCCACTTTAATCAGTGTGGTTATTGGTAAAGTAACTGATGCAATCAGTACTAAATTCTGTGCCGCAACGTGATGATTTGGTGGTAAATTAGAATAGACTGATTACTCACAAAGTTAAGTTTTACTTCTTGTGCAGCTCTCACATAAAAATAGATTATATGACTACAGGACTGGAAAAATTAGATGGATAGTATCGAACTGGTAAATAGTATTACATGGCTAGAGCGGATTGGATTAAGTGAAGGTCTAGTAGCAGCTTGTATAATCGGAACCTTTGGTTTATGCGGCATTCTCATCACTCAAAACTCTGAGCGAAAAAAAGAATATAAAGCCTTTCTAAGAATAAAGTTTGAGGAACTAGTTTTTAGACTAGTTGATTTTGCAGCAATTATTAAGGAAGTCGAAGCCAAACGTTTTTTGAAAAATTATGAGAAAACTTTAGATGTTGATAAGTTCTATAGAGAAGGTGGAAAAATAGAAATATTAATAGCTTTGTACTTTCCAGAGCTTGAAGAAGAATATGTATTATTTTTAAGAGCGGGAGCGAACTTATTAATTGCACAGCGCGAATATGAAACGAATCCTAGCGATAGTATTTTAAATATACTTGAAAAGAATGAAGAGGCATTTGATCAGGTTTATGATGATTTCTATAAACACATTAAATCATGCTCTTCCACTTATGCTAAGCCCTTAAAACGTCGTACTATGTTATCCATCAAGTAAATTGAATTCAAAAAATATTAAAATTAACGAGTTCTATTAGTACGCCTAGTACATTCTATATAG
>NZ_AUSW01000027.1 GCF_000471625.1 Psychrobacter aquaticus CMS 56
CGAAAGCAGGATGTGCTCACGAGTCTGTGGCATTGGGCCGTCAGTGGCTGATACGACTAAGATTGCGCCGTCCATTTGAGCGGCACCAGTGATCATGTTTTTAACATAATCGGCGTGACCTGGGCAATCTACGTGAGCATAATGACGTGCGTCTGTGTCATATTCTACGTGTGAGGTGTTGATGGTGATGCCACGTGCTTTTTCTTCTGGGGCTGAGTCAATAGACGCGTAGTCTTTGGCTTCGCCACCAGAGGTGATTGCTGCTACGGTTGCGATTGCAGCGGTAAGGGTTGTTTTACCATGGTCAACGTGTCCGATGGTGCCGACGTTGACGTGTGGCTTTTTGCGTTCAAACTTGGCCTTTGCCATGGGTATTTCCTCTTTTTTTGGGGTCAAATGCTTAGTTCGTATCAATACGATAACTAAGACAATCTTGACCACTTAAGATAAGTGTTAAAAGTGTGCACATAATAATGTGCAGATATTATAAGAAAATCGCGACCAATAACAAGTATTTTAACAAGTTATTGGTGCATTCTATACTGACAACATAGAAACACGTCCTATATTGTCATATTTAATAGATTATTATTTATTCGTCATCATCTTTAGAGTTAAATTTAGAGATGATTTCAGCAGCAACTGATTTTGGAATTTCCGCATATTTCTGGAATTCCATTGAATAAGTAGCACGGCCTTGTGACATTGAGCGCATTTGCGTGGCATAACCAAACATTTCTGATAACGGTACTTCAGCACGAATCTGCTTAGTACCACCAGGCAAGTCTTCCATACCCTGTACTAGACCACGACGACGGTTAAGATCGCCCATGATATCGCCCATGTAGTCTTCAGGTGTTTCCACTTCGACTTTCATGATTGGTTCAAGTAACGCTGGATCAGCTGCCAAGAAACCTTTTCTGAAGGCCATAGAGCCTGCCATCTTAAATGATAGCTCATCAGAGTCAACGTCATGGTAAGAACCATCATAAAGTGTTGCTTTAACGCCAACAACAGGATAGCCAGCAAGTACGCCGTTTTTCATGCGCTCTTGAATACCTTTGTCGACCGCACCATGGAATTCTTTAGGTACAGTACCACCAACAACTTCTTCAGCAAATTCGTATTCAACGTCGCCTGCTGGATCAAGTGGCTCAAGGCGTAACCAAACGTGACCAAATTTACCACGGCCACCAGTTTGACGTACAAATTTGCCTTCTTGCTCAACAGTGCTACGGATTGTTTCACGATAAGCAACCTGCGGCGCACCGATGTTAGCTTCAACGTTAAACTCACGCTTCATACGGTCAACTAGAATTTCTAAATGCAATTCACCCATGCCGCTGATGATTGTCTGACCAGACTCTTCATCTGTATGTACACGGAATGACGGATCTTCTTTTGCCAAACGACCTAAAGCAATTGACATTCTTTCTTGGTCAGCTTTGGTCTTAGGTTCAACCGCTAGGCTGATAACTGGATCTGGGAATTCCATGCGCTCAAGCGTGATAACATTGCTTTCGTCACATAGCGTATCACCAGTCGTTACATCTTTCATGCCAACTAATGCTGCGATATCACCAGTACGAATTTCTGCAAGCTCTTCTTGAGAGTTCGCCATCATCTGTACAATACGGCCAACACGCTCACGCTTCATTTTAACTGGGTTATAAACGCTGCTACCTTGCTTTAGAACACCTGAATAAACACGAACGAAGGTTAAGTTACCAACGAACTTGTCATTCATGATTTTGAATGCTAAAGCTGAAAATGGTGCTTCATCTGACGCTTCACGGGTGCCTTCAGTTTCATCTTTGTCATCAAGGATACCTTTAATAGCAGGTACATCCATTGGCGCTGGAAGATACTGAATAACTGCATCCAGCATCTTTTGTACACCCTTGTTTTTAAAGGCAGTACCACAAAGAAGTGGAATGATTTCGTTATCAATCGTCAACTGACGAATGGCACTGTTAATCTGATCTACAGACAATTCGCCGCTTTCAAGATACTCATTCATGAGCTCTTCGTTTGCTTCAGCAGCGCTTTCTACAAGATATTCGCGATACTCTTCCGCTTTTTCTTGTAGTTCAGTTGGGATGTCACGTTCATCATATTCCATGCCTTGAGACGCTTCATCCCAATAAATAGCTTTCATGGTTACTAGATCAACAACACCTTCAAAGTCATCTTCTTTGCCAATTGGGATAACCAATGGTACTGGCTTACCACCAAGACGGGTTTTGATTTGCTCAATAACGCGATAGAAATCAGCACCAACACGATCCATTTTATTTACAAATGCAAGACGTGGCACTTTATATTTGTTCGCCTGACGCCATACGGTCTCAGACTGTGGCTGAACGCCGCCTACTGCACAGTAAACCATGCAAGCGCCATCAAGTACACGCATAGAACGTTCAACTTCGATCGTGAAATCAACGTGACCAGGGGTGTCAATAATATTGATGCGGTGTTCGTCAAACTGTTTTCCCATACCTGACCAAAAACAAGTTGTTGCCGCTGAGGTAATAGTAATACCGCGCTCTTGTTCTTGTTCCATCCAGTCCATGGTAGCTGCGCCATCATGTACTTCGCCAATCTTGTGACTAACACCGGTATAGAATAAAACACGCTCAGTAGTGGTTGTCTTACCAGCATCGATATGCGCTGAGATACCAATATTACGATAGCGGTTTAGGGGAGTTTTACGAGCCATAGTGTTTTCCTAGGAAAAGTCGTGTATATAATAATGTATTGTGTCTCTACCTCATACTCTATGACAAAGCTGTCAGCTTCGTAATATTACTTACTGATTATTGAGCCTAATATGGACAAAAAAAGAGCAAATACTAAGAATATTGCGGTATCAAATTTGGGACGCTCTATGCTAAAAAATATATTTTTAGAAAGGCATCTAGATAGATATCCGCCATCTCAGTTACTAGTGGATAAACCCTACTAACAACATGATTAATGATGGCGGTAATCAATAGAATAAATAACAATCTAAGATTAGTTGACGTGAGCCAATAATCTAAAGCTACTATTCAACAGTAGCTTAAAAACGGTAATGAGAGAATGCTTTGTTAGCATCTGCCATGCGATGAACTTCGTCACGCTTTTTCATAGCAGCGCCTTTGCCATCAGCAGCATCATTCAATTCGCCTGCCAAACGCAAAGCCATTGATTTCTCAGAACGCTTAGCAGCAGCTTCTGCTAACCAACGCATAGCCAAGGCAGTACGACGGGAGGGGCGTACTTCCATTGGTACTTGGTAGGTTGCACCGCCGACGCGGCGAGCTTTTACTTCTACCATTGGGCGTACATTTTCAAGTACTTCTTCGAAGAAAGATACTGGATCTTCGATCTTGCGCTTTTCACTTACTGTTTCAAGTGCACCGTAAACGATACGCTCAGCAGTAGATTTTTTACCATGACTCATTACATGGTTGATGAATTTTGCAACAGTTTGGCTACCAAACTTAGGATCCGGTAGGATCTCACGGGTAGCAACGACGCGACGTCTTGGCATAATAAATTTCCTTATCTTCAGGAGTGTCTAACATTCACAACATCATACTTGTCAATAAGACATAGTTACGAGTTGTCAGTTAGCCTTACTGCATGGTGGTATGTTTTAAAAGTAGCTGATCGATATAAAATTACTGATATACCAATCATATTACCGCTGACACCAAACCCATGCACAGTTATTGGATAGTGCAAAAAACTTTAGTTAATAACGTTTAGCTATTAAACTTTAGGCTTCTTAGCACCGTACTTAGAGCGACCTTGCTTACGGTCTTTAACGCCTGCGCAATCTAGTGCACCGCGAACCGTGTGATAACGTACACCTGGTAGATCTTTTACACGACCACCGCGGATAAGAACAACACTGTGCTCTTGTAGGTTATGACCTTCGCCGCCAATGTAGCTTGATACTTCATAGCCTGAAGTCAAACGTACACGACATACTTTACGCATGGCTGAGTTAGGTTTTTTTGGCGTGGTAGTATATACACGAGTACATACACCGCGACGCTGTGGGCACGCTTCCAACGCAGGAACTTTTGACTTTTCCTTGATGGTTTTGCGGCCTTTACGAATCAATTGGTTAGTTGTTGCCATAAGGCATCCTTCTCCCGTTTGGTATAAAACAAAAAAATGGAGTATTACACCATCTATCTGACGTTAGTGACAGATTTTGGCGCACCCATTTTTAGGACAGTGTATTATAAAGAGTTGTTGCAGCTATTTCAACCACTTATGAGTAGTTGTGCTTTACAATATTTGCTAGATATGCAGTCAACCTATTTCGATACCATTTTCTCTGTTTTTAATTAAAAACTAACTGCAAAAACGGGTTATTAAACATGGCTTTAAAAGCAGGTGCATTTACAATTTAGGTAAAGCATTGAGTATTAAAAAATAGCAATTTATGAGCACTAGATGGCGATACTATCTTAGATTTCAAGAGAGATAAGATAGTATCGCCAATCTTAGAGATAGTTAACTAGCTGATTCCAACTTTGCTAGTTTGGTTAAAAGAAGACCATATAAAAATAGACGTGCAGATTCTGTTTACTTGCTTGGCTTGTCGGTGACTTTATCTACCTGAGCTGATGTGTCATCGGATGATTCATCTGCCTTACTCTTTTGCTTATCGTTTTCTTGCTTAGTGTCTTTGTTTATGGTGTCTTTTGTCTGGTTACCTTCCTGCTTCTCACTACTTTCCTGCTCATTACTATCAGTAGGTTTTTTGACCTCTGCTTCATTACTACTATCATCTGTGATAGCACGGTTGGCAAGTTTTGCCTCTGGCGCAAAAGTTGCTTGAGCCACACCAATCACTTCATCAATCAATTGACTGTTATAGCGCATACCAATGATGACGGCGGTGGCTGGTAAGAAACGACGCACCCATGACAAATTGATTTGATCCAAATCGATGCCAACTTGACTGGCAATACTATCAATTTGCTCAGCATAAAAATTAACGTTTTTATTTTTCAGGCCTAAGTTTTTAAGCTCACTATGTAAACCGTTGCTTTGAGCATTATCTAGTAGACCTTTGCCGATACCGATACCTGCAAGTAAAGCTTGCTTCTCTTGCATTTTGCTTAGGTCAGCATTTGAGAGCAGCTCATAAGCCATTTTGATACCTTGTTTACCTGTCAGTGGCTTATTGTATACAGCACCCAACTGATAAATAGTTCTTAATGATACCAACAATACCCACAATGTGTCAGCCAGCATACCTGGAAGCCCAGCCAGACCAGTCAAACCGCCCATCGTCGCCAATGCGCGGTTTTGATTGGCGATATCGGTAGCTAATGCATAACGCTCTTCGTCATCTAAGCTTGCGACACTGGCAAACCGATGCTCATTAGGCAAATCAATTTGACTCCAATTAGACGCAAGTTTGGCTACTTGAGCGAAAGCCCCATCGACTGTCGATTGGAAAAAACTGTTTGGTACTACCTTTTTGGCATATTTACCATAAGTTGCAAAACGTGGCCCCAGCAACTGCTGAGTCGCCTTCAACGTTTGCTCCCGAAATAAATCTTGCTGATAGTCTTCATCGCCCAAATTAACCGCTTTATATTGACGCGGCTTGCTGGTTTTAGCATTCATACCATCGATCAAAGCGCCCATACGCTCTAAGTTATTACGCGTAAAAGATCCTACAGTATTGATGCTTTTAGAGAGAGTGCTACGCTTTGCCATCGGAATATCCTTTAATAAAGAAGAAGTTTAATTTTGTTTTATTATATAAAAATACTGACTATGTCATTCTAGCGAACCACTGTGGTTGATGTCAGTGCGAACAATGTTATCGCTATCACAAATTTTGTATCTAAAAGTATAACTTAATTTTTGTCTAACTTAACCATAGCCTTTAGTTCACCCACATTGTTTTTCATAAATAGCAAAGCAACTGCTTGAATAAAAGGGCTTCATAGCCACTCACTTTCTCATTACCTTGTAGCCATAGAAGCTATCTCGCCATTATTTTACACTTGTCCAAAGATTTTCAACGCTTGATACGTTATCATGTGCCGTAAGTTAGAGCATAATTGTACACTGAATTGATATCGTCTTTAATATACTGTAGTTACTTTAATTCATGCTATCGTTATCTACATAGACTATTTTTTCACTATAATGCTCAAATTAATTAATAGTTAAACCTCATATATAGATTTACAACGATTATTGCATGTCAATAGCTGCAAATCGTTACTCATAAGGAATAGAATATGCGTCGCGTCGTTATCACTGGAGCAGGGATTGTCTCTTGTATCGGACATGATTTAGCCACGGTCACTACTGCTCTTAAAGAAGGAAAGTCTGGTATTACGTTCAATGACTCTTATGCTGAGCATGAGTTTAAGTCACACGTTAGTGGCAGTATCGATCAATCACTGCTTGATACCAGCGGTATCGATCGTAAATTGAAGCGGTTTTTTAGTGATGCCAGTCTCTATGCTTATGTTAGCGCACTAAACGCGATTGAACACTCAGGTTTATCCCTTGAGACTATTAATAGTAATCCACGTGTGGGCTTAGTAGCGAGCTCGGGCGGTGCATCGACAGAAAATATCGTTAATGCTGTGGATGCCATGCGCGAAAAAGGCCTTCGCGGTGTCGGCGCCATGGCGGTGCCAAAAACCATGGGCAGCTCGGTATCAGCAGCACTGGCAACAGGTCTAAAAATCCAAGGGGTTTCTTACTCTCTCGCTTCTGCTTGCGCAACGTCAACCCATTGTATCGGTCATGCTGCTGAGTTAATTCAGCTAGGCAAAGCCGACGTGGTGCTGGCTGGCGGTAGTGAATCTGAGCATTGGACACAGTCTTGCATGTTTGATGCCATGGGTGCGGTTAGCACTCAATATAATGACACGCCAACACTGGCATCAAGAGCTTATGACAAGAATCGTGATGGTTTTGTGATTGCAGCTGGTGGTGCTATGGTTGTCGTTGAAAGTTTAGAGCATGCCCAAGCACGTGGCGCCAATATTTTAGCCGAAATCGTCGGTTATGGTGCCAGCTCTGATGGCGCAGAAATGGTCGCTCCAAGTGGTGAAGGTGCTGTACGTTGTATGCAACAAGCATTGGCTGAAGCGGGCTTGGAGAGCGTTGATTACATCAATAGCCATGGCACTAGTACGCCACTAGGTGATATGACTGAGCTTAAAGCCATTGCAAAAGTATTTGGTGATGATGTCAGTAAAGTACCCGCTATCAGCTCGACCAAATCTATGACAGGCCATAGCTTGGGTGCGGTCGGTGCGCAAGAGCTGATTTATTGCTTATTGATGCTAAAAGAAGGTTTTATTGCCCCAAGCATTAATGTTGAAGAATTAGATCCTGCCGCTGAAGGCTTTGATATCGTCACTCAAATGCGTGAAGCCAAGCTTGAAACGCTAATGAGCAACAGCTTTGGCTTTGGTGGTACTAACGCTACCCTAATTATCAAAAAATTTGACGCTTAGCATATGCTTGCAGCACATCATAATACAACGGAGCAGACAGCTTCTGCCATCTCGCCAGCTACCAAACCTAGCTGGCGTTTTGGTGACTTGTCTGCGGCAGCATTGATGCCACAATTACAAAAGCATCTAGCAGCGCAAGATACTGAGGCGAACTGGCAACTGGTTTGGCTCAATAATGATGGCAGACCAGTGATTGGTTTGCTGCCTAAAACCAGCTGGTCGGTTTATCCTACCAATCACACACTGTCTAATGAATCATCAACGCCTTATAAAGTCATCAAACATTGCCGTGATGCTTGTCTTTCTCATAATACTAAGCACAACGCCATCACCACCACCCATATGAGCTATGTGGCATGGCAGCACGAGTTAATTACTTATAGTCAAACCTATGACAAGCATAGCAATGATTCAAAACCATCGAATAACGCAAATGACAAACCAAGCTACCATCATGGCTTAGTAGGTTTTATCGGTTATGACATGTCCGCACGCGACCTAAGTCCAGCTGCCGACATTAAACTGGCAACGCAGCCTTGTGCCGTACTGGGACATTATGATATTTATCTGACACCCGCTGATGAATATAGTGACTCTGCTTGGACATTAACTGTGAACGAAACCCATAATACATTTGATGAGACTGACAATAAAAAAAACGCACTCGTGACAACGCTTATCTCCTATTTAGATGCTTTAGAAAAAAAATTAGTCTGATAAACATCTTAATCAGGCGGAGTTTGAAACATTATTAAAGCCGACTCCTTTAATACTAACAGCGCGATGGCATAAGCATCATTACCAGCAAGCCTTTAATCAAACCCAAAACTATCTAGAGCAAGGTGACTGTTATCAAATCAATTTGACTCAAGAGTGGTATGGCTGCCTTCCCCATAAAGACAAACGCGGTGAACCCCTCTCCTCTCTCATTGATTACTTACCCAGTCTGCATCGTAATACCCATGCGCCATTTGCAGGGTATTTGAGCACCAAATATATGGGCGATAAAACCCATATCAATAGGCAAGACTGTACTACTAAACCAAATAAAATGACTGAACAACAAAGCCATTTTGAATTACTAAGCTGCTCTCCAGAATTGTTTTTTACGTTTAATAAAGACAATCAGACTGGCAGCCACTACATCCACACCAAGCCAATCAAAGGAACGATGCCGCGCGGTGCAACGGCTGAACAAGACCATATCTATAAGCAACAACTGATAAATAGTGAAAAAGATCGTGCCGAAAACGTCATGATTGTCGATTTACTGCGTAATGACTTGGGTAAATATGCCAAGATAGGTAGCGTGAAAGTACCAAAATTATTTGCGATCGAAAGTTTTAGCAATGTCCATCATATGGTTAGTACGATCAGCGCTGAGCTAAAGACAGATACCCATCCACTGACGGTATTATTTGGTAGTCTACCTGCCGGCTCTATCACTGGTACACCCAAAAAGCGGGCAGTTGAAATTATTTCTGAACTAGAAACAGGCCCGCGCGGTGCTTACTGCGGCACCATGGGTTATATGAATTTTGATGGTAGTGGTCAATGGAATGTGCTGATTCGCACGCTGCAAGCCAGCATCTCACCAGACAATGAGTTAGATAAAGGCAGATACATCAATTTATGGGCTGGTGGCGGTATTACTGTCGCTTCTGATTGCGATGCTGAATATCAAGAGTGCTTAGATAAGGTGGGCAACCTACTGTCAGTACTTGCCCAAGATAACCTGAGCAAATAAAATTAAGTATTGTCTTAAGAAATAATCAAAAACAAAGCCTGCTTAACATTACGTTAGCAGGCTTGTCTTTAACACTCATTAGTAACATCAATCGATATAGACATAGCAAGCAAGTCATTAACCAGCTGTAACGCCAGTATCTATATGTAGCTCTTTTAAAGCATCAATCAAACGCTGATTTTGCTCTGCCGTACCAACCGTAATACGTAGGTAGTCTGCAATACGCGGCTTATCAAAATGACGAACGATAATACCCTGCTCACGCAATGCACTGGCGACCGCACTCGCATTGCCATCTTTAGGACGGACAAACACGAAGTTTGCGTGTGATGGCAGCACCTCATAATCCAATACAGTCAGCTCCGCTGTTAAAGATTGACGCAAATCAATCACTTGCTGACGGGTTTTCTCAAAATAATCGATATCTAACACACTGGCAGTCGCACCCACTTGTGCCAATTTATCTAAGGGATAGCTATTAAAACTGTTTTTCATACGCGTTAGTGCTTCAATCAGCGACGGGTTGCCAAAAGCCATACCAACACGTAATCCAGCAAGCGAACGTGACTTTGAAAAGGTCTGCGTCACTAGAATATTATCGCAGTCATTGATCAAGCTCACTGCTGAGACCTGAGCGTCTGAATTGCCATCTTTTATATGAGCAAAATCGATATAAGCCTCATCAATCACAACCACTGCGTTCGAATGCTCACTAGCCAGTTTACGAATATCGGCAAGCGATAATAATAAACCAGTCGGCGCATTGGGATTGGCAATAATAATACCGCTACAAGGCTGGCGATATGTATCGGGGTCGATACTGAAATCTTCTTCTAATGCTATTTGTACCAGCTCTACACCAAATGTCTGTGCATATACTGGATAAAAGCTATAACTAATATCAGGCGCTAATACCGGGCGCTCTTTCATAAAGAAGCTAGCGAACACCAGTGCCAACACTTCATCCGAGCCATTACCCACGAATACTTGGTTAACATCAAGATCGTACAGTTGCGCCAATGCGGCACGTAAATCATCAGACTCAGGCGCTGGATACAAACGCAAGTCATCCGCCTGCTGCTCCAAAATTTTAGCGATGGCTTCCCCTACTTTTGGTGAGGGCGGAAATGGGTTTTCGTTGGTATTTAATTTGCATAAATTGTCATGTTGCGGCTGTTCACCAGGGACATAAGGTGACAAATTGCGTGCTTTAGATGACCAAAGTCTGGTATCTGTTTTTAACTCACTCATAAATTATCCTACTATTAGCCATAAAGGCTATTAACAATAAATTCCAAAAGTAATTTTTAAGGTGGTTTTTAAAAGTACCAAAACATATTACTGGTAACGGTAACGAGCCGAACGCGCATGAGCTTCTAGATCCTCACGTTGCGCTAAAATATCTGCCGTTTCTGCCAACGGCTTACTGCCAGCTTCACTACAATAAATAATGGATGACTTCTTCTGGAAGTCATAAACCCCTAGCGGCGAAGAAAAACGGGCAGTACCGGATGTCGGTAGTACATGATTCGGCCCTGCACAGTAGTCGCCAATCGCTTCTGGTGTATGACGACCCATAAAGATAGCGCCAGCGTGACGAATATCCGCAAGCAGCGCGTCAGGGTCATCAACAGACAACTCCAAATGCTCAGGCGCAATTCGGTTGATAAGTGCCATGCCCTCTGCTCTGTCTTTCACTAAAACAAGCGCGCCACGATTTTTTAGCGAATCACGAGCGATATCCGCTTTTGGCAATTCTGCCAATGCTTTTTCTATCTCAGTAGCGACTGCTGCTAATTGCTCGCTACTTGTCGTGACAAAGATGGCCTGCGCGATGCGGTCATGCTCTGCTTGTGACAACAAATCCATTGCTAGCCAGTCAGCGCGATCTTGCGCCTCGCCCTCTGCATATACCAGCACTTCTGAAGGACCAGCTATCATATCGATACCAACTTGTCCAAATACTGCACGTTTGGCCGCCGCGACGTATTTATTACCGGGTCCTGTGATTTTGTCTACTGCTGGAATCGTTTCCGTCCCATAAGCCAATGCTGCCACAGCCTGTGCGCCGCCAATGGTAAAAACGCGATCAACTTGCGCCAAATGCGCCGCTGCCAATACCAAAGGATTTAGTACGCCATTTGGGGCTGGCACGACCATGATGACCTCAGCGACGCCAGCTACTTTGGCTGGAATGGCATTCATCAGCACAGAAGAAGGATACGAGGCAAGGCCGCCCGGCACATAAATACCCACGCGATCAAGCGGCGTGACTTTTTGACCCAAGCGATTGCCCAGCTCATCTTCATACTGCCACGTCTCTTGTATTTGACGTTCATGAAAAGTCTGCACACGCGTCGCTGCCGTGGTCAATGCTGTTTTTATTTTATCATCAAGATTGGCAAACGCTTCAGCAAGTGACTCTTGAGAAAGCTCTAGCTCTTGTATCGTCGATGCTGGATGCTGATCAAAATGCTGGGTCAACGCCAGTACTGCGCTATCACCATCATGACGCACTTGCGCAATGATATCGTCAACGGTCTTTAATAAATCGGCATCATTGACGGTTTCAAAAGCAAGCAATTGGGTCAATTGACTGTCAAAATCGGCATCTTGAGTACTTAATTGGCGCATGACTGAATCCTGTGGTTAAACATAGAACACGGTTATAAGAATTTAAAAAATCAAAAATTGCTATAAGCTATAGTTTATATAGCGGCTGTATAAAATTCACACCAGCAAAACAGTAACCTTTTTAAAGTGGATCAATGATATATCAACGTATTTATTATCTTTTCACTTAATTATACTGGCATCTCACTTAGATTATACTGGGCTTTTGTTTTCTGGCAAGTAATACCAATCTCAAAAATCAGAGTAGTAAGAAAAATGAGTGCCAGTGCCACGCATGGCAAGCTAAGCGCTTAATGCGGCTACTTGTATTTTTTGGGTTTGGTATAAAGACAATAAAACCAGTTTAGCACGCTATGTCTATCATAGAACGCCAAACTGGTTTGAAAATTTGTATAACAAGACTTTGTATTATCAATGATTACCGCTGACTCATGAAGCGCTAGCAATACTGTTTTTGAAACTGTCCAAAATCGGTTCAAGTAAGGCAAATTTGCGCTTATAGCTCACTTGATTAACGATCAGACGTGAGGAGACATCACAGATATGGTCGCGTGCTTCGAGTCCATTAGCGCGTAAGGTGTTGCCAGTATCTACCACATCGACGATCAAATCACCTAAGCCAACCAAAGGCGCAAGCTCCATAGAACCATAAAGTTTGATCACATCCACTTGCTGACCTTGGCTAGCAAAATAAGCACGAGCAACATTGACGTATTTGGTGGCAATACGCAAACGACGATTGGGTAATGGCGCACCTTTAACACCAGCAGTCATCAACTTACACTGAGCAATCTGCAAATCAAGTAATTCATAAACATGATTGGCGCCATGCTCCAGTAATACATCTTTACCCGCCACACCAAAGTCAGCAGCACCATGCTCTACATAGGTTGGTACATCGCTAGCACGCAAAATCAATACACGCACATTGGGGTTTGAGGTTGGAAAAATAAGTTTGCGCGACGCTTCAGGATCTTCTAGCAAGTCGACACCAGCCGCACGTAGCAATGGCATGGTCTCCTCTAAAATACGACCCTTTGATAAGGCCAGCGTTAAGCCTGAGAACTCATCATTTACTTCGTTCAATAAACCGCTGGCGGGTATTGGTTTGGTTGCTTCAGTCATAATGACATCGTGTCCATATACAGTGGGCATCCTCATTAAAGAGAATTTTTTAATTTCATAACGCCAAACTTTCAATCAATTTCACAATGCAACTACTATCTATCAATAACATACCTATCAAAGCTTACTTGATAAGACTATTAATATCAGTCCTTGTTATTGATACGCTCGATCGTGACACCAAGGGCGCGCAGTTTATTTTCGACATCCTCATAACCACGATCAATATGATAAATACGATCAATCAAGCTATCGCCTTCAGCAGTCGCGGCAGCCATCACCAATGACATAGACGCACGTAAATCAGTTGCCATCACTGGGGCTGCTGTAAAGTTCTCAACTCCTTTTACCACTGCTGTATGACCGTCAACTTGGATAGAAGCGCCTAGACGGTTAAGCTCAGGCACATGCATATAACGGTTTTCGAAAATATTCTCTATGAATGTACTCGTGCCATTAGCCAAACATGCAATCGCCATTACTTGTGCTTGCATGTCTGTTGGAAAGCCGGGATGGGGCTGAGTGCGAATATCAACTGGCTTTGGACGCCCTTTCATCTGCGCCCGAATCCAGTCATCGCCCGTGGTAATAATTGCACCCATGGCTTCAAATTTTTCAAGCACAGGGTGTAATAAAGACGCCGTGGTTTTTTTGGTTAATACATCACCGCGAGTCATCAACGCGCCAGCAAGATACGAACCTGTCTCGATGCGATCTGCTACCACAGAATACTCACAGCCATGCAGACGCTCAACGCCTTCGATAGTCATGGTTGCCGTACCGATGCCGCTAATTTTAGCACCCATGGCAACCAACATATTGGCCAGATCAACGACTTCTGGCTCTAACGCACAGTTGCCCAGAACCGTCGTACCTTTGGCAAGCGCTGCTGCCATAATGACATTTTCAGTACCGCCAACAGTAATCATATCAAATGAGAAATGACACCCAAGCAATCTACCACCTTTTGGTGCTCGCGCTTTTACATAGCCATTTTCTACGCTAATCTCAGCGCCCATTGCTTCAAACGCTTTAAGATGCTGATCAACTGGACGCGAACCAATCGCACAGCCGCCCGGCAATGAGACTTCTGCTTCACCAAAACGCGCCAATAATGGCCCTAACACCAAAATCGATGCACGCATGGTTTTTACCAAATCATACGGCGCATAAAAATTATCGATACTCTTGGTATCACAAGTAACCGTATCGTCTTGTTTTTGGATATGGATACCCATGCCACCGATCAATTCTATCAACGTCCGTACATCTTGTAATGATGGCACATTGTGCAATGTCGTTGGGGTCTCAGCCAATATCATGGCTGCCAATAACGGTAAAGCGGCATTTTTGGCGCCAGAAATAGTAACTTCCCCTGCGATACGACTACTACCGGTGATTAAAAATTGATCCATAAACGTGACAACCTAGCGATAAGTATAAAAATAATGAAAACCAAACCCTCTAAAACCGATCGTCTAAGCAATCTATTCTATGAAGTTTAATCCTATAAATAGTGATTTAGCCTTTTGATTGAACATCCCATTCAGCAGGCGTTAGTGCTTGAATATTGAGCGCATGAATATCGCCACTCGCAATCTTATCATTGACGAGCGCATAGATCGCTTGCTGGCGCTGAACGGCACGTTTGCCTTCAAAGCTAGCATCGACCACACGTACATCAAACTTATTGCCTTGATTGGCAGCTTGAATAAAAGCATCTGGGAAATGAGTTTGTAAAAATGCGATCAAATCGTCAGCGTTCATGCTCATAGAATATTCTGCCTTACAGTAAAGTGGGGTGGAGATTCTGAAATGGAAATTTAAAGTGCCGATATTATAACAAGAGTTTGCGCATCTTACAGTACTGTCTTACGCAACTGCTTGGAAGTAGAAGTAATAGCGTATAGTCGATTCTAAATAAAATAGATATATTCTAATGCTGAACTGACTATAAAGTAGCTACACGACCGTATGGATTATTTTAGCGTTTTGTCTAAATAGGTTAATACTTGGGCGCGAACATCATTAACCCAGCGTAGTGGCGGCGCCATTGCTCCAATACTGGTGGCATGGCTGGCACCTCTGATTTCCCCAGTTTCAACAATGACACCAGCTTTTTGTAGCGCGTTGGTCATTTTAATACTATTGGTGGCATGAACCACTTTGTCTTTTTCGGCGGTCAATAATAGATAAGGTGGCTGCGCGCCTTTAATCTGACGATCTGGCATGACGTCATCTGGCGTCGCACCTGCGCCAAAGGCTGTCGCGCTACTGAATTTACGAAAATCATAGCTGTAAGGACCAGCGATGCCAATCACCGCAGCAAGATCTTTTGGCTTGACACCATATGGCGCTAAAAAGTCTTCGTTAGCGACTGCGGCAACTGCATTGAACGCGCCAGCAGAATGTCCTATTACCGCTAAACGCTCAGGATCAGCATGAAAGTTTTTTGCATTGTCATAACTCCACGCTATCGCTTGTGCTGCATCTTTCACATAGTCAGGATATACATGCTCAGGCGCTTTACGGTAATTAATCACGGCAGTGATATAGCCTGCTTGCGCCAAGCTCTGTCCAACAAAAGCATATTCTTCTTTGTTGCCACTTTCCCATGAGCCACCATGGACAAATACCACCATGGGATATGTGGTCTCTATCACACTTTGGGTTTTCATTGCTTGTGCTAAAGGCTTTGGATAGTAAATATCTAAATCTTGTGAGGGTTCATCGCCATATAGAATGTCTTTGCTCACACCAACACCACCATTTGCGGTGATGCCATTGACGATGGCCAGCGCTGATAACGCTTGTGCTTGCTGCGTGGCCAGCGCAATGCCGCCTATCGCTAATGCAGCCGTAACGCCTACCCCTGTCAATGTATGTGCTTTGGTTTTTGCTGTGCCTTTACTTGAAACCTTCATAACCAGTATTCCTATTATATGTCAGTCAATGATTGGTAAGTAGAATGATGACCTTTTGCGGTACTGTTGGCGCGGTTTTATCTACTTTCACGGTTCATATATTACGTTCTGACTGAATATTTTTCGTGCTTTTACTGTTATCACTGTTTAGGTTTATTGTCATTTAACGCTCTATAATATTAGCTATTCTAAACACAAGGTGACCAGCACACACCGTTTATATTTACGTGGACATTTACATCGCACTCTGAAACAATCATGCTTATATGTTTGTTCTATTAACCGTGATTGTTTTTATTATCAGACTTTTATCATTAGACACCCTTTTACTGATTCTGATAAAGCTCGATATATGGGCTTGATGACGGTTGGTCGACGGTAGCACCTTCCTCTGTCACTATAATGGGTGTCGCCGTACTAGCGGCTTCTGTCATGGTAGAATTATTGACGTTCGACATTGCTGCCCCTTCTACGACTGGTACTGCCGCAGGAGTTGCCAAGTTATTCTCATACATAATGTCGTCTTCATTTATTTTTATGCCTCTATCATCGACGACCGTCGTTAGTAATACCAACTCTGTAACACCAACCGTGGTATTGGCGATATCAACTAAGTGACTCTGTTGAGTGGGTGTCATACGTCCCATGATATAAACCACACCATTATTGGTCACCGCTTTGATTTGCGATGCTTTAACCCCATCACTCGTGGCTACTTTTGCCAGTAGCTTTGAGGTGATATAGCCATCATGGACGGTTGAACTATAGCCTTTTGAAGCACTGACTTCCAGCTCGTTATAAACCCGGCGCACATCTGGCATGGAGCTGACGACTTTTTCTACTTCTGCTTTGATTGCTTCAGTCGGTACTTCACCTGTCAATAACACTTCACTATTAAAGCTATCAATGCCCATACGACTGATTTGCTGCAAGTCTTCTCTTAGACCGTAGACATTGATTTTGGCCGTATGTTCGATACTACGATCAAGCAAACGCTGCGGAATGGTGCGCTCAGTCATTGGTACGCCATAAGTTCCCTCAGTGCTATTGGTCAAATAGTTGGTGGTACAGCCCGTACTAATAATGCCAGCCATCAGCACTGCGCCGATTGCAGTGCGATGTGATGAACCAAAAATAGCAGTGCGCAAATGCATCCGTGTCATGATTTACCTCTTAGAGCATAATTGTGTCAATGATAGAAATTCAATTAATCTGGTAATTGTAAATTTACTGGTTATTAATTGAGCTACTTTACTGAATTTTTATGGATGGCGGTTAGGTTTTTGGTAACGGTCATTGATTGTCTAACTTTATTTAACCCATCAATAAGAGTATTTCTATATGCTATTACCATACCGTACCTATTACCAAGCATTGGCTATAAAAGCACCTTGAAGCCATTCTGGTTGGTTGTCTATCAGTCGTCCTTTGAGCGGCATTTTACTCGTCGTGTTATAAACAATGACATCAAACCGACAATCATAATGCGCATACTCAGGGTGTTGTTGTAAAAAATATTTGGCAGTTTTAATCACCTTACGTTGTTTACTCGGTGTGACGCTGAGCGCTGCATCGCCAAAACCCGAACGTTGCCGCTGGCGTACTTCAATAAATACCAGCGTCGACCATGCTGGCCCCGTCTCTAACATGACCAAATCTAGCTCACCAATTTTTGGTTGCTGCCAGTTTTGTGCAAGCAAGCGCAGCCCTTGCCTTTGTAAAAATTCACACGCCTGCTGCTCAAACAGACTGCCTTGGCGCTGTGTTGGTGAATTCAGGGCCAAGGTTTTATGGAGTAATTTATGGTTTGCCATGAGGTCAATAGATCTGATTAACATTTCAGAATTATCATAGCACAACATGCTAAACTAACCACTTTTGTGCCATTTATCCATACACAATCATGCATTATTTTTCTGAGACAAATAATGCATGCTGACAGTATAGTTAACGGTACTTTATTATTTTTAACGATTCGAGGTTTTCATGTCTACCCCTACTGCGATGCCAGCTTGTCTATATATCGTTGCCACGCCGATTGGTAATCTGAATGACATGACACCGCATGCAATCGATATTTTAAAGCAAGTTGCCATCATTGCCTGCGAAGATACCCGCACCTCAGGTAAGCTACTGTCATATTTTGGTATTGATACCAAAGGTAATAAAGCGGACGACACCAAAGAGTCTGTAACTCATGACACCGACAATGACGCTAATACTGCCACAAAACAAAAAGGTCATAATAAGCTTTGGGCGTATCATGAGCACAATAGCGCGGTACAAACACCCAAAATCATCGAGATGATTCAGCAAGGTCACTCGGTCGCCTTGATTAGTGACGCAGGGACACCACTGGTAAGTGATCCGGGTTATCAATTGGTGCAAGCTGCTCATGCGGCAAAGGTTACAGTGTCACCCATTGTTGGGGCATCTGCTGCTATTGCGGCCTTATCAGTTGCAGGCTTACCATCAGATCGCTTTAGCTTTATTGGCTTTTTGCCAGCAAAAACGCATGGTCGCCAAAAACAACTGAGCGCTTTACACTCACGTACCGAAACGCTGATATTTTATGAAGCACCGCATCGTATTATTGCGAGCTTAGAAGACATGGCCGCGACATTCGGGGCTGAGCGCGAAGTGACTTTTTGTCGTGAATTGACCAAGACATTTGAGACCGTACACAAGAGCACACTTGGCAATTTGGTAGAATTTGTAAAAGCAGACGACAATCAGCAGCGCGGTGAGATCGTAGTTGTGGTCGCTGGTGTGAATGTGGCACAAGATACCGATGACATCAGCACGCATGATAAATTGTTGCAGCGTCTGTTAGAGGATTTATCAGTTAAAAAGGCGGCGGCATTGGCCGCTGATATCACAGGCGTAAAAAAGAATGCGCTTTATCAACGCTTGCTTGAATTACAGTCTTAGTATTAAGAGAGACGGATACTAACATCAGTAGATATAAAAAATAGACGTTTATAAATTCATTGAAAAGGGGTAAGCAATGTACGATGTAATGGCCATAGGGAATGCCTTAGTTGACCACGAATATGTGTTATCGGATGCCGCATTAGAAGAGACAGACCTGACCAAAGGCAATATGACGCTGGCAGATATCGAAGAGCAACAACAACTGCTCGCTTATTTCAAACTTGCTGAGATTGAGCCATCAAAACAAGCTGGCGGGGGCTCAGCTGCCAATACGATGTACGCGTTTGCCAGTCTAGGCGGCAAGCCTTTTTATGCCTGCCGCGTTGGGGACGACAGTCAAGGTGCATTTTACCTAAAGGACTTGCATGAAGCAGGCGTCGCAACCTCAGAAAAATCCATCCATACAGGCGGTGTCACTGGCTCTTGTGTGGTCGCAGTGACCGAAGATGGCGAACGTACCATGCAAACTTATCTTGGTACTTCAAGCGACATCACTGCTGATAATGTCAATTTTGAGGCATTGGCGCAGTCAGACTGGCTATACATAGAAGGGTATTTGGCCATGTCTGAGAGCATTCAACCATCGATGACCCAATTACGCCAACAAGCGGGCATTCATGGAGCAAAAATTGCGGTAAGCTTTGCCGATCCCGCCGTAGTGAAATTTGCTAAAGAGGGTCTGCTCAATATGCTTGGCAATACAGTCGCTGTGATATTTTGTAATAGTGAAGAAGCCAAGCTATTCACCGATAAAAAACAAGTGAAAGCGGCAGCACGCGCGCTACTTGACTACTGCCAAACAGCCGTAGTCACAGATGGTGCCAACGGGGCAATCATTGCCCATAAGTCTGATAATACCTCAGAGATTGAGATTTATGACATTGCGACACCAGCGGTTGCCAATGTCATTGATACCAATGGTGCGGGTGATAACTATGCTGGTACGTTCTTATATGCGCTGTCTCAACAATACAGCTTGCTAGAATGCGGTCGTCTTGCCAGCGAAGTATCCGCCCAAGTCATCCAACAATTTGGCCCGCGCTTGGCATCACAGGATTATAAAGATATCGCTCAGCGCGTGTTATCTGCTTAAAATAAACACACGTATTTTTGATTCTGAATAGAAAAGCCCGTATCGATTTGATACGGGCTTTCTGCGTACTACTCACTGAATTATCTAGCTAGCTTAATAAAAAAACGTTCATAGCTACGCCGAAGCTAGAGCTTGCGCCAGATCGGCTTTGATGTCTTCGATATGTTCGATACCAATAGACAAACGCACCATATCTGTACTTACCCCTGCTTTCTCAAGTTCTTGCTCATTCAATTGGCGATGGGTCGTTGTCGCTGGATGACAGGCCAAAGATTTGGCATCGCCGATATTCACCAAACGCGTAATCAACTGTAGCGCATCAATAAAGCGCGCCCCTGCTTCGAGTCCTCCTTTTACCCCAAAGGTCAAAATAGCAGACGGCGTGCCTTTCATATATTTTTTGGCAAGCTCATGTTCAGGATGATCTGGTAAACCCGCATATTTTACCCAAGCCACTTTTTCATGATCACGCAGGTATTCTGCGACAGCTTGGGCGTTTTGCACATGACGCTCCATGCGTAAACTAAGCGTTTCCATACCTTGCAAAATACCAAAAGCATTTAGCGGACTGAGTGCCGCCCCAGTGTTGCGTAGTGGTGCCACACGAGCACGGGCAATAAAGGCTGGCGCGCCCACATCTTTGACAAAATTTACCCCATGATAGCTGGCATCAGGTGTGTTCAATAATGGGAAACGCTCAGGATAGTCGCCCCATGGGAACTTACCACTATCGACAATCGCACCACCAATTGATGTCCCTGTACCACTCATGTATTTGGTCAATGAATGAATGACGATATCAGCGCCAAATTCAAACGGGCGACATAGCGCAGGCGTCGCAACCGTACTATCAATTACCACTGGTACACCGTATTCATGGGCAATATCACTGAGTGCTTGAATGTCTACAATATTACCTAGCGGATTACCAATGCTTTCTGCAAAGACCATTTTGGTTTTATCATCGATTAAGTCACGAATCGCTTCAGGATCTTTGTGGTCAAAGAAGCGCACTTCGATGCCTTGACGCGGTAGGGCGTGAGCAAACAAATTATAAGTACCACCATACAGCGTCGATACCGCGACGATATTATCGCCTGCTTCACAAATGGTTTGAATGGCATAAGTAATGGCTGCCATGCCTGATGCCACAGCAAGCGCACCAATACCGCCCTCAAGCGCTGCCACGCGTTCCTCTAACACAGCGTTGGTCGGGTTCATGATACGAGTATAAATATTACCCGTCACCTTTAGATCGAATAAGTCTGCCCCATGCTGAGTGTTGTCAAACGCATACGAGCTGGTGTGGTAAATAGGCACTGCCACCGCTTTGGTCGTTGGCTCAACAGTATAACCAGCATGAATCGCCAAGGTTTCTAGACGTTGGGGAGTCTGTGGTTTCTGGGCTGGTTGTTCATCACTCATCATACATTCCTTTGTATTAATTAAAAATAATTGGCTAAAAAGTTAGCATGTAAAAATCATTTCAAAAAAGCTATCTGCCAAATCATAGCAATAAAAAAAGCCAAGTTCATTAGAACTCGGCTTTTTAATTAAAAATAACTTTTAGCATTTACTCAAATCTTTGGCTTTTACTAACGCTTTTATTTGTAGTAAGCATTCTCTGTACGCGTGTGATCGGTTTCATCAATCACTTGCGTCAGCTCTGGTATTTGCTGTTTAAGCTGTACTTCAACGCCTTGACGCAAGGTCATATCAACCGCCGAGCAACCTTGGCAACCACCGCCGAATTTCAAGACAGCAGTGAGGCCAACGCCTTCTTCGTCGATCAGCTCAAGTAACTGTACGTCCCCACCATGCGCCGCCAATCCTGGGTTAATCTCTGACTGCAATACGTAGTTGATGCGTTCCTCAACACTGGCATCCGCACCCACTTTTGGTACTTTAGAGTTTGGCGCGCGGAACGTCAGCTGACCACCGAAACGGTCTTTATTATAATCAATGACCGCATCTTCTAGATAAGGGACTGACGCCGCCTCAATAAACGCAGAGAAATTGTCATAGGTAAAACGCAGATCAGCACTGTCTTCTTCACCTGGCTGGTTATATGCCATGCAGCACTCTGCACGCGGCGTGCCAGGATGCTCAACGAAAATACGCACACCGATACCATCAGTATCTTGCTTAGACAACAAATCTGCCAAATATCCTTGAGCCGACTCAGTGATGGTGATATTACTTTTTGTTTCAATTTGCTCAGTATCTAGTGCTGATTCATAGTCGGTAGACTGGTCTAGTTGGTTATCAGCTTGGTTTTGCTCACTCATAATATTTCCTATGCGTTATGACACAAATGCGATATCTATCGTGGCTACTGTGTCGTGAATTTGGATTTTCTAAAATTTTACGGATTATATAAGACATGCAGACTATCAATGATTGAAATTTATTATTGTATGACACTGACCACGATGTTTATAAAATTTAATGCGGTTATAATTGCTATTATACCTGAATCAAGCATTAATTCCGACCGCGCTACTGTGAATTAGATAGCGAGCGCTACTAATGGTTGTGATTGATTTTTTTAATGTCGCTACTAATCAGTAGATTAGGCATTATTGGTATAATGACCGATAAGCTATCCTTTATATAAAGACAGCTGTATCACTTATCAAGCACCCAAGGTAGCTTTAAAATCGTAAGAGGTTTATGCCAGTTAACGCCATACATTTATCAAACCCTATACGTCCTATCATTAATCGCATTAAACATAAATGAAAATACTAGCTGTTTTTATCGATCACACTAGATTTACAATGATAGATTGTGATGATTAGGATTTTCGTAAGAAATTTAGCAATAATTTTTTACATAAAAATGCTGTTACTGAAAATTATATCCATAAATAAAAACTAAACCAAAGCATATATTTATAAACGGACTAGATAATGGTAACTATAATATTGAGCATCTTTGTTATTCTGATAATCACTATGATAATCGCTAATAGGTATTACTTTATCTTAACCAAAAAAATCATGAAATATTACGACAAAGCACCTTATTTACTCATTTTTTTTTACAATCCCTCATACCATATAATCTTTTACGCAGATTATAAAAATGATTTAAAACTTAAAGAGATAAATGCATTTAAGTGCTACTTTATACTTTACATAGTTACCATTATTTTGTTTATAGCGCTGCTAATCATAGGCAATACACTTATATATCTGAATAAGACCTAAATATTACCTTTGGCAAAACATCTTTCCACTTGTCAAAAAGTCATGGGCTGTGTCAGTATTAGCGTCATTAACTTTTAATCATTAAAAAAAGCGGTAGGAAATGGACGTCTATGAGTGAATCAGCAGAGCAACCGACAGACAAGCAACAACCGAATAAGCAAAACAAAAAACACTATCGTTATTTGGTCTTTATCGGCCGTTTCCAGCCGTTTCATTGTGGCCATAAGGCAGTCATTGATGAGGCGCTCAAACGCTCGGATGACGTGATTATGCTCATTGGCTCCGCCAACCTACCACGCAGCTTGCGCAACCCCTTTAGTGTCGCTGAGCGTTCTGCCATGATTAAGGGCGCCTACTCAACAGAGGAAGCGGCTCGGATTCACTGCGTTGGATTAGACGATGCCCTATACAATGACACGCGCTGGCTACAATATGTGCAAGCTGGCGTAAAATCTGTCACGGGCGATTTGCAAACGGATATTGGTCTGATCGGTCATTCAAAAGATAGCTCATCTTACTACTTATCCTTATTCCCTAACTGGGCATCCGTTTCAGTGCCTAATTATCACAATCTATCCGCCACGCCTATTCGTGACAGCTATCTCATGGGCGCTACCCCAACGCCTGAACGCACGCCTGAGTCAACACGCAACGTCCTTAACGACTTCAAACAAACTGACGACTACCAACAGCTACATGAAGAAGCAGACTTTATTGATAAATACAAAAGGCAATGGGAATCTGCCCCTTATGCCCCCACCTTTATGACGACTGATGCTTTAATCATACAGTCAGGACATATCTTGTTGGTTGAGCGCCGTAGTATGCCAGGGCGCGGATTATGGGCATTGCCAGGTGGGTTTGTAGATCCAAAGGAGACGTTATTCGATGCTTGTATCCGTGAGCTACGCGAAGAGACACGTCTCAAAGTTCCTCAACCTGTATTGCGCGGCTCTTGCCACAGTCAACATACCTTTGATGACCCGTATCGCTCAGCGCGTGGTCGCACGATTACTCAAGCGTTTTACTTTCAGCTCAAAAATGATCCAAAAGGGTTGCCAAAAGTAAAAGGTGGCGACGATGCCGCTCAAGCATTTTGGCTGCCGCTCGCTGAGCTGGATGCCAAAATGATGTTTGAAGATCACTATGCGATTATTACCAAAATGGTTGGGCTCTAGGTTTTTTCTAGTGAAAGGTATAGCACCTCCATTAGAAAAAAACTAAGCATGACGACAGACTACATGATTTATTTTATGTTTTTCACGCCAGCGCCGATAGACGGCAATGGTTAATCGCCGCAACTGTTAGCTCATCAAAGCAGATGCGGCATCTAAAAGCAGAGGAGTTCTGTGATGTATACCAGTAATCTAAGCAATTTAATCTTAAACAGCGACAGCTACAAAACCTCGCATTGGGTGCAATATCCAAGCGGTAGTGAGTATCTGTCGAGCTACATCGAAGCACGTAAAGGCGACTACGATGTAGTTTTCTTTGGCTTGCAAGCCTTTATCAAAGAATACCTAAGCACACCAATCACCCATCAAGATATTGATGAAGCCGAAATGGTCATTCAAGCGCATGGCTTGACCTTTAATCGTGCGGGTTGGGAGCGTTTGGTCGACAAGCACGATGGCTACCTGCCATTACGCATCGAAGCTGTACCCGAAGGCAGCATCGTGCCAGTATCCAATGTGGTCTGCCAAATCATCAATACCGATCCTGAGTTTTATTGGTTACCGAGTTACATCGAAACTGCACTATTGCGGGCGATTTGGTATCCTTCCACCGTCGCTAGTGTCTCGCATTATTGCAAAGGCATCATTCGTCAAGCACTAGAAAAGTCGGCGGATAACACAGACTCGCTTACCTTTCGTTTGCATGATTTTGGATCGCGGGGCGCTTCTAGTCAGGAGTCCGTCGCGCTTGGCAGTTTGGCACATTTGGTGAATTTTGCTGGGACGGATTCGATGACCGCGTTGGTTGCTGCCAGTCGCTGGTATCAAATGGGCAATGATATGCCCGCGTTTTCTATCCCTGCAGCTGAGCACAGTACCATGACAGCATGGGGCCGTGATGGTGAGACTGCCGCCTTTGCCAATATGATTGAGCAGTTTGGCGGCGAAGGAAAAAGCTTTTCTGTTGTGTCTGATAGCTATGACTTATGGAATGCCATTGACAATATCTGGGGTGGCAGCCTAAAAGACGATGTGAAAAACATGGGTGGTACCTTAGTCATCAGACCAGACAGTGGTGAACCTGCCAAAGTGGTGCGTGAAGCGTTAGAGCGGTTGGCAGTGAAATTTGGAACGACCATCAACAGCAAGGGCTATAAAGTCCTGCCTGATTATGTACGTATCATTCAAGGTGACGGCATCAGTCCACAAACCTTGAGCAAGATCATTGAAGTGGTTATAAAAGCAGGTTTTAGCGCAGACAATGTCACTTTTGGTATGGGCGGCGGATTACTACAACAAGTCAATCGCGACACGATGAGCTGGGCAATGAAAGCCAGCGCCATCTCTATCGACGGTACATGGAAAGATATCTATAAAGATCCTGTGACTAGCCGCTCTAAACGCTCAAAAAAAGGACGTTTGGCTTTGATCGAAGACAGCCACGGCTCAATAAAAACCATCAAAGCAGATGAGCTATCTGCCAATACCAGCAACCTATTACGCGATGTCTATGTTGATGGTCAATTATTAATTGAAGACAGTCTCACGACTATTCGGGAGCGTGCGGGATGGTAGCAATATGATAAATAGCAATAAAGTCGCGACCGTCGCAAGAGACATGCTGCTCGCTCCTGTTTATCTTTATCAAGGGCGCAAAATCAAGCGTGACACATTGCGTCTTCCTGAACCAAATGGCGAAAGGCATGGGCTTGTTCAACTGAACAAGTCTACTGATACATCAACAGATGAATCCAAGCAAACGCTTAATCTCATGATCGTTGGTGATTCGGCAGCAGCTGGTGTCGGTAGTCAAACACAGCAAGAAGCGCTGGTCGGCAGGCTGATTCCAGTTTTGGAGCAACATCCCACGATCAACTCGACATTTAGTATGCTGAACTGGTCGTTGCAGGCGACGACAGGACATACCAGTTTTGATATTTTACGTCGGTTGTACGTCTTACCTGCGGCTACTCAGCCTGTAGATATGATGGTGCTGAGTGTCGGTGTTAATGACACCACCGCTAACGTTTCTGTGAATAAATGGCAACAGCAAATTGAAGACATCATTGCGATTGCTCAGCGTAAATTTGGCGCGCAAGAATTAATCTTTTTTAGTCTACCGCCGATGGCAGAAATGCCTGCGATACCTGCTCCACTGAATAACTTTGTTGGTGCTAAAGCGTCTATTCTTGATGGAATACTGCAACAAGTTTGTGATGCTCATGATGGCGTCAACTATATGGCCACTGATTTCCCACGAATGATAGAAGAGCACTCTAACGGCACACCTATCGATATTGCCGTGATGTTTGCAAGTGATGGCTTTCACCCTAGTAGTTTGATGTATGGTTACTGGGCGCAGCAATTGGCCGAACGTATCACACAGTTGCTGGATACGTCCCCATCTTAAAATGCTAGCTGGCAATCAGAAAAAATTTGCTGTTAAAAACCCAAAAAAAACCGCTGAATCATCAGCGGTTTTTTATTGCTTAGCAAAATACCTTTACACAATAAGTGTAAATTATTCAGCAGAATCAGCGGCTTTCTTGCTACGGCCACCGAATGCACCAAAGCGTTTGTTGAAGCTAGCAACACGACCTTCGGTAGATGTTTTACGCTGCTCGCCAGTATAGAATGGATGCGACGCACTTGAGATATCAAGTGGGTAGTATGGGTATTCTGTACCTTCGTATTCACGAGTGGCTTTAGTCTTAACGGTTGAACGAGTCAAAAAGAACACGTCAGCGTTAGTGTCATGGAATAAAACGTCTTGGTAATTAGGATGGATATCTTTACGCATAATAAACTCTCTATGTCCGATGTATGAATAGCCCGTCTGAACATCCTATTTAAGATGTGTTAAACGAACGATGACATACGTAACTGAGGCACTAAGGACATTTACAAGTATGGCAACTGTGTCACTGGCTTATTCCAGCACCCAACACCATTCTTCTGCTCGCTTAGCCTTTCCCCAGCGGGAAAATCAAACCGCGATTCTAACGGTTTTTGGTGTTTGATGCAAGTAGCAGTTATCCTACCTATGTGTGATAAGTGGTCAACAAGACGCTTATTGCGTTGAGAAAAATACGTTACATTAGTACAATAATCATTTAGCTGAAATTATCAATAAAATCTGTTACTGTAGCTTTCATTAACAATTAGAAAATTGCATTATTAATATTTATGTATCATTAATATTTATAGTTTCTAATCTGTAATTTTTAAACAACCTTTTTAAATGGCTTGTTTTTAATTATACCGACTTATAATGACAAACACTTTACAACTGCTGACCAGCAATAAACCCCCTTTACTTAACAAACCCCAACTAAGGACAATTCAATGATAAATACTGTCATGAAAAACACCGCAAAAACATTACTAATCAGTTCAGCACTGGCTGTCACTACTATGGCAAGCGCTGCCCTGCCAAGCCAATGGCAATTAGATGACTCACATACTCGTGTCGGATTTTCTGTTAACCATTTGGGGTTTTCAACCACTATGGGGCATTTTAATGATGTCAAAGGCATGGTTAATTACGATATCAAAGCCCCAAGCAAAACCAATATGAACTTTACGATTGCAACTGACAGTATCGATACCAATTGGGATGCGCGTGACGAGCATTTAAAGAAAGATGATTTCTTTAATGTTGCAAAATATCCAACCATGACGTTTAAATCTACCCAAGTCACTTTTATTAATCCGCAACAAGCCAAAGTAACGGGTGATTTTACGATGCTTGGTCAAACCAAACCACTAACGCTTGATGTAAAGTTGAATAAAATTGCGAATAGCCCGCTTACGAAAGAACCTGTTGTTGGTTTCCGTGCCACTGGTAACATTGATCGCGCCGCCTATGGTATGACCACTTTTGCTGATGGCATCACGACCAACGTTCCTATCCAAATCGATGGTGAATTGGTAGAGAAAAAAGCGAAATAAACCTAACGTTTAGGTCAAGCAGCATTATCAATTTTTCTAAATTTCAAACAAGCAGCCATTATATGTGGCTGCTTTTCTAATTGTTCTCGGCTATTCATTGACAAAACTCATGTACCCACTTACGTATTTGCCCTCATATCAGTTGTAGTTTTTCGTACAATGTCGCTAAAGAAATTAAGAAACACTACACAATAAAAAATGACCATTGCGGCTTAATATACACATTGAACTTGACTGCCTTTGCACGCATATCAACAGTGATAATATATTTAATGTATACGCCGAGCATGACCTGCTGTGGATGCTACTAGCTATGGATACTACTAGGGATACAATGACGACAATGACTCACTCTCTTACTAAAAATCATGTTCATTCCACCAAACGTGTTGGTATTCTCGGTGGTGGTACGGCCGGAGCAACCATTGCAATTCGCTTAGCGGCGCTCGGGCTGGATACTTACTTATTTGAAAAAAATAAATCGCTGATAGATGGACCGCCTATGTGTCATTTGCATGCAGGTGGCAATTTATACCGTGAAATCCCCGATGAAGATTGCGTCGCGCTTCTCAAACAATGCATCGATATTTTACGTCTTTATCCTTATACCATCGATGTACGCCCAACCGTATTTGCTGTTCCGACTCGCGATGAAGGCTTGCCCGAAGACTTACTACCGCGCCTTGATATCTTGACAGAAGCTTATCGTGACCTTATTGCTCAAGATGCCAATAATAAAGTTTTGGGCGATCCTGAAGATTATTATCAGTTATACAGTCATGAGCAATTGATTGAGCTGTCTGAGCGCCACCAAGTCGCTGTGCCGAGCACCGTTGACGAGTGGATGATACCGGTTGCTAAGTATCTAGACTTAAATAAAGTCAAATTTCCGCTGATTGTCGTACAAGAGTATGGTTGGAATATCTTTCGTCTGGCCGCCTCTGCGCAGTTGGCACTAGAAGGTTATGAGCACGCACATGTCTTTACCGATACTCAAGTGAAACAAGTCATGCCTGTGGATTGTGAAAACTGCTCAAACGCTGACCACCATGTTACTAAGTGGCGCATCGACTATCAACAAACATTCAGCCAGCAAGCAACGCATGCAGAACCTGAGTCTATCGAAGTCGATTATTTAATCAATGCTTGCGGTTTCCGTACTGGCGTAATCGACGATATGGTTGGTGTAAAAGTCACTCGCATGGTTGAGTTTAAATCCTCCTATATCACTCATTGGGACAATGCGGGTGGCCAAATACCAGAGATCATCGTTTATGGCAGTCGCGGCACACCAGAAGGCATGGCACAGCTCACACCCTATCCTGGTGGCTACTTTCAAATACATGGTATGAGTAAATTTATCACATTATTCGATGACGGATTGGTCGCGTCTAGCAAAGACAGTGCCCAACCTAAGCTGCCTCCGCAATACGTGCATTATATTGAAGATGGCTGGGATAAAGCACCGCTCCAAGCGCGTAGTCAGCAAGCGATTGACTATGTAGCGGAGTTTGTACCGACATTTCATAGTGCGCGCACAGTTGGTAACGCATTGTATGGTGGTCAACAAATTCCAGGCCAAGACGATACATTGCGAGTCGCTGATGTGAGCCTTTATTCTAATATACGCTATGCCCGCGCTGAGAACGTAAAAGCGTCATCAACATTGATTGCTGCTGATCAAATTGTGGATGAGTTGACTACGCTTGGCTTGATTGATAATGACACGCCAGCAAATCGTAATCGTTATGCCCATGAATGGCCTTACTTAGTGCACAATGACAGTTTAATCATCGATGAAGTTGCGCGTGTACTGGCTGAAGAACGTGGATTCCCGCTGGCGATGGCGAATGTGAATCATGGTATCCGCGAAAAAACCTTAGATGACCTGTCACCAGATGAGGCATAGTTCTTTATAGTGGCATTAAAAGAAGAAAAAAAGGCGTCGATAACCAATCATTGGTTACCAACGCCTTTTTCTTTTACATAAAATGAAAAATCATACCATTTGCAAAATTAAAGCCGCAAGGAAAAACATACAAGCACTACAGCCCCTAAATCTTAGCTTTCGCTACCTACCATTTTTTCAGTATCGACTGTATCTTCGATGGTCACTACGGTTTTTAACAAGTCAATGGCTTCACCAATCGTATTACAAACCACCAAACGCTCAAGGTCTTCTTGCTTCATAAAGCCCTGATCAGCAGTATATTTTAAATGCTCAATCATACGATCATAGAAGCCATTAATATTAAGGATAATCATCGGCTTTTCATGTTGATACAACTGACGCCATGTGGCAATTTCCATGATTTCTTCTAGTGTTCCGAGCCCACCCGGTAGAGTGATGAAGGCATCAGCATACTCTGCCATCACTGTTTTGCGTGTGTGCATGGTATCGGTCAAATGCAAACGAGTCAGCTGTTCATGAGCAATCTCATGCTTTAGCATAAAGGTTGGAATCACCCCCACCGCTTGCGCACCGCCTTGAATAACCTCATCTGCGACAGCACCCATCAGACCGATACTCGCGCCACCATATACCAGTCCCAAGCCATTCTCCGCCAGAGCGAGACCCAGCTCACGGGCTGCTTGTTCATACACTTCACTGTTACCCAGACGTGAGCCACAGTAAACCGCCACCAGCGGCATCGACAGCGTTGACTTGTCTACCGCGTTTTCAATATCAGTGATATCTTGGCTAGTAATGACTTCATAAGTATCGTTGTTAATTTTCATTTGCATATAGCGTCCTTAATTTTATATCAATTGTTTTTATTTAGTGTGCTTATTGGTACGCATTTCTGAGCGGATCTTAAATCGTCAAAAAAAACGTTTATTCAAATCTTTGTAGACAATCTTATCAGACAAACTAGGGCGTGTCCTCATTTTGAAAATGGTTATAAAAATGAGATAAATTGAAGCCAAACAAGGAAAATAGTGCTGATAATATCGAGATATTAACCAGCTATTTGACACAGTTTGGCGAATATTTAGCCATTTTTATAAACATTTAGGCATCCTCGTTCAGATTGAGGACACGCCCTAGATAGAACTTGGAAGTCATTCTTGTTCGCCTTGCTCATCAGCATTCATCTTAACATAAGCAATGGCATCACGTGGTAGCAACGATTTACCACTACGCAATTACTACATTTTTGATGCGGAGCGTTGATAAATTATGCCAAATAACCAATCATGCCGTACGACTAAAAACTATTAAGGTAAAACCATGGATAATCATAAAACGCCTTCTTCTGTAGCGCAACGCAGTAATATTATTGACGCTACCATCAATCCCCATGCGGATATCGACACCTACTTACTGAGTATAATGACCGACCGTAACCAGCCATTAGCCGCGACTGTGTATCGACCTAAAGAAACGATAAAAAAAGCCATCATGATAGCCCCAGCAACGGGCATCAAACGACAGTTTTACCATAATTTTGCGACGCACTTAGCCAGTCATGGCTTTGGTGTGCTGACCTTCGACAATGAAGGGATTGGCGAATCACTGTCGACCTATTTGGCGAAATGTGACGCGTCTTTAATCAGCTGGGGCCGTCATGATATGCCAGCTGTGCTCGATGCGTTGCAAGATGAATTTGCCGATGCCACTTACCACCTAATCGGTCATAGCGCGGGCGGTCAACTGATTGGTTTGATGCCGAATCACAAGGTCATTGCCTCTGTATTTAATGTGGCTTGTTCCTCAGGCCGTATCAAAAACATGGAATTGCCTTATAAGCTCAAAGCGATGGGCTTTATGGACGCCTTTATTCCTGTCACTAACTTAGCATTAGGTTACACGCCTTCGGATAAAATTGGTATGGGTGAACCGCTGCCGCGCGGTGTTGCGAAGCAGTGGCGTGAGTGGTGCAATGGCGCAGGCTATATCAAGACAGCCTTTGGCAAAAGTATACACACGCATTTTTATGATGAGATAAACATGCCCGCATTGTGGCTCGGCTTTAGCGATGATGATATCGCCAATAGCAAAAACATGGACGATATGATACGCGTATTTACAAAAATGCCAGTCGAAAAGCGCTTTTTAGAACCCAAGGATTTTGGGCTACATCATATCGGTCACATGCGTTATTTCAGTAGTAAAACCAACGCCAAAGCACCAACGCTATGGCAGATGGCGGTGGATTGGTTGCATCAGCAATAACCGTTTAGCGCTTATATCACACCTCGATGCGCCTCATTATTCCTTGATATGCTCTGTTGGCTCTTCTGCCTTGATACGCTTGTTTAACGCAGAATACAGTGACGGCTGCATGTTATGAATGTTACCAAGCATCCATTTCACATAGCTGATAGGTACGTCTTTGATTGCCTTGCCCTTATGCTTGCCAAAAGGCATCTTACTCACAGGATTGGCAGTATTAGAGATGGCATGTGCCGCTGCAAAATCCGTCGGCGAAATCTCTAAACGCTCACAGCACGCCCGATACAGCAAATAACACATACGAGCATCACCTAGCGCGTCATGAGCTGCAATCGTCATCCTGCTCGCCGCGCCGTTGCCCAATAGCTGCTCGATACACTTGGACTGACCATAAGCATGCCACTCTGGAAAGGCGGCGCGCGCCAGTCTAACGGTACAAATCAGCTTGGTAGAGGGACTACCAATCACGCGCCAATCGAAGCGAACATTATGACCAATCAAGTACGCTGGCAATTCAAATTGTTCCAACTCAAAACGCTCAAGACCCGCGACATCTTCATCAGTAATGCCATGCACTTTGATGACAATCGGTGATATTGGACGGCCACTATTGAAGTACTTCATCCACTCATAGCCCGTAGTGACATTGATGGTCGCTACTTGGATCGGTCGTGGATCACGCCCTTGATCGGTTTCAGTGTCAATAATCAGGGCAGTATCAAAATCAGTCATAAGGCATGATCCATAAGTCTAAATAACAGTCGTGGTATCGTATAGTCAAGTTGCTATAAAAGAGATTCAGCCAGACTGGTATAAATTTTTTGTAGCCTCTGGCAGCAAAGGCACAGCAAGGCAGAAAAATTTGTACCAGTCCTGCGTCATAATATCGTGTATCCACTTTATTTAGTATCGACTATAGAGTAAATACGCTATTCATGGGAATAAACTTGTTATATAACAATGCTATACAAACGCAGACCCATAAAACCCATATACTATCATTTAAAATAATCTAAAAAAGATAAGAGACTTTAATGCCACCAAATGATGAAAACAAGCAACAAAAACCTGCACTTTTGAGCCGCGTACTAAAGGTGTTGATTAGGGCTACTGTGCTGTTAGCATTACTATTTATACTCGATAAACTATTGCCAAGCATCAGTCAACAGACACAGTCATTTATGGTGGCGAAATGGCAACAGCTCAGCCTAATGCAACAAGAACCACCCACAGAAAACAGCTTGCCCAATCCGCTGCCCGAACAGCGACTGACCGATACATGGGGCGCCGCGCGTAGTCAAGGACGCTCACATGAAGGGATTGATATCTTTGCCCCGCGAGGCACACCGATTCAAGCAACGACGCAAGGCATCGTCAGTAAAGTTGGGGAAAATAATTTGGGTGGTCGCGTGGTCGTGGTAGTAGGACCAGGGGGTGCAGGGCATTACTATGCCCATTTAGAAGACTATGCTGACATCGCGCCCAATGACTGGGTAAATGCTGGTGACATCATTGGTTATGTTGGTGATAGCGGCAACGCCAAAGGCACACCGCCTCATGTCCATTATGGCATTTATATCAATGGCAGCGCCGTTAACCCATATCCGCTTTTGCAAAAAGACTAAAGTTGGTAACGCCCTATTTCTAGATGTAGTCAATTCACTATAAGAAATACACGGAGAGACTAGGATAAATTTTTTGTAGCATCGAGCTGCGAAGGCACAGCAAGCCAGAAAAATTTATCCCAGTCTAGCATCATGATATCTTGTATCAATTCTATTTATTATCAACTATAGTTTATAAAAATTAGCAAGAAATTTTAATATTAATCGGTGGACGCAGAGCGAACGTAAGCTGCTGGAAACACCATACTAAAAGTCGATCCGACTCCTTCTACTGACTCAATTTGCAAATTGGCCTCATGTTGATACAAGACGTGCTTTACAATTGCTAGTCCCAGCCCAGTTCCACCTGTGGCACGGCTACGACCTTTATCAACGCGATAAAAACGTTCAGTCAAACGTGTGATATGCTCCGGCGCAATCCCAATACCATTGTCCTCGACAGCAAAACGACAACCATCAGCAGTCTTTGTCCAGCTAATGGCAATATTGCCACCTTTTGGTGTGTATTTAATGGCGTTAATAACCAGATTCGATAACGCACTATTTAGGTACATCTCCGAACCATACAACCCATCATAGGTATCTATCTGCAAATGAATGGTATGGCCATATGCTTGATTGTAAGCCTGCGCATCGTCATAAATATTGGTAAGCAAACGGGTCATATCGATATAATTAAGTTCATGAGTCTCTTCGATTTCAATGCGAGACAACAACAATAAGTCATTCACAATCCTATTCATACGGGCAGTTTGCTGAGTCATTAGCTCAAAACCGCGTCGCCAATGCGGTGGCATATCTGGTTGATCTGAGAAGTTTTCTAGATACCCCATCATTACGGTCAACGGTGTACGCAGTTCATGCGAGACATTCGCTACAAAGTCACGACGCATCTCCTCTAAATGCTGCAAGCGCGTGACATCATAAATAATTAGCAGTTTCTCATCGCCGAAAGGTGTGAGTTCACATTTCAGATAGCGCTTAGGGTCTTGCCATGACTCTATATGCACACTATCATTAAATGTTGTAGTCGCCTGATAATATTGACGAAACTCAGGCACACGAATAAAATCAAAAATACTTTTGTCTTTATCATCTGGTTGTAATGACAATAACTCTTGAGCAGATTGATTCCACCATTCCAAACTGTCATCTTCGTTGAGTAAAATTACTGCATCTCGTAATGCCCGTAAGGCGCTTCTGATTTTTTTGAGTTGATCCGTTGTATTTTGCTGGGCGATTGGCTCTAACTGATTCTGGGGCTCATTATCCATCGACGCGATGTTGCTCATCTATCCTCCTTACCACTACTCGCTGTGTTACGTTAGATTACGATGACACTTCTGATTGTGAATTACTTATAACAAGCTACATTGGTTCAATGAGGCTAGAAAATCGATAACCAGTACCGCGTACCGTTTGTATCAACGTATCACAGTTATGGGGGCGCAGTAATGTACGCAAACGTTTGATATGGACATCAATGGTTCTATCTTCAATATACACATTTCCGCCCCATACTTGATCCAGTAATTGTGTCCGTGTATAAGCACGCTCTGGATGACTCATAAAAAACGCCAATAAGCGATACTCAGTAGGCCCAACCTCAATAACTTTGCCAGCAGCCATCACGCGTTGGCTTTTTGGGTCTAAACTTAAATTGCCTATTTCGATCGATTTATCGTTACTGAGCGCACTACTACGGCGCAGCACCGCTTTGATTCTTGAAATCAACTCACGCGTCGAAAATGGCTTGGTCATATAATCATCCGCACCAGCATCGAGACCGTGAACCTTGCTGTCTTCTTCACTTTTGGCGGTCAGCATAATGACTGGTATCTCAGAGAGCAAATCATCGTTTTTTAGCATACGACAAAAATCAATGCCGCTTTTATCCCCCGGTAGCATCCAATCCAACAAAATCAATGCTGGCCTGTGATCGACTACTTGTTGATGCGCTTCTGACACATCAGCTGCCTGCAAGCTATCAAACCCTGCCATCTCTAGTGTCATTACGATCATTTCACGAATGGCGGGTTCATCTTCAACAATCAAAATTTGCTCATTGTACATACGGCATTCTCAGTGTTAGAGGACAAAGTTTAGCATGTAAAAAAGGCGATAAATGCTCGCCAACTTCTCTCTATTAAACAAATTAATTATGACAACTCGATGACATTGGGTTTTTAAGCGATTAATATAGTCAGCTCAAGATAAGAAAGACACACTTATAGTAACGTACTACTGATATGATTTTTAGATTGAATCGACTGTAGCTGACAACTTATTCAATCGTTTAATCCACTTCTAATAAAAAGTTCAGTGGGCCATCATTGATACTCTCAACTTGCATATCAGCACCAAATTGACCAGTGGCAACATTAGGATGTTGCGTCTGAGCATAAGCAACCAATTGAGCAAACAATGTTTTTGCCGCGTCAGGTGCCATCGCTTCACCAAAATCAGGACGACGGCCTTTGTTTGTTTTTGCCATTAAGGTAAACTGTGATACCAATAACAACCCACCACCGACTTGTTGCACATTTTTATCCAGTTTACCGTATTTGGCAGGATCGTCATCATTATCAAAGATGCGATACGTGAGGATTTTATCGATCATTCGCTGTGCACTCTCTAAGCTGTCCTCATGTCCCAAGCCAATATAAGCCAACAAACCACGTTCGATTGCACCAACACAATGATCATCGATAACGACCCTAGCGCGGTGTACCCGTTGTACAAGTGCTTTCATTTACGGCCTTCTTTATTTATAAATGGAATGGCTTACAGATTATGCTCATACAATGATACGCTGTCCATGATAAAATACCGCCATTTACTTGCTCATTAATTAGGGCGTGTTTGATATTCACAAATAGGCACTGCTGATCGCTAAAACGGTTCCAGACAAGGCGCAAGTCGATGATAATGTTAATGCCTTGGCGAGACTTGCAACGCCGTATGGGGCAGTTTTAGCATCAGCCTAAAAGGACAGGACTCTTTTTTGCCGCTTCATTGCTAAAAATAGACGTATAGAATGACTATACTCACTATTTTTACCTTCGAATCGCCTAAAAAATAGTCTCTGTCAGTGCCATGGTTGAATTATCAAACATGCTCTATTACCTCAAACTTTATTTTGGTCGCCTTACTATGAATTTATTCACCACCTTACAACAGCTTGTCCCGCAGCAGCAACTGAGTAAAGTCGCTGGGCGTTTGGCTGCCAGCCGTCATCCATATGTCAAACGGGCATTTATCCGTGGCTTTGCCAAAGCCTACAACGTCAGTCTCGATGAGTATGAGCGCCAAAGTCTGAATGCGTATGAGAGTTTCAATGACTTTTTTACACGTGAGCTAAAAGAAGACGCTCGCCCGATCGATGCCACTGTCAACGGCATCGTTAGTCCTGCTGACGGTATCATCTCTCAGCTCGGACAAATCGAAGATCATAAATTGCTACAGGCCAAAGGTCGTCACTATGATGTCGGGCAACTGCTTGCCGATAGCGAAGATGGTAGCTATTTTGCCGATGGCAGTTTTGCCACTGTTTATCTGGCACCAAGCAATTATCATCGCGTCCACATGCCATTTGCGGGTACGTTGACCAAGACACGCTACGTACCGGGTACGCTGTTTTCGGTCAATAATACCACTGCTGCCAATGTACCTGACCTATTTGCCCGTAACGAGCGTTTGGTGTGTATGTTTGATACCAAATATGGTAAAGCTGCCGTGGTGATGGTTGGCGCTATGATTGTCGCTGGCATCGAAACCGTAGCGACTGGTAAGATCACTCGTACCGATGACATACAAGAAGCCGATCATGATATGGACTTTGCAGCAGGTGATGAGCTTGGACGTTTTTATTTAGGGTCTACTGCCATTATCCTGCTGCCAAAAGCCGCACAAGCGGACTGGCAAGCAAGCATGCACGCCAATAGCGTGATAAAAATGGGACAGTTGCTGGGTATCACTAAACCGTAACTTTTCTCTGGCATAATAAAAAATAAAAGCCCAGTTAAACGTGAATAATGACGTTTGACTGGGCTTTTTATTGTCTGTTATTTACTTAGAATCACGCATTAATCAGCCATCCTCGCTCGGTTGCGTACTCAATATTTTTTGAGAGCCAATCATGAATAGAAGGGAAGCTTTCTTTAATAAAGACATGAGCACTCGCGACTTGGGTACGTGTGACCCCAAGCTCAATCCATGTTTTACCATTGGTATTTATGTTTAGCAAAAATGGCAATAAGCGATCAACGACCCTAAGCAGCTGAGCCTCTTTACTGCTGCCTGTCTCTTGCGCCTCCCAAATTGCGCTTAGCTCACTAATGCCATTGCCCCGTTCACACTGCAATCTGGCGATACCAGAGCGCTCTTCAATATGGGCATCACTACGTACATTGGCATATAAAAAAGTATCACCCGCATCGATCTCACCCAAATCATGTACCAGAGCCATCTTTAGCAGTGTTTCGTGATTGATATCCAATTCAAATAACTCAGCGATTGACCAGCACGCCATGGCTAAGTGCCAAGAATGTTCGGCAGAGTTTTCTTTACGAGTGGTATTTGTCACATAGCTGCGGCGATTCACACGTTTTAGGGCATCTAATTCTAGTAAAAAATGAGTGATATCATCTATATCGATAGTTGAAACGGCTTTTGGATTCGTTAATGACATAGGCGTGTTTGAAGACATACTTCTCTCTGATTCTTTGGTAGTTTTAAAAATCACTGTTATGGCTAAAAAAAATAGCGCTTATCTTACAAAGCGCTATCTCGTTTAAATCTACTGAAATGGGTTAAACCCGCTATTTGATTAAATTACTAATGGTTTTAAACGCTGGGTCTTCGCTACTGCGGCACAATTCAAACAGAATGGTTTCTACTGTCGTAATTACTCCACCGGCACGGCGAATACGGCGAATGGCTTGTTTTTTATCATAGGAGAAACGCGAACCAACAGCATCACCAATAATGACGGGCTGCATCCCATTATCAAGCAAATCAAGTGCGGTTTGTAACACGCAAACGTGCGCCTCGACCCCCAATAATAAAATAGTGCTACGATTCTGCTGCGCTAAATGATGCCATGTGTCGTTATTATCGCAGGCACTAAACGTGACTTTTTCAAAGCTTTTTTTGTTGTCACCTTCTAGTACATCACGTATCTCGGGCAAGGTATCGCCCAATCCTTTTTTATATTGCTCATTGAGCATGATGGGGATACCAAGCGCTTGTAGACCTTTGATAAGCGTCACTGTTTTTTTGATGATATTTTCGTGATCATAGATGTGCGGTGTTAAGCGTTCTTGTACATCGATAATCATCGCTTGCGTGTTTTCACGAGCGATTCGATAAGTGCGGTCGGTAATTGTAGTAGACATAGTACACTCCTTGTACGGCTGACATTTATTATTAAAAGCTACTTTAGAATTATCATGAATAGTGTCTTGAATCAGCTTACTCTTATTTAGTCATAGTTTGGTGGATACGTCAATGGAGATAATTTTTAATAAAAATTTATCAGTATTATGCGCTTCCAAACCGCTTTAATTTACTCAATAAAAAACCCCCAGTCTGAACTGACCCCCGAAACTTGGACGGTTTATTTTAATCTAAGGACTGAGTTCTGTACTGCACAGGGCTCAGTCCTTTTAGTTTCAATTGAATACGCTCATTGTTGTAATAATGAATGTACTCATGGATTTGTTGCTCTAACTGCTCAATGGTTTGAGGTTTTTCAATATAAATGGTCTCACACTTTAATGTACCGAAGAACCCCTCCATGAGCGCATTATCCAAGCAGTTGCCTTTTCTACTCATGCTTTGCTTAATACCATGATACTTAAGTGTAGCGCTAAACTGCGCCATTTGGTAATGCCATCCTTGATCCGAGTGCAGCATTAACCTCTTATCCCGACACGCTTTAGTTTTTGTTAATGCACAATCTAGCATTTGACTCACCAAATCATAAGTTGGCCTTCTTGAGATCGTATAACTGACGACCTCATTGTTATAACAATCGAGTATGGGCGATAAATACAGCTTACTGTCACCTACCTTAAACTCAGTAATGTCGGTGAGCCAGCGCTTATGTGGTTGATCTGCATGAAACAGACGTTTTAAGTGATTCTTCACTATCTTGCCTTGTACCCCTTTATAGGAGCGGTACTTCTTGCGCCTTATCTTTGCGCTAAGCGTCATTTGACGCATAAGCTTAGCAATGAGCTTATGATTGTGATGAACCCCTACCGGCTTTAATGCGGCCGTTATTCTACGATAGCCATACCTGCCTTTATGCTGATGATACAGCGTAGCAATACGTAGCTTCAACTCAGCGTATTTGTCGTCACTCTCAAGCTTTGCTCTCTGATAATAAAAGACGCTTTTAGGCATACCTGAGACTTTAAGTAAGTCAGATAAACAGCAGTCATCTCTTAGCGCTTCGATGAGCCTTGCTTTCTGTCTGCTTGTTCCTCCGCTTTGAGCAAGGCATCGAGCTTTTTTAAGTAGGCAACCTCCGCACGCAAGTATTCATTCTCGCGCTTCAATTCAGCAAGACTCTTTTCATTATCTGGTTTGTTTGTGATCATGGGCTTGCTCATGGCGCCTCTACTTTTATGTTTAGGAGTGAGTCCAGACATACCATAAAGCCTATACGCTTTGTGCCAGTGACTGATGAGCGCAGGTGAGCTGATGTTAAATTTAAGAGCAGTCTCAGATTGACTTAAGCCTTGCTCTAACATGACCATGATCACTTGGTGTTTAAACTCGCTACTGTATTTAGTTTTATTGGCCTTAGGCTTAATTGCATCTATGCCGCCGTTTTGGTATTGGTAAATCCACTTAGATACTATCTTTTTATCAAGTTTAAACTTCTTTGCTGTCGCGACGCCAGTATGTCCTCGCCTGTAGTATGCGATGATCTTGAGTTTAAAGTCTATGTTGTAACGCATAAAAATACCCCATAAGTTGTGTCCAACTTATGGGGGGGCAGTTCAGTCATGATGACTAGAGGCTCTTTTTTATTAAAATATTTACGATCGTTAAATATTAAAAACTGGCTAGCGATACAAAAATTTAAACACGTTCAATGATCGTTGCGATACCTTGGCCAAGGCCAATACACATCGTCGCTAGACCGATTTCTGTATCTGATTGCTCCATTGCATTTAGCAAGGTCACTGTGATACGAGCACCTGAACATCCTAGTGGATGACCTAGCGCAATCGCGCCACCGTTAATGTTTACGATGTCTTGCTTATCAGTCAAGTTCAGTGCCTTAAGTACTGACAAGCCTTGAGCAGCAAACGCTTCATTTAGTTCGATGGTTTGCATATCACCGATACTCATGCCAGCACGTTTTAGGGCTTTTTGTGTGGCAGGTACAGGGCCGTAGCCCATGATAGCAGCATCACAACCAGCGACGGCCATGCTACGAATACGAGCGCGTGGCTTTAGACCTAAGTCTTTGGCTTTTTGCGCGCTCATGACTAGCATGGCTGCCGCACCATCAGATAGTGCAGATGAGGTTGCCGCAGTCACCGTACCGCCTTTTGGATCAAACGCTGGACGTAGATTGCGCATTTGCTCCATCGTGGCATCTGGACGAATCACTTCATCAACGGTGCACAGTTGCAAGCGACCAGCAGCATCATGACCTTCGATACCGATGATTTCATTGTCGAAACGACCTTCAGTAGTCGCAGCCCATGCACGGCGATGTGACTCAAGACCAAAAGCATCTTGCTCTTCGCGCGTGATGTTGTTCATACGGCCGAGCATTTCAGCGGTCAAGCCCATCATGTTTGAGGCTTTTGCATAGTGCTTGGAAGCCGCAGGGTTCAAATCAACACCGTGCATCATGCCTACGTGGCCCATGTGCTCGACACCGCCGATGATAAAGACATCACCTTGGTTGGTCATGATTTGCGCAGCAGCGGTATGTAGCGCCTGCATAGAAGAACCACACAGACGGTTGACAGTCTGGCCACCAGCGGTTTTTGGAATACCAGCTAACAAACCAATGTTGCGACCGATGTTTAAACCTTGCTCTAGCGTCTGGTTGACACAACCCCAGATAATATCTTCGACGTCATTGGTATCAAAGTCATTACGTTCTACCAAGGCACGAACCAATTCAGCAGATATATTGTCAGCACGTACATGACGGAACATACCGTTTTTAGTTTTGCCCATTGCCGAGCGCACGCCATCTACGATGACCACATCATTTGGACTTAAAGTTGTCATACTATCTTCCTTTTCAATTTTTATTGTCAGTGTAGGTCGCCCACTTCATCTCTATAACTTACTTATCTTGTATAAGATAAGACATGATATGCAATGCACGTTGACGCTTAATACCATCTGTCAGATCTAAAGTGAACCAGCTAAAACAATACGTCTGTCATTAAAGAGTATTGATAAATCCATTGCTATTCTTCTTTTGACAGACATACCACACTTATCCTAATACGGTATGTTCATTAAGCGACTGAGTAAAAAGTCTCACCTGCGGCGGCCATATCGCGAATCTTTTGCGGCGCTTCATAGGCTTTGCCAAGATGTGCGTATTTTTCACACAATGCCAAATAGTTATCAAGACCCATTTGATCGACATAACGGCAAGGGCCACCGCGGAATGGCGGGAAACCTACACCCATAATCATTGCCATGTCGGCCTCGCTTGGCGTGCTCACGATGTTGTCTTCTAGGCAGCGTACAGTTTCATTACAGAAAGCCAGCATGGTACGATCGATAATCGCTTGATCATCAAAGGTTTGCTTGTCACTGTCACTCGTCGCCTGTAGCAACTCATAAGTGGCGTCGTCAGCAGTTTTCTTTGGCTTACCGCGGCTGTCGGTTTCATACTTATAGAAACCAACGCCGTTCTTTTGACCTAGGCGATTGTTTTCATACAGATGCTGAATGGCACCTTTGTAGTCAGGCTTCATGCGATCAGGGAAACCATCCGCCATGACTTCTGCGCCATGGACGCCCGTATCTAGACCAACCACGTCGATTAAGTAAGCAGGACCCATTGGCCAGCCGAATTTTTCCATGACTTTGTCGACATGAGCAAAGTCAGCGCCTTGCTTAAGTAACAAGTCAAAAGCACCAAAGTATGGGAACAATACACGGTTCACAAGGAAACCTGGGCAATCATTGACCACAACTGGCACTTTACCCATTTTAGAAGCTAGTGCAACCGTAGTTGCGATGGCTTCCTCAGAGGATTTCTCACCACGGATCACTTCTACCAATGGCATGCGGTGTACTGGATTGAAGAAGTGCATACCCACGAAGTTTTCTGGACGCTCAAGCGCTTCAGCTAAGAACGTGATAGAAATGGTTGAGGTGTTTGACGCTAGGATACAATCGTCTTTTACCAAGCCTTCTACTTCTTTTAGCACCGCGCGCTTCACGTTTGGATTTTCTACGACGGCTTCGATAACAATATCAGTCTCGCTAAAGTCACCATAATTCAAAGTAGGACGGATACGGCTTAACGTTTCACCCATTTGCGTTGGGGTCATCTTGCCGCGATCCACCATTTTGCCAAGCAGTTTACTGGCTTCGCCCATACCAAGGTCTAATTGCTCAGACTTAATGTCTTTCATGATAATTGGCAAGCCTTTGCTGGCTGCCTGATAAGCGATACCGCCGCCCATGATACCAGCGCCTAGTACAGCGGCTTCATTGATGTCATGTGCAAGCTTGCTGTGTTTTTTGGCCAGTTTTTTGACCAACTGATCGTTTAAGAACAAACCAACTAAGCTCTCTGCTTGCGGAGTTTTAGCGGCTTTAGCAAACCCAGCGGCTTCGACTTCAATCGCTTTGTCACGAGGTAAATTGACATGTTTTTCGATGGCTTCAATAGCCAGTGCTGGTGCTGGATACTGCTTAGGATTGGCTTTGGCAAAGATCATACCTTTGGCACTGTTGAATGCCATGGCTTGCTCAAGCTGGTTTAGCTTCACTGGAGCCAGTTTTTCTTCGCGTTTCGCTTTCCAATCAAGCTCACCTGAGATACATTTTTTGACCAAATCAATCGCCGCATCTTGCAAGTCATCAGCAGGTACGGTTGCATCAACCAAACCAAGCTTTAGTGCATCAAGCGGTTTTTTTGGTGTGCCAGTAGCGATAAGCTCAAGCGCATTATCGATACCAATGATACGAGTACTACGCACCGTACCACCAAAACCTGGGAAAATACCCAGCTGAGTTTCTGGTAGACCGATAATCGCTTTGTCACTCATGACACGGTATTCACACACCAATGTCATCTCACAGCCGCCGCCCATTGCCGCACCATTAATGGCAGCAACTTTTGGGAATGGCAGGTCTTCAAAACGATTAAAAGCGTCATTGACATGAATGACCCAATCTTTGATCTCGCTTTCTGATTTTTTGAAAGAACCCACAAACTCTGTGATATCAGCACCAGCGATAAACACGCTTTTGGCTGAGGTGACGATAAGACCTTTTACGTCGTCAGCTTTTTCCAACGCGCTGACGGCTTCACCAAACTGTTTGTTGGTTTCGGCATCAAACTTATTCACGCTCTCATTTTCGGCGTTGTACTGCATGTTGGCGATGCCATCCTCTAGCATTGTCACCGTGATGCGATTTCCTTGGTATACCATTTGAAACTCCTTTCTATATAACGAAAGCTACGTTTTAGAGTAAAATAAATAGCCAGTTACTGTTAGTAAAATGGGTAATAGCACTTGTGCGCCTGTTTCGTTGTAAAGACCAACTAGCCAGCACACGAGTAAAGATGTCTTTATTATCCAGCGCTCATGATCTTGTATTCACTGCTATGTACTTATTTTAAAGTTTTTCCACAAAATCATACGGCGCTTTATTTATATGCTACTGCTAAAAATACTGATGTAAAAAATAACGACTAAGACAAGGCCCAATACTGAACATGAATGATTCATTATCCTGAGTAAAACCCAGTAAGGTCAACATCAGACCGTTATCACGTCAATTAGTGTAGGGGATTATACCCCTAGCTGTCACAAGCTAATGCCATACTCGCAAGTCACTCTTAAATCACTTATAGGCATTTATCTTATTTGTTTTCAATGAACACCATCTCAAAGATGATAAACAGTTGATGTCATTCAATTAATGTCGCTCACTTAGCTTGCGCCTTTATCAAAACATATTCAACCAGTGAGTAAAACTGCCAATGCGTAGTAAGGACTTGTGGTCTTATTTCAGCTGTACTTCTCTATTTTCAGATAAAGCGAAATAACAATATGCAAAAAACAATCAATTGATACGGTGTCTCACACAAGCGATATGACCTATCATGCTACACTAATACCGTTTTTAGCGTATCCCTGATAACTTTACTGTGTCCCTGATAAATGGTTGGATTATGACTGTTTCCCCTACTCCTAGCGCGACCTCTTTTGGCTTTATACCTTTTAACTCTGTCTCTTTTCAAAGCACTGAGCAATTTCATGGTGCTGTGCGTACGCAATTGGCTCACGATATCGAGGTACTATTTGCTTATGCCGAGCTACCAAGCCCACTGGTCGATGCCTGTCGCTATGTGATGACGGGTCATGGCAAATTGGTACGTCCACTATTGGTTGCCAGTGCGTTTGCCAGTATCCATAGCAGTAATAGTGAACGTACAGACCAGTACAATGACGGCGTCGATACTCTTGATAGTTTTGCTAATCACTCACCTCAACCTGACAGCATGCTAAGTTCTGATCTGGATTCATTGTTAGAAAACGACTCAGACTATGATATGTCGCGGCGAGCGGCGTTGGCGGTGGAGCTGTTGCATACTTATTCACTCGTACATGATGATTTGCCATGTATGGACGATGACGAGCTACGCCGTGGGCAGCCGACGTGTCATATCGCTTTTGATGAAGCGGCGGCGCTGCTGGCAGGAGACGTGTTGCAGACCCTCGCCTTTGAAGTATTGACCGCAGAGATGCCCACCTTTGCGCCGTTCGATGCAACTATCGCAAGCCAGCTATTGGCTATATTTGCCCCGCGTGCACGGCGTATGGTGTCGGGTCAAATGCTCGATCTCAATGCAGAAGCCAGTACGGACATCTCTCAAGAGAATTTAGAAGCCATTCACCGTGACAAAACAGGCGCATTAATTGAGGCGGCCATGCTTATGGGCGGTATTTGTGCGGGCGCTACTGCCCCGCAGCGCATGGCATTGCAAGAATGCGCGCAGCATATTGGCCTTGCCTTTCAGGTACAAGATGATATCTTGGATGTGACCACCAGCACCGATATGCTTGGCAAACCTGCAGGTAGCGATGAAAAGTTGGACAAATCCACCTATGTAAAATTGATGGGTGTCGATGATGCGACCAGCTATGCGCAGTCACTGTTTGAGGATGGACGCGCAGCCATCAGTCGAGAGCTTAGCGACAGTCAAAACAACGATGCTTTACTGGCATTAATAGAATGGCTATGGGCTCGTAAAAAATAGTTTAGCAAATAGCATCTGAATAAAAAAAATCAGCAAATTTTATTACCCCAAAAGGTAGTGAGTGGTCGACATGGACAGTAACCCTACCCCGCGTATTTATCTTGGCACTGGTGGCTATAGCGATACCGACTTGCTCGGCACGCTGTATTCCACTGGCACCAAAAAAACGGACTTTTTGCGCGAGTATGCCAAGCAATACGGCGCGGTCGAGATTAATAGCACATTCTACGCACCCATCGGACAAAAAGCCTTTGCTGGGATGGTTGACAAGGCGTATGTGCAAACAAATAGCCAATTAAAATTTGCTGTTAAACTCCATCAAGACTTTACTCATGCGCGTAAAGGCACAGCCGAACACGCGCAAGCGTTTTTGAATGCGCTATCGCCACTTATCGAAGCAAATGCTTTAGCGCCATTATTACTCCAGTTCCCACATGGCTTTGATCGTACACGCGAGCATCGTCTCTATCTTGCCAATCTTGTCAGCTGGTTTAAAGACTATCCGTTGGCCGTTGAGTTTCGTCACAATGGTTGGCACACCCCGCAAGTGGTCGATAGTTTTCGCGAGCAAGGTTTGATTTGGTGCAGCGTTGATTATCCAAAAGTGAGCGGCCTACCGCCATCACGGCTGATATTTACTGAGCGCACAGGTTACCTACGTATGCACGGCAATAATCTAAACTGGTGGGATGCCATGAGCGCCAGCGACCGTCATGATTATCGCTATAACGAGGCAGAAATGCAGGACTGGGCGCAGGCGATCGCCAATCAGCGCCAGCACTTTGATACGCTTTATATCTTCTTTCAAAACACCGTCAATGCGCATGCATACTATAATATTGCGATGCTCAGAGAGGCGCTGGGTAGATTCGAGTTTGAGGTGTTGTAATACTATATTAGGATTCAACTTTCCATACCGCAGCTTCACGTTGTGCAAACGCCTCAAAGCTACCCGCCTCTCTACCCGTCACCGTATGCACATTATCAGTAGTACGGTTTTCTACGCCTTCGCTAATCGCAATATCCAACTGGACAAGGACGTCAGCAAAGTCAGCCGCTACGCCCATTTCACGAAACATTTCACCCAATTTACGAGCATCTAATCGCTTGTGTGAGATAGGACGACCAATGGCATCACTGACAATCTGAGCGACTTCATCATAACTAATAGCCGCAGGTCCCGTCAGTATCAACTCAGTATGCGAGAAATTTGGATCAGTTAGCGCCTCTACTGCAACGGTAGCGATATCTTCGGCATCGATAAATCCCACTTTTCCATCATCCGTCGCCGAACGAATCATATCCGCATGACAAATACCCATCAGATGCTGAGACTCAGAAAAATTCTGCATAAACCAGCTAGGACGCAGTACGGTATAGGGCACAGATTGCTGCGCGAGCCACTCGTGTACCTGCCCCATCAATGGGCCACCCTGCTCAATTGAGGATGAACTAAGTAATACAAATCGCTCTACACCTGCGGCAATTGCCTGTTCAAGAAATGGACGCATGGCATCTAGAGACTCTACGGTATCGGCTGGCGCAATCAGATATACGCTCCTTACATCCTTTAGTGCTGCTACAAAGCTGGTCGCATCGTACCAATCAAATCTCACACGGTTTGGAGCATTAGTGGTACGTGATGCGGCTTTGACAGGGATGGCACGAGCTTCGAGTTGCTGAACAATACGGCGACCCGTCTTTCCAGTACCACCAGTGACTAAAATAGTATCACGCATGAGTACTCTCCCGTTTTGTATCAGACGTAGCAGTCACTGTGTCATTATCCATAATGGATAGCGCGACTAGCGGATTCCAATAGTCACGGTAGCGTTGTATTCTGCCATTGTGCATCGTAATGACTGATACATAACGTTGGTTATAAGGCTTGCCTGTTGCAGTGGCTTTACCAATACAATCAAATTCAAGAATCACCGTTTTGCCATCCTCGCTTCGATACACTTGGGGCTCGCTGAATGAATCAATAGTGAGTAGTTCAGGTAGCCATTTAAGATGATTGGCAATCGCACTTCTGCCTTTTAAAACATCAGGTATACTTGGTGGAGCAAAGGGAAACTCCATGACACCGTCTTCTGCGAACATCTCTGCAAAACTTTCGGTAGTAATGGTTAAGGATGAACCTAGCGCTTGAGCAATCATAGTTGAGAATGCAGGAACTAGATTGTTATTTTGTTTATGACCTGTTTTCATGATTTCACCTCATTTAGGATGGAACGATATCGTTCCATCCATATAGGATAACCTTCTTTTGACAAATTACAAGCATTTTCAAGCTGATTCTGTAAAAGATTCGAATGAATCCTCTGATAGCGATGACGTTAAACCAAATAATCCGACAGAAAGCCGCACAAAAAAACGTGCGCCGTCAGGAGCGGCGGTGATGCAACCTGCCGTTACTGAGGCACTCACTCAGGCGCTGTTTACTGAATGGGCTATTAACGGATATGGTTCATTGCGCCTTGAAAAAGTGGCCAAACGTGCTGGAGTCGGAAAAGCGGCGCTATATCGACGCTGGCCGTCTAAATTTGCAATGGTCGTTGAGCGAATGGAGACTATCGGTATCGAGCTTATCGTGGAGCCTGATACCGGCTCACTATATGGTGATATCTACGAGACATTATTGACATTAAGACGGTTATTACGTCATCCTCTTATCGGTCGAATTTTACCGGATTTGCATGCTGAGATGCGGCGCTCAAGCGATTTGACTGATGCCATCCGCGGACGTTTACAACAGCAACGTCGCGGGCATGCTGAGAAAATTTTTACTCGTGCCATCGCAAGAGGAGAGATACCAGCAGATGCCAATATTGAGCTGTTGAGTGATGCCATAGCAGGTTTGATCTACTGGCGTATGGTAGTGACAGGACAACGTGTCAATGAGGATTACTTGAATGATGTGGCAAAAGCCATTGAAGCGATGGCTCGTTGTTAATTTTATGCGTTTTTTGGTTATCAAATTTACTTAAAATAACGGTTATCAGGCTTTTATTATTGCCTTAACGTCCTTCATTGGAGCCGATTGCCAATCAGCGTCAGAACTTTGATACGCTATATGTCTTCTTTCAAAACACCGTCAATGCACCTGCCTATTATAATATTGCGATGCTGCGAGAAGCGTTGGCAGCGCATAACTTTGACATATTGTAATTAATCTAAACCCTTAAATTAATAAGAGCGCTATGGATTCACTCAGTCAAATCGTCTTAGGTGCTAGCGTCCAAGGGGCAGTACTTGGTAAATATCAGGGCCGCAAAGCTTACCTATACGGGGCGATACTGGGCACACTACCTGATTTGGATGTACTTATCAGCTACCCCGATCCCATTAGTGACATGACATACCATCGCAGCTTTAGTCATTCATTACTCGTCCTGACTGTAGTGGGTATCGTAGGCGCTTGGCTGATTAGTCGCTATCATCAATGGCGCGATATGCCGTTGCCTTATTCAACGCGGCGCTTAGCACTCGCCATGACGTTAGTTTTGACCACCCATCCTATCTTGGACAGCTTTACAGTCTACGGCACACAATTATTTTGGCCGCTACAAGACCCTTTTCAGATCACCCCAATCAGTATTGCGTCGGTATTCATTATCGACCCACTCTATACCCTACCGCTACTGATAGCAGTGATCGTGGGACTCTTCAAAGGTAGCAAACTTGCCGTATTCAAGGCAGGACTGCTGGTCAATTGTCAGCGCCTTGCGGTTTGGATGCTACTGCTCAGTAGTAGTTATTTACTGCTTGGCTTAGGACTAAAATACCACGCACAGTCCCAAGCTGAGCGAACCTTGGCTGCCGCTGGCATTGACGCCCTACGACTCAAAACCATGCCTGTCCTACCGACGATACTCATGTGGCGTACCGTTGCCGAAGACGATCAAAATAGATTGATTGAATTAAGAAGTAGTGTCTTAGATAGCCGCTTACCTGAATACCGCTACCTGACTCAGTACGACAACGCACAGACACTACGGGCAAACATGCCAGCACAAAGCCGACCCTATGCCCAGCGTCTTGATTGGTTCTCCGGTAACTGGACAGGATGTCGCCTCCAAATGCTACCCGCCGCTTCTAATGCTAGCGGCGCAACCAAACAGCTGGTCGTTGATGATTTGCGTATGATGGCAAGTGACACCGCTTTCTTTAGTTTTGTATTAGCCGACAAATCCAATCAAAATACGCAGTGGCAAGCCATAACACCTATAGAAGCACCTGTGGTGACTCCTGACAACCAAACTGAATCATCGCGTTTTGAACTAATTAAGCAGGGCTTTAAAAGGGTGTTTGATGAGTCGATGGTGGATACAAGTGAGGGTTGGGAAATGGTTGAATAAGTCGTGATCGGTGGCACCATACATTGAATATTTAAAACACAGTCAATGCGCATGCTTATTATAATATTGCGATAATGCAAGAGGGTTTGGGTTTGAAGTGCTTTGATAGATATAACTAAGCTATTTTTATAAAAGTCATACTACTGTTAAATTTGAAATATAAGGAAGTAATAGAGTGTATACGGTAATAACTGAAAATAATGAATCTGCTTGGGCTGATGAAACCGGTATCCTTTATCACTTTCCCAAAAGATATTTAAAATATCTGGAGCCAGGCACTAATATTATTTACTATAAAGGAGTTCTCAAAAATAAATCTTTCTCGAAAAACAGACTATCTGATGCTCCTCACTATTTCGCTTTTGCTAAAATCGGTAAAACCTATCCAGACAAAGAAAGTATTAAAAATGACTTTTTTGCTACTATTACTGAATTTATACCATTTGAAGAAGCAGTTTTAGCAAAAGACAATTCAAATTACCTAGAAACAATTCCTGAGTCGAGAAAATCCAATTATTGGCGTGATGGAGTAAGAGCTATCGACGCAGACACTTACCATCTTATTATCTCGAAAGTCAGCCCTAATAAAGTTTCAGAGCAAAAGAAGACTTATATTTTAGATAAAATTATAGAAAACTATCAGGATTCGCTTGAGTCTTTAAGTGAAGGCAAGAAATCAAAACGCTATATAACTACGTACGAAAGAAATCCTAAATATAGAAAGCAAGCGATTGCCATTCACGGTAACTCTTGTTCTGCTTGTGGATTTAACTTTGGAGATTTTTATGGAGAATATGCTGAAGGATTTATCCATATTCATCATATAGTTCCTGTATCAGAATTTGAAGCGCCTAAAACAATAGATCCAGAAACTGACCTCATTCCCCTTTGTGCGAACTGTCATTCTGTAGTTCACAGAGAAAGAGATAAGACACTATCAATTACTGAATTAAAATACTTGATAGCCAGTAGAAGCAAGCCTTGAACTGGTAAACAGTACGTCTAATATCCTAAAAAACTCAAAAAAAGGAGACCTCGTCGTGTCCTTGTTATTAAATTCCAATCACCCCATTGCCACAATCACTGCATAACCTATTACATAGAGTTATGCGTAGGCACGGATTTAATATACCGACTTACGCTAACAAACAGCAATACCGCCAGCAAAGCGCCAAGCATCTCCATGGCAAACAGCGTCTGCCCCATTGGCGCGACCGAGCGCGGAAAGATATTGGTAATGTCAGCCACATACACCACAAAATACTCCACCGCGAGCAGTAAGAGTACTTTTCCGCGCATCACCTGACCGTCTAGCCCCGCGAACAGTTGCCACACACTAAGCACCCCAAGGGTGATCAAAAATACCGTGAATAAAGTGATTACCATCGGTGAATAATCAGGAAATACCCGCGTCCTAGTCAATACGCTCAGTATCATAAAGCATAGGTTCAGCACCGATAGTGTCAATGTAGCAAGTACTACGATGCGTGCTTTATTCACCCTATTCTCCTGTCTATATTTTATGTTCGCGTCTGTATTATAGCGCCATCAAGACCATTTTTATCTATAAAATCATGGATGGGCTTGCTGGCGTAGCCTTTACCATGAAAGTGCTCATTAAAGTTCCAGCCCATAGAGTAGGTATCAGGCACAGCTATCTTACCGTGGAATTTTTATTGTCCCACTCCTTTTTTATTAAAACACATACCAAAAAAAAGGACACCTCGCGGTGTCCTTTTTTATGAATCAAATACTAGATTGTTAAAGATTACTCTTCAACGCCAGCGTCTTGACCTTTATATTTTGCGTTTGCGTAGTCCCAGTTCACTAGCTTGTCTAGGAACGTATCGACATAGTCAGGACGACGGTTACGATAATCAACATAGTACGCATGTTCCCATACATCACAAGTCAATACCGCTACTTGGTCATGTGCCAATGGTGTATCAGCATTTGCTGTTTTGGCGATAGACAATTTGCCACCGACTTTATCAGCAACTAGCCATGCCCAACCTGAACCAAACTGAGTCAATGCTGCGTTTTTGAACTCTTCACGGAACTTGTCATAGCTACCGAAATCTTCTTCGATTTTAGCTTGTAGATCGCCAGTAGGTTCGCCGCCGCCATTGGTTGGGGTCATACAGTTCCAATAGAACGTGTGATTCCATACTTGGGCTGCTTGGTTGAACATACCTTGCTTGCTGTCATCTTTAGCAGTCGCTTTGATGATTTCTGGCAACGTTTTGTCTTCTAGACCAGAACCTGGTAGTAGCTCATTTAACTTATTTACATAAGCAGCATGATGCTTGTCATGATGATATTCTAGCGTTTCAGCACTGATGTGTGGCTCTAGTGCGTCTTTTGCATATGGTAGGTCTGGTAATGTAATATGTGACATAATTATTTTATCCTTGCTGTTTTTGGCCGTTGAGTTGTAGAAACAAAAATTTTAAACTGTTTTTATTCTACAAAATAGCGACCTAAATTGGCTGAGTTTATTGTTCGAATTGAATGTTATCGCTTCATACACTTTATTGCTTAACACAATATCACGTATTATTATGAATCCAAAATTGACTGAGCTATTATTTTTTGCCCAAAAGCCAAGTGTTTGACTTTATGTGTTTTTATTAACTTAATATTCACAAGCCATAAGATATAATTCACTGTAGCTTGTCGGCTATTATAGCAAAAGCAACCAGCAATATCAGTTACCAAATGTTATAACCCATACTATCTGTATAGCAACTGGTGGTTTATCTATTGATAGCGACAATGATCTTAAAGCTATAAACAGTCATTGCTGTAGGGCTATTGAAATTGATCCATATAAACACCACTACCACTATCAAAAGCTAGCAACAGACTACCCAAACCATCACCACTCGTATGACGGAATGATATTATGAGCGCTACCAGTACCTCTCTACCCTCTACTCAATCGACATCAGATAACCAGTGGGTACTCGCCAGCAATAATAAAGGCAAGCTGGCTGAGTTCAACAGGTTGTTTGCTGAGGCGGATTTGAATGTAACGATCATCCCGCAAGGTCAGCTGAGTATCGAAGATGCGGTTGAGGACGGATTAAGCTTTGTCGAAAATGCCATTATCAAAGCACGACATGCTAGCCGTATCAGCGGATTGCCCGCCATTGCTGATGACTCAGGATTATGTGTACCAGTATTAGGTAATGCACCCGGTATCTACTCTGCTCGCTATGCAGGCGAACACGGCAACGATGCCAAAAACAACACCAAGCTTGTCACGGATTTGCAGGCGATTCGCGGTAAGCAACCCATTCAAGGTATGTTTGTTTGCGTACTAGCCATGGTGCGCCATGCGGATGATCCCCTGCCGATTATCGCACAAGGTCTGTGGCATGGTGAGATTTTAGAAGCGCCGCTTGGTGACGGGGGTTTCGGTTACGATCCGCTGTTTTGGTTGCCTGATTTACAAGCCAGTGCGGCAAGCCTAAGCGCTGCGGACAAAAACCGTATCAGCCATCGTGGGCAGGCGATTCAGCAATTATTGTCACAGTTACCTTTGTAGAAAACCCCTAAAGCTTGGTGCAGATGCACAAATCTTATTCTAAGCGAGACCGACAATGTAGCAGATTCAAAGTGAGTTGACGATAAACAGATAATTTTTACTTTAATAAACAGATAGATTATACTGTTCTACTTTTAAAATTTTGCTGGAAGCCGTGATTTGTCTGTGTAAGTCACCAAAAAGCGTTATTATGCAGGCCATTTACGGTTTATTATTGATATTTGATGGTCTTTTATAATATCAGCAGTTTGGAATTTTTGTCTTAGTGCTGACATTAGAATTGCGTACTATCACTATCCCCTATTTATTCCAACGGCAACCCGTCGTACACGGCCATATGTCGAGGCGCGGTTTGTCTATTACCATTTAACCCTAAGTACTATTTCATTAATCAAACGTACTACTTAATCCTAAAGGTGTAATGAACATGGCTACAGATTTACAAGTCACAACCAACAAGCTATCTAATAAAGAAACCCAACTAACGGTTAAAGTACCCGTTGAAAAAATTCAGAACAAAGTCGAAGGCCGTATTCGCCAAGTTGCGAAAACTGCCAAGATTGACGGTTTCCGTAAAGGTAACGTCCCTATGTCACACATCCGCTCTCAGTACGGTGCGGGCATTCAGCAAGAAGTCATCAACGATGTGATCCGTGATACCGTTTTTGAAGCGATCAAATCTGAAGACATCCGCGCGGTTGGCATGCCTAACATCGACGATGTAAAACTTGAAGATGATTTCTTGGTATATCAAGCCACTGTCGAAATCTTCCCAGAAGTTGACGTGCAAGGCATCGATGAGATCGAAGTTGAGCGTCACACGGCTAAAGTAAGTGAAGAAGACGTCGACACCATGATCGAAAACCTTCAAAAGCAACGTGAAGAATTCGTTGAGAAAAAAGGCATGGCAGCCAAAGACAATCAAGTGACTTTTGACTTTGAAGGGTCAATCGACGGTGAAAAATTCGAAGGCGGCTCAGCTGAAGACTTCAAATTGGTTATCGGTAGCAACCAGATGATCCCAGGCTTTGAAGCGGGCATCAAAGGCATGAAAGCTGGCGAAGAAAAAGTCATCGACGTGACTTTCCCAGAAGATTACCAAGCTGAGAACCTAGCTGGTAAAGAAGCCCAGTTCAAAATCAACCTAAAACTGGTTGAAAAGTCTAAATTGCCTGAAATCGACGATGCGTTCCTTGAGCTATTCGGCGTAAAAGAAGGCGGTGTTGAGAAATTAAAAGATGACGTTCGCAAAAATATGGAACGCGAAATCAAAAACGCAGCGCGTAGCCAAGTGAAGCAAGCGACTTTTGATGCGTTGCTAGAAAAGAACGAGTTTGACGTACCAAACGCTATGCTAGAGCAAGAAATCGAGCGTCAGCGCAACATGATGATGCAACGTTTTTCTCAGCAGTTCGGCGCCAATGCGGATAGCTTCGACAAAGACATGCTACCAAATGAGCTATTTGAAGAGCAAGCGCTACGTGCAGCCCGTCTTGGCATCATCGTTGCCCGTGTTATCGATACCAAAGGCTTAGAAGTAGATCAAGAGCGCGTTGAAACTTTCATCAAAGAAGCGGCTGAAAACTACGAAGATCCAGCAGAAGTGGTCGAGTACTACACCAATGACAAGCAGCAGCGCGCTAACATTGAGTCTGTCGTATTAGAAGACCAAGTAGTAGATTACTTGATCAGCCAAGGTAAAGTCACTGACAAAGAAGTCAGCTACCAAGACTTGCTAGCTGCTCAGCAACAACAGCAGCAAGGTATGTAATTTAGTAAGATGTAAATTGGTAATGTGCCTGTAATGGGTATTCGTTGCTAATATTACTGTCAAAATGCCCTAACATTTCGTTAGGGCATTTTTATTGGGGTTTATATACCTTTATAAATAGTTTATGGGCAATACCCTTGATAAACGTAGACAGACGCCTTATTAATAGGAAGTCACTTAGAGTATTAATAGAAAGTCATTTTTCACATGAAAAAATTACTATTTTCCCAATAAAAAAGTTACCATTAGCTCAATTATTTTTAGCGGCGTCTAGATCATACTATTGATTCTGGTTCGTGTTATCAATCAGCAACAATAGTTATAATGATAAACACCAATAAAACCTCAAGCGTTCGCTAACCTTTACCCCTTTATTTTATGTACTTATAAACAGGACATTTTTATGACAGATTATGATCGCATCACTACCAACCCACATTTTGATATGCTGATGAGTGCACATAACGAAATGCAAAGCACACAAGCGGCACCCCAGAGCGCGTTAGTTCCTATGGTTGTCGAACAATCAGCGCGCGGTGAACGCTCGTTTGATATTTTTTCACGCCTGTTGCGTGAGCGTGTGATATTTTTGACGGGTCAAGTCGAAGACCATATGGCCAACCTAATCGTCGCCCAGCTGTTATTTTTAGAAGCTGAAAACCCTGATAAAGACATTCATTTATATATCAACTCACCAGGCGGTTCTGTCAGTGCAGGTTTGGCGATTTTTGATACCATGAACTTCATCAAGCCTGAAGTATCGACCATCTGTATGGGCGGTGCTTATAGCATGGGTTCATTCTTGTTGGCTGCTGGCCAAAGAGGTAAACGTTATGCGCTAGCCAACGCTCGTGTGATGATTCACCAGCCATCAGGCGGTGCACAAGGTCAAGCGACAGACATCGAAATCAATGCGCGCGAAATTCTAAAAACCCGTGCGCGCTTAAATCAGATCTTAGCTGAGCGTACTGGTCAGCCAGTAGAAAAAATCGAAAAAGATGTCGAGCGTGATTATTGGTTGGATGCCGATGAAGCAAAAGAATACGGTCTGGTTGATGAAGTATTAAAGCGTCGCCCTGACTCATTATAATTACGACATAGCAGCTTTGATAAGCATGAAATGCCTTAGCTCTATTTGCTTTGGCATTGATGCACACAATCAGAATATTGATACGTTTTAAATTTTAGGAGCGCCTTTTATGGCAGAAGATAACACCCCGCATTGTTCGTTTTGCGGCAAAGCCAAAAGTGATGTACAGCAGTTAATCGCCGCTGACGATGCCAATATTTGTAATGAGTGTATTGAGCTATGCACCGACTTAATCGCAGACAGTGCAGAAGACGGCGATGATGATAGCGAGATTGATACCTCTTGGGTCAATAAAAAACTGCCAACGCCAAAAGAGTTGCGTGCCAAGCTTGATGAATACGTCATCGGTCAAGACGCTGCCAAAAAAGCCCTCGCTGTTGCCGTTTATAACCATTATAAACGTCTCAAAGTGAGCCAGACCTTAGCTCGCGACAGCAAAAAAGTCAAAATTGGTGCTGACGATGCAATGGTCGAGCTGGCCAAAAGTAACATCTTATTGATCGGCCCAACTGGTTCTGGTAAGACACTGCTTGCGCAAACCTTAGCGCGTCTGCTTGATGTACCGTTTGCCATGGCAGATGCCACGACTCTAACTGAGGCAGGTTATGTCGGTGAGGACGTTGAAAACATCGTCCAAAAGCTATTACAAGCCTCAGATTATGATGTGAGCAAAGCTGAGCAAGGCATCATCTATATTGATGAGATTGATAAAATCAGCAAAAAAGGCGACAACCCTTCTATCACGCGTGATGTGTCAGGCGAAGGCGTACAGCAAGCGTTGCTAAAGCTTATCGAAGGTACGGTTGCGGCGATCCCACCACATGGTGGCCGTAAGCATCCACAGCAAGAGCTGATCCAAGTCGATACGAGCAATATCTTAATTATCGTTGGTGGTGCGTTTGCCGGTCTTGATAAAGTCATCCAGCAGCGTACGGAAAAAGGCGGCATTGGCTTTAATGCCGATGTTAGCTCAAAAGACGACAGTCGTCGTAGCTCAGATTTGCTGCAACAAGTTGAGCCAGAAGATTTGATCAAATTTGGTCTGATTCCTGAGCTGATCGGTCGTTTGCCTGTGCTTGCTGCATTACAAGAACTGGATGAAGAGGCATTGGTACAGATTCTTACTGAGCCTAAAAACGCACTGGTTAAACAGTACAAATACTTGTTTGACATGGAAGGCGCTGAGATTAGCTTTACGCAAGAAGCACTGGATGCCATTGCTAAAAAAGCCATGGAGCGTAAAACAGGGGCGCGTGGTTTGCGTTCTATCGTAGAAAACGCTCTACTTGAAACCATGTACGAGCTGCCTTCTATGAAGGATGCCAAAACTGTCTTAGTTGATGTAGAAGTGATTAATGAAGGCAAAATCCCTAAAATTGCTTAAGACTTTTTTAGATTAATTTTTGCTTGGATCAATGTAGTTAGCGATTATTCATTGGCTATATTAAAAAAAGCGTCTGGCATTCTATGCTAAGGCGCTTTTTTTATGTCCATTTTAGCAGCTACCAATTCAGCGATTTAAATGACAGCTGCGTTTATTAATTGCCATCTGTCAGTCATATGAATCATGCTAAGGTAGATGTACCTATTTTAATTACCTCATTTTGATTTGCATGTCCGTATTACTAATCTCTCTATCACCTGTCATTTATTAAACAAAGGAATGTTTATTATGCTCAATCATCTTGCCGCCGTGGCAATACCATTACGTCAGCACTTACCTTTTTCTCCACAAAATACGCAAAGCCATGATATCGCGCCTTATTATCGCGACCATGTTGCTGCCATCACTGGTGCAGGTTCTGGTATGGGACGCGAGCTTGCGCTTCATTTAGCAAAAATGGGCTGTCATGTTGCGCTATCTGACATCAATGCCGAACAGCTGGCACAAACCAACGCACTTCTGGTCGGTTACGATATTAAAGTCACAACGACAGTACTTGATGTCTCTGACAATACAGCCATGCAAGCGTGGGCTGATAACGTGATAAGCGATCACGGTAAAGTGAACTTTATTTTTAACAACGCTGGTGTGGCTTTATACTCAACGATAGAAGGGTGCAGTATCAGTGAGCTTGAATGGGTAATGGATATCAATTTTTGGGGCGTGGTTTATGGTACCAAAGCATTTTTACCCTTGATCAAAAATAGCGTCAAGCAAAGCGAAATCGCTCATGATGAGAAAGGTAGAAGCGACAACCAAACACGCCAGTTTGTAGAGCATGGTCATATCATAAATATTTCAAGCTTATTTGGCTTGACCGCTCAACCCTCCTACTCTGCTTACAACGCCAGTAAGTTTGCTGTGCGCGGCTTTACAGAGAGCTTGCGTCAAGAGCTAATTCTTCAGCACTGCGGCGTCTCTGCAACCTGCGTCCATCCTGGTGGTATCAAAACCAATATTGCTAATAGTGCGCGCGGTAACGACAGTGTTAGTGAGGTTGGCATGCATACGGGCGACAAAGCTATCAGAAGCTTTAACAAGTTGTTAAAGTTTGATGCCAGTGAAGCCGCTTGGATTATTTTACACGCTGCTGCAACCGATCAGGCGCGCTGCTTGATTGGCAATGATGCCAAAATAGTGGATGCGGTACAGCGTGTCTTTCCATCGAATTATAGTCAAGTGCTAAACGATGTCACTAAGCTGTCTCGAAAACTAAAACCGCGACGCAATACTAAGCATGGTAATAAAACGAATGCCACGTCATAACTATAATTGAAATACTTTAAAGTCGCTACAGTATTGCTGGTGTAAATTTTTTGCAGCATCTGTCTGCGAAGGCACAGCAAGCAAGAAAAATTTGTACCAGCAGTACGTGTTGTATCGATATTATTTTTCATCAACTATAAATACGTTCTATCGTAGCCTCTTAAAATAACCAAGCCCAGCTATTTATGATAGCTGGGCTTTTGCATGGTAATTAATTAATCAATAACGACCATTCAAATCAGGCCAAATATAGCCAAACCACTTAAAATACATACAGTGCTGCTGAGATAAATTGTGCGCCGCCTCTGTCTGCGCAGGCATAGCCAGCAAGGAAAACTTATCTCAGTAGCGCGTTGCCATATTTTTAACCATTTTATCTAGGACTGACCATAGCATACAGCTCTTAAGGCAATTTCATGTCACCAGCGACCAGCCAGCCCATACGGCGCATTATATAAGCAACCAAACCCGCGATTATTGCGGGCAATACAAACATCAATAGAATAATAGCAGTCCATAACTGCGTCGTGCTCATGATTCCTTGTGACGCTTCAATGACCCCAAATACACCAACCAATCCAGCGGTACCCATGCCAGCACCTGTTGCCGTACAAGCCAAACCAAACCCTACCGTCGCGATAGGCCCAACGATGGCGCTAGCAATAACTGCCGGTAACATGACTAAAGGTTTTCTAAATACATTAGGAATTTGTAGCATGCTGGTGCCGAGACCTTGTGATATCACACCACTCACGCCATTGTCTTTAAAACTGGCAACAGCAAAGCCAATCATATGCGCTGCACAACCGACGACTGCCGCCCCGCCGGCCACACCACCAAGCCCAATAGTGATACAAATAGCCGCACTCGACGTCGGTAACGTCAACAAAATCCCAACCACCACCGCTATCACAATTCCCATTAGTAATGGCTGCAACTCAGTGGCCGCTTGAATGCCTTGCCCGATGGCAGCGACCGCAGCGACGATTGGCGGATTAAGTAAGGCACAAACCAATAAGGCAACCGCACAAACCAATAAGGGCACCAATAAAATATCAAGTTTCGTCTTGCCAGCGACCCAAGTACCTGCGCGATAAGCAAACACAGCGGTTAGATACGCCCCGATCGGATTACCAGGCAAGGCAACAAAAGTCGCAGGTCCACCTACTTGTGGCATAAACAGCGTCCCTGCCATCAATGCTTCAGAGTGAGCACCAAGCATACCTGCCACGAGACAACTGAGCATGACCAGCGTCGGTGCCTTTAGGTAATAAGCAATACCCACTCCGATACCCGCACCCATCATTACCGATGCCAGCTTGCCAACTGCCACCAATGCTGGCAAACCTAACCAACCACCGATCTGCGAGATAATCAGCCCAGCAATCAAGGTGACAAATAGCCCTAAAGCCATACCAGTAAACGCATCAATAAAATACTTTTGAAAAAATGCTTTCATATAGCCAGTAGGCGGTGTTGCTGAGTCAGATACAGTCATGACCATACTCTTTGTAAAGGTTCGGTGAGATATAATAGCCCTTTGCTAGGGCGCGTCCTCATTTTGAAAATAGCCCTAAAAATGAGATAAAAAAAACGTCATTACGACGCTTTTTTTATCATTCATAAATAAGTAAGGCTATCACGAATGTCAAATCTAACGACGCTGTTCAACGATAATAGAATCAATACCATTGTTTTGTAGGCGCTGCTGGGCAATAGTCACTGCCTGACGGTTATTCATCGGACGTGAGATCACTTGATAAATTGGCAAACCATTACCCGTCGTATTTTTGACCACTCTTGCATCGACACCAGCCATAAGCACTTGTGCACGGCGGCGATCTGCTTCATCAGCATCACCGAAACTATTAATCTGCAAGATATAGGTAGCAGGTTTGGCTGCTTGAATGCTCGCAGTTCCTGCTCCCCCATTATTGGCACGGTTCGCAGAATTATTACCAGCAGGTGATGACCCATCATAGGTTGCCTCTTCCTCAACAATAACGATATCATCGTTGCTGGTTGCCGCATTGTTGCCGCGGCTAGGCTCAATCGTTGTACTTTCAGCGATGCCAAAGTTACCGGTATCATCGTTGCGACTGGCTGAAGTGCCATCAGGTTGAGTCACAATAACATCCGGCTCAAAGGCGGCAATATCTTCTATGCGATTATTATCTGTCTCAGCAGTATCTTCTTCAGGAATGGTTGCCATCTCTTGATTGGGCAAAATATCATAGAATTCATAATCACTATTATCGGTATCGGTATCAACGCGAGGTTGCACTTGACGATCAGGATCATTGCCAGCCGTTCTCTCAGCAGGACTGAAATCAAATAATGGAGACAGGTATAAAAACACCCCAATCATAAGGGTCAATACTGCCCCGACAAACATCCATAATAAGCCTGATACGCTACTTGTTTTGCGCTTTTCGGTCGCGCCTTTAGGTTTTTTGGCTAACATGGATCTGGTTCTCCCTACTGAATCTAACTATCATCAAATTATTACTATCGGTCATTTATACTTATGCTACATGTTAGAAAGATACTACATGCTAGACGGTGCAGACAACCCTAATAAACTGAGGCCATTGGCCAATACTTGTCTTACGGCTTTGGACAAACGCAGACGTGCTTGCATCAAATCCATCTCTGCTTGACTCGGTGTCTCGCCTGAGGTCAAGCTCACTGGCAAAATGCGATTGCTGTCATACCAACCATGAAACAGCGCCGCCAATTCTTTTAGATAATTGGTTAGTACATGCGGCTCATAGCCTGTCGCTGCTCGTAGCAGTGTTGCAGGATACCCTGCTAACAGTTTGATCAGCTCATCTTCATTCGGCGCACTTAACAAATCTTGATGTGCCAAACCAACGGTATCATCTACTGTCAAATCGTAAGTTGCCAGTTTTTCTAACACTCGGCATACACGCGCATGGGCATACTGAATATAGTACACTTGGTTGTCTTTGCTCTGTGACTTGGCAAGCTCCAAATCAAAATCAATATGTACCTCAGGCTTACGCGCCACGTAGTAAAAACGTGCCGCATCGTTGCCGACTTCAGCACGCAGCTCGCGTAACGTGACAAACTGACCAGAACGTGATGACATTTGTACTTTTTCACTACCGCGCCATAATGCCACAAACTGTACAAGTACCACATCCAGACGTTCAGCATCAATACCAAGGGCCAATAAAGCGGCTTTTACTCGTGGCACATAACCATGGTGGTCAGCGCCCCAAACGTTAATGACTTTGTCAAAACCACGATCGAACTTGTTTTTGTGATAAGCAATGTCAGAGGCAAAATACGTCGATTGACCATTGGCACGGCGTACCACACGGTCTTTTTCATCACCAAAATCGGTCGACTTAAACCAAATATTGCCATCTTTTTCGTACAAATAGCCTTTGTCATCCAGTATTTGCAGTACTGGCTCAATCTCGCTATCAATAGATCTTTCGCTAAACCAACACTCGTAACTAACACCAAAGTCATTTAAGTCATCTTTGATATCGGCCAAAATACTGCTCAATGCCGCATTTAAAAACAGCTCATAGCCGTCACCAAGTAACGCTTTGCTATTGGCAATCAGACCATCGATATGCGCTTCTTTATCACCTGATAGCAGTACTTTTTCGCCATCAGCATTCATCTCAAACTGAGCGTCTGCTAGTACACCTTTGGCAATCTCTGCAAAATTGTGTACATAGCTGTCACCATGTTGTGCTTTGAGCGTTTGAGCGATATCACTGACATAGTCGCCTTGGTAACCATTGACTGGAAATATTATTTGCTCGCCATTTAACTCCAAATAACGCAAATAGGTGCTGGTCGCCAAAATATCCATTTGTCGACCTGCGTCATTGACATAATACTCACGTGTGACGTCATAGCCAATCGCCTCTAACAGGTTTGCCACGCTCATGCCGAACGCCGCGCCTCGTCCGTGACCGACATGCAGACTGGACGTTGGGTTGGCTGAGACAAATTCAACTTGTACCTTCTGCCCTGCAAACTGATCGCTCAAACCAAATCGATCTTGTAAGGTAAAGATATCGTCTAATACCGCAAATTTGGCTTCGGCATTTAAAAACACATTAATAAAACCCGGGCCTGCGATTTCTACTTGGCGAATATCTTGATTCTCAGGCAGTGCATTGACGATTTGTTCGGCAAGCTGGCGCGGATTGGCTTTGGCAGCTTTAGCCGCAGTAAGCGCGATATTGCAGGCGAAATCACCATGACTGATGTCTTTGGTACGGGTGATTTGGCTGTTATTTTGCCAATCACTTGGTAAAGCACCATCGGCTTGTAGGGCCTGAATGGCATCGTTAAATAGTGAGGTAAGGGTATCAATTTGGGCTTGTGACATAGGGTTTTGAACTCAGTTAAATAAACAACAAGAACGGTGCAAAATGTGGCAAATGCGAGCAGTCGATAACTGCCTATTATAATAGCGACCGACATTGCAGGGGATAAATAATATAAAAAGTTAAGTAACCTGTAAATATAACAATCTTTGCGCTTTATTGCACCATTTGCACCAAAATTAGCACTAAAATCTTACGGTTATGGCTTAGTCAACAACTACAAGTCAGCCGTGATGATTGTAGTGTTACTGTTGGCTGATACTGGACAGTCGTTTCTACGCGCCTAATTCCGCGTTATAATGGCAGTTTGTATGACTCGTCTAAGTCATCAAAGGCGTTACTACTTCATAGGATTATGCCATGTTTGCTATTGCTGCCAGTACGGTCACCAGCTGGGGACTATACGTTTTATTACCTATATTCATCGCGTTCTTATTTTTTATTGTTTGGGATATTTCTAAAAAGTCCGAAGCTGGGCGCGCTGGTACGTTTTGGATTTTTTTAGCGTTGGGCGCAGGCTTTGTCGGTTTTTTACTCAAGCTACTGCTAGAAGTGGCCTTTCAAAGATGGTTTATTTGAGGCATATTAAATCTCATCACTAGGGCGTGTCATAGATTAGATTATGAGGCTTAAAATGTATCAATATGCTAATTGATGATACGCCTTAATAGCCTTACTGATAATAATGACGCTATTAATGATATCTCTAGATTGTCGTTATCTGTGCCATTTTTTATCAAAATATTATTTATTAGCTTTGCTATTATTTTCTATTACTTCACTGACGTAAGTTAGCAAATCCCATGCGCCACCTGCAAAGCCTCGGCACATACCGGTGCTAGATTCTTCAGATTGAGCGAAGGTTTTGCCATTCCAAACCCATACCTGTCTATTCCAGCAATCACCTATCCCTCTATCTTTATGAGTGGCCCAAATCTCGCCATCAGAATATTCATTGCCTGAGGTAGTGATCAGTTTTGGTTTACTGGGTTTGTCATGATTGATAAGCCAGTAACCGTAGCCCTCGTTGTACGCTCCTTGCCAGCACATATGACTGGCCAGCGTATGCTTGGCGTCTACAGGTGTAAACGTCCAATCCAACCTATCAGCGCCATATTCTTGCATTTGTTGATAGGCTTCAGTCTTTGGATTAACCAGCTCACAATCTCCCATCTCATCTTCAGACCCTACCAGTTGCTTAGCATCAATATCAATCCACTTATGTATATTTTTTTGAAAATACACTAGCTTTGCAGGGTCTAGCTGCTGTTTATTATCGTCAGAATATGAGAGCGCTTTTTTAATGACAGGTTTTGCTTTGGCTGCTTTAGGGATTTGCCGATTGGGATTTTTTTTGCTCACCAATGCCAGCGGCGTACCGACCCGGCCTTGCGTTTCATCAAGTTTAAGTAGTACAGCACTCATTCCTTTATCACTGATCGTCCACCGATCAGCATCCGCTCTTATCTCTATCTTAGTATTTTTACGCGAATGCCTGAGAAGCTGCTGGGTTTGCTTGGCGGATAGATCATATATTTGAGAATCTTTTCCAACTAGCTGCAAAGTCCCATAGTTTTTGTCATTTAACCAAAGCTGAGCATTAACAACGCTATCCTCTGAAGATTGTGACATAAATTGAACCTGTGCTGTTGGCAGGGCTACTTTTGGCAATACTGTGAGTAAAACTGAGGCAGGCGTATCCAACATACTCTCCTCTGCATAACCAGCTGCGCGGCAAGTTAATGTGTTATCACAGACCAGTTGCCAATCATCCTGCACAAAGCCCCAGCCGTCAAATGGCGTACCATAGGCAGCATGAGCTGATATGGACGTCAATGGCAGAACATCCATCATAGCGCTGAGTAAAACCGTTAGTTTTTTCACGGTCCATTTTCCTTATGGTAGGTAAGTACGTGCTACTTTTTGGCAATCAAGGTCGCGCGCATCGGTGCAGGATAGCCTTCAATGGTCTTTGTTGAATCATTGGGATCTAAAAAATCTGCTAACGAATGATAGGTCATCCATTCCGTTTTACGTTGTTCCTCAATCGAGGTTACGGCTACATCCACGCAACGCACGTCTGAGAATCCAGCCTTTTCTAGCCAGCCGATTAATGCGGCGACTGAGGGTAAGAAATACACGTTATTCATTTGGGCATAACGGTCATGTGGCACCAGAACAGTATTGGCATCGCCTTCAATGACCAGAGTCTCAAGCACCAGCTCGCCACCTTTGACCAATTGCCCTTTGAGCTGTTGCAAGTGCTCAAAAGGCGACAGACGATGATAGAGCACGCCCATGCTAAATACGGTATCAAATAGCTGGCTATGCTCAGGCAATGCTTCCAGTGGCACAGGAATATAATGGGTACGATAACGACCAGTCTCATGAGTATCGGCGCTACCAACAAAATGACGAATCGCCATAAACTGATGGTAAAACAAGCAAGACGGATCAATGATAATGACCGTATCCGCCCCAGTACCTGCCATCCGCCAACCGTGATAACCAGAACCGCCACCGACATCCAATACACGCCGACCTTTTAAATTCCCTAAATGCGGTGCGACCCGCTGCCACTTCCAATCACTGTGCCATTCAGTATCGATAAAAATTGGCGCGGCTTGTTGTCCTTCATCCTGACCACTATCAACCTGACCACCAATCTGAAAAGGCCCTTTGCGCCATGGCATCAGTTGCTTTAATAGCGCTGTAGTTTGTTTATGCTGAGACTGATTAAGTCTCGCGTTAATCGTCAATATATTGCTATCTAAATCCACATTATCGACGGCTAATGTTGGCAACCGTGCTACCGACGCTTGGTAAGCAGGTGCATGGGCGTAGTTGGCTTTGTCTTTTATGTCACTCAACCATATCGGTAATTGCGTAAGCCACTCATAAGCGCTCGGCTGCTGCTGTGCAAGCTCTAGCAAGGTTAAATACAGTTCGCGTTCGGCGTGAGTGATTGTGTCGTTAAGCATAAGAGCAGATTACCGTGTGAATCAAAAGAGTGTGTGAAAGATTTTTCTAAAATATTAAGCGTGCTTTAAAGATCACGTCAGTATTATTTAAACGCCACAATAGAGACAAAGTTTAAAAACTGAAACCATGTTAGATGACGTTCAAATCCTACGTGATCCAGCCGTGCATGATGCTCATCTAAAGTATCAGTAATAAGCACGTTTTCTAGTGAATTACGTTTGCCACTGATTTCCATTTCGGTATAGCCGTTGGCACGTTTAAAATCATAATAACGCTCAACCAACCACGCATCGTACTGCTCATCAAACGCGTGCGTCTTTTCGGTCAATACCAATATGCCACCTTCGCTTAATGCGGCATAAATTTTCTCCAACACCGCTACCCGATCGGCGGCTGGCAAAAACTGTAGCGTTAAGTTTAAAATTACCATATCGCAAGGCTCAAGCTCAACATCACGAATATCCGCCGTAATCACTTCAATATCGTGCTCAGGATAATGATCGCTCAATAAAATAGTCGCTTCAGTGGTCATCGCTGGTGAGATATCAATCGCTTTAATCTGCAAATCTTGCGGGTCAAATTCGCCAGCCAACGTCATACTTGCCGCACCAAGCGAGCAGCCCAGATCATAAATGCGACTGACGCGCTGACCATTACCATCCTGCTGGCGATACTTACAGTGACGACGGGCAAAGATAGGCAGCATGGCCAATACTTGACCATAACCGGGGACACTGCGACGAATCATATCGGGAAAACACGCCACTACTTGCTCATCAAAAGAAAAACGCGCCGCTTTATCGAGCGGTGTGGTAAATAGGGTGTCATGCTTGATAGCAGCGTCTGTAGACTGATGGAATTGGCTCATGATGCGACTCATTTTTGATGATAAGATACAGATTAAATAGTAGGTAGCAAAAGCCCATTATAACATTACTGTTTGTTACTTAGCGCTAGTAGATGCCCTGCTAAGCTAAATGCATCTTGTTGAGTGCACAGCACTTGATTGGTATCTTATATTTATAAAAATAGGAATAAATTATGCAAACCATTATATTAGGTGGCGGCTGTTTTTGGTGCACCGAATCGGTATTTTTGTCAGTGAAAGGCGTTCAATCTGTCGTTTCAGGTTATATGGGCGGCGATGCGGTATCTGCCAATTATGAAGCGGTCTGTAGTGGCAGTACGGGACATGTTGAAGTGATTAAAGTGACATTTGATGAGTCGGTCGTACCATTAGAAGTGATACTTGATGTCTTCTTTGCAACGCATGATCCCACCACGATGGATCGTCAAGGTAATGATGTTGGCAGTCAATATCGTAGCGTGGTGTTCTATACCGATGAAGATCAAAAACCCACTGTTGACCGTACGATTAATAAGCTGCGTGACATGGGTCTCAATGTTGTCACAGAAGTACATCCTGCGGTCGAGTTTTATCAGGCTGAAGACACGCATCAGGACTTCTTTAATAGAAATCCAGGTCAAGCTTATTGCAATTTTGCGATACCGCCAAAACTGGCTAAATTGCGTAAAGAGTTTAGTAAGTACATGGTGAGCTAAGCAAAATACTAAGTAAGCACCTGCTAATTAGGTGCAATGCTTAAATCGACTTTTAACAATAGCCAAATGCTTATTTAATAAGTGTTTGGCTTTTTAGTACTTTTTATACGACCAACGAAAGCGTTATCATAAAATAAGCAACTTTATAAACCCTAACAAATCAAGAAAGGCTAAGGTATGAATCCTGAATTTTGGCAAAAACGCTGGCAAGAAAAGCGTATCGGCTTCAATCAATCCGAGGTCAATCCATTATTAATAAAGTATTGGACAGAACTAAACTTACTAGCTGGCAGTCGCATCTTTGTACCGTTATGCGGTAAATCGATTGACATGGTTTGGCTGACAGCACAAGGTCATGACGTGGTGGGAGTTGAATTGGTCGAATCTGCCGTTCAAGAATTTTTTGCAGAACAAAACATCGAGCCTAGCGTGCATCAGCATGTAAGGAATCCGGCGATTAAATGCTATCAAGGACAGCTTTTGAGTCAAAAGGTAGAGATATGGGTTGCTGATATTTTTGCGTTAACCTTTACAGATATCGGCAATATAGATGCGGTCTATGATAAAGCGGCATTGATTGCCCTGCCAGCCGAGATGCGTTCCGACTATAGCGAACAGATGCGACAGCTTAGCGTTGATGTAAATAAGAAAGCGGCGGTACAGCTCTTATTAACATTGAACTATGACCAAAGCAAAAAAGATGGGCCGCCCTTCTCAATTAGTCATGAGCAAGTACAGCAGTATTATGGCAGTTATTATCAAGTCACCGAGCTGGCAAGTGAACCCACTTCTATCGGGTCAGCGCCTGAACTAAAAGTCACCGAGCAGGTTTGGTTGTTAAGTTAGTAATAAGTAGATGGTTCACTACTAGAGGATTTTTAAGAATTAGAAGCTTGTTACATTGTCATCCTTCCCAAAACCCTCTCCTAATCTCACGCTAACGTCAGCTTATAGTAACTGAGTGCTTCGACACCTTTTCTTTATTATTGAGATTGGTTACTCTAAGTCGATACTACCTTTAATCGCTTTTTACCTTTACTCACGATTTCGATGCTTATAGGATATTTTCATGCGCTTGACTCCCCTTTCTACTTTGTCGCTTCTTAGTATGGCAGTTGGCCTAAGCTTTGCCAGCACTGCACAAGCCGCCAGACCACCAGCGCCAGATTTATCAAATAGCGAGTTTCAGCAATGTTTGGATAGGCTGCAAAATTCGAGTAAGTTTAGCGGCGTCAACAATTCTACCTTTAACAACTATCGTCCGAGCCAGCCTGACCCTAGTGTCATTCAGTCACTCAATTATCAACCAGAATTTCAAAAAGACGTTTGGGATTATCTATCCGTACTCGTAGACAAAGAGCGCGTCGAAGATGGTATCCGTGCCAAGCGCCAATGGCGCGACACGCTTCGCCAAATCGAGTCACGATATGGTGTAAAAGCTGAGCACGTATTAGGTGTGTGGGGCGTAGAGTCTAACTTCGGTCAAACATTAGGCAAAAAACCATTGTTTGAGTCTTTAGCGACGCTATCGTGCTTTGATCGTCGTCAAAGCTACTTCCAAGGTGAATACGCCAATGCGCTAAAAATTGTACAAAATGGTGATATAGCGCCAAATGACATGACAGGCTCATGGGCAGGTGCTTTTGGGCAGACGCAGTTTATGCCAAGCACATTCTTGGAGCTGGCAGTAGACTTTGATGGCGATGGTCGTCGTGATTTGGTCAATAATGTGCCTGACGCGCTCGCCTCTACCGCTAATTTTTTAGACAAACGCGGTTATCGTAACGGCGAACCTTGGGGTTACGAAGTCAAATTACCAAATGGGTTTTGGGCAGCTTCTAACCGCAAAGACAAAAAGTCTATCAGTCATTGGCGCAATCAAGGTCTGACGCTTGCCAACGGTAGCGCGCTACCTAGCGACTTGAGTAGCGCAGGTTTATTATTGCCGGCTGGTATGGAAGGCCCTGCATTTTTGGTCGGTAAAAACTTTGACACGTTTTATTCGTACAACGCTTCAGAAAACTATGCCTTGGCAATCGCGCACCTATCAGATTTGATAACCCGCGAAGACAGCAGCAAAACTGACTTTGCTACCGCGTGGCCAACAGACGATCCTGGTATCAGCCGTCAACAAGCCAAAGACATACAGCAAGCACTATTAAATGCAGGCTATGATATCGGCGGCGTTGATGGCATCATCGGCGATAATACGCGCACAGCGATTCAGCAATACCAGTCTAGTCGTGGTATTTTCCCAGCTGATGGCCGCGCAGGACAGAAGTTTCACCGCGCCATCGTCGGTAACACAGCTCCAAGCAGCCCACAATTTGGCCAATCTTCAAATGGCCAATCTTTGAATCCTGCTTCTGCAGATCGTATGGGACAACTGATTCAACAACAAACGAGCAGTCCTAATACTTACTCAATACAACCATCGGCTCAACCATCAAGCACTGGCAATACGCGCTATCGCCGTATCACAGGTGCTGATGGTGTTGTGAAGCTTGTTCGTATTGATGAAGGTTCGTAGATATAGTTGAAATACTTTAAAGTCTCTACAGTATTGTTGGTGTAAGTTTTTGCTGCCTCTGGCAGCAACGGTACAGCAAGCAAGCAAGAAAAATTTGCACCAGCAGTACGTGTTGTATCGATATGACTTTTCACCAACTATATTACGCTGATAAATTTGATCGTACTCGTTTAAGCAAAAAGCCACGCTATTACTAGCGTGGCTTTTTTATCATTTGTATTTGAAGAAAGCATTTAAACGATAGGCGGTGGATTTGGCTTACCGTTGTCGCCATCCCAGTTTTCACGTGCTTTGTCGTCTAAATCCGCAGGCGTTTTTGGTTCCCACTTACCATTTTCTTTCCAAGTGGCATCACCCCAGTCCGCATCTTCCTCTTTTCTATCCAGCTCTTTATATGCTTGGCTAGGATCGATACCGCGGCGCTTCATGTCTGCTACCTGCTCTTCCAAAGTATGAAACTGATCGGCATCATGCATAGACTTTTCTAAGCCATCAAGTTCTTTTTTCAGTGCATCACTTTTTGCGTTACTCATTATATACTCTCCTTAATTGCTCAATATCATTATGCGTTCTGTATGTTTGTAATCTTAATATAAATAAGGTATTCGATATCAATAACTAATCAATCTTATTATCACCAGTCCAAAGCGCATTCGCAACCATTGACGCGTATGCTTTGTATTACAAAACGTAGTCATAAAGCGCAGAATAATCCCTGTATTTATTTTATATGGTACTGATTAGCATATTGACTATTAGGTTTCGGCATCCTCACTATCTACTAGGCTTTTTGCATAAAGAGTCAATTTCCACAACTCTTGTGACACTCGAGTACCATAGGCACCATAGGTTGTTAACTGTATCCATTTTGCGGCCACCAGCTGGCGTTGCAGCTTATTTAAGTCATCTTGAAAAATTTGGCAGCGTGAGACGGCATGAACATTTGGCATGTCTTGTTTGATGTCTTGCTCAGCTTTTACGGCTATCAAACGATTGATGGTATTTTGCAACCCATAACTGGAAAAGGTCGTCGGAATTTTTACTAATGCGACCAATATCTCTCGCCATGTTAATGTCATGACTCTGGTAACATCTGTTAAGTTACCACCTTCATAAGCTTGGGCGCTGTATTGAATATTAAAGGTTTCTGATAACACTATGGTGCTACTGACACCATCAGCCACAGAACCTGCCTCCGTGACCTCATCGCTGTCTTTTTCCATCGCTCTATGATTGGATAAAAGATCCGTAAATCTTTCTGCCACTGTTTGCTTACTGAACTTAATCATTTCTTCGCTGGCTCTTATCCAGCCACCCATCACTTCATGATCATTTGAAATATTATAGTAAGCTTGTATCAGTAGCTGCTCAATATCATCTTCTGTATCGTAATAATATATCTGGTTGTCTTGTCTAATGACTGACTTGATAAACTCTTGTAATTGACGACTGGTATCCGTATCTTTGCGATGGTTTTTGACTAAAATTACTAAAGGTTTGAGCTTCGCTTTGGCATTCAAATAACTTAAGTGCATTTGACTCACGCCCGTTTTTTGTACCGTACCGTAACTGTCGCCGATGATCATCAATGCATAATCACAGGCGTCAATGCATTGGCGACCATACAAGGACGCTTTAGGTAGTTTACTCGATACATCATAAGTCAAGAACGCACGGCTCTGAAAAAACATTGCTAGGCTATCCAAAACCAGCAATTGATCGTTGTCAGCGCATATGACATGAATATGATAACGGCAGTTTGGCACAATTACCTCTAATTTTCAGGCATAACATGAAAGAATGTAATATGAGACATAGCGCAAATATTTTGTTTGGCACAGCCTAACATAATCTCACAAAAATACGCTCAATTTATTTAAAAAAGTCCATACTATTATTGTGGCTTTTAATATAAACAATATTTTTGGCAGCTACTCGGTGTAGTATTCTAATACCGTCTCTTTGCCAAGCAAGCGCTCTATCAAAATGCTTAATTTTTCATCATATTTGGTGGCGTAAAAAGTCAACGGCGGTCGAATACCAACATTGTTTTCACTAGCGATTTCTGAACGTCTATTATCTGCACCAATATTGTCTTTGCCATCATCAAAAAATGCCGACAGCTGGTTTGTCACCAATAGCTGTTTGACTCGCTCAGCAATGGCTTGTCCAGAATCCACCACTTGCATCGATAACTGTTGCCGGGCAATCTCATCTAATAAAAATGCTTTGAAAAATGGATAGTGTGTACAACCTAGTACTAACTGATCAATACCATCATTGGCAAAGGCTTGTAGCTGCTGGCGCAAGTGCAGAGCGGTATTGTCTTGTTCTGGCATACCTGCTTCCACCCAAGGCACTAATTGTGGGTCAAAATATTTAGTGACTATCGTACTGTTAGGTTTCGCAAAGTTATTGATAACATCATTTAATAATGTACCGTTCAAAGTTGCCTTGGTTGCCAATACTGCCACGCGACCGTTTTTGCTGGCTAATATGGCGGGCTTCAAAGCTGGGACTAAACCAACAATAGGTACTTGCGGATAACGACGTCTTGCGGTTTCAAGCGCATAGGCTGAAGCACTATTACAAGCAATGACGATAAGCTTACAGCCCTGCTTACACAGCCACTCTACAGCTGTTAAGGTTAGGGTTTCGATATCGGCACTGTCACGGCTGCCATAAGGTACATTTAATGTATCGGCATAATAGACATAACGCTCGGCAGGAAGCTGCTGCGCCAAATGTAAATAAACAGATAAGCCACCAATGCCCGAGTCAAACAACCCTATTGGAGCGCTACGGTCTCTATGATTAATAACGGTAGTACCCGCTTTTTTATTGACATCACTTTTGATAACAGCTGTATTGTCAAAAGCTCCGATATGAGAAGCACCTGTTCGGACTTTAGCCCCATTGATGAGATTACCTGTGGTAATACCCATTAATGTTCTACCGTCATTGTTGTATACATATCGTCATCTTCATACTTTTTATTAAGTCATATATAAAATTGAATCTGATGGAGCCTATAGCAGTCGAAGCAGTTTAAAATAGATACAAGATAGGCGTACCCAAATAGTGCATTTAGTACATTAAGCGAGAGTAACGCCGTAACTATTTACCAATGCGTTGACAATGGCTATCAAATTATTTGATTGATGAAAATTATAATAACTAACAAATGAATTGCAATGAGTAAATTGTCATCACTAATATTTAACTGGCTGGCATCGATAGCTGGTAAGACTGTCCACCACTCTGTAGTGTCAATATTGTCTCGCCATTTTGCTCTGTTAATTGCCCAATTTCGGTCAAATGATAAAAAGTATTGCGACCGATAAGCGCCATCAAACCATTTCTAACTGGCATATAAGGACGTACCTGACCTTCGATGCCGACTGCCTGATGCTTTTCATTATCTTTGCTACTATCAGAGTCACTACTATCAGCTTTAGGCTTATACGCCTTTAAGGTAATGGGATGCTCATTATCCAAACGTACCACATCGCCAGTCGTCGTTGTAAACTCTAACCAGCTCATATTGTCTTCATGCACAATACCGACATCATTGATTAATAAAGGAACGTCTTCGACTTGGATACGAATTTTCTGTACTGGCGTTTTCAAAAAATACTCAGTAACACCTAGATTTTCTTCTTTCCATAAAACAGTGGCAAATAACTCAACCAGTGACTGCCTAGTCATTTGTCCGCCTTCGTGCCACCACTCACCATTGGCCTTTATGATTAGATCCATATCTGCCACATCTTCAGGGTGCCATTTTTCTAGTGGTGGTATGGCACGACCTTCACGCGTCCCCGCAGCAGCCTTTAGATATTGGCTAAGGGCATCCATATTGTTTAGGTTGGACGGCATGTCGTTTGAGGGTTTGGCAGCATTTTCTACATTTTCAGTCACGTTACTGGTATTGTTGTTCATCATGTAATCCTTCACCTAGTATTCAAAGTTTGGCAAATCTATTATTACTATAAATTTTAGTTTCGGGTATGATAAGGTCATATCATGTCAATCCCCTCATTACCTTGAACTTACCTTAACACCGATACCCATAAATGCGTATCGTGTTTATAGGACTTTTCTTTTATAATGAGTAACGATTATTTATTGAATTGGTCAAGTGGGTGTTGTATTAACAACACATTTTACGTGATGTGTTGATGCCTTTAGAGAATGGGTTTCAACAATAACATGGCCCATTGATGCCGCAAAGACAGTTTCTATCGGGCAGCCATATGTCTGAGTAAAGTTAGCGCCGCAAATCTATTATTCAATTGTTAAGCTAATGATGCCCCGAGATAAGCCACTAAAAGTTTAGGAGTAGGTATGCAAGAGCAAGACAATCAAACGCCAGTTATCGATGGTAACACTGTGCACACTGACACATCAGTAGCGACAGAGACAGCCGCCCTAGATAAAACAGAGTCAGCTGAAGCGGTTGCCGTGGAAGAGCAAAATACTGAAACAGTCGCTATCGATAAAGCGCCTGAACCAGCAGTAGAACCTGTTGCGGCAGAGCCTGAAATAGAACGTGAATCAATGGAATTTGATGTCATCATCGTCGGCGGTGGCCCTGCAGGACTGTCTGCTGCTATCCGTTTGCGTCAGCTTGCTATCGAAGCAGGCAACGATGAGTTTATGGTTTGCGTGGTCGAAAAAGGTTCTGAGTTTGGTGCTCATACCTTATCTGGCGCAGTCATCGAGCCACGTGCGTTGAACGAGCTGATACCAGACTGGAAAGAAAAAGGCGCACCGCTCAACGTGCCAGCCATCGAAGATCGTTTTTACTACTTAAACTCTGCCACCCGCTCTACTAAAGTGCCTGACCCTTTGATTCCAGCACCCATGCACAACAATGGCAATTATATTGTTTCATTGGGGAATGTGGTTCGTTGGTTGGCAGTACAAGCAGAAGAGCTAGAAGTCATGATGTTCCCAGGCTTCCCTGCGGCTGACATCTTATACAATGATGACGGTTCTGTGAGAGGTATTTTGACTGGTGATATGGGTGTGGCTGCTAATGGCGAGGCCAAATCAAGCTTTGAGCCAGGTTATGAGCTGCTTGCCAAATACACCATTTTTGCTGAGGGCAGCCGTGGCCATTTAGGCAAACGCTTAATCAGCCGCTTTGGTCTGGACAAAGACTCTGATCCTCAGCATTACGGTATTGGCTTAAAAGAGTTGTGGGAAGTCAATCCAGAAAAACACGAGCAAGGCGTGATCATGCACGGTCTTGGCTGGCCTTTGACTGAAACTGGCTCTACTGGCGGCTGGTGGTTATACTTTGATGAAAACAACCAAGTAAGCTTTGGTTTGGTGGCGGACTTGTCTTACCACAACCCATATATGTCACCATTTGATGAGATGCAGCGCCTAAAAACCCATCCCGTTATTAAAAATGTCTTAGAGGGCGGTAAGCGTATTTCTTACGGCGCACGTGCTTTGACTAAAGGTGGTTTGAATTCACTACCGAAATTCACCTTCCCAGGTGGCGTATTGGTCGGTGATGATGCTGGATTCTTAAACCCTGCCAAAATCAAAGGCACACACACCTCGATGAAGTCAGGTATGCTAGCAGCTGAAGCTATCTTTGAGGCGCTACAAGCCAATCGTCAGCATGACGAAGTCGTTGCTTATAGCACTATGTATAAAGAATCATGGCTCTATCAAGACAATTACGAGTCGCGCAACTTCTCACCAGCGATACACCGTATGGGTCTATTTATGGGCGGCGCTTTCACCTTTATCGAGCACAACTTATTGAAAGGTAAGATGCCATTTACGTTGCATGACAATCTTCCGGACTATGATCAGCTAGAGCGTGCCAATCATGCTTATCAGCCCACTTATCCAAAGCCTGATGGCAAACTGATATTTGACAAGCTCTCATCGGTATTTGTCTCTAATACCAACCATGCTGAAGACCAGCCGGTACATTTGAAATTGACCGACCCAACCGTTCCTGTTTCGATCAATTTGCCCTTGTATGCTGAGCCTGCACGCTTATACTGCCCAGCTGGTGTATACGAAGTCGTAAAAGACGCTCAAGGTGCCAAATTTGTCATTAATGCACAAAACTGTGTGCATTGCAAAACTTGTGATATCAAAGATCCTTCTCAAAATATCACTTGGGTGACGCCAGAAGGCGGCGGTGGTCCAAACTATCCAAATATGTAAACCATCCTTGTGATGATGTTGGTTCTAATGAATTATCAATACCCCAATAAAAAACCGCCCTTCAAGTAAGGGCGGTTTTTTGTCTCATATATTTAACGACTATATAATCAATCCGTCCACGCATCACGATTGGCTTCATCTCGCAGCTTCACAAAATTATCGGGATCAAATTTGATTTGTTCGCCCGTCTTGCCTTCTTTGACTTGACGTTCATAGTCACGCAATATTCTCAATGCCACTGGCGAGAGCAATAAAATAGCGAATAAGTTGACCAAGGCCATCAGACCCATTGATAAGTCAGCGAAGTTCCATATTGCTGGCAGACTGGCAACCGCACCAACAAATACCATGCCAAGCACCATAAAGCGGAATATCATGATCATGACTTTGGCGTTTTTCGCACCAGAGATAAATTCAAGATTTGACTCGCCATAACTGTAGTTAGCAATAATAGAGGTGAAAGAAAAGAAGAAAATAGCAATTGCAACGAAGATAACACCCAAATCACCCACATACTGCGACAGTGCCAACTGAGTCAGCTGGATACCTTCTTGCTCAACACTAGGATCGACCACACCGGACAATATAATAATTGAGGCGGTTGCCGTACAGATAACCAAAGTATCTAGAAATACACCCAGCATTTGCATAAACCCTTGCACCGCTGGATGGTCGGGATGGCTCTTTGCCGTTGCCGCCGCATTAGGCGCTGAACCCATACCCGCTTCGTTCGAAAACAGACCGCGCTTGATACCATTAATCATGGCCTGAGCAATACCATAACCAATGACCCCGCCTGCTGCTTGCTCAAAGCCAAACGCTGATTTGACGATCAGCACAATCGCTGCTGGGAATTGGCTAAAGTTAGTGACGATAATAAACAATGCCAATAGGATATAGAGAATCGCCATAACGGGTACGATCTTACCCGCAATACGTGCAACCGAACGCAAACCACCAAATACCACAGGCGCGACTAATACGACCAATACCAAGCCTGTCATCCACGTTGGAACACCAAACGCTTCGTTGGTTGCTTGTGCGATAGTATTTGACTGCACACCATTGAACGCCAAACCAAAGGCCACAAGCAGACATAGCGAGAAAAATATCGCCAGCCAGCGCATTCCTAAACCTTTTTCAATATAATAAGCGGGGCCGCCGCGGTATACATTGTCGTTGTGCGGTACTTTATATGCCTGCGCAAGCGTCGACTCAATGAAACTGGTAGACATACCGACGATTGCCGTCATCCACATCCAAAAAACCGCACCTGGGCCACCAAGGTAAATCGCAATCGCCACCCCTGCTAAGTTACCCGTACCGACGCGCGCGGCCAATGATGTCATCAGCGCTTCAAATGAGCTAATACCACCATCCTTGCGCCCTTGGTTAGAGACACGCAACAATTGCCACATATGACCGAAATGGCGAAACTGAATAAAACGTGTGGCTATCGTAAAATAAAGACCAGCACCTATCAATACGAACATTAGTAGTCCATACCAAGGGTTACTAGCAATCAACCAATCATTATTGCCCCAAATAATACTTACACCGTAGTTTACGATGTTATTAAACCAACCTGCTATTCCTTCGCTCATAAACATTCCTCATTTATACTTTATATCTCTCACTTACATATCGTATTGATATCGCTTACAACCAACATAAGCATTAAATTAAGCAGCCTTGTTTTAAAGGCGCGACATCAAAATATCATGTGCATTCTATAGATATTCAGCCGTTTGCGATATCATATTTACTTATTAGTTTATAACGATTATTTATAAAATAAATGTTAATCACAGTTGATATCCTATACTATGTGTGTGAGTAACAATTTAGCAGCATAAGTTACACCGCTATCGTACTTTTTCAGTAACGTTAATCACTAATATGATGTTTGCCATAATATATCGTATGGTATTTTTCTGAAAATATAGATACTATCTATAGCTGCGTTAGTTAGCATTAATAGCTCTTATTTAGTATAAAAACTTTATGTAGAGTTGATTTTTAATAATTCGCACGAATAGTTAGCTTATTAGAAGCTTGTCAGGAAGACAAGATTGCAAAAAAGACAGCGGACCGTCTCGCCCCCTTCTTTCTTCCTCAAAAAATCCTATTCTTTGCGATGCTCGATTAAAGCGGCCAATACAATACTGAATAATTTCGTTGTTACTTTTAGATCAATGGGCTTAGTGATCTTATATTTTTAGTAACTCTATATTTTTAGTGATTTTATGCTCTCGATAATAATATATATTGTTACACATGAATGATCTCGCTGTTTATCACTGTCAATTTATAAAGCAGTACATATCTATTTTTTATGACCCTGTATAAGTAATAAAAAATAGCCAAAGCCTCTCTCATGTTATTGTTGGTATTAGTGCGTTTGAATCAATTGCCTTAGCAGTCTATGAAGCAACGTTTTTTTACTAGATACTTTATCGTTATACAGTATCGTTGCAATCAATAAATGCTAGACTATTTATAATGTACTAGGATTAAATCAACAATAAGATTTTAGGTAAGACAAAAGGAGTTGTCCTATGGAAAACCACAACGATCCATCCGGCTATTGGCGTGCCAATATCCGTCTTATTATCGGTAGCCTAGTTATCTGGGCACTGTGTTCATATGGCTTTGCCATCTTATTACGGCCACTCATCGCTGGTATCAAAATCGGCGGTACCGATTTAGGCTTCTGGTTCGCTCAACAGGGGTCTATTGGGATATTTATCATCTTAATTTTCTTTTACGCTTGGCGTATGAATAAGTTAGATAAACAATATGGCGTAGACGAGGAATAGCCCTATGAGTCAATTTGCGATTAATATTATTTTTGTGGGTCTATCTTTCGCACTATACTTCGGTATTGCGATTTGGGCACGCGCTGGTACGACCAGTGAGTTTTATGTTGCAGGCGGTGGTGTACACCCTGTCGTGAACGGCATGGCAACTGCTGCTGACTGGATGAGTGCAGCTTCTTTTATCTCAATGGCAGGTCTGATTGCTGCTAGTGGTTATGGTGCATCGACTTATCTGATGGGCTGGACCGGTGGTTATGTTCTATTAGCAATGCTGCTCGCCCCTTACTTACGTAAGTTTGGCAAGTTTACCGTTCCTGACTTTATTGGTGATCGCTTTTATTCTAAGACCGCTGCTATGATTGCAGTCGTCTGTTTGATTATTGCGTCAACGACGTATGTTATTGGACAGATGACGGGTGCTGGCGTTGCCTTCTCACGCTTCTTAGAAGTTGAAAATACGACTGGTCTGATTATTGCGGCTATCGTTGTATTCTTCTACGCCGTACTTGGTGGTATGAAAGGGATCACTTACACACAGGTTGCACAGTATGTGGTTCTAATGATTGCCTATACGATCCCTGCTGTATTTATTTCACTTGAATTAACAGGCAATCCAATTCCAGGTTTGGGCTTGTTTTCAAATCATATAGAATCAGGTGTGCCTATCTTGACTAAGCTTAACCAAGTCGTGACCGACTTAGGCTTTGCTTCTTATACTGCTGATGTTCCTAACAAACTGAACATGGTGCTATTTACCTTATCACTCATGATAGGTACAGCAGGCCTACCACACGTTATCATTCGCTTCTTCACCGTACCTAAAGTGGCTGATGCTCGCTGGACAGCGGGTTGGACGTTAGTGTTTATCTCGCTACTATACTTTACTGCTCCAGCAGTAGGTGCGATGGCACGTCTAAACCTAATCGATACCGTCTATCCACAAGGTGTTGCAGAAGCGCCTTTAGAATACGATCAACGTCCAGACTGGATGAGAACATGGGAAGATACAGGTCTTATCAAGTATAACGATCTGAATAATGATGGTCGTATTCAGTTATATAACGATAGTGGACTTGGTACCGCTCAGCTAGCACTTAATACCGCACAAACTGACGGTGGCGATGTTGCTGCAGCAACCGCGGCTGTTGAAGCAGCTCGAATCAAACATGATACAGAAGTTGATGGTCGTTTTGCTGCTGCAGGCTGGGCAGGTAATGAGCTTGACGTGAATGCTGATATCTTAGTATTGGCTAACCCAGAAATTGCCAATCTTCCACCATGGGTCATTGGTCTAATTGCCGCAGGTGGTTTGGCGGCTGCACTATCAACGGCAGCTGGTCTATTACTGGCTATTTCATCAGCAATCAGTCATGACTTGATCAAAAGAAACTTGAATCCAAACATCAGTGATAAAGATGAGTTAAAATACGCACGTATCACTATGGGTGTGGCGATTGTGGTAGCTACCTACTTAGGTATTAATCCACCAGGATTTGCCGCACAGGTGGTGGCATTGGCTTTCGGTATTGCTGGTGCGTCGCTCTTCCCTGCACTGATGATGGGTATTTTCTCTAAGCGTATTAACAACCTTGGCGCGATTGCAGGTATGTTAACAGGCTTGATTAGTATCTTAGTCTATATCTTTATCTTCAAAGGCTGGTTCTTCATTAGCGGTACTGCTAACTTCCCTGATACTGAAGAGTACTGGTTGTTTGGTATTTCACCTTTATCATTTGGTGCGGTTGGTGCTTTACTTAACTTTATCGTAGCGTTTGCTGTATCTTATGCTACTGCGCCACCACCATTACACATTCAAGAATTGGTGGAAAGCGTCCGCTCTCCACGTGGCGCGGGCGGTGCAGTCGACCACTAAGCTCACGCATGATGATATATCTTCAGTTACCATATATCACTCACAGGCAGTAGCTGCTTGTGAGTGATTTTTTTATCGCCTATTTATTACAAAAGTTTTTAAATTTTTGTAATAAATATATTTAACGCATTAAGGAAAATTTTATGCTTTTTGAGTTTATCGCTACCATCGCTGCCGCATTTGGCATGGCTGGATTGGCACTGGTCATAACTCACCTCAGTAAGCTGGCTGGAAAACGTGCGCCAAAATGGCTGATTCCTCTCTTTGCTGCTATTGGCATTTTTGCTTTTCAAATACATCAAGAATACAACTGGTATGACCAGCAAGTGAGTAAGCTACCTAAAGGCGTACAAGTGGTCAAAACAGCAGAGAGTACCGAATGGTTTCGTCCATGGTCGTATGTCAAACCACAAATATTACGCTTTATAGCTGCCGATATTGGTAATGCTAGCGTACAAGTGGACAATCCAAATATGCACTTGGTCAATCTATACTTATTTGAGAGACGCAGAAGTATACAGAAAATACCACAAGTCATAGACTGTAATACCCCTGCACGTGCAGATTACGTGATACCAGAAAAAGACAGCAATCTTACAATCGACGAACATGTTCAGCAGACAACAGCATGGCGAGATTTGGCAACGGATGATCCATTATTTATCAGCATTTGTACTGATAAAAACTAGCGGTACTATCACTATGACAGTAACCTGATCTTGAGAAATAACCATAAGAAAAGTTTCAATGATATTCAAAACTCTTTAGACATTTAATAGCGCTGAGAAACTGCCGAATAAGTGTGCTTTGAGTTAGCCCCTAACAGCAGTCCGGCGCATAAACCACCAAAATGCGCTGCAAATGAGATACCTTGTTGCGGCATCAATCCTTGCTTGATAGTCAGCCAATAGCCAGTACCCATGACAATACAAGCGAGCAGATAGCCCCAACGCCGCGCAAATATTGCACCACCTATCATATAACCGAGCATCGCAAAACACAGTCCTGATGCACCAATATGAATAGAGGATGGCGAACCAATGATCCAAGTGACCAATCCAGAGGCGACAACCAGTTTCAATACCGTACGATAAGCATTTTTTTCAAACAAGCCGAACAAAAACAAGATTTGTAACAATGTCACAGTGTTGCCAAGCAAATGTGAAAAGTTGCCATGCATCGTCCATGAAGCAAACACCCCGATCATACTGCCCACATCTAAGGCGCGCGGAACAATCCCAAAAATGTTCCACAGTCCAAATAATGCGACTTTATTCAAAAAAAACATGCCCCACATCGGTATCAATACAAAAGCATATAAGCCGATAACCTGTTTTATTCGCACCACAATCAAGCTAAGCAATTGCTGCCAATTCATATAGCATTTTGTCCTTTTGATTAATTTCTTTAGGTATGCCCTAATGATTCACAGCAAAAAGCGGGCGCTCTACCGGTGTAAAAGCCAACAAGGTCGCGTCTTTATCAGTCGTTAAATAACTGTCGCCATGTAGTAACGACGTCGAGTGATAAGGTACCAAAGCTGTAGGAATGAAACGTCGCGCCGCATCAATATGTTTGATTGAATCATCAAAAAAGATATGAGGCGCAAACGTTCTAAGCACCGCTGTTTTTTCTAGACCGCCTAAGAAAAACGCCATATCGACATTGACACCCCACTCTCGTAGCGTCTTGATAGCACGCAAATCAGCAGGCGCATTGCGAGCAGTGACCAATGCAATTTTTATTGGAGAGTATTTAAGACCCGCTGGCAAACGCTCTTGTAAGTTTGATAGCTTAATCAACAATTCCGCATAAGGACCTTTTTCAATTGGTAAGTCTCGCATCTGTATTTCACGATCGTGAAAGGCGCGCAGACCTTTTTGCTTATAAAGTAGCTCGCCTGAATCATCAAATAATACCGCATCTCCATCAAAAGCAATGCGTAATTGATTGGTATCTAACTCATAGGTGTTTACAGGCGTCGCATCGAGTATGGCACAAGCACAAATATTAGCATCGGCAACTTGCTGCGCGTCATCACGGTTGGTGGTTAAAAACAAATCAACATTGAAATCTTTAATGTAAGGAGCAACAAGGCTACCTGAAATAAATGCTGATCGTGAAATATTAAGCTTGTGTTCAAGAATTGCGTTAAGTACTTGGATACCTGTATCTGGACTGCTTTTTGAGACGATAACGACTTCCACCAATGGTGCTTCAATATCTAAATTTGGCGTGCCATCTCTATGGCAGTAATCGTTTAGATTGAGCAGTGCTTTTATCAAAGGGTAACCTGCACCAATATTTAAAGGGTCGTTTTCACGCTCGGTCATATAGTCACGGAATTCTTTGATAGCGCTTGTAGGTCGCTGCTCTAATAGCTGCAATAAGTAATTTTCTGACTCTGTTAAATCAAAAAGCGCCGTTGCAGAAATCGCGACTATTAGCGTGTTACTAAAATCGACTGCCATACTCTCTCTACTTATAAGATTATCTATACGGAAATATCAACCAGTTTACTACATTCATAAGCCTTTATAATGCTAAGAAAAGTTATCGCTGGGCAATGTGCGATAAGTGCAAAATAGACTTGTAAATAGCCTACTCAAAATACCCGCCTAAGGGACACAAAAAAGCCATATTGCAGTGACCACAATATGGCTTCTAAATGTGAATACATTATAAAACTGTGATAGGGCTAACCTTCAGACTATTTTTTATCGACAATGCCTAGGTCAATAATACTAATGATATCGCTGGAAATGCCACCAAAATCACTAACCGAATGACATCAGAGACGATAAAAGGCGCAACCCCACGAAACATATCACTAAGCTTAATATGTGGTGCCATCGCTTTAATCACAAAAATATTCATCCCCATCGGCGGCGTAATCAAACCAAGCTCCACCGTCAGAACCGCAATGATACCAAACCAAACAGGATCAAATCCTAAAGCGACAATGATAGGGTAAACCACTGGGATAGTAATGACCAACATTGCCAAGGCATCCATAAACAGCCCTAGCAAAAAGTACATGATCAAAATACAAATCAATACCACCATAGGACTAACCGCTAACGTCCCAATCCAAGTCGCCAATGTATAGGACAGGCGTGATACTGAGATAAAGTAACCCAATGCTTCGGCACCTAACAGCATAAAAAAGACAACCGCTGATAAGGCAAGCGTTTCAATCAGTGACTGCTTAAGACCTTTTAATCGCATACCTTTGGCAAATGCATACGCCCAAGAGACAAACGCCCCCACTGCTGCGCCTTCTGTTGGCGTAAATAATCCAAAGAAAATACCGGCAATAATAATGATGAAAATAAAGCTAAAAGGTATCAGTCCAGTTAATGATAAGAGCTTTTCTTTCCAAGAAGTAGGCTCACCACGGCGCGCTAAATGCGGCTTCCAGCGCACCATAATCATGACCGTGATGGAATACATCACCATGCCTAAGATACCCGGTAAAAAACCAGCAATAAACATATCACCGACGGACTGCTGAGTTAAAATGGCATAGACCAGCAAAGCAATACTGGGCGGAATCATAATACCTAAAGTACCGCCCGCCGCTAAAATACCGCAAGCAAAACCTGGCTGATAACCGTACTTTTCCATCTGCGGCAGCGCCACTTTCGTCATGGTAGAGGCGGTGGCCAGTGAAGAGCCTGAAATGGAAGCAAAGATACCGGACGAGCCAATACCTGCAATACCAAGGCTGCCCCTTACCCCACCAAAGATGGTACGAGTGGCGTCAAACAATTTGCCTGCCATGCCTGAGTGGGTCGCAAAGACCCCCATCAAAATAAATAAAGGAATCGCACTAAAATCATATTTGGCTAAAACATCTACCGGAATGTCTTTAAGCATTTGCAGTGCACCACTTGGTGCAGTCACTGCCCCAAAACCGACAAGACCCACACCTAGCATTGCCAGTGCTACTGGCACTCGCAGGACAACAAGCAGAATCATGACGATTAAGCCGATGGCACCGATAATTTCTGGACTCATGCGCCTGTCTCCTCGGCGTCAAAGAATTCGCCCGTTTTAAAAATATTGATAGATTCGATCAGTGAGCGAATGGCAAGTAGGATACTCAAGAGGGCACTGATGAGGTAGATTGGCATCATGGAGATACGAAGGTCTTGGGTGACTTTGCCAAATTCTATGGCATCAATGGCGCTCTCATAAAGCCCCCAACTAAAGACAACACCAATGACAAAAAAGCCCATCATAAAAAAGCCCATCATGTAGCCTTTGATAGCTTGAGGCATCTTTTGAGTAAAGATATCGACGATAATTTGAGAACGCTCAACGAAGGCGGCAAAGGCTGCAAGCAAAGCAAATAGCATGAAATAAGAAACAATCTCCACACTACCCTTGACGGTAAACCCAAACTCGCCACCGCTAAGCTTAAAAATATAACGAGCAGTGACATCCAACATGGTCGTCAGCACAATAATAATAAGACTGATACCACCAAAAAACTGGCATAGTCTAGAAATGAAGGCACTAATTTTGATTAAAAATGTCACGTAACACCTCCAATGAGTTATACCTTACAGGCAGCGCTAGCAGCTTTGGCTTTTTCATAAACGCCATCAGCATCTAAACCCAAAGCTTTGACATCACTTAAATATTTATTAGTACCTTTTTCGAGTGGGCCTTTCCAATTAGGATCATTAAGCGGGTCAGGAATGTCAATAATTTCATCACCTTTATCTTTGGCTGCTTGTATGGCCATTTGGTCATGTTTATCAAATACTTCACCGACCTTGTTGGCAAGCGTCATTCCTGAATTTTTATCTAAAACTTTCTTTAAATCATCAGGCAAGTTTTCGTATTTGTCTTTATTCATAGTGACCATTAAGGCTGAACTATAAAAAGGAATATTGGTGTGATACTTAGTAATCTCGTCTATTTTAAAGGCAGTTACCGCTTCCCAAGGGAAACTTAGCCCATCGACGACTCCACGCTGTAAAGAGGTATACATATCATTAGCAGGTAATCCAACAGGTGATGCACCAGCACTTTCAATAATATCACCAGCAACCGCAGAAGGACGACGGATACGCATGCCTTTCATATCTTCAGGCGTGCGTATCAACTTATCAGTAGTATGAAGTGAACCAGGTCCAGCACCATACATAAATAACATATGCGTGTCTTCATATTCGCTAGCAAGAGTGCCGTCATCATAAAGAGTCTGTAGCATACAACCCATTTGAGTGGCTGAATTTGATAAGCCTGGTAGCTCAGTGATTTGAGTTAAAGGGAAGCGACCATTGGTATAGCCATGAGCTTGTGAACCGATATCAATAGTGCCTTTAGCAGCAGACTCATAGGTAACATCAGCTTTAGCAAGACCCGCTGACGGATACAATTCTACTTTTAGGCGACCATTAGAATCTGCCTCTATTTGCTTAGCCCAAGGCTCAAAAACCTCTGTGCTAATAGATGAAGTAGCAGGCCAAAAATGAGAAAAACGCAAGACAGTCGTTTCTTGTGAGGTTGCTGAAGAGCCATCAGTGGTGTTATCAGATTGGTTAGAGCAGCCGAATAGACTGACAGCCGCTAATGCACCAATTGAAAAAATAGGAGCTAGCTTCATTATCAATTCCTTTTGATAATTATGAGAGTAAGAGTAAAACTTTATAAATGAGAATTTGATCCTGATACATCCTAAGTGATGTATTCGGATTGGCTGTATTTTTTATATCCTTATAATGAAAATACTGTTCAAAATTATCACCTATAATGATATAAGTCAAATCATTTTAATAG
>NZ_AUSW01000028.1 GCF_000471625.1 Psychrobacter aquaticus CMS 56
CTATAGTCAATCTTAGATAAAACCGATACAATGTTTATAACCAATTCATTTAGTGAAATAAACGATGACCTATTCAATCGACTTTCGCAAACAAGTGTTACGAAGCATTAAAGACGGCATGACGATTCGAGAAGCTGCTAACTTTTATCAGCTTAGCACAAGCTCGATTCACAGTTGGCAGCAGAGCTTAGTTCCTAAAACAACCAGAAATAAAGCACCGACTAAAATATCAAATGAAGCCTTATTAAAAGATGTTGAGCAGCATCCAGATGAATATATGTATGAGCGGGCACAGCGTTTAGGTTGCAGCAAGTCAGGCATTGAGTCGGCTTTAAAGCGTCTTGGCATCAGTCAAAAAAAAGACCTTAGAGCATCCAAAAGCCTGTCCGATCAAAATAGCGATATATCAAGATAAGATTGATCGTTTTAAGCAACAAGGCTATCCCATTGTGTATATGGACGAAAGCGGGTTTGAGGCTGAAACTATTCGCCCTTACGGCTATGCGCCGATAGGTAAACCCTGTATCGATCGCTACAACTGGCAAGCAAAAAAGCGAACCAATGTTATTGGTGCTTTGTATAAAAAGATGCTGTTTGCGCTTGATTACTTTGATAAAAATATTAATGGGAATATATTCTATCACTGGTGTAAATACACGCTAATCCCAAGTCTTAAAACCAAATGTGTGATTGTTATGGATAACGCAAGCTTTCACAAACGCGTTCAAAGATTGCTTAATAGGCATGGTCACCGTTTGTTATTTCTACCACCCTATAGCCCTGATCTGAACCCTATCGAAAAGAAATGGGCGCAAGCAAAGTTTCTACGCCAAGGGTGGATGGAGAATAATCTACCTAAACTATTTTATGATATGGGTTGTTCCAGTTTTATTGTGGATTGATTA
>NZ_AUSW01000029.1 GCF_000471625.1 Psychrobacter aquaticus CMS 56
GAACCGCCCCGGGATTGTCGGAGACTCAACATTCTGAGAGAATACGACAATGAAAACACGAAACTATACTCCCGAGATCAAAGAACGCGCCGTTCGTATGCTGATAGAAGCGTCGAGCGACTATCCTTCCACATGGTCAGCCATTCAAGCCATAGCGTCAAAGATAGGCTGTACGCCCGAAACGCTACGAGCATGGCATAAAAAGCATATCGAACAAACTATTCCCACCTCAGTGCAGGGTCAAAGTGACAAAGAGCGCATCAAAGAGCTTGAACGCGAGAATAGAGAACTCAAGCAAGCCAACGAAATCATACGTAAGGCTGCCGCTTTTTTCGCCCAGGCGGAGCTCGGCCGCCCACACAAGTAATGGTCAACTTCATTGACGATAACAAACAGTTTTATGGAATCGAGCTTATCTGTAGAGTACTACCGATTGCCCCATCAACTTATCACTGGGCTAAAGACTTAGAGTGCTGCCCCCAAAAACGTTCTCTGCGCAGTCAGCACGACGATTATTAGGTCAGCGAGATTAAACGGATCTGGCAAGACAGCAAATGTCGTTACGGTACCCGTAAAGTCTGGCAACAGATGAAAGCGAATGGTATTCATGTGGCTCGGTGTACCATAGAGCGGTTAATGAAGCAGCATAGCCTACAAGGCGTTTGGCGTGGTAAGGGCAAGATCACCACTCACAGCCGTGATGACCAAAAGCGAGCAGATGACCTAGTCAATCGTAACTTTAGTGCTCATCGTCCTAACCAGCTTTGGGTGGCGGACTTCACTTACATCAAGACAACGAGCGGCTGGGTATATACTGCTTTTATTATTGATGTGTTTGCTCGCGCTATTGTGGGCTGGAAGGTATCGAATCGCATGAACACCGATATGGTAATGGCGGCATTGAACCAAGCAATAGCAGATAGAAATAATCCCAAAGATGTGATTCATCACAGTGATCGTGGGGTTCAGTACTTATCCATTCGCTACACTGAGAAGATGGCTGACTGCGGTATGATTGCTTCTGTCGGTACCACAGGTGATTCATACGACAATGCATTGGCTGAAACGGTCAATGGGCTTTATAAGTCTGAGGTCATTCATTATTTGAAAGAGAGCTGGACTGGTATGAACGATGTTGAACTGGCAACCCTTGAATGGGTAGATTGGTTCAATAAAACACGACTGCATAGTA
>NZ_AUSW01000030.1 GCF_000471625.1 Psychrobacter aquaticus CMS 56
TGAAAGCAGGATGTGCTCACGAGTCTGTGGCATTGGGCCGTCAGTGGCTGATACGACTAAGATTGCGCCGTCCATTTGAGCGGCACCAGTGATCATGTTTTTAACATAATCGGCGTGACCTGGGCAATCTACGTGAGCATAATGACGTGCGTCTGTGTCATATTCTACGTGTGAGGTGTTGATGGTGATGCCACGTGCTTTTTCTTCTGGAGCTGAGTCAATAGACGCGTAGTCTTTGGCTTCGCCACCAGAGGTGATTGCTGCTACGGTTGCGATTGCAGCGGTAAGGGTTGTTTTACCATGGTCAACGTGTCCGATGGTGCCGACGTTGACGTGTGGCTTTTTGCGTTCAAACTTGGCCTTTGCCATGGGTATTTCCTCTTTTTTTGGTGAATAATCAATAGAAGCTCTTTTATGACTTATAATAAATTAAAACCATTATAAACCTAGAGCTATCAATCGTACGAACCATTATTTAAACAATGCTTCGAACTAATTTTTGTATCCGTTATTATACGCTGACTTCGATTAAATAGTCATACATCTCTCAAACGAAATCAATTTTCTCTATTATCTTGATAATCAGAGTTCAACCAATTACAACATTACTTACAATCAATTCAATATATAGAGCTTACTGAATTAACTGGCTGGCATCATCAAACAATCTGTAAAATCAGTTAACATATGAAAAAGCAAACCAGTGCCAATAATATTAAAAGGCTTACGAAAAAAGAGTAAAACAAAATACACCAGCATCGCATAATACGTATGTAGCGGATGAAAATTAATGCTACACCTATTTGCTTGAAAGATTGGGTTTGCAACTAAATGGTCTAAATCCACCAACATGGTCGCCAACAGAATCAAATATGCTTTTTTCCACTCTTTTTTAAAAAAATATTAACGCGATCACAAGAGGAAAGCCAAAGTGCAAAAAATAATGTATGAATGTCTGCATCTTCGCCTACCAGTTTCAACTCTTTTTATATGAAAGTATCAAAACCACTGTTTTCTTAATATGCTGACAGCACTAAAAGGCAACACCTTGGTGTCACCTTCAAATCATTACTTACCACACTATACTTATATTTATAATTTTCAATATTTTATAATTTCAATGCAGAGTTGTGTAAAAATAGCAATACAAACACAAAAAGCTTAAATAATAAATGGAGCTCATATTGAGAATTGAACTCAAGACCTCTCCCTTACCAAGGGAGTGCTCTACCGCTGAGCTATATGAGCGTATTCTAGTCAACCAATAGATTGCACTAAAAAAAATATCACGATACAGCAATAACAAACTGACTGTCGTGATGTATTATTAATGATTTTCGCGATGGTGTATATATGGAGCGGGTGGCGGGAATCGAACCCGCGTCATTAGCTTGGAAGGCTAAGGTGTTACCATTATACCACACCCGCAATTGCTCTTATTCAAAAAGACTCTAATCGAGAGTCATCAAGTATATAGAGCATGCTTGGCGCTATGACAAACTTAGAAAATATGGTGGTGGGAGAAGGATTCGAACCTTCGAAGCTTTCGCGACAGATTTACAGTCTGTTGGGTTTGACCGCTCCCCAATCCCACCTTAGGTTGCTTTTAACAAAAATGACTCTTGTTTAAGACAAATTCATAAAAAGCTACTTTGAAAGAGATGGTGCCGACTGCCGGGATCGAACTGGCGACCTACTGATTACAAGTCAGTTGCTCTACCAACTGAGCTAAGTCGGCTTGTTCTCTCAAAGTGGTGGCTATTCTATCAAATATCTTGCGAGACGCAAGCTCTTTTTTGCCTTTTTCATGATTATTTTAATGAAAATTTTTAAACACTTGATTATATTGCTATTTTTTCTGAAACAAATATGGTTTATGCGCTTATGATAGGTCACATTTTTCTTTGTGCAATATTTAACAAATGCCCAAGCCATTTTTACTGCTAGGATAATGCTTTCATGCTTGCTCTCCTTATGCGGGCAGAGGCTGTGAAAACTCATCTTAGCAGTATAGTATTCATTTTATAGAGCCTTAACTGTAGCACGGCACCTAGAGGCAAATATTGACTACACGCCGCCCATGTTAAATAACCATAGCGCCAATCCGATAATAAGAATGGCGAGGAATACCCATATAAACCAACCGCCACTGGGCTTTTTCTCTGCCTGTCCTGCATTCGCTGGGTTACTGATTGCCTGATCCATCGCATTGTTGCCTTCAGTACCAAGATCACGAGACTGACCTAGATTGGCCGTTCCCGAAAATTGCGAAGTGGCGGCCTGCTTGGCACGTAAGACATCAGGGTCGGCTTCTTCTTGTAGTTCCGTTTTTGTCGTCTTATCATGTTCGGGCTCAACTACTGGCTCCTCCACCAATGGCTCACTATCAGCAGAGGGTGTCGGGGCAGTCTCGGTCGATATCACAGCTTCATGCTTCATTTCTGACGACGGCGTCTGTAATGAGGTTGGGTTTGTAGCCACTGTATTCAGGGCGGGCTCTGTATTATCTGTCGTAGGTAACAGCTCTTCGATGTCGGTTTTTTTCACGATGGTTTCCTCAATACTTGGTTCTTCAACAGTATGTTTTTCAATAGCATGTTTTTCGACCGTCGATTTAGCCATGACTGTTTCAGCGTCAACATTAGTCTCGACCACTGAATCCTCTGTCATCATTGGCGCTAATGGCTCACTCGCTGTAGCATCAACAGGCGCATTCACCTGAAAGCTAAAACTTGCAAAACCAAGCGTGTCATTCACTTGTAAAAGACTCGACTTATTGCCCTCGATACGTTGCTCATTGATAAACGTACCATTTGATGAGTCTAAATCTTTCACGTACAACTGACCATCCAATAGGCTGAGCACTGCATGATTGCGCGATACTTGCTTGCTTCCAAGTACCACATCATTATCACTGCCACGACCGACAGACAAACTTTCAGTAACGGTTAATGTGAGGTCGCCAAGCGCCTCTGTTAACGCGTTAAGCTGCCAAGTATCTGTTTCTACTGTCGTACGCACACTATCTGTCTGGTTCATCATGCTGTAACTCCTTGAGTTTCTATGAAATTTCAAATGCTTTTAGGCAGTCATTGCCAATTTTTAAGGGATTTTACGGTTATTTTAATATTTGCCATCATAGGTTATATCATAACTGTCTAAGCTATTTCGGTATAAAACGCGGTTTTATAACGCCTTCAAGCTTACTATAAGGGATGCTAAGCATGGGCATGCCATAGGCATAAGGGCCAATAGAATAATGCTGATAACGAATATTGATGCCTTTATCCGTCAATGTCACATTATCACTTAAGGTAAAAGGCCAGTTTTTCTCATAGCTGCTGACGTCATCGTCAACCGTTTTGACCCACGTTTTATAGGCATCATAAGCAAGCGCTTTAAAGCGAGGCTTTTGCCCTACTATCAGCATATCATCGAGTTTTACTTGCGTTTTAGTAGTGAGATCAAATATAAAATACTCATTGTAAGACATACCATGAGCACCGCCTGTATATGAATAAGAATCTATTTCAAACAATTCAAAATCATTAACATGACCCAAATAGTTGGGTGTTACTATCAGTTCATATGGCCATTGCCTGTCTTCTGGTTGCTCGATAAATTGTGAATGAATAAAATTATCAATAGCAGATTTGACATCTGCTTGAGTGTTTTTTTTCTTGATCGGTGCTGATTCAGTCGGTTGGCTATTAACGACGAAGTAATTGATACGCGTATTGATAATATTATTTATCCAATCATGATTGGTTTTAAGATATTTAACGTCAACCATTGGACAGTTTTCACGCTCAGTACACACTCTTTGTATGTTCTCGGGCAACTGATACTCAAGATAAGTGGTGGTACTAATGACACTGTTTGCATTTGCGGTCATACTGACGGCAAATGCAAGCAGACTGCTAGCTACTAGCTTCATTAGGCGCATATGACGTCCTCTCATTGATAAATGTGTCGCCATTAATGGCTTATTGATATCAGATTGATTGGCCGCGTCCATATATTCTCTTTTTAAAAAATAGAATGTTATTTAATATTCTACCGTAACCATTGCGACGTATTGTAGGAACACTGTTCGTGTTTTTAAGAGACTATTCTCTACTAAAAACACCGTCTCGTATGGTTGATATGGTCGATTCTAAATAAAAAAGATACATGCCAACGCAGAACTGGTATAAATTTTTCTTGCTTGCTGTGCCTTCGCAGTCTCGATGCTACGAAACTTCTCGTTTAAAGATAAGCATTCCAGTTCCGCTGACTCATTTTTATACTGAACTCACTATATATAACACTTAGGACGTAAATTATAGCCAACAAAAAAGACACGGCTGGCGTGTCTTTTTTATTAATATACCGTGCAATACTGGGTTTTAATGCTCACGTGTACTGCTAAAAGTCACTTCTGGGTAACGGTCTTGCATCAGCTGCAAGTTCACCCGCGATGGCGCAAGATACGTTAAGTGACCACCGCCATCTAGCGATAATTGGTCATGCGCTTTTTTCTTGAATTTAGCCAGCACCACTTCATCATCACAGTGAATCCAGCGTACTGTGGCAATTGAGACTGGTTCAAAGATACATTGTACTTTGTATTCTTCTTTGAGACGATGCGCCACCACTTCAAACTGTAGCACACCGACCGCACCCAAGATTAAATCGTTATTAATCTGCGGCATAAATACCTGCGTTGCACCCTCTTCACTCAATTGCTGCAAACCTTTTTGTAGTGCTTTCGATTTAAGTGGATCTTTTAAAACAACACGGCGAAACAATTCAGGGGCAAAATGCGGAATACCCGTAAAGCTCAGCGCCTCACCTTCGGTGAAACTGTCACCGATAGAGATCGTGCCATGGTTGTGTAGACCGATAATATCACCCGGATAGGCTTCTTCTAGTGCTTCGCGGTCACCAGCGAGAAAGGTCAGGGCATCCGCAATACGGACGTCTTTACCCAGACGCACATGCTTCATTTTCATGCCTTTTTCGTACTTACCTGAGCATACTCGTAAAAAAGCAATACGGTCACGGTGACGCGGATCCATATTGGCCTGAATCTTAAAGACAAAACCCGTGAAATCTGTCTCCGTTGCTGACACTTCACGCTCTTGCGTCGGATGGGCTTTTGGCGGCGGCGCATACTTAATTAATGTATCAAGTACCATATTGACACCAAAGTTACCCAATGCCGTACCGAACAAAACTGGTGTCATCTCGCCGGCCAAAAACGCCTCAACGCTGAACTCTTCTAATGCCATCTGCACCAGTTCAAGTGACTCCTCAAAAGCGTCAAACATCAGCGTGCCTAGACGCTCGCGGATGTCAGGATAATCATAACCTTCACGAGTCTCAGAGACCGTCATCTTACCGCCATTACCTTTTTGATAAAAGTAAGTCTTATTTTCGGTCAGATGATACACACCTATAAAGTCTTGTCCCATACCAATAGGCCAAGTCACAGGGATACATTTGATTTTTAATACCGCTTCGATTTCACTAAGCAACTCAAGCGGCTCACGAATCTGACGGTCAAGCTTGTTAACAAATGAGATAATGGGCGTATCGCGCATGCGGCAAACTTCCATCAACTTGATGGTGCGTTCTTCGACACCCTTTGCCCCGTCAACCATCATCAGCGCGCTATCGACGGCGGTTAAAGTACGATAAGTATCTTCACTGAAATCGGCGTGGCCGGGAGTATCGAGTAAGTTGACGACATGGTCTTGATAAGGAAACTGCATAACGGACGTGGTAATCGAGATACCACGCTCTTGTTCCATACTCATCCAATCTGAGGTGGCATGACGATCGGTCTTACGGCCTTTGACTTCACCGACTACTTGAATGGCTTGTCCCCACAACAGTAATTTTTCGGTCATGGTGGTTTTACCCGCATCAGGATGCGAGATGATAGCAAAGGTACGGCGTTTGGACACTTCTTTGGCTAACTTTTTTGGATCTACGCTCATAGTTTTTGGCTTCAACGGTTGTGTCATTTAGAAGTCAATCTAAATAAATAAGATAAATAATGGACGTATTGTAGCGGATTTAGCGTAACGGTGCAGAATTAGCGCATAAAAAAACACTCTCTAATCGTCCACTAGAGAGTGTTAGTGCGCTGTATGACGTTAATAATAGCGTTGTATTTGCTCCGTTAAGAAGTCTCCTGCCACCTCATTGACTATCGTACAATCCACCACACCTCGAAGACTGTTGGTATTTGGGTCCGTAGTACCGTTGGCAACATAACTGGCTTCATAAACGGCATTGGTAATGCTACTACCATTGGTATATTCGACGCCATTGTATTGATAAGCTGGCTGATTCATGTACTCAAAAAACGTCACTTGCGCCGCTTTTTGGCTGTTTCCAATGCCAAACCCAAGTCGAGATGTTCTATAGTCTCTATTATCAGTGAAACGATTTTCGGCCGCTGCAATCCATCTCTCAAGTGACTCATTTCCTGTTTTGTCTTTTTCGTTGAATGCTATAAATGAGCGCTCGCTTGTGACGACTGGAATATAACAGACAGAGCCTATTGGGAATTCAGCATTGGCTGGAATGTTAGGATACTTATTTAAAGCTGTGAGTATGCCTCGACTGTTGTCTATAGTGGTGCCAGCCTCATAACTGTTCGCCCGCAGTCCTGACAGGTTGAGCGTTTTATAAGTGGTTTCGTAGTTTAGTTTATTATTGCTGTTTTTTTCATAGATAGGACGTTTGACCGTGCGGCCATTGACTTCGATGTTTTTGTTTTCAAGCTGGCCTTCAAAATTATTCGCCAATACTATTTTGTCCAAGGTATTCAAACTCTGATTGCTATAATTATTGACGATATTTTTAATGGTGATTTCGTGTTCACCTTTACGATACGTCTCATCGATACGCGCAATCGCACTGTCGTTGGCTCGACTGTCAAAGCTTTTGTCAAAGCTGGTCAGCGTAATATTATTACTATTGCCAGAACCATAAGAACCATCCTCTTCGCCGCAACCCACCAGCGCAAAAGCCACCAAAGAAAATACACTTGGTATCACAATCAATCTATTCATCGAACACTGTCCTTATGGTTATTAGCATCTGTTGTCATCTATTCTGATGATTGTAGTATCAGCCACTATTAATATGAGCCTTTGTTTGGTTAGTTTACCTTAATACACTTATGGTTAATACCTAAACCTAAGGGCAAATACTCATTTATAAACATAATTCTGAACACATTACTTACACATTCATAGTATATAATTACTACTGGCCTATATAGCAAATGCGGTAGTTTGTTATGCTAAGTGCCACATTAGATGGACCGCTCAACTATAAAAACTCAAAATAACTAAAGGATATTTTATGAAAACACTATACTCTACTAAAGCCACTGTTACTGGTGGCCGTACAGGTTCAGTTAGCTTGAATGATAATGATCTTAGCATCAATATGGTATCACCTGGTTCTGGTAAAGAAGGTAATAATCCAGAACAGCTGTTTGCAATGGGCTACAGCGCTTGCTTTGATGGCGCACTTGGTGTAGTCAAACAGATGGAAAAAGCTAAATTTGACTCAACAACGTCAATAGAAGTCGATTTATTGCAAAGCGAAGGGCATGATTATAAGCTAGCTGCCAAAATTCACGTGGTTGGTGAAAATACAGAGTTGTCTGCTGATGAATTTCAACAATTGGTCGAAAAAGCGCATCAAGTTTGCCCGTATTCAAAAGCCACGCGTGGCAATATCGATGTCGAAGTGACTTCAGAAGTAAAATAATACAACACTAATAATTACTTCAGCATAAAAGAATCCAGCCAGCGCTGGGTTCTTTTTTTATGTCTGATTCAGTATAGAACATCTCTTAACTTTTAAGCAGTTCGGCACGCACGGGTTTTATCGTTATAATAAGCGTATATTTTTATCTAATAGCTGATAAGTGACTTTTATGACCGATAATATGACCGACGCCATCACAGACAACCTGAGCGACAGCAACCATAACTCTCATCAAGCAATTGACCCTCAAGCTTTACCCAACTTTGATACTATGCCCAATGTAGCCACCATGGACACCAGTCATGTGGACAAAGACCAACCCCCTTTTATCTTGGTTGATGGCTCCTATTATCTGTTTCGCACTTATCACGCTTTGCCCAAAACCATGCAAAATTCGCAGGGATTAATCACCAATGCGATTCGTGGCACCTTGAACGCATTATTAAAGCTGATGCGTCGCTATCATCCGACCCACATGGCCGTTTGCTTTGATACCAAGTCACCGACGTTTCGACATCATATGTCTGCGGACTATAAGGCAGCTCGTCCACCCATTGATATCGAGCTGGTAGAGCAGATTCCTTACATTCATCGTTTGGTGACCGCCTTAGGTATTCCGCTATTGCGTATTGAGGGAGCGGAAGCCGATGACATCATCGGCACCCTTGCGCACCGTGCGGTTGAACAAGGCCATCACGTGGTCATTTCCACAGGCGATAAAGACATGATGCAGCTGGTCAACGACTGCGTCATATTGGAAGACAGCTTTACGGGTAAAATAACAGACACCCAAGCAGTGATCGACAAATTCGGCATCAATCCAAATCAGATGATCGACTTCTTAACCTTAATGGGTGATACCTCTGACGGTATCAAAGGCGTGCCAGGTATCGGTAAAAAAACCGCAAAAGACTTGCTTGTTGAATATGGCACTATCGACAATATGATCAAGCACATTGGCTTTATCAAAGGTCGCGGGGCAAAAGGCTTGATTGAGCATGCAGACGATATTCCGTTTAATGCAAAGCTCGCCACTATCGTCACGGATTTGGAAATCGGTCAAGACTGGAATGATTTAAAAATCAATACCGACCCGTGTGCTCATATTGATGAATTGCGCGAGCTATATACTGAGCTTGAATTTAGAAATGAGCTGGCATCACTCGACCACCCGAATCATCCAGCAAATGGATCACAAAGTGTCGCTGATAGCCAAGCCGATGCTGAGTCACAAGCACAAGTGGCGAAATACTTACAGTCGACCAAAATCACAGACACCAAAGACAGTAAAAGCCATGACAAAGCATGGCACACGGTTTTAGATGAGCCAGCGTTTGACAGTTTAATCAAAGTATTGGAGGCGGCTCCGCATTTCGTCATCGATACCGAAACCACCAGCGTCCATTGGCGCGAGGCACAGATTGTCGGTTTGTCATTTGCCGTTCAAGCACACGAAGCTTACTATATACCGCTCACGCATAGCTTAGAAGGTGATGAGCTGACCGTCAAGCAACTCGACCGCGACACAGTATTGGCTCGCTTAAAACCACTTTTAGAAAACCCCAATATCGGCAAGATTGGTCAGCACCTAAAATACGATGCCCACATTCTCAAACATTATGACATTGACCTAATCGGCGCGCTCCATGAGCGTCCGAACAACTGGGCGATGGATACCATGCTTGCCAGCTATGTGATTAACGCGGCTGTCACTCGTCACGGCATGGATGATTTGGCACGGCATTACCTACAAACACAAACCATCAGCTTTGAAGATGTTGCGGGTAAAGGCGCAAAGCAAGTCACCTTTGATCAAGTTGCCATCGATATTGCCAGCGACTATGCTTGCGAAGATGCCGATATCACCTATCAATTGTTTGAGGTGTTCAGTGTCGAGCTGGCTAACGATACCAATAATGCCAAACTGCTGCATGAGCTTGAGATTCCAACGGCAGAGATACTTTGTCAAATGGAAGCGCACGGTATTCTTATCAAACGCCCATTTTTAAATGAGCTGTCAAAGCGCTTTGATGAAGAAATCATCGCCCTAGAAAAACGCGCTTATGAAGTCGCTGGCGAAGAATTTAACCTAGGCTCACCGAAGCAGCTTGGTGAGATGCTGTTTGAGAAGCTCGGCGTCGCTGGTGGCAAAAAAACCAAGTCAGGTCAATACTCAACGGGCGAAGCGGTCTTATCAAAGATTGACCATCCGCTGGTCGATATCACCCTTGAATATCGCGGCCTCTCTAAGTTAAAAAGCACTTATACTGATGCGCTCGATAATGTTGCAGATAGCGAGACCGATCGCGTTCATACCAGCTATCATCAAGCACTAACCAGCACTGGCCGACTGTCCTCCACTGACCCTAACTTGCAGAACATTCCGATTCGTACCGCCACGGGTCGCTTGATTCGCCAAGCCTTCATCGCGCCAGAAGGTCGCGTGATTTTAGCCGCGGATTACTCACAAATTGAATTGCGTTTGATGGCGCATTTTTCAGGCGATAAGAACTTAACGCATGCCTTTAATGAAGGGTTAGATATTCACGCTGCGACTGCCGCTGAAGTACTTGGTAAGGATGTTGCAGACGTAACTTCGACCGAGCGACGTAATGCTAAAGCCATTAACTTTGGACTACTGTACGGTATGAGTGCCTTTGGACTTGCCAAGCAATTGCAAATGAGCCGCAGTGAAGCGCAAGACTATATCGATATGTACTTTGAGCGTTATCCCGGCGTCAAAAACTATATGATTAATACGCGTGCTAGTGCCTATGAGCAAGGCTATGTCGAGACAATATTGGGTCGCAAGCTCTACACCCCCGATATCAATCACAGCAACCGCATGGTTAAACAAGGTGCTGAACGCGCGGCGATTAACGCACCGCTACAAGGCTCAGCCGCTGATCTGATCAAACTTGCCATGATTGCCGTCGACAAAGTATTGCCGAAAGATCAGGCAAAAATGCTCTTGCAAGTGCATGACGAATTGGTATTTGAAGTAGACGCCGATAAAGTGGATGAAATAAGCCAACTGATTACCGATGCGATGCAAGATGTTTTGACCACGACGGCTGCCCAAAAAGGCTGGCAAGTAGATTTTGCTGTGCCGTTATTGGTTGAGACTGATAGTGGCCAAAACTGGGATGAGGCGCATTGATTGCTGACCTAAATTGATATAGATGTAAATTGGGCGGATTATTTTAACTTCTCATAGAGTATAAAGATAAAACAAATCTGCCCATTTTTAAACTGTATTGCCCATATTAACAATCACTTGTGACCGGTTAGATAAATTAACTAAACACATCATAGTAAAATTGGCGTTATAATAGCCGATTATTAAACTGTGTGTGGTTGGGCTGTACGTGGTTAGATAGTATCGATCTACAGTGAGCCTTAGCGCTCACTTTTTTGTTTTGCAAAAACGAGGAGTTTCTCATTCTGATTTCAGAGGGAATCACAGAAATCCCCAGCATGCTGATTTTGTTCGCCTGTCTGCTCCGTTGCGGGCAGTATTCACTTCAAAACCCCACCAAACACGTGCGTGCCTTTTGGTTAGCAGCTGTACTGGTGTTTTTTACTGTGATACGCCGAGAATTGAACTACCTACCCGATCTTTTTGTTCCCAGTGATTTTATGTTGCTCAGCCATTCATATGACTGGTGGGAAGACGCTGTTCTGACGGTTGTTTACTTACTGATTGTTGGCTTGTTGGCTTATTCTCGACATTACCTGTGGGCAGTATTAAACAAAGTACCTGTGTCTCTATATTTGACTGTGGCTGCATTGGCCTTATTGCAGTATATGGGTGAGAACGTGATTGTTTTTCCAGAGGCGCTCGGCGTCATCGTCGAAGAGCTGGTAGAAACTGCTGTTTATGGTATTGCCTTGGTGTATTTATGGCGATTTAATCTGAGCGATTGTGAATCCTATTTGTTGCATGAACTAAATTATGAATGTAGCCACTCCACTCATTAAAACCACCATAATAATAATCATGATTTAATGAATAGCTATATTGCTATTACATTGTTTGAACATGCTGTGACACCTTATCACTATTAGTAGCAATCATAACGCGTCACACTAGCCTTGATAAATAAAATCAATAATCTTTATACATAATAATAAGGAAACCATTATGGACAATTCAAAAACCCCATTACCAGAAGAGATGGATCATATCGATAGCAACAGTCGTAGCAGTGATGACAGCATCGAGAACCAAGACAACCAGTTACTCGATTTAGACAATCCTATGTTACATACCATTGATAATAACGATGTGATTGATAATAGCGCAGGATTTGATAACTCAGAAGTCGGTACAGATGCGACTCAAGGCTTGACGCCTATGCATCGCCAAAATATTGATGAATCGCGGGTCGATGAAGTACTGGTGCAAGACAACCTCGATGACAGTAATTATCCCGATATTTTGGATATTGCAGACAGAGAAGCGGCAGAACGTAGTAACGATGATGATTTTTAACCAAGCTCTCTTACAACAAAGAAGCACGCCCGTTATATCGAGCGTGCTTTTTTATTGCGAGAGAACGCTTCTAATACGAGAGTCTGTTAAGCAACCAACTATACCCCTGACAATGGCTGATCCGTCCAAACATCTCGGTAACTGGTGTAGTAAGTAATCATACCTATTGGAAACAGTGCTAAAAGACCTAGTCCTAGTGTAAAAACTACCATCAATATCATTATTATAGGAGCAATCAACCAAAAAACTAAAAATGGTAAGATGTTTTTTAAACACACTTTAAAACTCATTTTCATTGCCTGAACAGGCTCAATGTTGTGAAGCACAATTAAGGCAGGTGCAAACCAGATAGCCATAAGTACAGGAAATAATAATATAAAAAGTAGTAAAGAACCCAATACTATACCTACGATAGCAACGTCACTTGACTCCTGACCTAACGATAAAGCCATACCGCCGAATATAATCAGCATAGGTATCATTACAACAATAATAGCCACTAAATACAATATGAACAAAATAATTAATGGTTTGAGATGCGTATAAAAGGCTGAAAAAAGATGATCAAACTTCAGCTCGCTGCCTACAACTTGAACGGCGCAGCCTTTTATTATTCCACCAACAAAAACAAAAGAAAGAAAAGGGAAAATGAAATTTATCACGGGTATGCTACTGCCAATTATAGCAATAATTAAATAAGCAACCCCTATAGCTAACCATAATAAAAATTGATCTTTAAATATTACAAATGCTTTGGTAATCCAACTTATGCCCCATCCTGCTTGGCACATTCGAGGTTCTGCCAATAACTGCGGCAATAGGCCACCATACTCGTCAGTTGGCGGTAAATTCGGTGGTCGGCTGTTAGGTTTTTGTAGAGACACAGAGGGTTGTGAATCGTTAAAGCTGGACATATTTATTCTCAAAAATAAAGTTAAGCAAAAGCAAAATTAACAATTGTCATAAAACAAAATTTTGTTTGGCATATTTTTACATATCAGTCACAAAAAATCCCAACTTTATTCTATTTTAATCAACTTCATTAAAATCATTTAGCCAAAAAAATACCGAACATGATGTTCGGTATTTTTTATGATTTACAAATACAGTCAACTACGCCCAGCCGTCTAACGTACCCGCCCAACCTTTGACTAAAGGCGCACTCAATGCTTCAAGCAAATCAATATGTGCGTCATCCAAGTTTAATGCGGGAATATAGTGATATTCTTGTCCACCCGCGTGGAGAAAGTTTTCACGGTTCTCAATGGCAAGCTCCTCTAACGTTTCCAGACAATCCGCTGAAAATGCAGGACTGATGACCTGAACTGAGCGCACGCCTGACTTGCCCCAGTCTTCAAGCACCACATCAGTGTATGGCTTGACCCACTCTTGCTTACCAAAGCGCGACTGAAAGCTGATAATCCATTCATCTGCACCAAGACCCAATGCGTGGGCAACTTGCGCCGCCGTACACTTACAACGTTTAGGATACGGATCTCCTTTATCAGCATAAGGCTGCGGAATACCATGGAAGCTAAACATCAGCTTTTCAGGTTTGCCATGCTCTGCTTGAAAACGACGTATCGAATCTGCCAACGCTTGGATATACAGCGGATGCGCAAAATAGTCTTTGACGATTGTATAGTTTGGCAAATTGCGTTGCTTTAGCGTCCACTTAGTCAGCGCATCATATACCGCACCGCCTGAAGAGGCAGAATACTGCGGAAATAAAGGCAAAACGACAAAATGATCCACACCTTCACTACGCAAGTTATCCATCACGTCAGGCAAACCAGGATTGCCATAACTCATCGCTGGATGTACAGAGACACGAAATGGCGCTGCTGTATTTGCCAAACGTGGCTCTAGCAACTCAACTTGACTCTTTAGTATCTTGCGAATCGGCGAGTCACCTTCCCAAATACTGGCATAAGCCTTTGCCACGCGTTTCGGACGGCTTGGCAAGACAAACAGGTTCAGAATAATCGCCCATAAGAATTTTGGGATTTCAATCACCCGTGGGTCTGACAAAAACTGTTTTAGGTAACGACGCACCGCAGGCGCAGTCGGCTCGTCCGGTGTACCAAGGTTGACTAGTAGGACGGCAATACGTGGTGGCAGTTCAGGTTTCATAGCAGCACTATTTTATAAGTAGGTTTATGAGTAAGTTAAAGAAAGACATAAGATCATGTCAAACAATATCAGATAAAAGATTATTAAGACATGATTGAATAAACGGCTTGTTAGTGTAGCATTTTATCCATTCATAACGCATGGTAAAAGTGCCCTTATACAATTTTATACTCAGTGGCTATTCTCTATTACCCACCATTATCTATCTATTATACAGTTCCTATAAAACCTGGCTCAAAAGATATCCCTCAAAGGTTGTACTCATAGGCGCATCGCCATACAATAGGCAAGCATAGCATGTCGGCATATTGCCATACTGCTTTTATTTTATTGATGATTGTTGTCTTGCGAGGTAGCTTTGAACGCACGCCCTGATAATACCAGTGACCAGTCCCCCGAAGACAAACCGCATTCGACTGGCTCAATAGGCTCAGTTGGGATTGTCACGCCCCAAATTTTTCATTTCGCTGAGCCTTTGACTTTAGAGTGTAATAGAACCTTGCCTTCGTTCGATCTAATAATCGAAACTTACGGTACGCTTAATAACGACAAATCAAATGCTATTCTAATTTGCCATGCCCTATCAGGCAGTCATCATGCGGCAGGTTTTCATAACACCGATGAAAAAAAAGCCGGCTGGTGGGACAATATGATTGGCCCGAATAAAGCCATCGATACCAATCAATTTTATGTGGTGTGTGTTAACAATATTGGTAGCTGTTTTGGCTCCACAGGCCCAACGACTCTCAAGCCAGAAAGTGTCAGCTCAGACGGCAATCATTCAGACAACAACCATGTATACGAGCACAGCGAACCACAAGTCTACGGCCCTGACTTTCCCTTAGTCACCATCAAAGACTGGGTAAAAACCCAAGCCATGTTATCAGACCGCCTCGGCATTGACGTGTGGCATGCTGTCGTTGGTGGCTCGATGGGCGGGATGCAAGCGTTACAGTGGTCGGTTGATTACCCAGCCAGACTGAAACGCTGCGTGGTCATTGCCAGCACGCCTAAGCTATCGGCACAAAACATTGCTTTTAATGAAGTTGCCCGTCAGTCTATTCTCTCTGATCCTGACTTCAAAGACGGACGCTACTTACAAGCAGGCACGTATCCTCGTCGCGGCCTTATCTTGGCACGGATGGTTGGCCATATTACCTATTTGACCGATGATGCAATGAAAGCCAAATTTGGTCGTGATTTAAAGTCGGGCAAGTTTATGTATGGTTACGACGTTGAGTTTCAAGTTGAGAGCTACCTGCGCTATCAAGGCGAACGCTTTAGCGAAAATTTCGATGCCAATACTTATTTGCTAATGACCAAAGCCTTAGATTATTTTGACCCGACACGTGATTATTCACCAGCGTCGGAAACAGAAGTGATCGAGCCATCTATACAAATTGAGAGCTCAATTGCCGCGTCCGTCAACGCCACCAAAGAAGCTTCTGAAAGTGAGCTAGAGGATACGATAACGTCTTTAGATGAGCATAAGCATGACCGCCAGCAAGAGCTGACAGCGCTTAAAGCTGCCTTTGCTCATACGCAATGCCAATACTTAGTCGTGTCATTCACCACTGATTGGCGTTTTGCGCCCGAACGCTCACAGGAAATTGTCGATGCACTGATGGCTACTGGGAAGCCGGTCAACTATATTAATGTCGACGCACCGCATGGTCATGACTCGTTTTTATTTGATATTCCACGTTATATGGGTGCCGTCAAAGGATTTTTGACCGCGCCATTTATTACAGACAGTCAGTCGAAAAATAGCCGACATAACAGCCATCAAAACTGTCAGAAAAAATCAGGAGCGCGCTCATGAGAATGGATCATCAATTGGCTGAGCGCTGGATTGCCCCGCAGTCGCATGTACTGGATTTGGGCTGTGGTAATGGCGAGCTACTCGCGCACTTGCAACAAAAGCGCGGTGTCACTGGTTATGGACTAGAGATTGATGAAGAAAAAATCAATGATGGCATCGCAAAAGGCTTATCTATCATAGAGCAAGATCTCAATGATGGTCTGGCACGCTTCGCTGATAATAGCTTCGATACCGTTGTCATGGCGCGAGCGTTACAAGCAGTAAAAGCACCGGATGTGCTATTGCTCGACATGTTACGGGTCGCTCGTGAGGCCATCATCACCTTTCCTAATTTTGCTCATTGGCAAAACCGCTTGCATTTAGGGCTAAAAGGTCTGATGCCCGTCTCAGAAGCACTGCCTTATGAATGGTATAACACACCCAATATTCATCTATGCACTTTTAAAGACTTTGAGCAGCTGTGTGCGCAGCATGACATACATATTATCAATCGCTTTGCGGTCAGTGACTCTGAAAAAGCTCATAGTCCACTGATGACAGCATTGATAAGACAAGCGCCCAATCTATTGGCAGATGTTGCTATTTATCGCGTCACCAAACAAAAATCTGACTCACATTAAGTATTTTTTATTCTTTATAAAAGGTTGTTTCAAATCTGATAAGGATGATTTTTAACCTTAATGCCATGTTAAGCTATCCTTACAATCAAGTAACTCTATGATTTCATTCAGGACATAGGGGTATAAGTAAGCATTAAATCGTGTAATTAGTATTTGAGTTTCGTAAGTTTGGGTGTTAAGCTAGCGAGATAGTGTCAACCGCACACCTACAGCCACCGTTCATCGGTTCAATTAGGTCGCGTTGCCACACTACTATGATGAATGATATTGCTAATGATTAGGTAAGTTGATATTGCAAGATGTCACCTAATTGTTATTGCCGCCTAAACTGATTTAGCGGTACAACTTTTTCTTTTGCTTATTAACTGCCTCATTCTGGAGCTGCTATGAAATTATTGAAAGCTGCGTTGTTTACCGCATTATTTTCTTGTGCGGGTATCGCCAACGCTGAGTTAATATCAAATGTACCACTTGATACTTCTCGTTTTGAGCTAATGCCTGTCAGTGAGCTGTCTGCCCGTGCTGCCCAAGGCAACGATCACGCTCAGTTTTATTTGGCCAAACGCCTACAAAAGGGTGAAGGTATAACCCAGAATACTCAGCAAGCCATTCAGTGGTATACCAAAGCTGCCCAACAAGGCGTTGCCCCTGCTCAGTTGAACCTTGCCATCATGTATTTGCGCGGTGAAGGTGTTCAACCGAACTTACAACAAGCCCGTGGTTGGCTAGAAAAAGCTGCCATGCGTGGTGACAATCGTGCCAGCTATACACTTGCTTTGTTGGATGAAAAACAAAAAAATCTTGTTGATGCCTATAAATGGTACGATTTGGCTGCCCGTGACGGCATGCTCGATGAAAAAGTTCGTAACAAAGCACGCGGTAAAATTGGTCAATTGGCATTGAACTTATCAAGCGCTGATATCGCTAGTGCTCGCACCAAAGCGGACACTTGGTTCCAGAGTAAGTAAGCTCAAATTGTGGCCTAACGCAGTGAATATGAAAAAAGCTCAGTAATTTACTGGGCTTTTTTATTTCTTACTCTTTTGTCAAACCAGTAGGATTTGATAAAACATTCAAACACAACCCATTCAAAACTCTACCAAAATTTGCTACACTACGCGCGCATTAGCCAATTCCACAATTGCGCCAATGTTATAAGCCTCTTAAAACACTTAACGTATTGCACTGGGTTTGCGACCTAGCCAGCAGGAGAAAAAAATGAGTACGACTCAACAAACCAATAACACCCTGACCGACAACAAGTCAGCCCCTGTTTACGACAGCGTCACCAATAATATTGTCGTAGCCGCCCTTTATAAATTCACGCGCTTTGCTGACTTTGAACAATACCGTGAGCCAATTCTAACCACCATGCTCGACAATGATGTTAAAGGCACTTTATTAATTGCCAGCGAAGGCATCAATGGTACGATTTCTGGCACACGTCAAGGCATCGATAACGTCCTTGACTATCTGCGCAGTATCGAAGCAATTGGCAGTTTTACTTTTAAAGAGTCTTATACCGACGCTCAGCCATTTTATCGTACTAAAGTAAAACTTAAAAAAGAAATTGTCACCATGGGCGTCGAGAACATCGACCCATTACAGTCAGTCGGTCGCTATGTGAAACCCAGTGAGTGGAATGCCTTGATATCAGACCCTGACGTTATTCTGATTGATACCCGAAACGACTACGAAGTAAAAATCGGTACGTTCCAAAACGCGGTTAATCCGAATACAGAAACCTTTCGTGAGTTTCCAGAATACGTGGCAAAAGAGCTGGATCCGTCTAAGCATAAAAAAGTCGCTATGTTCTGTACCGGTGGTATTCGCTGTGAAAAATCGACCGCCTATATGCGCGAACAAGGATTTGAAGAAGTCTATCATCTAGAGGGCGGCATCTTAAAATATCTGGAGGAAATTCCAGCCAGTGATTCTATGTGGCAAGGTGATTGTTTTGTTTTTGACAATCGCGTGTCGGTTAATCACAATTTAGAAAAAGGCAGTTATGAGCAGTGTTTTGCCTGCCGTATGCCCATTACTATCGCTGATATGCAAAGCCCCGCTTATATCAAAGGCGAGTCATGCCCGCATTGTATCGATAAAGCAACCGATGAGCAAAAAGCAAGATTCCGTGAGCGTGAGCATCAAATGCAATTGGCACAAAAACGTGGTGAAGCCCATATCGGTAGCGACGTCATGGATGTGATAGAAAAACGTAAGGCAGCCAAGATTGAAGCGCGTCGTCAAGCTGAGGCTGCTAATAAAGCCAACACTGAATAAGTTTACGATTGATAAAAGCAAAAAAAGATGCCCTATTCACTAGAGCATCTTTTTTTTATAAATATTCAGTGCAAATTAAAACAATGAGCGCTGATATAGTTGATCCAATTTGAAAGTGGTACAAGGCAACCGAGTGCAGATGTATATTTAATACTTCAAGCGAGGTTAACGCTGTAACTCTTTTAAAGTGGATTGACTATACTAAAACAAAATACGTACGCGGATAGTCTCTTCTACGTCTTTTAGCTGATCTAAAGCGGCTGTCGAATCGTTGTAGTCAACGTCCATAACCAAATAACCAACATCGCCTTCAGTCATTAGGCTCTGCGCTAAAATGTTGATACCCGCTTCAGCAAACAGACGGTTAATCTGTGACAATACGCCGGGCACGTTTTTATGGATATGTAGCAGACGATGCGAGTTTTCTTTAAACGGCACAGAAACTTCTGGGAAGTTTACGGCTGTCGCAGTGTCGCCTTGATCTGAGTATCTGACGAACTTATCTGCAACTTCGAGTCCGATATTGGCCTGAGCTTCTTGCGTTGAGCCACCGATATGCGGGGTCAAGATGACGTTGTCAAACTTACGCAATGGCGATTCAAACTCTTCGTCCGCAGATTTTGGCTCTTTTGGGAACACGTCGATAGCCGCGCCCAATACTCTACCAGACTCAAGCGCCGCAGCAAGATCATCAATCTCGACGCACGTACCGCGAGCAGCGTTGATGAAGTAGCTGCCTTCTTTCATTTGTGCGAATTGTTCAGCTTTCATCATGTAGCGCGTGCTTGGCACATCAGGCACATGCAACGTCACGATATCGGCCGTTGATAATAGCTCTTCTAAACTACCTACTTGTACGGCATTACCTAATGGCAATTTGGTCACTGCATCATGATAAATGACTTTCATGCCGAAACTTTCTGCCAACACAGACAATTGCGAGCCGATAGAACCATAACCGACGATACCGATGGTTTTGCCACGCACTTCATGTGAGTTGGTCGCAGACTTGCCCCAGCCGCCACGATGCACGGTTGCATTTTTTTCAGGAATACCGCGATACAGCATAATGGCTTCGGCCAATACCAGCTCAGCGACCGAACGGGTGTTCGAGAATGGTGCGTTAAAGACGGGAATACCGAGGTCGCGAGCTGCATCTAAATCTACTTGGTTGGTACCAATACAAAAGCACCCAATACCGATAAGCTTGTGCGCATGCTCAAGTACTTCGCGCGTCAACTGAGTGCGCGAACGAATACCAATAAAGTGAGCATCTTTGATTTTCTCAATCAGCTCATCTTGATCCAAGGCATGACTGATATTCTCAATGTTATGATAACCAGCGCCTTCCAATACTTTTAAAGCATTGCTATGTAGACCTTCAAGCAATAGAAAACGGATTTTGTCTTTTTGTAGTGATAACGCCATGTGAGAACTGTCCTATAATTGTCTTATTAAATTACCTAAGGGATAATCTATGATGGATGAAACGAAAACAGTCTAGATATCTTACACAAAATCCGACGTCGATGTTAGCAGATTAGATGAATTATTGATTATCAAGCCTGAAAAAATTTTATGCTATAGTGAACCATTCTGTTCAAAGTTGCTTAAACACTTTTTTACTATTTATAATCTAGGTACGACATTTATATCATTTTATAATTGCCGTATCCATTCACGCCCAGTTATAGGAATATAATGATGTGAATACCGTTATATACCCTTAATTATGTCGATATAGCGACATAATACCCCTTTTATGCCTAGCGCTTACGTTTATACTGAGACTTGACCATGACTTCTTTATCTAGCCAAAGCCCATCTAAGACCAATACAGCCGCTGTCCAAACGATTTTAAGCACACTGCTTGATTCCCATCAGTTTGACGCCAGCCAAATCAAAACTGACTCCGAGAGTTTAGAGCATTGGGGCAAAGACTGGACCAAGCATTTTACTCCAGCTGCTGCTGCCATCGTCTTTCCAAAAACTACCGAACAAGTACAGTCTATCGTGTTACTTGCCAATGAATACAACGTCGTCATAACGCCTAGTGGCGGTCGCACAGGTCTTTCTGCGGGCGCAGTCGCCGCCAATGGCGAGATTGTCGTCAGCATGGATAAAATGAACCGTATTGGTCAGTTTTATCCTGCTGATCGCATGGTCGAGATTGAAGCAGGTGTGGTGACTGAGCAATTACAACAATTCGCCGATTCAAAAGACCTCTACTACCCTGTCGATTTTGCTTCAGCAGGCTCTAGCCAAATAGGCGGCAACATCGGTACCAATGCTGGCGGCATTAAGGTCATCCGCTATGGCATGACCCGTCAATGGATCATGGGACTGACAGTAGTTACCGGTAAAGGCGATATCTTGCATCTCAATCGCGGTATGGTCAAAAACGCCACGGGTTATGATTTGCGTCAATTGTTTATCGGAAGTGAAGGCACACTTGGTCTTGTGACTCACGCGCAAATCAAGCTTGAACGTCAGCCTCAAGACTTAAACGTCATGGTGCTGGGTATGGACAGCTTTAACGATGTGATGAATGTGCTATCCGCCTTTCAAGCACAAATTGATTTGACCGCGTTTGAATTCTTTGACGATATCGCGATTGATAAGCTGATGGCACATGGACAAGTACAAGAGCCGTTTGAATCGCGCACCAAGTTTTATACGTTGCTAGAATTTGAAGCGCCATACGAGCCAATCATGGATAAGGCAATGGCGATATTTGAACAGTGTATGGAGCAAGGCTGGATCGTCGATGGCGTCATGAGCCAAAGTTTGGCGCAAGCGGCTGAACTGTGGAAGCTGCGCGAATATATCTCTGAGACCATCTCAGTATTTACGCCTTATAAGAACGATGTATCCGTACTGATTAGCTATGTGCCTGACTTTATCACTGAGATTGATCACATTGTCAGCAGCAATTATCCTGATTTTGAAGTCTGCTGGTTCGGTCATATTGGTGATGGTAACTTGCATTTAAATATTCTAAAACCAGAAAACATGGACAAAGATAACTTTTTTGCCGAATGTCAGATCGTCAATAAGTACGTATTTGATACGGTACAAAAATACGGCGGCTCAGTGTCTGCTGAGCATGGTGTTGGCATGACCAAAAAGCCGTATCTGCACTATAGCCGTAGCGAGACTGAAATCGAGTATTTGCGAGACATCAAAAAAGTCTTTGACCCAAACAACATCATGAACCGTGGCAAGATTTTTGATATGTGATGGTTTGTTTTACCGTTAAATTCATATAAAAAAGACGCGAACTTAAAAAGGGTTGGCGTCTTTTTTTATTATTGTTGTCGAGTATAAATCTTATATAGTTGATTCAATTCAAAAGAAGGACAAGGCAACCGAGCGCAGATGTATACGTAATACTTCAAGCGAGGTTAACACAATAACTCTTTTATAGTGGATTAACTATAAGAGACATCAGAGTCACGTGTTTTGATTCACCAAAAGTATAACAGCGCCAGCCCCACCACAAGCAACAGACTCAAAAAGCCCTGAACGATTAAAAAAGCTTGATGCGGTGCCGCAATATGACGAAACATATTACCCAGTGCATTATAAGTAATGCCTGCTGCCTGAATATGCGGCAGACTATCAAAGGTTTCGATAATTTGTAAAAACTGCTTGGTACGATCAGGCGACCAGCTGTGAGGAAAAAATGGCAAATAAGGCGATAGCTCTGCGGCTTGGTTTTTGCTGGCGGGTGACCATAGCCAACGCTCCAAAAACAGCGAACGCATACGCCAATCGATAAAGCTACGACTATCTATAGTCTGCAGCAATATTATCTCAACATTTTTATGTTGGCTATCGATAAAAATGCGCTCCATTAATGCAAATACGTGCGCTTTCTCACCTTCGATACATTGCAAAAAGCAACCGCTGCCATAACATAAGATACCTGTGATGCCATGCTGTTGATTAAAATTTCGCGCATGAGATTCTATGTCATCAAATATAGAGGCGCTCAAGCGTGAACCAAGCGTCAGATTGCTAACATAGACCAACTGTACCAATGCTGAGTCTTCTATTTCATCACCCATACTGACTCTATCGTTATAATTTGGGGGCATAATAAATAATCCTAAAAAGCCGCCTATAGACGACAAAATGAAACAAGCAAAACAAAACTATGCCCGAAAGAAAAAATACCGACTCACAAAAACGTAGTAAACAGTTACCACGTTAGACTGTCATTGATGAGGTAGCTTGTTATGATAGCGAACAAAACAAAAGGTACTAAGAATGAAGGGTACTAAGAAATGCTATGTAGAAATGATATCAGGCAACTATGAGAAATTACTCATACCATCAGTTTGAAAGCTGTCGTAAATATTCAACTTATTTAACTTTTGATTAATATTTTGATCAAATCAGATTCAGTTAAATTAAAATCGATAAACGAGGTAAGATAGAATATCCATCCTAACCTATTGTAAATACAACAATAAATTATCGTAACAGTAATATTTCATTATTGGAATATTTTTATCGATTCTGTTACACAAAGACTGGTTAGCTTGAGTGCTATCCTGTCTCCCTATTTGATATCCCCAAACCAGTAGAGATCTAAAACAGGAAAATTATGAGTAAAATAGATAAATTAGACGATTTGCATCTTACAATTGCTGAAATCAAGAAAAAAGATTATCCGCAATTAAAAGCACTAATGGATCGTGTCTATGTCAATTTAGGTGGTGCTTGGTCAAAAACGACCATTCATACCTTGATAGATGCTTTCCCTGAAGGTCAGATTGCTATGTTTGACCATGATCAATTGATTGGTATTGTGCTATCCATGCGCGTTGATTATGCCAAGTTTTCAAACCCGCATACCTATGAGGATTTGATTGGTCAAAAAGAAATCATCAGAGACGATCCAGAAGGCGATGCGATCTATGGTCTAGATGCCTTGATTGACCCTGAATATCGTGGTTATCGCTTAGGCCGTAGGCTTTATGATGCCCGTAAAGAGTTGTGCCGCCAACTTAACTTCCGCGCTATTCTGGCAGGTGGGCGCATTCCTAACTATCATAATCATCAAGACCTCACGCCTGGCGACTATATTGACGCGGTGGCGGCTCGTGAGATTCATGATTCCGCGCTGTCTTTCCAATTATCGAACGGCTTTATCGTCAAGCGTATTTTGACCGCTTATCTGCCAGATGATGCACAGTCTAAAGGTTTTGCCACGCTACTTGAATGGGCAAATATTTATTATGAGCCACAAGATTATAAGCCTAATACGCGCAAGTCCGAAGTGCGTATCGGTGGTATTCAATGGCAAATGCGTGAGGTTGAGTCTCCTGAAGAGCTATTACAACAAGTCGAGTTTTTTGTCGATGTCATGGCCGATTACAACTCAGACTTTGCTTGCCTGCCAGAGTTTTTTAACGCGCCATTGATGGGTCTATGTGAGTCAACGGATCAAAACGTTGCTATTCGCTTTTTGGCAGGTTATACCGAATGGTTCAAAAACGAAGTCTCTCATCTGGCGGTCAGCTATAATGTCAACGTTATCGTAGGCTCTATGCCATTGCTAGACGAAGACGACACACTATATAACGTCAGCTATCTGTGTCGCCGCGATGGTACGGTGGAAGAGCAGCGCAAAATTCATATCACGCCGCATGAGCGTAGCGCTTGGGTCATCGAAGGAGGGGACGAGGTTAAAGTATTCGATACGGATGCTGGTCGTATTGGTATCTTGGTCTGTTATGATGTTGAATTCCCTGAACTTGCCCGCTTGCTGGCGCTTGACGATATGGATATTTTGTTCGTGCCTTTTTGGACCGATACCAAAAACGGCTATTTGCGCGTGCGCCACTGTGCTCAAGCGCGAGCCATTGAAAACGAGTGCTATGTGATGATTTGCGGCTCAGTGGGTAACTTACCGCAAGTTGAGAGCTTAGACATTCAGTATGCGCAGTCGTCTATTTTCTCACCATCGGATTTTGCGTTCCCGCATGATGCGATTATGGCAGAAACGACGGCCAACACTGAGATGGTCTTCTTCTCAGATGTGAATTTAGATAAACTCACTCACGTTCGTAACGAAGGCTCGGTACATAATCTGATTGACCGCCGTGATGATTTGTTTAGCTTAAAATGGAAACGCAAAGCCAAAGTACCAGCCAGCAAATTAAGTGATGAAGAACGCCGTGAAAACTCAGGCAGCGTACTAACTGGTGATCCACTGCAAAATCGGGCACAAAAACCTTAATTGCTTATAATGAGTATCCTTTAACACAGTAATTCGGTAATACGGCTGACCACTCAGCCGTTTATTTTTATCTGTAGTTGATCCTAAATAAAAAAAGCACAACCATGACTACGTACTGCTAGGATAATATTTTTTTGCTTGCTGTGCCTCCGCAGACAGATGCTGCAAAAATTTATCCTAGCAGCACTGTATTTTTTATAGTGGATTGGCTATATCAAAAATATTTAGAGTAAAAACGCAGCCATTATGACAACTGATACTGATACTGATACTGATACTGACAAAGTCATTAAAAAGCCTAAAAAAACACCAAAACAAAAAGTGTGGTCTGTCTTTAAAACCATACTATTATATGGTCTGGTGTTTGCCGTGATTTATACCGCGATTAATTGGTGGCGACAACCCGTCATGCCAGCCAACCCGCAATTGCAATTGACAGACTATCAAGGACAAACGGTTGATTTGGCAGCATTGAGTCATGAGCAACCAACGTTGGTATATTTTTGGGGCACTTGGTGTTCAATTTGTAGCATCACCTCACCGACTATAGATAAACTGGCAGCGGCAAATAATTACCCCGTCGTCACTATCGTCATTAAATCAGGATCTGACCAAGCGCTGCAAGGTTACCTGAATGAAAACACTTATGATTTTACGACGATAAACGACCAAGAAGGCCTCATCTTTGCCGATTGGCAAGGACAAGTCACGCCATCGTATGTGATTTTAAAAGATGGCGAGATGACACAAGGTTTGACCGGTATTCAGCCACTTTGGTCATTAAAACTACGGCTATGGTTATCATCGGTTTTTTAGCGTTTGGTCAGCCCTTTTTACCCTATCCTTTTTGTCATATAATAGCTGAGTTATCATCGTATCTTTTTTATTTATTCTTATGCCTGTATTTTATGGCTGATAAACGTATTTTATGTTGCATTCGTCTCGTTAGCATTTATTATTGACGTCACTGCCTTTATAAATAGCGTATACATCGAACATCGACATTTCAGTAATAAGTTCAATATCATCTTAATTTTTGCAACCGACTTTGAACCGATATTTTAATCAAACCACTCTACCTCTAAAAAAGACACCTTCTATGACTGATAAAAGTACTGATACACCAAGCCATGACTATAAAGACACCCTAAACCTTGCCGATACGCCATTTGCGATGCGTGCAAACCTTGCCAAACGTGAGCCTGATTGGTTGGCTGCTTGGGAAGCCGATGATGTGTACGGTAAAATTCGTCAAGCGCGTGCGGGTGCGACCAAATATATTTTGCACGACGGCCCTCCATACGCCAACGGTCAGATTCACTTAGGTCATGCAGTGAATAAAGTCCTAAAAGACATTATCGTTAAGTCAAAAACGCTGTCAGGTTTTGATGCGCCCTATGTACCCGGCTGGGACTGTCATGGTCTCCCTATCGAACAAAAAGTTGAAGCCAAAGTTGGTAAAGTCGGCCAAAAAGTCTCTGCGACTGAGTTTCGTGGACTTTGCCGTGAGTATGCCAGCACACAGATTGAACTGCAAAAGGCAGACTTTAAGCGTCTAGGCGTGTTTGGCGATTGGGACAATCCTTATCTGACCATGAACTTTCACCAAGAAGCCAACATCGTACGCGCCCTTGCCAAAATTTATGACAATGGTCATGTGACTCGCGGCATGAAGCCCGTTAACTGGTGCTTGGACTGTAGCTCTGCTTTGGCGGAAGCTGAGGTCGAATACCAAGATAAAGTATCTGATGCGATTTACGTCAGCTTTGATGTGCTAGACATCGATAAAGTGGCTGCACTGGCTGAGATAAAAGACAACGTTGCCGCTGTTATCTGGACCACGACGCCTTGGACTCTACCTGCTAACCAAGCCATCTCGTTACATCCTGAGCATCACTATAGTGTGGTGGCGACCGAAAAAGGCAACTTACTGTTAGCGACTGACTTGGTTGAAACGGCACTGACTGAACTCAAATTGGATAATAAAGGCATCCTTGCGACCGTATCAGGCCGCGAGCTTGAAGGTCTGCGCGCCCAGCATCCATTGATTGCAGACCGCCAAGTGCCGCTTATCTTAGGCGATCACGTCACCACTGATAGTGGTACTGGTTTGGTACATACTGCGCCTGGTCATGGTCTCGACGATTATATCGTTGGCTTAAAATATGATCTGCCTGTTGAAAATCCAGTGAGTGGTACGGGCGTTTATCTAGAGAGCGCAGCCGTATTTGCGGGTGAGCATATTTATAAGGCCAATCCGAAAATCATCGCGGCCTTACATGAGAATGGTCATTTAATCAGCCACACAAAAATTGAGCACAGCTATCCACATTGCTGGCGTCATAAGTCGCCTATTATCTTCCGTGCCACGCCGCAGTGGTTTATCAGTATGGAGACCAAAGGATTGCGCGAGCGCGCACTCGCTGATATCCCTAAAGTCAATTGGACGCCAGCATGGGGGCAAAACCGTATCGAAGCGATGATGACAGGTCGTCCAGATTGGTGTATCTCACGCCAGCGTACATGGGGCGTGCCAATCACTTTCTTTACGCATAAAGAAACGGGTGAGCTACATCCAAACACCCTTGAGCTGATGGAAACGGCTGCGCAAAAAATTAATGAGGGCGGCGTAGAAGCTTGGTTTGATGCCAGCTGTGAAGACTTCTTAGGAAGTGAAGCGGCTGATTACGACAAAGCGACCGACACGCTAGACGTATGGTTTGACTCAGGTACGACGCACTTTGCCGTACTTGAGCAGCGTGATGAGCTAACCAATCCTGCTGATTTGTATTTGGAAGGCTCAGATCAGCATCGTGGTTGGTTCCAGACATCCTTACTCACGTCTGAAGCCATGTACGGTCGTCCACCGTTTAAACAAGTATTGACGCACGGTTTTGTGGTCGATGAAAACGGTCGTAAGATGAGTAAGTCACTTGGCAATATCATCACCCCGCAAGAAGAGATCAATAAAACGGGCGCAGATATGCTGCGTCTATGGATTGCATCTAGCGATTATCGTTATGAGATGAGCGCTGGTAAAGCATCATTTAAAGGTGCAATAGATCAATATCGCCGCATCCGTAATACCTTGCGTTTCTTACTGGCCAATACTGACGACTTTGATCCAGTAACTGACAGCGTTGATGTTAATGAGTTGGTCAGCCTTGATAAATTTATCATTGAACGTGCGCAAACCGTACAAGGTCATATCATTAGTGCTTATGATGACATGGACTTTCACCAAGTCACCCAGCATGTGACGGCGTTTTGTTCGCAGGACTTGGGCAGCTTCTATTTAGACATTATCAAAGATCGTCAGTACACCACGCAGGCGGATGGACAGCCGCGTCGCTCTGCGCAGACAGCGATCTATCATATCACTCATGCACTTATTCGCTGGATCACACCGATCTTGTCATTCACCGCGCAAGAAGCGTGGGAAGTATTGCATGGTGCTGATAGCTATGTGTTCACTGAAGAATGGTACACATTCCCAACTTTTGAGCTAAGCGCTATTAGCAACGATGACTGGCAGCGTATCATGCTGGCTAAAGACATGGTCAATAAAAACATAGAAACCGCACGCGGTGAAAAAATCATCAATGCAAACCTGTCTGCTGATGTGAGCCTATATGCTGATGGGGCAATGTATGAAAGCCTAGCCAAGCTGAGTGAAGAGCTGCGTTTTGTACTGATTACCAGTAATGCTACGCTAAAGCCGATGAGCGATGCGCCTGCTGATATTACCAAAAAAACAGACGAGCAAACTGGAATCAGTACAGAAGAGCCAGTAGATTTATTAGTGAATGTGAGTGCGGCGACGGGTACCAAATGTGTGCGCTGTTGGCACATCCGTGATGACATTGGTAGCAATAGCGCGCACCCTGAGTTATGTGCTCGCTGCGTCACCAACGTCATTGGTAAGGGTGAGGTGCGTCACTATGCCTAACTCAACGGATCCATCTGACAACAAGCAGTCGCATACCGAGGTCGATCATTCACCTACGCCTGCTCATGCGACTACAGGTAGCTCATCAATCCCTAAAGGTCGGCTGAATAAGACCCCAAAAATTATCGCCAATGGCAGTCGCGCGTTTGTGTGGTATCTGTTGTCACTGGTCGTGATTGTCATTGACCAGTGGACGAAATGGTTGGCTGAAACCAATCTGACTTTCCATGAGCCAGTGCCAGTGATTGAGCCGTTCCTTAATTGGACACTCGCCTACAACTATGGCGCGGCTTTTAGCTTTTTGGCAGATGCAGGCGGTTGGCAAAAATGGTTCTTCTCAGGTTTGGCGCTGGTGATGTCTCTGTTTTTAATCGTGTATTTGCTCAAAGCGCCGCGCCAAGCCAAATTACTCTCTACTGGTCTGGCTTTGGTGCTTGGCGGTGCCATTGGTAATTTAATCGATCGCTTATTACATGGTCATGTGATTGATTTTATCCACGTTCATAATGCCGACGTTTGGCATTACCCGATCTTTAATATCGCTGATATGGGCATCAGTATCGGTGTGGCGTTGATTGTCATTGATATGCTGTTTTTAGAAAAGAAGCGTGAAGTACCACAGTCATAACGTTAGATAATTTTATAAAAAAGAAGGCGGGTTACGTATCAGTAATCCGCCTTCTTTTGTCTATTATTTTTTATTCAATTCTAAATAAAACAGAACCATTATACTCCAACACTGAACTGGTATAATTTTTTCTGGCTTGCTGTAACGTTACTACCAGAGGCTACGAAAAATTCATTCTTTTATACTAAACTCACTATAGCGTATTGCTGTTATGCTTATATCAGCCCTGATAATAAATTGACCAACGTCTCCAACCCACCACCTGCCAATAAAAACAACAACCCTGCCATGTTAATCACGACGGTCAAATAATACGCCACCCGAAACTCAGGTTTTTGTGATTTGTGCCGCAGATACGTCTGTGCGACCATTGCCCCGACCCAGCCGCCAAGCGCGCTAAGCACGTGCAGCGTGGACTCAGGCGTACGCCAATCACCACTTTCGGCAGCCGCTTTGTCTTTGGCATACATCCCATAGGTTATAATTCCTAGCGCGGCATACCAGCCTACCACCAGCCAGCTCAGCTTATGAGTTGCCGCCAATAAAAGTAACACGCCATAAAAGCCAATACCAAGGAACAACCGCTTTTTTTGTCCATCTTCAAAGTCCGCTTGGGCGCTACGCTTGGCATTACGCTGACGAATTTGCTGATTCTTTTGTGCCATTTTTTGCTGCACAAATCCCAGCTCTTGTACCTCTTTTGCCTGCTTGCGGCCTTGGCTGTCTTGCCCAAGCGTAAAAACCACTTGCTCACCAACCTCAGGGCGACGGCGCGCTTTAAACTCGTTGATATGAAAGAAAACCGACTCGCCACTCTGCATTTCGATAAAACCAAAGCCTTTGTCATCTTGCCATTTTTGAACGTGGCCTTGTTGTTTGTTTGCCATATCTACCTACTTTTTTATCATTGGTGACTGTCATGGATAGTATATCTTGTTAACTAATTCATAAAAAAAGCCAAGAGCAAACTCTCAGCTTTTTTGGATCAGATATGAAAGCGTTTTAGACACTTATCATTAAAACAAAGGCATTAACGGCACTTCTTTTGTGCATATAGATTAGTCAAATTGGCACGGCGTTCTTTTGCAGCTTCAATAGCTTCTTCTGTATTAGAGTAAGTACCAATCAATGCCGGCCAGAACAATACTGCGGCGGCTACATTTTTGCCAGTAACTTTACGCTCAGCACGAGCATCTTTTTCAAATTGTTCAGCTTCTTCAATTTCACTAAGAATTTGTGTGCATGACAAATTGACGTCACTTACTTTTTTAGTTTGCACGACATGTGGAGTCGCACAACCTTGTGCCAATAATGCAAATACACCAATTACTAAAATCGTCTTTTTCATAGTTATCTCAAAGTTGTTAAATGAAAGTTAGTAGACAGAAGTCGTTTTATTAACGAATCGAAAACACTTATATACAATATAGAAATATAAGTCAACTTAAATTTACCTTTGACGACCACAATTAAAATTTTGCTGAGCATTTAAATATCATATATCTACGTTTTTACACTGTCCTAATGATATAGCAGTATGTTGCATACTGACTATGCTAGACTATTTATCTGCTATAAAAACAGCTGCTCATAATGATTCATTGACCATAATTTATAAAAGAAACGACAACTATGACCGACTCGCAATTTATCACTCCTAATGAAGACATACGTATCACTTACGGCAGCCTTGTAAAGCTGCATTTTGAGGTATCGCTAGAAAATGGCACAATGATTGACTCTACTTTTAGTCGCGATGCACCAGTGACATTGACGATTGGTGACGAGAGTCTGTTACCGGGCTTTGAGCAGGTACTGATGAATCTGCGCGCAGGTGACACTCGTACCGCCCACCTCGAACCAGAGCAAGCCTTTGGCGAATGGAATCCTGATAATGTCCAACACTTTAGCCGCACCCAGTTTGCGCTTATCGCTGACAATCCTGAAATAGGCATAATGGTTGAGTTTGAAGACAAAGGCAAAAACACTTTGCCTGGAACTATTAGCGCAATCGATGACGACGAAATTGAGGTAGATTTTAACCATCCGCTTGCTGGACAATCCGTACTATTTAAAGTGAAAGTTTTTAAAGTGACCCCGCCTGGCGTTACTGGTATACAGTTAATGTAAACGCCCAATCGTAATAAAAGTAATTTTAAATAAAAACAAAGTCAAAAAGGACACTCGCATGCAATATGAAATACTGCCACAACTCAATGAAAAGGTTTCTAAAATTTGCCTTGGGACGATGACATGGGGACAGCAAAATACAGAATCTCAAGCACATGAGCAAATGGACATGGCACTCAGTGAAGGCGTGAACTTTTGGGATACCGCTGAGATGTATCCGTCGCCACCAGATAAAGACAAGCAAGGCGCTACCGAACGCTTCATGGGCACATGGTTTCATAAAACCAAACAGCGTGACAAAGTTATTCTTGCCAGCAAAATTTCACCGATGGATTTTTTACGGGATGGTCAGACACGGTTTAACGCTGAACATATCAGCGGTGCGATTGATGGCAATCTAGAGCGTTTACAGACCGATTATATTGATATTTACCAGCTACATTGGCCTGAACGTCAGACTAACTTTTTCGGTCAGCGCGGTTATACTGAAACGATGGCAGCACAGTCGCTGGACGATTTAACGCCCTTTTTAGAAACTATTCAAGCGTTAAATGATGAGATAAAAAAAGGCCGTATTCGTGCCTATGGCTTGTCAAATGATACCGCTTGGGGTCTGATGCGCTACCTTTGGGAGGCGGACAAAAATGGCTTAATCGCACCTCTTACCGTCCAAAATCCTTATAGCTTACTGAACCGTCTATACGAAGTGGGCATGGCAGAGATGGCACATCGTGAAAACGTTGGCCTGCTCGCTTATTCACCGCTTGGATTTGGTGTATTATCTGGCAAATATCTCGATGGCAAACGTCCTACTGGCGCGCGTCTCACGATGTATGATCGCTTCGCCCGTTATACCAATGAGCAAGCTGTATCAGCCACCGAACAATACGCCAAAATCGCAGCTGATGCAGGTTTGGACATGGCGCAGATGGCATTGGCCTTTGTCAATACGCGTCCGTTTGTCACCAGTAACATCATTGGCGCGACGACGACTGAGCAGCTTAAATCCAATATCGATAGCATCAACGTACAACTAACTGCAGATGTATTAGAGGCGATTGAAGCAGTACATACACAGTATCCCAATCCGTCACCTTAGGTTGATATATATAGTCGATACCAAATAAAATGGATACACGATATTATGACGCGAGACTGGCACAAATTTTTCTTGCTTGCTGTGCCTACGCCGATAGAGGCTACAAAAAATTTATCCCAGTCTCGCCGACTCTTTTTTGTACCAGCATGACTCATAAAAGTTATGCTAGTAGAATACAATTGACATATGCACCATCTTTATGCTGATTGAATATAGTAAAAACAAAAAGGCGCAAATCGCTAGCATTATCATTGCGATTTGCGCCTTTTTTTATGTCTATTTACATTTTAATTTACATAAAACTTTATGCTTTTGGAGTTGTTGTTAACACTCGTGCATGCAGTTCGGCCAGACCTTCTTGCATACGGGCTTGTAATAAATTGGTCAGCGCACTTTTATTCAAACCTTTGGGATCTATCGGCTCAAGTGGTAATACATAGGCGGTGACATCTTTACTATCGAGCACTTTTTTTAGGCTCTCTTTCATCGTAAGCTTGCCGTAATATGGCAACGCTTCACTTAGCGTGCCGTCTTTATTGACATAAGCAATAACCAGCGGGCGAACAGGTACATCAGCATCTATGGCTGCTTGTAACAGTGTGCCATGAATACGCTTGATTTTTTTGCCGTCGGTCGTAGTGGCCTCTGGAAAAAATATCACCGAAAACCCTTCGGTTAAAAAGCTGGCAATTTGTGTTGCAACCGAGCCTGCATCGCCGGAGCCACGTTCAATAAAGACCGTGCCTGCGGCCTGAGCCAATTTACCAAATATCGGCCACTCCCCAATTTCCGCTTTAGATAAGAAAAAAGCAGGGCTGAGCGTACCGACCACAGGAATATCCATCCATGACACATGGTTAGATACCCATAGACCATGATGCTGCTGTACTGGCTCAATGGCGACGACTTTTACGCCGAAAGAGCCTGCCATTTTGCGACAAAAGGTTTGGATATAGCGAGGCAAGGTTTCGCGCGGCGGCTGTCTAAATGCGCCAATACGTTGGGCAGCGCGCATGCCACCAGCGATCGTCGTGGTCATGCCAGCAATTTGTCTGCCGCGACCCAATTGCCGTTTGAGTGAAAAGCCTGACTTAGATTGGCTCATCTGTGTCCCTCGTGGTTAAAAAACGTATGATTATATATCGTAAACAAGCGCTGTGAGTATAACAAAATTCATCGAGTCAGTGACGATTTGTGCACTGGATTATAAATCGCTTTTATTAATGTTCGAGTCTATTAGGGCCATTTTTTTAACGACAAAACATTTCATCATTAACGTTGTAACATAAAATCATCAATAATCATGCTAATACGCTTTAATATCAAGTGATAAGACCACATATAAATGGTTATCTGAACGTTGCGTTAGCACTGAACTTAATGAGATTAAATATTTATTTAATAGCACTCTACCTTTAAGTACTGGCCTCGTAGCGATTTATTTACTTTATTGAATAGGTGATACTCTTTGGATTATTTTGAAAGACATGAAGGTGGCGAACGCGCCATTATAGTACATTTAGACATCCGCCATATTCAAGATCCTGATGATCTTGGTGAGTTTGAACTGCTGGCCGATTCAGCAGGGGCTGATCGTTTGGCGCTGGTTACTGGCTCACGCCAAAGACCGGATGCCAAATACTTCGTTGGTAGCGGTAAAGCAGAAGAAATTGCAGAATTGGTACGCGAACATGATGCGGATATTGTCCTGTTTAACCACAGCTTATCGCCTTCGCAAGAGCGTAATATTGAAGCATTAGTGAAATGCCGTGTACTTGACCGCACGGGTTTGATTTTGGATATTTTTGCTCAGCGTGCGCGTACCTACGAAGGTAAGTTGCAAGTAGAATTGGCACAGCTGAATCATTTATCGACGCGTTTGGTACGTGGTTGGACGCATTTGGAACGTCAAAAAGGTGGTATTGGTCTACGTGGGCCTGGTGAAACCCAGCTTGAGACGGATCGTCGCTTGCTACAAGTGCGAGTCATGCAGCTCAAAAGTAGAATCGAGAAAGTCAGACAAACACGTGCGCAAGGTCGAGCTCGCCGTCAAAAATCAGATGTACCGACTATTTCACTTGTGGGTTATACCAATGCTGGTAAGTCTACCTTGTTTAATCGTTTGGTCGATGAAAACATTTATGCGGCCGACAAACTGTTTGCGACGCTAGACCCAACGTTACGCCGTTTAGACTGGCAAGGTGTGGGACGTGTGGTATTGGTCGATACGGTCGGTTTTGTCCGTCATCTACCACATGAATTGGTTGAATCTTTTCACGCAACACTTGAGGAGACACTAGAAGCCGATTTACTATTACACGTTATTGACTCATCGAGTGAAGACATGCATGAGCAAATTCAAGCGGTGAAAGATGTCTTAGCCGAAATTGACAATGACGTTCCAGTGCTCAATGTTTATAATAAGATTGATTTGACCGATGAGCCTGCACGTATCGGTTATGCCAGCGAAGGTCAACCCAATCGTGTCTATGTTTCTTCTAGAGAAAACTTAGGCATGGAAGAATTGTCATTGGCTGTGCAGCAGTTACTGACTGGTACACTGACTACCTTTAATTTGACACTACCTTATAACGCAGGACAGTTAAAAAATGCTTTGTATGAGCTCGGCGTTATTCAAGAAGAAAGCTATGACGACAATGGTCATGAATGCTTAACCATTCGGTTGCCAAGCGACCGATTAAGACAACTGCTCGGCCAAGCGGACTTAAAGCCTGTAGATGTCTTGCCATTAGCACAAGCCACGCTACTGATGCCAGTACTTGAAGAATTCGAGCAGCCTGATCACGATGAAGAGCAAACGCTGACTGAAGCAGAAGAAAAAGCGTTTGATGAATTTGATGCGTTAAATGCAGTATCAACCGATTCAGAGCCGTCAGCCGCGAAAGAATCCCACGTTTCTGATTCACAGATTTAAATAGGCAGCTACTTAAAGTAGCCTTATAAGTCATCAATAGACGGTATCAATCGATATCGTCTTTTTTTGTATGGTATATTTTATTAGTCTGTTTGCGCTCTATATAATCGCTTATGGTATGTTCCATAAATATTAATTTATAGGACATCATTAGCAGCCTATGATTGCTTATCATGTAGCTGCCCTATCTCCCTGACTTGGCCAAAACTTCTTATGAAATCTACTCATTCCACCCATTTACCTCTGTGGCTGGCGTTAATCCTAACTTTAGCCATGGTCATCTTTGTCCGTGAGTCTGCCGTTATCATCTGTCAATGGGCAGGTATCGAAAAAGCGGCCAACATCGTAGGGCTGGTCGCCATGTTTGTGATTTTGATGATATGGCGATTGCTCAAAGGTCTGCCTAACTGGCTCACTCAAGCCAGTAATACACTGTTGGTCGATAGCGGTTTTGCTTTTTTACCTGTCTCTGCTGGTGCAGGTCTATTGCTGTTCGCCTTGGGCGATGAGCTATGGGGTGTGATGGTAACGATAATTGTCAGCACACTCATACCACTTTGGGGGCTGGCCATACTTGCCCATCGCTGGCTAAATCATGATACTGGTACTGACAGCACCGTCATTCATGAGCAAAAGATGAATAGTATGAATGAGGATCGCTCATGAGTTTTGATAGTGTATTTACAGCAACCCTTGCGGCGATATTATTAACCTTAGCAGCACATGTGATTGCTCGAGTACTGGCACGCAAGCTCTCATGGTTGCCAATGGTCATTACAGCGCTAGGGTTGGTTCTGGTGTTTTTGTTCATTTTGCAATGGGATTATAATCATTATTATAGTGTTGCCAAACCTGTATTTGATCATCTACTAGGATACGTCACGGTACTATTGGCCGTACCACTGGCAGCGATGAATTTCAAAGGGTTACCTATCAAAAAACTCACTTTAATCGTCGTCATTGCCAGTATGGTGGGAGCATTATTACCGATGTCATTGGCTTATTTATTGTCATTAAGTCATGACACTATATTGGCCTTTGCTACGCGCTCAGTGACGACGCCCATTGGCCTGAGTGTCGCAGATTTGATTAAAGCGCCCTTGGCGATGGCAAACTTGATTATTATTGTTTCAGGGCTTTTGGGTGGTACGTTAGCGCGCTTTTTGTTTCGCGGTATTGATGACGACCGCGCCAAAGGCTTGGCACTTGGTTTGGCGGCTCATGCCTTTGGTACAGTAGAAGCGTGGCAAATCAGTCACACTGCAGGACGTTATGCTGCGTTTGGACTGGCCGTGAATGGCCTCGTCACTGCGGTTTGGGTACCTGTCTTTATCAGTGCGCTTAGTGGTTAGACGAGTTAACGTCGTTGCGTTAGCCTTGTCTTTTTTTCTAAACTGCTTTTATACTTAATCCTAAATAAAATGGATACACAGCATTATGATGCGTGACTGCTACAAATTTTTCTTGCTTGCTGTGCCGTTGCTGCCAGAGGCTACGAAACTTCTCATTTAAAGATAAGCATCCCAGTCCCGCTGACTTTTTTATATTGACCTAACTATATCTATTCCCCACCCCTGAAAATAATAGCCTATTGATTTATTTACAGTTATGTAAGAAATGACGTTCATATTTGGATAATATTTTGACAATCAAATGCGCTAAAAAGTTATTATATGTTATAGTAAGCAACTATTATTTTTTGTATCTATTGCAAGTGGTTTTTAGTTAGATGTGGTTTTTGCTGAGTTGTTGTCACACTAGTGGCAGTAAAATCCTGCAAGCCCGATAACCGCTTAAACGCGCAAAAAGACGCGCCTATAGGCAAAGCAATTTGCTATTACTCGATAAAAAGTGATGACCCCATGATGAATGTTGCAACCTTAGTTACTCGCTGCATATCTTCCACTTTCCTCACCGCCATCGTCCTATCTAGCTTGCCTACTATTGCCGCTCAAGCAGGCAACATGTATATCTATAAAGATAAAGGCGGGCAAGTTCTTTTGACCAACGTCAATCCAAGTGGCAATTTTGATAAATTTACTAAAAAAGTAAAAGTCACTTATTATAAAAACTCTAATACGTATGACGATAGTAGTAGCAGCAGTAATAATTACGGTAGTAGCGCTGCCAGCAATAGTGGCAGCCGTAACGCTTATGACAGCTATATTCGTGCCTCGGCTCAGCGACATGGCGTGGATCCTGCACTCATGAAGGCGATGATGCATACTGAGTCAGCATTTAATCCCAATGCACGCTCACCAGTCGGCGCACAAGGCCTTATGCAGTTGATGCCAGCAACAGCTCGTCGCTTTAAAGTAAGCAATCCTTGGAATCCTGCGGACAATATCGAAGGCTCAGCCAAATATATCGCTTGGCTGATGCGCCGCTTCAACAATAACGTTGAATATGCCATTGCAGGCTATAATGCAGGCGAAGGTAATGTCGACAAATATGGCGGCATCCCACCTTTTAAAGAAACACGCAATTATGTCCAAAAGGTGATGAGTCGCTATCATAGCTTATACAAGAATGACACAGGGCTTTCTAGTGCCAGCATGAGTGCCAACAATCAACCGGCAAGAGTTAATAATAGTGGTGGTTTACAAAATGTCAGTTACGGCACTAGCAGTAATAGCGCCAGCTATACTAACTCAGCCTATGCAGCACTACGCTAAAAAATAAGACACTCATTCAAGCAGTAAGACCCAGACACAAAAAAGCCCGCTAATTTATTAGCGGGCTTTTGCATACTTGACGGTTTCATCTTTTATATTGCACTATTATTAATGAAACCAAACGATGAACATTGAAAACTTAGTCAATACTCATCGCCGTTCCTAGTATTTTCTAAAACTTACTTATTGGCCGCTTGCGTGGCAGCAACTTCAGCAGCGAAATCTTCTTTCTTTTTCTCGATGCCTTCACCAACTTCTAAACGTTTAAAACCAAGAACTTTTACGCCTTCAGATTTTAGTACATCACCAACTTTTTTCTCGTTGTCCATGACGTATGGCTGACGTAGTAAAGTAACTTCGTCTAGGTACTTACGTAGGCCGCCTTCGATCATTTTTTCAACGATATTGTCAGGCTTGCCAGACTCACGAGCTTTCGCTTCAATGATGTCTTTTTCGCGTGCTAATACATCAGCAGCCACGTCTTCATCATCGACAGCAACAGGGTTAAACGCAGCGATATGCATAGCTAGGTTTTTGCCAGTGTCTGCGTTGCCGCCTTCATAAGAAACCACTACACCGATACGTAGACCATGACGGTATGATGCGATATTGGTGCCTTCTAGGGTTTCAACACGGCGGATTTGAATATTTTCACCGATTTTTTGTACAAGAGATACACGCGCTTCTTCAACAGTTTGACCATCGCCATAAGGCAATTCAGAAATAGCAGCCACGTCAGTTACGTTATGCTCTAATGCAATATTGGCTACTTTTTCTGCAAAAGCAGTGAAGCTGTCATCTTTTGCAACGAAGTCAGTTTGGCAGTTAACTTCTAACAAAAAGGCTTTGTTGTCGCCTTGAGCAATTATGATAGCACCGTCAGCTGCAATGTTACCCGCTTTTTTAGCGGCTTTTGCTTGACCAGACTTACGCAAGTTATCAATGGCAACTTCAACATCACCGTTTGATTCTTCTAACGCTTTTTTACATTCCATCATGCCAAGACCTGTACGGTCGCGCAATTCTTTTACCATTTTGGCAGATACTTTTACTTCTGTCATAAGAGTTACCTTAGTATTGTTATGTATGGGAGTGCTTAACGTCTATTCGCTACGTTTTTACTATTTATATGTATGATGTCACTTTTATAATAAAAGTGCTCATTATCGATCATTGTAAAAAATATTATGTGACCAATACTCACTTATTTACGAGCTATTAATCAACAATAAGGCATGACGAGTAAAACTACATCATGCCTATTATGAGCCTATACGCTGTTAATAACGTTATATGAATATCGATAGACAAACTATCAATGCATCCCTACAACGTTAAACCTTTTGGGTCAGCTACTTATTCTGCTGGAGTCGCAGCTTCTTCTGTTTGAGCTTCAGCTGGTGCTTCTTCAGTAGTAGCAGGCTCTTGCTCAGCTTTGCCGCCAGCTTGAGTCTGAGCATATTCTTTACCAGCGATAATCGCATCAGCCATAGAAGTTACATACAAAGACACAGCGCGGATAGCATCATCATTAGCTGGGATGATGTAATCAACATTGTCTGGGCTAGAGTTTGTATCAACGATACCGATAACTGGGATACCTAGGTTTTTAGCTTCTTTGATAGCAATCGCTTCGTGATCGACGTCTACAACAAAGATTGCGTCAGGTAGGCCGCCCATGTCTTTAATACCGCCCAATGAACGCTCAAGCTTTTCCATATCACGAGTACGCTCTAGCGCTTCACGCTTGGTTAGCTTAGCGAAAGTACCGTCTTCTGCTTGCTTCTCAAGCTCTTTTAGACGGTTGATTGACTGACGTAGGGTTTTCCAGTTAGTCAACATACCACCTAACCAGCGATGGTCTACGTATGGCATGCCAGCACGAGCAGCTTGCTCACGGATGATACCGCTTGCCGCGCGTTTAGTACCAACAAACAATACTTTGTTCTTCTTAGCAGCTAGACCGTTTGCGAAAGTCAACGCTTCGTTAAAGGCTTTTACTGTATGCTCTAGGTTGATGATGTGAATCTTGTTACGGGCACCAAAGATATACGGACCCATTTTTGGATTCCAAAAACGTGTTTGGTGACCAAAGTGAGCGCCTGCTTGTAGTAAGTCGCGCATTTCAATTTTGGTTGGATTCTTTGTAGCCATGTGAAAATATCCTATTGGTTGGGTTATGCCTCCACATCACAAAAACTGCCTATCTAGCGACACGCATCTGCTAACGGTTAATGTCTTTTGAAACTGCATTAACGCCTTTGCAAATTAATCAAGTCACCAAACACCCAGCAATTTTTTGCCATGATGTGTGTGTCATTGGTTGGTTAAAAAAGAAGCTATTGTCAGATTTAAGCACAATGCTCAAACCGAAACGATAAAGTGAATCATAAATATAGCTGCGCTGTATTTTACCATACAATCGATTAGAACCTCCAGCAGTTTATTAGCTTAGCGTCATTGAGACAACAGTAAAATAGGGAGAGATGAAAGACAAAAAAAGCGACACAGAGTGTGTCGCTTTTTTGATTTGTACTTTGTACTTACAGGGTCTGGCTATTGTCTAAGTGGCTTGAGATTAAGCAATACAAATCCCTATCACTGCTTTATAACCACGCCATGTAAATGGCGTGATATAGCTTTGACGATCTTTGGGCAAATAAGACACGTTTGGCGCACCTTCAACGATATGAGGAGGAGAGATAATAAACTCCGAGCCAAACTCAGTACGAGCGTTACCAGAAATAGTGTTGGCCATTTCGCCCAGCAAGTCTTTCATCATTGTGATTGAGGAGTCAGGCTCTTTCATCACCTTTATTATTTCTCGCAGCATCACACTAGGGGCACTCACATATACACAGCCTACAAGCGGACCTGATATCTTGATAACACCACTAAAATCATAACCAATAGCACTTTTGTTATGGTTCAGATAAGGGGTATCAATAGCCACTTCCGAGCTATCAATCTGTACAAAAAATGCGTTAATCGAACTGAGAAACACACCCAATTTTTCTACTTTAAACATAGTATATTAATATCCATCTGTATTACGTGGCAGCAGCATTAATCCTGCAAACAAACCACAATCTCGCCAATCTGCGAGTGCCAAGTGATGGGAATGATAAAAGAACGCTCGTCGTTTGGTAATACAATACTTTGCGGAGCGCCTTTGAAGACGAAGGGCACAGAAATATGAAACTCTGGACCAAATTCTTTACGCGCATTGCCCGAGATTGTATTGGCAACTTCACCAGCCAAATCTATATAGTTTTCATCGCTTTTATCGGTTTCACCCATGCTATCTAATATAGAAGACAGTAACTGACGTGTTGCCGAAAAATACACCACACCTTTTTGTTCACCAGATATACCAATCACACCTGTATAGTCATGGACTTTTGGCTGCTTGTTCTCTAATAAGTATGGCGTATCAGCGACGAGCTCTTCTCCCCCAAACTGATTAAAATAGTTACTAATAATGCTTAAAAAAATCTGTAGTTTTTGTTCTTTCATAGTGACATCTACTTAAGTCGTTGAATGGTATTAGTCTTGCATCAGCTCATACAAAGACTCTACAAGCTCCTCTTCTGAAAAAGGCTTACACAAAAATCCGCTGGCGCCCAACGACAACGCTTCAATACCAGTGGCTTTATCAGACAAAGCTGATACCACTAAAATACGTACATTAGGGTCAATCGCTATGATTTTTTCAATGCACTCAAGGCCATCCATTTGTGGCATGGTCAAGTCCATCGTAATCACATCAGGACGATGCACATTAAACTTTTCGATGGCTTGAACGCCACTGGTAGCCGTAGCAACCAGCATAAATTTCCCTGAATCGTACGCGCGCTGAATACGATTTCTAATAATATTTGAATCATCAACAATCATTAACTTATACATAACTTATATTACCTTTAATAAAGTGCTTGTCGTCCTTGACAACGTACCTATGGTTTCCAATTAAGCTTTCGGTAAAGTAATGACAAACCGCGTCATCTGCCCCAGCTCACTGTTTACATTAAGCGTGCCATTATACTCTTCTACTTGCGCTTTGATGATATCAAGACCAACGCCGCGGCCGCCATCTTCGTCTGCATGCTCTTTAGTAGAAAAACCTGAAGAAAACAGTTGTTCAAGTAAGTCATTCTGACTGAGCTGATTTGCTGCTTCAGTACTAAAACGACCGGATGTGCTCAGTTTAGCACGAATACTTTCGTAGTCGATGCCTTGACCATCATCTTGTACAGTCAGTATGATACTTGAACCGTTATCTTGCACTTCCAAATCAATCGTTCCTACGGCATTTTTTCCAGTAGCATAACGGACACTTGGTTTTTCGATACCATGTACTACAGCATTACGTAATAGCTGAATACTAATCTCTTTGATCGGCTTTTCCAGCTGTGCTGGTATGGCCATTTGCGTTAGCGTATCGCTTTTTAGCTGTACTTGCTTACCTTGTCTAGCAGCGATATCTTTTGCAAACGCTTGGTAGAAAGACAATCGATCATCATCTGCTTCACTATCAATGTTCATGTTATCGACTAAAGAGTTTGATGGCACACCCTCAGTCACAACAGCTTTTGACACACGGCTTTTGACAATACTTTCATCCAACCCAGCTGATGTTTGAGTGGTAGCAGGTTTGGCGCTCATTGGTGCTGAGCGGTTGATGCGTTCACCCAAGGTTGCAATGGTATTTGAGAGATTTAATAAGTCATCTAAATGTACTGCTAATTGCAAGAAATCATTGCCCGATAGCTGACCTTGATTTTGTAGCGCGTGCAGTTTGTCTTCTGCATCTGAAGCAATCTTAGTAAAGCTGTGCAGTTTTAACGCAGACGCCTCACCTTTCAAACTGTGCATTTCGCGATAAATAGCTTTTAGCTTGGCTTCAAGCTCATATTGTGAGCTACCAGGGTTTTTCAAGATATTGTTCATTTTCTCGATATGCTTCTGAGTATTGTCAATGAACTCATTGATAATCTTCGGATTTACATTCAAGATGGTTGTTAGCATCTCAATCTGCATATCATTTTGCGAACGCTCTTTTTCTAAACGCTGCTCTAGATAAACGGCATCTGACACATCGTTGACGTTGACTAGAATACGAGCAATGTCTTTATCTTCATAGACTCGTGAAAACTTAAAGTCTAAAAAGCGACTGCTAGAGTCCCCTCCTCTAGTAGCACCGTGCAACATAACTTTGTTTAGAGGATTCAAAGAGTCGACCAGTTTTTCTTTCACGCGCGGATTATATAGCTGATCAATAAACTGCTGTGTGGTTACCAGATCTTTATCAGAAATACGACCACGTAAGACATTGGTAAAGTTCTCCCCTGCCAATCTGTCCTCACCGATAATATCATTCAGTGCTCGAGAATGCTGCTGACCAATATTTAAGTCTTTATCAAGCAAGAATAGACCCGTATTTACCGTTTGCATAATTTCTTGTGTTTCGCGACGAGCGGCAAGCGCCTCTGCATCCGTCTCACGCAAACGACGTACAAAGAAGAATACGAAGATCAAAAAGTACGCAAAGATAGCGGCAACACCAAGTACCTGAATCAGGCGGATGGTATTTGCTTGGCGTTCAGCGTCAAGGAAAACCTCGTTAGTCAAATCTTCTAACGACTCGTTCATGAGCAAACTGGATGTTTTTGCCTGTTCAACGGCCTGAAACAACTCATCTGAGGAGTCAACCGTCACGTTATCAGCATCTTTTAGGTAGCTTTGAATTCTAGGCTCTAAAAGTTGCCACTGTTCATTCGCGGCTTGAACACTCTCTTGTGCACTACCACTAACCTTGGGTAGCTTATAAGTTTGACCATCCAATTCTTTAGTGACCGTACCACCCTGCTCAATGGCTACAATAGATTCACTGATGAGGGCAGTATTTTCTTCTAGACGACTCAGTACTCGCTGAATATGTGGAGAGCTGGTGTCTTCACCATAGCTGCTGTCTAGGTCGAATAAGTCTTTAATTACCGCTTGCGCGCTGTTTGCTACTTGGTTGGTTTGATCGATCAATACTGTATTTCTTTCTAACAAACTTGATGTATAGAAAGTAAATGCAAGTAGAGCACCAATCAAAGATAAGAATAGCGCAATTGAAATAATCAAGCCGCGATAGCGTTTGTTATCTACATTACTGGTGGTTGCCATCTTTTATAGCCTCTTAGTTCAATTGCTTAGTATTAGTATCAGCAGCGCTCGTATCAACAGATGTGTTTTCACCCAACCAGCGCTTTTCAATTTCTTCAAATGTGCCTTTTGCTTTGAGCTTAGTAATACCCTCATTCACTTGATTGATAAGTGTATTATTGCCTTTCGCCATTAATATGACTTGCTGCGCAGATGGATTGTCCTCGCCCTCGTAAGGAACGATAGTAACGTTATATTCTGGATGGTTTTTTGCCGTGTATTGCAAGATAGGCAAATCATGCAATATGGCGTCTACCTTGCCTTGGACGAGATCTTCATACAATAAAAAGGGGGTAGTTTTGGTGGTCAAACTATTATAACTGCCCATCAGTTCAGCTTGATCTTCTTGCTTTGAACCTTCCATTGCAGAGATATTCTTGCCTTGCAAATCTTCTAAGCTATTGATATTCAAATCATCTTTAACATACATGATGGCTGCTGGGTTAAAAAAGTAGGGGGTTGATAAGCCGTATTTTTCAGCACGATCGTCTTTGTAAGAAATACCTGCAATAGCCAAATCTCGGCTACCCGATTCCACACTATCAAACAGATTCTGCCAAGTTTCTTTATAGAACTCGACTTTGAAGCCTTGTTCTTCACCAATAGCACGAATGGAGTCAACATCAATACCCTGCATGTTGCCATAATCATCTTGGAACGAAAACGGTGGCGTCGTACCTGTTGTCGCCACTTTTAAAGTTGGCGCAGTAGCAGGCAATTTACTGACAAAGCTGTCTTTATTTTCTGTAGCTGGTGTGCTCGTTGCGTTAGCATTTTCTTGAGTGGAAGAGTTACCGCAGCCAAATAGGCCCACACTCAATACCATTGGTAACACTCGATATAACTGCATCATAATCTACCTTTAAGCTTAACGTTGTTCCAAAATCCATTGGATAATAATTTAGTGAGGTGAAGTAATATCTTCACAACATTTAATTACATAAAGTTACGTTGGATAATACTTATCTAATTTAACTATTGCAATAATTATGTTTGTTTTTTACAAAAAATTTGTATAGTCAAAACAAAAGACTAGACATAAAAAAAGGCATTGATACAGGGAGAGAGTATCAATGCCTTTTAAACATAAGGCAAAAAAGTAAAGCTTATGATTTATTCAGCATCATCAAGGTTTAAATTACGGTCTATTTGCCAGATTAAAAAAGACCCAAGGCCCATCAGGGCAAACATAGCAATACCAATTTTGAGTACTGGATTGACCGGAAATAGATTTAACAACAAGCCACCGAATATACCGACCGAAAACATGAGCGAACCTTGCAGCGCACTTGCCATACCCGCACGGCGTTTTTGAAAAGCGAGCGCAATGGCAGAGGCATTCGGCTGAGTCAGACCCAAACCTGCAATACAAAAGAAAATACAGGCAAGCACCAAGGGTAGCCAAGCATCAGTCCCCAAAAATAAACCTATAAAAAACAACACGCCTGCAGAAATAACCTGCATCATCGCACCAAAGCGTAGAATACTTAAAATACGAAAACGATTGGTAAGCCATTGGTTCAGCTGGGTCAAACCCACAAAGCCTGCAGCATTCATTCCAAACAGCCAGCCAAAGTGTGTTGCTGATACGCCATAAGTGTCCATAATCAACTCAGAGGCTGAGCTGATATAAACAAACATCGCGCCCATCAGCAAACCGCCCCCAATCGCTGGATAATTAAAAGTGGGATCTTTTAATAGCTCCCAATACTGGCTTAAAACTTCTTTGGCAGGACGCACATTACGATTTTCTTCCGTCAATGTTTCAAAAAAGAAAAACTTAGTGAGCAACAAATTAAGCGTACCAAAGGCTGCCAAAAACCAAAAAATCGAATGCCAGCTAAAAAATTGTAAAAATACCGCACCAAGCGAGGGGGCCAATATAGGCGCTAAACCCATGACCAAAATCATAATAGAAAAGGCTTTGGCCGTTTGTTTGGCAGTCAGACGATCACGAATCGCAGCTCGAGTCACCACTGCCCCCACACACGCGCCAAGTGCTTGCATAGTACGCCCGACAAATAAGACATACTCATTATTGGTGGTGGCACAAATGATGGAAGCGATAACATAGAGCGTCATACCGATATACAAAGGCTTCACTCGACCAACGCGATCACTAAATGGCCCATAAAATAGCTGACCAAATACCAAGCCCAAAAAGTACGCTGGCACAGAGTTGGCCATAAACGCAGTTGATACTCCAAAATCATCTGCCATGGATGGCAACGCTGGCAGATACATATCGATAGACAATGGCCCAACTGCCACAATAAGCCCAAGCATCATAATCCATGCAACAGGCAAATCGGCCGAGCGCACTCGTTCAGAAGCGATGGGTTTATTGGGTAGGGAAGATTTTGGAGCAGACATATTTAGACCATTTTATATAGTAGACTTCTTGCAAAAGCACCATTTTATTGACTGCTATAAACAGTGCTTTAAAGACTAGCGACGACTTATTTACAAGAAGTCTAGTGACTGTTATTTTATTATTCTTGCTTGTTTTATTTTTGGCATTTATTCAATGTTGAAAAACGCCTCTCTGATAATAGCGTATGTTGGCATGCATTTGTGCTGGCAGACAGTGTTATATCGTAATATCTGCCTGCGTTTCAAGAGATGTATAACAGTAATAAAACAAACCCCAACAACCAGACACAATCACCTAAAGTCTCAAAATATAGTCCATCAAAAAAAAGCATCTTAAATAGCTCAATCTTTTTGTAATAGTATTCACTTCTTTTAAAGTGAATCGACTATACACTTAAAATTTTTAAACAAACGTTTTTTAATAAAAAAATTGATTAATTAAACTGACGCTTGGCAAACGCTGTACTGGCTTGTTTGGCTTTTCTGAGCGCCAGTTTACGATTGCGGCCAAGCATCATTTTAATCTGCCATAACTTTTCTTTATAGAGCGTTGTCGCAGGCTGCTGATACATGGCGTTAATCACTCGCTTACTTGCCAGCACGGCATCAGGAGAACGCTCGGCAAATTCGGCAGCAAGTTGCTGTGCCTGTTCGAGTGGCGTCTCACTACAATGACTAATTAGACCCAGCTCATGGCCTTTGTTGGCATCAATAATACGAGCGCTCATTGCCAGCTCTTTTAAGATATCTTCTCGTACAACCCCAAAGGCGGATTGTGTCAAACCCATGTCCGGTACTAAGCCCCACTTGGCTTCCATAATAGACAATTTACAATCAGGGTGACTGATGCGCACGTCGCAAGCGAGTGCCAATTGTAGCCCGGCCCCAATGCAATAACCTTCTAAAACCGCAATAACAGGGACAGGTACATCACGCCACACAAGACAAACGCGTTGGAATGCGCTTTGCCAAGGCTTTATAAGCTCCCAAAGGGCAAATGCTTGATTCTTTGGATGGTTTAAATCACCCAAGTCGATGCCTGCACAAAACGTCTCTTCTGCGCCATTTAAAATGACTGCTCGTATAGTTCTGTCTTTGCTAACGCGACCAGCCACGGCAATCAGCTCATTGATGACCTGAAAACTCATGGCATTTTTTTTGTGGGGACGGTTTAAAGTAACCATTAAGATAGTATCGGTCATGCTAACTTGTAGGGTTTCATACTGGTAAGTGGCAACTGTGTTCATAACCATCCTTATTAGAAAATAAATATATAGTCGAAGCCGTAACGACTTATAAGTACGTTGACTATAGCGTTGATAGTCGCAATACTAACAGGCTTACATCTGCTCTACTTCAGCAACAACTGACTGCCACGGCACTCTACACAATGCACCCATAAAATATTTACCAACCATTTATTTATTTATTTACCAACCATTTATTTATTTATCTATCTATCTATCTATCTATCTATCTATCTATCTATCTATCTATTCTGCCTATTGAAAACAATGATTTCTTAAAAATACTGATCTTGCGAAAAAATATCGATTTTATTTTTCAATTTATATCATTTTCCAAGTCATATCATTTTCACTTAAGCGGTGATAATTGAGCTGAGGATAGAATGACAAATCTAGCGTTTGTAAATTATTTAACGCGATTAACAATGAGTCATAGTAAGGTTCAAGCATCGCAAACTGTGCCGGTGTGGTGTGCTGGACATTCAACAAGCATTTGTCTTCTAAATCTTGGCTGGCTTGACGTAATTGCGGCACACCAGTGTAACGACTGCCGCCCAATATACGATGGGCAATTTGTGCCAGCATATGACGATCGCGTGTTTCCCACGCTTGCGTCAATGCCTGTTTTTCATTATCAATGGTATCAAGCATCATAATGATGAGTTTGGCTGCCAGATCTGGTTTGTTCGCAGAGCGAGTAAGTGCGTCTTGCCAATCTAAAATATCTAGAGTATTAATATAACTAACACTTAAATGATTGCGGCTAAGATGGGTTGCGCCGCTTGCGTCTGTTGTCACCTCATCATGAGAGCTGTCCACGGAGTTTTTAGGCGGATGCAATGATGACGACGACCCTTGTTTTTGCAAGCGTATACTCTCATAGCGCGGCTGAGTATTGCGCGGCGTTTCTCGTCTATAGTCCTCACGAGGCTGGCTATCGCGCAAGTAATCATCCCGAATTTTTTTCAATGATAAAGGTCGAGTGATCTTTGGCTGGTTGGTTATATCAGAGGCACTGGTGTGATTACTCTCATGATTTTTAACCATAGGATAAGCAATGACGGTAGAGTCTGAAGGCCAAGTTGAATAGTTTTCAGCATCGCTATTTTGCAATACCGTGGCTTGTAAATCGTTCAAGTCAATCGCTTGCGGATCAACGCTATGTAGAGTGGTGTCAGGCAACGCCAACTGTGCCGTGGTCGTTGTGCGTCCAAGCCATTTTTGCAGCACTTGCAATAACTGAGGCTGGCTGATGGGCTTACCCACATAGTCATTGATACCGCTTGCGATAAGCTTGTCACGCTCGTCAGCCAAACCATGCGCGGTCAAAGCAATGATAGGTATGCGGCTGTCATCATTCTCAATGTTGCGGATTTGGCGCGCCGCTTCATGACCTGACATACGTGGCATTTGAATATCCATAAATATTAAATCAATATTGTTTTTATCCTGAGCCGCGCCTTTGTCATCCACACTCGCCTCTTCATAAAGCGTGCTATTTGCTTTTTTACTGACCTCATCACGGGTTTCAGCTTTAGAGAGTTGGGTTTTATTTGAGAGACTTTGTTTGTCGTTTTTAGTAGTTTTGATATTTTTGGTTTGTTGTTTGCTGATGATCTCTATGGCATCAAAACCACTACTCGCTGTAATCACCTGAATACCAAGCTCGCTCAGCAACGCATCAAGCACCAGTAGGTTGGGCAGATGATCATCCACTGCCAGCACAGTCACCCCTTTCCAACGGGGTTCTTGCATGCTCTTTGGAACGCTGCGACTTTGTGTATCCAGCATGGCATAGAGCTGCCTTTTGTCTAGTGGCTCATACAGTATATTGGCGTGATAACGATTCAATAGTGCTTGATCGGCGGCCACTTGATAGCCAAATACCGCAAGTTTGCCTTGATAATGGAGACGAATCTGTTTGAGTAGCGCCATCATATCGTCTTGCGTATCATCGTCAACGATGACCCAATCCCAATAGTTGCCATGCTCTTTTAGTGACTCAAGCACTCCAGGCAGTGAATTGGCTTGGGTCAGTTTAATCGGTAAATACTGTAGGCTGGCTTTGAGCACTTGGATAGACGCGGTATGATTGATCCATACCAAAACATTGAATTCGTCGGTAGCACTCGCTAGTGGCGCTAACACTGGCAGCTCAATGGTTTGACCAGTAGCGGCTTCTAACACATCAACATGCGCTGGCATACGAAACCAAAAAGTCGCGCCTTGATTGGCAATGTTTTCTTGAGCATTGTCATGAAAACCAATATCGCCGCCCATTAGCCGAGTCAATTGCTTGGAGATGACCAGACCCAATCCCGTACCACCGTATTGGCGAGTGATTGAGGGATCGCCTTGGCTAAAGCTTTGAAAAAGCATCTTTTGATCGGCCAAAGATATCCCTTTGCCGCTGTCCTGTACACTAATCATCAAGTAGTTGTCACGGTGATCGTCCAAGCTGACGCGCACTACTACATCGCCACTATCAGTAAACTTAATCGCATTACCGACGATATTGGTTAATACTTGCTTGAGGCGCAGGGCATCACCATTGATACGCATCGGTACGTCATTATAAAACAGTACTGCCATACGCAGACCTTTCTCTGCGGACACAGGTGAGAGCATATCAACCACATCATAAATGGTGTCATAAAGATCAAATTCATGGCGATCAAGTACCAGTTTACCCGCTTCAATCTTAGAAAAATCCAAAACATCATTAACGAGTGCCAATAAGTGTGCCGAGGATTTGCGTATGGTTTGCACATACAAATCTTGTTCAGGATTCAATTCACCATGACGTGCCAGCAAATTAATAAAGCCATCGATACTGTTCAGAGGAGTGCGCAGCTCATGGCTAATATTGGCCAAAAACGCCGATTTGGCCTGACTGGTGGAGATAGCTGCATCACGCGCATTACGGATAGAGATGTTTTGCATTTCCATCTCATCAAAAGCAAGGCGCAAATCATCTTCTGTTTGTTCGGCATGATCTTTTAATTCTTGAAAACTTCTGTGCAACCGGCGCAACGTTTTGACCAAGTCCTGCTGCAATAAATTCAGTTCACCATCCGACTCAACGGGAATGGGGTGATACAGATTGTCGACATGGGTGCGTTGCAGCTGCAAACGTAGCTCATAAATTGGGGCTATCCAACGTTTTGAATAAATATTCAAGCTCAGCAATAAAATCAAAATAGTGAACAAACCCGTGATCACTAGCGCCATAGCAATCCGATAACGCGCAATGTACAGTGGCTCGTTGTCCATGTCCACTAACAACCACATTCTTTGGCCTTTAAACTCTCCTAACACACTGCCATAAGCCGTACCAATAGGGGTTGGTCTTTGCGATAAGAATTTTTCTTGTAGCCCTATCAAAGGCCAAGCTTCATCCCGTCCATAGCCTACGGCGGCAAGTACTTGATTGCTCTCGTTAATAATAGCAATGCGCTGTACATGCTGCTCGGACTGCATGCGATTCAGCTTATCTTGGATACCCTTGAGCTGAGCTCCTTCTGTTTTCGATGTGTCATTTGCACTAACATCAACGTCATTACGTGCTTGCTCTAACAGCTCAGGAATCAGCTCAGCAATTGCTGGCGTATAACGAATCAGCACCGCTTCGGCCAGTACCTCTTGCTCTGAATTGCTAGCACGCATGGTTTCGTAAAAAACCAAAATACCACCGACCGCCGCCAACACACAAATGGGCAAAAACACCAATATAATGAGCTGACCATATGCACTACTGGTATCAAAACGTTTTTTGTGTGCCATGCGAGCATTACTCTCTACTGGGGTTTGTGCTAGGTATCAATAACAGTGACCAGCTGCTAGTCATCGTTAAACTCTATCTATTTTGGGTATTTTAACAGCATTTATGCGCATAGAGGTCATCATCACCGATCATTGCTAACAAATGAGATGGCTAGAACGCATTTCAATTGTCTGGCCATGTTTAGATATCTCTCATTTACCAAAATTTCTGGATGCCCTCAGCGTAGCCAAAAACAAAATGATATAATGATGCAACCTCTTACTTGTCACCAGTTTTTTGTAAAAACCGTCAGCTTATTTTGATATAGTCTGTTCACAGTACAAAAGTAAAGTGATGCAAAAAACATACTACTGATATAAAGCCGTTATCCAGAAATCAAAACTCTATTTAAAAAATACGCCTTTACTCGACAATCAATTTTGGAAACCAATAAGGATACCCTATGTCCGCTACGGCCATGTCAAACGCCAACTTTATCACTCAAGTCACGACCCTTGCTGATTGCGTCGGTCAAACGCCATTGGTCAGATTACAGCGCCTACCTGAACAAGCACACATTACCAATGATGCGACATTATTGGCCAAACTTGAAGGGAATAATCCAGCTGGCTCTGTCAAAGACCGTCCTGCTTTTAATATGATTTATCAAGCAGAACAACGCGGTGATATAAAACCTGGTGACATGTTAATCGAAGCCACCAGCGGCAATACGGGCATTGCCTTAGCCATGGTAGCAGCCATGCGTGGCTATCCAATCACATTACTGATGCCAACCAACTCAACTCAAGAGCGCAAAGATGCGATGATTGCTTACGGTGCCACGCTAATCGAAGTAGATGAAGGCATGGAAGCGGCGCGCGATTTGGCACTGCAGATGCAGGCGAATGGTAAAGGCATCGTCTTAGATCAATTTAACAACCCAGACAACAGCCAAGCACATTACCTGACCACGGGCCCTGAGCTATGGGCACAAACTGACGGTAAAATTACGCATTTTATAAGCTCCATGGGTACTACCGGTACTATCACAGGTGTCTCACGGTACTTAAAAGAACAAAATCCAGACATCAAAATCATTGGTCTTCAGCCAGATGAAGAAGCCTCTATCGCTGGTATCCGTCGCTGGCCTGCTGCCTATATGCCAGGCATCTTTGATGCAGATTTGGTCGATGAAATCATGGATATCGATCAGCACATTGCAGAAATCTATATGCGCAAATTGGCCAAAACCGAAGGTATCTTCGCGGGTGTGTCTTCAGGCGCAGCGGCATGGGCGGCGCTGCAAGTGGCTAAAGAAAACCCTAATGCCGTTATCGCTTTTATTGTTTGCGATCGTGGCGATCGTTACTTATCGACAGGTCTCTATAGTATTGAAGACAGCAGTGTTGATGATGGTACAGAAGTTAATTAACGCACAGAACGCCGTTCAGTTTAGTTGGTTCAATCAGGAATCCTTATGCCACAAGCTCTACCATCCGACCCTATCTTAGTCTTTGATATTGAGACCGTCGCTGATATTGATGCGGCTCGCCGTATTTATCCGCAATTGGCGGATCTAAATGATGCGGATGCATTAAGTGCATTGACTGCGATACGCACACAAGAGGCTGGACATGATTTTATGCGCTTGCCATTACAGCGCATCGTTTGTATTTCAGCCTTATATATTAAAGATGGCAAATTATCGTTATTTTCGTTGACAGCCGATAAGTTTGACGAAAAAGACATTATTGCCAAGTTTTTTCGAGCATTTAGTGACCTTGAAAAACTGCCACAGCTCATCAGCTGGAATGGCTCAGGTTTTGATATTCCGGTGCTCATATATCGTGCCATGCAGTATGATTTGTCCGCACCGTGGTTGTTTGAAGAAGGCGCACGTATCAAAAACATGCGCTTCGATAATTATGTCAATCGCTTCCACACGCGCCATCTTGATTTGATGGACAGATTTAGCCAATACGGTGCCAGTCGCCGCGAAGCGATGGATGTGGTTGCAAGTTTATATGGCCTACCGGGCAAAACAGATGTCGATGGCAGTATGGTTGGCGATCTCGTTAGCAATGACGACTGGCAGACACTATCGATATATTGTGAGTCTGACGTCATGAATACTTGGCTGATCTATTTGCGCTGGTTGCGTTTGACAGGAGAGCTGTCTTCCACAGATTTTGATGCTTGGCAACAGCAGAGCTATGATTATCTAGCAAAGTATACCCAAGCAGATGGCAGTGCACGCCATCAAGAATTCATTGCGGACTGGTCATCTGCACCCAAATCATAAAACACCGTATTACATATAATGGCTGTTACCCTCATTACCCTATTTTTAGTTATTTATCATTTATTATTAAGGCAGGTTTATGCAACCCACCGATTCAAAAACGTCTACAACGCTTGATACCACGCAAGATGCCGTGCAAAAAGCCAACGATACTCAAGCCATTGCTATTCCACCTAATAAAAAAAAATCCAAGCCCTCACCAAAGACGCGTCGTCGTCTGAAAGAGGCAGAGCCGATTCCTTTTACCGTTGATAGATTGTCACATGATGGTCGCGGTGTTGCCATCTATGGCAATGGTTTTGGGGTTGATGATGGCCACGCTGAAGACAAACATGGCAAAACAGTCTTTGTCAGTTTTGCGTTGCCAGGTGAAAGCGCATTGGTCAAAATAACCAATAGCCGTGCCAGTTTTGAGGAAGGCGATGCAATCAGCATCACTGCCAATACAAATCCTGAACGCGCCGTACCGCCTTGCCCACATTTTGGCGTCTGCGGCGGCTGCAACTTGCAGCACTGGGAACCTGTAGGACAAATCAATTTTAAACAATCTGTACTGGCTGAAATGCTTATGCATCAAGCCAATGTAGCGCCGGATCATTGGCTTGAGCCAGTCGTCGGCGACCGTTTAGGTTATCGCACTAAAGCTCGACTTGGCGTCCGTTATGTCGTCAAAAAAGAAACGGCATTGGTGGGTTTCCGTGAGCGCTCAAGTAATTTCTTAGCCGAGTTAAATGAATGTCATATCTTAGATCCACGCATTGGTTTTGAGATTGAAAATTTAAAAACGCTAATTAGCACATTAGAGAGCCGTGACAAGATTGCCCAGCTTGAATTGGCCATGGGTGAGCAAATACCTGAGCTGCCCGATGGCAATCAACCCGTTGCTCTTATTGTGCGCAACTTGGAACCATTGTCAGATGCTGATATAGATAAATTAAAAGTGTTTTTTGCTGCCCGCAATTGGCAACTATATTTACAGTCTAAGGGTGTTGATAGCATTCAGCGTATCGCCTTAACGAATGATGATGACATGAGCCAGCAGTTTGGACGCTTGTATTATCAATTACCAGAGTATGACCTCACTTTTGAGTTTATTCCTACCGATTTTACGCAAGTAAACCTGTCTGTGAACCGTCAAATGACCAAAATTGCCTGCGACTTGCTAGAGTTAAAAGCAGGTGAACGCGTACTGGATCTGTTTAGTGGATTGGGCAATTTTAGCTTGCCGTTAGCGCGACTCGTTGGTGAAACAGGCTCAGTTATTGGTGTTGAAGGTAGCGAAGCCATGACCGCACGCGCCGCTGATAATGCACGTCGCAACGGCATCACCAATACTGAGTTCTATAGCCAAGACTTGACGCAAGACTGCACTGACAAACCTTGGGCCAATCAAGGCTTTGATGCGCTATTAATTGACCCACCGCGTTCTGGTGCATGGGAGATTATGCAGTATTTGCCTAAATTCAATGCCGAGCGCATCGTTTATGTTTCTTGCAACCCTGCAACACTTGCTCGCGATACCAAAGCATTGTTAGAGCAAGGCTATCGTTTGACTCATGCTGGCGTGATGGATATGTTTTGCCATACGGGTCATGTCGAGTCAATCGCTCGTTTTGAGAAAATAGCCGTTTAGTACCCTTCTTCGTTAATTGAACCTTTCAAAATAGCCGTATTTTCAGCAACTTATTCTTAATCAAAACTTAAGTTAAGCAACGCTAATAAATGACGGCTATTTATTCTAATTAACAACAGACATTACATAGCCTCCCTTGATTTGTCGCTTCAAAATGCGATAATAACAAACAATCTTCTTATGTTTACTTAGTCGAAACATAGTGAATATTTGCACTCATAACTTTATATATTTTACGCGCATTTTATGGCTGCTAGAAATAGAGATTTTTAGCAGCCATACTGGCTTATATCTGACACTTGGTGAATCATAAATTCAAAGTGTAGGCATAGTAGATGAGGTTATAATCAATTCAAAATAGCTAAGAGGAGTCGGCTATGGTAAAAATTCGTGAAGGATTACCGCTAGTGGATGGACAGACCACGCAAGCCGATAGTGCAGCACTGGCGGCGCAACTGGTCGCGAGCCAACGCTCTCATCAGTCCGCCAACAGCTATGCCCAAATCCCGCTCGATATCAAATACCAGCTGTCCACTCATAAGCTACACACCACTTTTGATCGCTCAGCTTTATATGCTCTTCACAGTCATGATCCAAAGCTCAAAAATGAATATTCTGACAATCTGCTTTTAGATAAAAATCATGCGATTTCAAAAAAAGAGCTTGAAACGATTGACTCAGATCAGATGAATATTGATATTCCTACTTGGTTAGACAATGTAGCCAAGCGTATTGGGCAAGAGTCCGTACCCAATCTAAGCGCTGCTTGTGAATTTATCCGCAATCATATGAATACCAGCAAGTCTGAGCGTTCAGGCGCTTATGTGACTGGTATCGGTATGACCGACATATTGACCTATCTGTATCAAGACGAAGATGCCCTTGTCGCGGCCATGCTATATCGTAGCGCACGTAAATCAGTCATCAGTCTCGCTGATATAGAAAAAAACTTTGGGGCGGACATATCGACCTTAGTCAAAGATACTCTAGCCATGGGGCAGCTGTCTGAAATTATTGAGAGTAATAAACGCTTAGAAGATCACTTCGTCAACAATCAACGTGACCAGCTATCTAATATTTATAGCATGCTCATTTCTGTCACCAACGATGTGCGCGTGGTACTGATTAAACTCGCTGAGCGTACTTTTGCCATGCGCGAATTGACCTTTTCTAATGAAGAGCGTCAAAGCCGCGTAGCACGTGAGGTCATGACTATTTATGCTCCGTTAGCGCATCGATTGGGTATCGCGCAACTTAAGTGGGAGCTTGAGGACTTAGCCTTTCGTTATCTTGCGCCTGAACGTTACAAAGAGATCGCCAAACTGCTGTCTGAAAAACGCAGCGAACGCGAGTCCTATATTCAGCGCGTGCAAGACCAGCTGAATGAAGCGTTGGCAGAAGCCAATATTGAGGGCGAAGTTTCTGGACGCGTCAAGCATATCTACTCTATCTACCGAAAAATGAAGCTCAAAGGTTTATCTTTCGATCAGCTCTATGATATTCGTGCGCTGCGGGTACTGGTGACTAGCCCCTCAGATTGTTATCACGTGCTCGGATTGGTACACGGTTTATGGCGTTATATTCCTGAGCAATTTGATGATTATCTTACCAATCCTAAGTCCAATGGCTACCGCTCATTACATACGGCGGTGATTGCTGAGAACAAATCGCTTGAAGTACAGATTCGTACTCATGAAATGCATTTTGAGGCCGAGCTTGGCATGTGCGCACATGTCAATTACAAAGAGGGTCTGAAAAACAAAAAGGACAACTACCTTAATCAACGGATCAACTCTCTGCGTCAGCTATTATCTATCAATAATGAAACGCGTAATCAGCCACGCTCGTCTTTAGTAACAGGCGAAGACATAGATGAGATGGGCCTTGATGAAGAAGAGCAACTCGTTGATTTTGATGAGCTCGAACGTATTTATATCTTTAGCCGTGATGGAGACATTACCGAGCTGCCAAAAGGCGCGACCGTCCTTGATTTTGCCTATTATGTGCATACGCAAGTTGGTAACCGTGCGCAGGCCGCTCGAGTCAATCAGCGCTATGTACCGCTGACCTATCAGCTCAAAACTGGCGAACAAGTCGAAATCATTACCAAGGCCTCACGTGAGCCCAATCGCGACTGGCTGGTCGCTTCACTTGGTTATATTCATACCAATCGCGCCCGCTCAAAACTGCGGCAATGGTTCAACAAACAAGATCGCGATAAAAATATCGAGATTGGCCGTCAAATGCTCAGCAAAGAGCTTGAGCGTTTATCTGTGCATCCAAATAGCATCGATTTGAATGACTATATTCAGCATTTTCACGTCAATACTACCGATGACATAATCGTTGGATTGGTGACAGGCGACATTGGTCTAAATCAGCTGACTGCCCATATTTCTCGGCAGCTACATTTAGAACCTGAAACAGATCCAGAGGATTTTGTACCGAGCGCAGACACCAGAGATGCAAGCAAACTTGATGCTTACAAAATTCGTATCGATGGGCTGGATAATATCGAAATTAACTTAGCTGGCTGCTGCCATCCTGTACATGGTGAGCCGATAGCTGGCTATATTACCTTGTCACGAGGTGTCAGTGTGCACAACCGTGGTTGCCCTGAATATTCACGCCTTATCGAGCGCGATCCTGAACGCGGCATAGAAGCAGCTTGGCGGGTTCAGTCTGGTCGTTATCAACCAGTTGATATTCACGTAGAGGCCTATGACAGACGGGGGCTATTGCGGGATTTGACGCAAATTATCGACAAAGAAAACGTCAATATTCGCCAAGTGCAAACGCTTAGCAATGACGATAACATTGCCTTTTTGAAATTTCATATTGAAGTTTCAGGCTTGGCACATTTATCCAAACTGTTGGCCAAACTGGAGCAGCAACATGGTATATTGCATGCTCGGCGTGCCGTTGCTTAATATAAAAATAAATTCGTACACCTTTTTTTAATCAAAGAGTCACCCTAAAAACACCATGCCTGAATTGCCCGAAGTAGAAACAACTAAGACCAGCCTTTCACCATTATTGGGGCAACAAGTCGTTGATCTAAAAATATTTCAGCCGAAGCTACGCTGGTCGATGCCCGATGACTTAGATAAGCTAGTCAATCACACATTAAATAGCGTCGAACGTCGAGCGAAATATTTAATACTAAATTTTTTGCCAGTAGCGCCCAATAATGCTCACACTGCTGCTGGAGTTGATACATCAGCGCCGCGTCAGCTATTGATTCATCTCGGGATGTCAGGTAGCTTACAGCAGCACCGTTACGGTACTGAGAAACGCAAACATGATCATTTGATGATCGTTTTTAACGATGCAGATAATACAAAATATCAGTTACATTATCATGACCCAAGACGTTTTGGCTCAGTTTTATGGTATCAGGATTATAGTGCTAAACTATTGGATCATCTGGGTCCTGAGCCACTGTCAGATGAATTTACTGCTGACTATCTGTACCATTTAATCCAACGTACAAACCTAGCAGATAAACACATATCTAATAAAAGCATTATCGATAAAGCAGCCAATAAAACCAAATCACCTAAATCACCACAGCCTATCACCCGCCCTATCAAATCAGTCATTATGGAACAACAGGTTGTGGTTGGCGTTGGTAATATCTATGCGACAGAAAGTTTGTATCTATCAGGCATACACCCTGCTATCCCTGCTCATCAACTATCCTATGAGCAAATCGCTATTTTGGTTGGTCACATTAAAGTTATCTTACAAAAAGCAATAGAACTTGGTGGGTCGACACTACGAGACTTCACAGTGGCAAGTGGCCAAACCGGTTACTTCCAACAGACGTTGAACGTTTACGGTAGGCAAGGTGAAGCATGTACACATTGTGAGACAATGCTCGAGAATATCAAACTTAATGGCCGAGCCAGCGTTTACTGTCCACATTGCCAACCTATCACCTAAAAACCTTATCATGGGCAATTAAAATAGATTTGAAACATTAGGGCATGTCATAGTCAGCTATCTTATATTTTTGCTATGACGGCTAAACGGCGCGCATTTGTATTGCTTATTAACGCGCATCTTGCTTTAATAGTGCTAGGATTTACATAAATAGTGCATACTGTTTAGTTGTCTGTAATATTTAATTCATCTATCATCGCCGCGGTATTTCTATGTAGAAATAACAGCAGCAAGCAATCATATTAATTATGAATTTTAGGATATCGTTATGACTGTTAAAGCCAAGAACCGACGCACAGTTAAACAGAAAGTTTTTACTGTAGCCGCAAGTTTAAGTTTATTGGTCGCTAGTATGCAGCCCGCCTTGGCAGCAATAGAAATTGATGAAACAGATTTTGGACCTTCTTACGAAACCATGGTGGTTGATACTGTCGTTGGTAAGCCTTTACAACTTGTAACCGCCGTTGCAGGCACTGCCGCTTATCTGGTTAGTTTGCCTTTTTCACTTATCGGTGGTAACGCAGATCAGGCGCAGCAGAAGCTATTTGTCGAACCTTGGGATGCAATGGGACGTTGCTTGGGTTGCACTGTCGCCGAAGATAACTACTATAAATCACAAGTCGATAATAATAATATTATACGCATCGTCGTCGACCAACCATCAGAGATTTTGATCAACACTAATGATTATGTAGTCGTGACTCCATAATCATTTATTTTTAAGACAATTCAATAATATACGATTATCCAAGATAATAACTTTATTAATAGACAATAAAAAAAGGCTAACATTGCGTTAGCCTTTTTTGTTGTTTGATTCTGCTTAAGTCAAACTATCAACTTAAATCAAACTATTAAGCACCTTTCTTACCACGACCATGACGCTTACGCTCACTCTCGGTCAAATAGCGTTTACGAATACGAACCGCTTTTGGTGTTACTTCGACCAATTCATCATCTTGGATAAATTCAAGTGCCTGTTCAAGCGTAAATTTAACGGCTGGCGTCAAAGTCAACGCTTCATCTGTACCACTAGCACGAACGTTGGTTAATTGCTTAGCAGTGGTAGGATTGACGGCCATATCATCGTTACGAGAGTTTAGACCAACAATCATACCTTCATAAACTTCAAGCTGTGGCTCAGCGAATAGTTTACCGCGCTTTTGTAGGTTAAACAGTGCAAAGCCTAGGCAAGTGCCATTTGCCATAGAAACCAATACGCCGTTAGAGCGACCACCAACATCACCGATCTTTTGCGGACCATAATGTGAGAAGCTTGACGTCATGATGCCACTGCCTGAAGTCAGTGTTAAGAACTCTGAGCGGAAGCCGATCAAGCCACGAGCTGGCATGGTCGCTTCAATGCGCATACGACCTTTACCGTCAAGCTCCATATTGGTCATTTCGCCTTTGCGTAGACCAACCTGCTCCATAATAGAACCTTGATGTCCGTCTTCAATATCAAAGACAACGTTTTCATAAGGCTCTTGTAGCTTACCATCAACTTCTTTAACAATAACTTCTGGGCCTGATACACCAAGCTCAAAACCTTCACGGCGCATGTTTTCAATCAGTACAGACAAATGAAGCTCACCGCGACCTGATACTTTAAATTTATCAGGAGATTCAGTATCTTCTACACGTAATGCTACGTTATGAATCAGTTCACGCTCAAGACGCTCACGGATATTACGTGAAGTCACAAACTTACCATCACGACCAGCAAAAGGTGAATTATTTACTTGGAAGTTCATAGATACGGTTGGCTCATCTACCGTTAGTGCTGGCAGCGCCTCAACATTATTAGGATCACAAATTGTGTCTGAAATATTAAGCGCATCAATACCTGTAATACAGACGATATCACCCGCTTGTGCATCTTCTACTTCAATGCGGTCAAGACCGTGATAGCCCATAATCTTTAAGATGCGACCATTACGCGTTTTGCCATGCTTATCAATAACCGTAACTTGTGTGTTCGTTTTAATCTTACCACGTTGGATACGGCCGATACCGATAACACCAACAAAGCTATTGTAATCAAGGCTTGAGATTTGCATGCGGAATGGCGCATCTGCATCAACCTGTGGCGCTTGTACAACATCAACGATAGTTTTGAAAAGTGGTGTCATGTCATCAGCTAAATCGTCTGCTTCTAGACCTGCAACGCCATTTAATGCTGATGCATAAACAACTGGGAAATCCAACTGCTCATCAGTGGCACCTAGGTTGTCAAACAGATCAAATATTTGATCCATTACCCAATCAGGGCGTGAGCCAGGACGGTCAATTTTGTTAATAACAAGAATTGGCTTTAGACCTTGCTCAAATGCTTTTTGTGTTACAAAACGAGTTTGAGGCATTGGACCATCAACAGCATCGACAACTAAAAGTACGCAGTCAACCATTGACATTACACGCTCAACTTCACCACCGAAATCGGCGTGACCTGGAGTGTCCACAATGTTGATACGATATTCAGTGTCTTCAGTCTGATCTGTCCAGCGGATAGCTGTATTTTTAGCCAAAATAGTAATACCACGTTCTTGCTCAATATCACCTGAGTCCATTGCACGTTCAGCAATGTTTGCACGGTCGCCAAAAGTACCAGATTGATGTAATAGCTTATCAACCAAAGTCGTTTTACCGTGGTCAACGTGGGCAATAATTGCAATGTTACGCAGGTGTTTGATATCGTTCGCCATATAAAATGCTCGTTTTGTCTTAAAAAAATGCAGTAGCAGTAAGCGCCGCTGGATAAACTTCTATAATAAATCAGACAGATATTGAGTAGCTATTTTTAGAGAACCTCATAATAGTGAAGATCAAAAAAAATAAAATAATTTCAATATAATCAGATATCTATGCTGATGAATTCATCGTACAGATGGCTATGCTAATGTACACCCTGTCAACTTACAGAATGTTTGGGCGGTTAGTATAACATTATTGCTTCATAAATTTATGTAATAACTTGCTTTTCTCAATACATAAATAAAAAAAAGCCACCTAGTGGGCAGCTTTTTTTGTAACTAATTATTTAATAATCATAACCGAGTGGCTACTAATTACTGAACAACCATATCTTTGGTTTGTTCAACAGTCATTGTTTTGTCACCAGTAATGATGGCATAAACACGACGGTTCATAGCGCGACCTTCTTCAGTGTCGTTTGGCGCGATTGGATTATCGTAACCATAGCCAACAGTTGATAGACGGTTTGGAGCAATACCGAATTCGTTAGTTAGCATAGATTTAACAGCAACGGCACGAGCTTCAGACAGACGTTGGTTATAACGTGCTGATGGACCAGTCTTAGAAGCATGACCTTCTACACGCGCCATAGAGTTAGGATACTCACGCATCTTCTCTGCTACTTTAGCGATTTCTGGCTTATATTGATCTTTGATAGCTGATTTGTCGTTATCAAAGAACACACGTAATTCCATTTTTAGTTCATCAGTAATGTCTACTGGTACTGGGCAACCACGTTCATCAACAACCACGTTCATTGGAGTACCTGGACATGCATCCATGCTATCAGATACGCCATCACCGTCAGAATCAAGATCAGATTCAACAATGACTACTGGAGTGTTGTCAATAACTGGCTCTGGCTCTTGCATTGGCGGTACTGCTACCGTAGGTGCTAAATGGCCACCAAGTACAACTTCTAGACCGGCCAAAGCCATGCCTTCCCACCAGTTTTGATCAAAGTTATGAATCGCACGAGCTTCACCACGTAGGCTTAGCGCATCATTCATACGATACATAGCACCTAAACCTAGGTTACCGATAGTATCTTTAGTGCCACTAACTTTATCGCCTGAAGAATCTTTAATTTCAAGTTTAGATTGGCCAGCACCAATCAACATATAAGGTTTAAGAGCGCTGTCAGTGTAACCAGTAAGTTCTTCTGTACCAATCAAGAAGTTACCAGAAATCATTTCTTGCTCTGCGTCAAAAGAGTTAGAACCATCTTGGCGAATAGCATCAGTATTTGACACGCCATACTCTACTTGGAACTGAGTAGAAGGAGTAAGCTCGATACCTAACGCTGCACCAGTGTATAAGCCATCTTCTTTATAGTAGCTATCACCATTACCGCTATAGTCTTTTAGTAGTTCAGCCTGATCATCCTCAGCACCTTCGCTATAATGATAACCAAGTAATAATGGGCTGATAGTTACGCCAGCATTAGCTGCTAAAGGAGCAGCTGTTACGGCAAACAGAGCTAGAGCTATTTTATTCAATTTCATGGACTTCCTCCAAAGGATAATTTTAGTAATGCGTTAAGCAAAACCGATTTTCAAGACGCTCTAAAGTAAACATCTTTTACGCATTTTAAGTTACAAAGCAAAACCAATTAAGGAGTAGCTTAGCGATTATCAATTCAGTTTACAACTTTTTTCGTTAACCAGCTACACATTATTACACGATAATGTTGTAACCAAAACACAATAACCAGCTCAAGTTACTTAGAACCAACACACCTTACGCTTTTTATCTTTTGTATGTCAGTTCGCAATAGATAGTGAATCTAACAGCATCTATTGTCTAAAGTCATTTTAATACACTTAGTTATTTTTCTCTATTATTAAAACCTAGCATTCACCAATTGAAACATTTTTTGACATTAGACATATATTCTGTTTATATTACAATAGTCAACATTATTCGATATATATTATATTTAGCTAATAATGCTAAGAAATGAGATTTTTTACCGTATCAAAGTAATTATAACAGGTAATAACGCTTTATGACCCTGCTTTACAAAATATCGTCACATTACAGCAAGCTTTCTACTTACAAACCTAACCAAGGTTTTACACTGGTTGAGCTCATGGTGATGCTTACTGTGTTAACGATCATAATAACTATGGCAACTCCCACCATCCAAAAACAATTGGCGAGTATGGAGGCCAAACGCGTTAAAAGTCAGTTAGAAAATACACTTACTTTGGCTAAAGCGGAAAGCTATACCAGAAGAGAGAATGTATTGGTTTGCTTGTCTGATACTGGAGGACATTGCCACAGAGATGGTAACAATGCACTTTTGCTATTTATAGATAAAAATGACAATAACGATTTTGATGCTGAAATAGATTCTTTGCTAACTCAGATTTCCTTGAACCTTAAATACAGCCAGCTAAGCTTGAGAGTAGGAAACAAACGCCATTATACAAAGTTCTGGGGTAATAGCGGCACACCTCGAGGTCATTTTGGCCATATCAAATACTGTCCAACTGTCGCTTATAACACAGCCATGTACCTAATCTCATTTAGCCAAATGGGCATAGTGAAGCAAAAACTTAACGAAAATCACCCTACACAATGCGATGAATAATAAAAATGGTAAATGACAACATTTAACTGTCTTTGTGCATGGCATTTTTCATCATAACAACAGCTTGCTCAAGTCCTACGAATACGGCATCGGCAATAAGCGCATGTCCGATGTTCAACTCATATATGCCATCAATTTGGGCAATAGCATAAACATTGTCACGCGTCAGACCATGACCTGCATTAATTAAAAGTTTACTATTCATACGTTGGGCGGTGGCGACTGCTTGTCTGATTCGCTGCAACTCAGCATCTTGTACATTTAAATAGCCTGCCAGACCTGCTTCAGCGTAAGCACCCGTATGCAATTCTATAGCATCTGCTCCGCAATCTATGGCGGCAGAAATTTGCTTTTCTTCTGGATCAATAAATAAGGAAACTTTGATTGCTGCAGCTTGCAACTTTTCAATATAGCCTGTTAGCCAAGTTACCTGACCTGCAACATCAAGACCACCTTCTGTCGTTAGCTCCGCGCGCTTTTCGGGAACTAAGCAAACCCAAAATGGCTTAACCTCACAGGCAATCTCAAGCATCTCAGACGTGGCTGCCATCTCTAGATTCATTCTAGTGGTTAATTTCCCTGCCATCTCATAAACATCGGAGTCTTGAATATGACGTCGATCTTCACGCAAATGTAGGGTAATACCATCTGCCCCCGCCTTCTCACACAATAAGGCCGCGTCTAAAGGACTCGGATAATGAACACCGCGGGCTTGACGCAAAGTGGCTACATGATCGATATTCACGCCTAACAATGGTTTTTGCGAGATGTCTTTCGACGAAGGAGAGGAAGACGTAGTCATAAAAAATCCTTTTGGTAGCGCTGCTGCTGTTGCCATAGCAAACGACTTTGCAAGGGTTGATAGTCAAGTAAATGATCAAGCAGATAACGATGTAGCTTTGACCAATTATTCAGTGTTGTTTCGGTAATGCCTGACTCTGCCATCTGAATAATATCAGCACCCCTAAAAACCGTCTGTGCAGACTCGCTCTCTAAATGCTCAGAATCCATATTATTCAATACGATCGGCACTAAACCGACATCAGGCAAAAAACGATAAAAACGATCAGCCTCGAGCGTATCTTGGACACTGTCGTGCGTTAGCGTTAAAGTGAATCCTAACTCGTCAAATAAGTGCTGCTCAAATTGCCTCAAACACAAACGCAATTCGTTAGCACTTAGAGGCTGCTTAAGTTGACGTAGACTGTTCTGATAATGCTGCCACAATACTGGCATTGGGTCTTCAGTAGGCAGTAGCCGCCACAGTATCTCGTTTAAATACAATGCTGAGTATTGATGTTGACCAGTAATATTTTCGTAAGGCACCGACTCTATAGTAGAGGTTTCGTCTTCACAAAAGATACCTGTTTGAACAGCATTTATTTCAACAGCGTTTTGCGACGCAATACTCATTTGACTGAATGTTTTTAAATCACGTTTGCCCGTAGCAAAGAGCTGTAACGGCATAAATAGCGGCACGCCTTTTTTTCCAATACCATGTATCACACCATATTGCTGAGAAAATAAATAATACAAGGCGCGCTTTTCTTGATAAGGGCGCTGATGTAATAAATAACCAACTAACGCTTCATTACGCATTTCTTGTTATCCAAGCATCTACACGATTGTCAAAAGGCGGCTATCAAGTCGCTATTAGTACCCTAAGCTGGTTAACGCACGTTCGTCATCAGACCAACCACGTTTCACTTTGACCCACAGTGTCAGCATAATTTTTTTATCAAAAAGCTGTTCCATATCTTTACGGGCATCCATACCGACTTGCTTGATACGTTGACCTTTGTCACCAATTACAATGGCTTTTTGGCCGCTACGCTCGACATAAATAGTCGCATCAATGAAAGTACAAGCCTTGCGTGGACGGCCTGTTTTTGGATCAGTATGCGCAGGCTCATCTTTAAAGGCGTCAATCTGCACAGTTAGGTCATAAGGCACTTCATCCCCAGCACTACGCATAATTTTTTCGCGGATGATTTCGCTGGCCAAAAATCGCTCTGAGCGGTCAGTGATTTGTTCTGTATCATAGATAGGGGCAGCAATAGGCAAATGCGAGGCGATTACCTCTTGTAGACGATCCAGATTTTGATTTTTTAACGCAGAGACAGGTACGATATCAGCAAAATCAAAACTATCATTAAACGTCTCAATCAGCGGTAACACGCTGCCTTTATCTTTTAAGGTATCTGATTTATTAATCACTAATACCACATTTAAATTTGTGTCGCCAAGTTTTTGTAGAACTAATAAATCATCATCACGCCATTGATCTGAATCAACAACAAATAACACCAAATCAACGTCTACTAAGGCAGATATGGCAGCTTTATTCATACGCTCGTTAATAGCACGTACTTCATTTCGATGAATGCCCGGTGTATCAACAAACACCGCCTGCATTTCATGATTTGACAAAATACCGTGAATACGATGACGAGTCGTTTGCGGCTTACGTGACGTGATAGATAGCTTTTGACCCAACAAATGGTTCATTAAGGTCGACTTACCAACATTTGGACGTCCAACAATGGCAACATAGCCAGTTCTAAAGTCATCAGCCATAGGGGCATGATCACTAGGAGCAAAAAACTCTTCGATCGCCATATCATTTTCTAATGTGATATCTTCTGAATCATTGAACTCATGGCTAGTTATATCAGCATTGTCTTGGCTTGAATTTGTCTCTGTGTTTTTGATCATATCGTCGGCAATATCTTCATTATTTGATGGCAAATCAGTACGATTGCTCATAGGTTAATCCTGTAAAGTTTATAGCCAGCCAAACGGCGCTTAATGGTGTATAGATTATATCAGCACTAAAAAAGCAGCACGGTTATCGACTGGAGAGTATTTGAGGTTTTAAAATATAGTTGATCCTAAAAAAAAGGTACAACCATTATAACTTGCCGTCAACATAATATTTTTTTGCTTGCTGTGCCTACGTAGACAGAGTCTACTAAGATATTATGTTGCACCACTGTATTTATTTTATAGTGGATTGACTATAAGTCACGTTTAAGATAAATAGAATAAGTACTTGTCAGAACAAAGATCACTTAAAAGGGTATGCTAAATTGAAAATTGTATTTGCTATATGTACTTACTATGAATGTCATCTCAATTATGAACGCTTTTTGGCTGAAGCTGGAAGCTTGTGTAACTGATTAATCATAAGTTCGGCTGCTTTTTGTTCAGCAATACGGCGGCTCTCACCAGATTCCGTAATATCAGCACAATTATGGATATTAACATGACAACGTACGACAAAGATTTGATGCGGTGCGTTACCACGCGTTTCCATAAGCTCATAATGTGGCAAATCAAACTGCTTTGATTGTAGCCACTCTTGCAATCGACTCTTGGCATCTTTTAGGGCTTTTTGATCATTCACGCTATCAATCAAATCTCCATACCACGAGAGAACACAATGACGAGTAATGTCCATATCTTGGCTGTCTAAATAGATAGCGCCAATCAGAGATTCCACCGCATCAGCCAGTATAGAAGCACGATTGCGTCCGCCGCCCTTGCGCTCACCTACTCCTAAGATAAGATGATTAGAAAGCTCTAAATTTTGGGCAATAATAACCAGTGATTCTTGGCGCACCAACGTCGCACGCATACGGGTTAAACGCCCTTCATTTTGACTAGGATAACGATGATATAAAGCCTCACCTACAATCATTCCTAATAATGCATCGCCCAAAAACTCTAGGCGCTCATAGTTTTTTTTGCTATCAAATGAGCGGTGTGTCAATGCAAGCTTTGGTAGGCTCAAATCATTAAACACATAACCTAACTTGCGCGTTAATACGGCTAAGCGCTGAATAAATTCTGCGCTAACAACAAGCGTATCAACCGACGTGCTATTTTTTTGGGAAGTAGGAACCGCTTGGGAATGCTGCGAAGTTGGTTTCATGCGTGGCTTTTGGTTATCCCTTCTGTTTTACTGGTTTAATGGAAAATAGTCGTTGCTCGTTTGGTACAAAGAAGATAAAAATCCTCTTAAATTATTCTGCTGTTGCCATAGTAATATCCCCTTCGAAACGATTGACGATATCAACATTGGCAAAGAAATTTTTGGTGACCGCATATTCTTTACGGACAGCCAATTGGCCAGTTTTTTTATTGGTAAATACCAATAGGTCTTCGGCTTTGGTGTCATAGTCAGCATTGATAGATAACTGTTTATTGACACGTTCGACGAACTGTTTGGCTGTCTCGTTATTGCTATTGGACTCATTGAGCTGTGCGCTTACCGTCTTAGTCAACTGATAATCGCCGATCTGAGCGGGTACAATAGCAATCATTAATTTGACAGCAACGCCTAGAGCTATAATAAGCAGAACGGTGCTCGTCACACTAGCACCACGCTGTGTGGCCAATCCAGATAATTGCTGCATTATGATATCTCTCTACTGGTAGATGACTATTTTTAATAAATGCCTAGATGTTGAGGCGTGTCATCAATTAGCACATTGATGACACGCCTTAGGTCTCTGTTTATTAAATAAAATAGTAACAATATTAGCACAAAACTATTATTGGTAAATAAACCAATAGCGATTCTTACAGACTTAATCGATAGTACCATTACGTTTAAAGGTTGGTAAATTGAGTCCTGGTGGTTTATGCATCCAGATATAAACTGCCTTACCAGCTAAGTTCTCATTAGGTACAAAGCCCCAGAATCGACCATCAGCACTGCGATCGCGGTTATCACCCATGACAAAATACTGCCCGTCTGGAACCTGAATCCGCCAGCTAGTGCCTTCTGAACTGACCACTTCTGGCGATTGCTGTTGCAAAAATGGCGCGTACTGAGCACTGTTCATGCCATTTAAGTAGCGAACAAGATGCTGGTTGTCACCTTGTGTCTCTTGAAAATAGCGCGCTTCTGCTTCTTCTTGTTGACCCATCTCTGCCGCACTTTCTTCTGTCAGTACCTGATCAGGAGCAATTTGTCCTGGCAAATAAAGCTGTGAGGTCAACTCTGTATCCGCAGCGAAATCAATTGATTTGGTGTCAACCGGCACATCATTGATAGAAATAGTTCCTTGATCATAGCTAACGGTATCGCCAGGCAGACCAATGACACGTTTAATATAATAAATACTTGGGTTTTCAGGATAACGGAATACTGCAACATCACCATGTGCAGGCTCACCTGTATCCAATACCTTATTATAAGTCAGCGGCAATCGCACACCATAGGCATACTTATTAACAGCAATGAAGTCACCCGTATATAGTGTCGGCACCATAGAAGATGAAGGAATGTTAAAAGGCTCAATCAAAAACGAGCGTACTACTAGTACCACTGCCAATACAGGAAAAAAATCATAAGCCCAGCGAACCAATAAGCTCTCTTGACCACGTCCGCGCGTTTTACGTTGCTTTAGCGCCAGTTTATCCAATAGCCAAATAATACCTAAGCCTATAGTCAACGGCACTAAAATCAAATTAAAATCAAAATCCATACCAAATTGCCTATTAACGAGCAGCTTATCTCACTACTTAGACCATGAGACCAGCCACACTTGACGTATTATTATGCGCAAAAACCAAACGAGATGGGTTCAGCAATTAGCTATCAACTTGTAACACTGCTAAAAAGGCTTCTTGGGGGATTTCAACATTCCCAACCTGCTTCATGCGTTTCTTGCCTGCTTTTTGCTTAGACAGCAGTTTTTTCTTACGTGATACATCACCACCATAACACTTGGCCAAGACATCTTTACGCATGGCTTTGACCGTACTACGGCCAATAATCTGACTACCAATCGCTGCTTGGATAGCCACGTCAAACATTTGACGCGGAATCAATTCTTTCATCTTAGTCACTAACGCATTACCACGGTAACGTGATTGGGTTTCATGCACAATCATCGCTAATGCGTCCACTTTATCACCATTAATCAATACATCTACTTTGACGAGTTTATCAACTTGATAACGTTCAAAATTATAATCTAATGATGCAAATCCACGAGAGACAGATTTTAAGCGATCAAAGAAATCCATGACCACTTCACCCATTGGAATATCAAAAACAAGCTGAACTTGCTTGCCCATAAAGCGCATATCAACTTGCACACCGCGGCGCTCAATACATAGCGTCATGACATTACCTAAGTAATCTTGCGGTACCAAAATATGGCAACGAGCAATCGGCTCACGAAATTCTTCGATATTGTTTGGCTCAGGCAATCTAGAAGGATTGTCCACATGAATCACTTCACCGTCTTTCTTTTTAATCTCATAGATAACCGAGGGCGCAGTGGTGATCAGATCCAAGTCATATTCGCGCTCTAGACGCTCTTGGATAATTTCCATATGCAGCATACCTAAAAAGCCACAACGAAAACCGAAACCCAATGCATCAGAGGTATCTGGTTCAAAGAATAATGACGCATCATTGATTTGTAGTTTTTGTAGTGCTTCACGGAATTTTTCGAAGTCACTAGAGTCTACTGGAAACATACCAGCGTACACTTGCGGCGTAATCTGTTTAAAACCCGGAATACGCTCCACATCAGGTGTCTTGGAATGTGTAATAGTATCACCAACTGGTGCCCCAGCAATATCCTTGATACCAGCAATAATAAAGCCCACTTCCCCGGCTTCTAAAATACCAGTGTCTAAAGGCTTAGGGGTAAATACACCGATAGAGCTGACAGGATGCGCTTCTTTGGTCGATTTAATATAAATCTTATCGCCTTTTTTTACGGTTCCTTGGCGCACTCGTACTAAAGAAACCACACCCAAATAACTGTCAAACCACGAATCAATGATCAATGCTTGTAGCGGTGCTTCACGGTCGCCAGTTGGGGCTGGAATGAATTCGACCAAAGCTTCTAATAGCTTGTCGACACCCAGACCCGACTTGGCAGAGACGCGCGGTGCATCAACAGCATCAATACCGATGATATCTTCGATCTCTTGGATAACGCGTTCAGGCTCGACTTGTGGCAAATCGATTTTATTCAATACCGCCATGACCTCTAAACCTTGATCAACGGCGGTATAGCAGTTGGCCACGGACTGAGCTTCTACTCCTTGCGCCGCATCAACGACCAAAAGCGCACCTTCGCAAGCGGCTAGTGAGCGCGACACTTCATAAGAAAAATCGACGTGTCCCGGAGTATCAATGAAGTTAAGCTGGTAACGCTCACCATTAGGATGATCATAAAACAACGTGACCGACTGCGCTTTGATAGTGATACCACGCTCACGCTCAATATCCATGGAGTCCAGTACTTGCGCCTGCATCTCGCGATCTTGCAAGGCACCGCACATTTGAATAAAACGATCAGCAAGCGTCGACTTGCCGTGATCAATGTGGGCAATGATTGAAAAGTTACGAATATTGGCTAATGCAGTCACAAAGCGCCTACTAAATTAAGGGTGATAGAAAAATAAAACCAAAGGGTATTCTAGCAGTTTTCTACTGTAAAGTAAGGCGATTTTATTAGCAGAGATGTGATTTAGAAATGAAGTGGAGACGGCTTACTATAAATAAAGAGGGTTCAGCATGCTATCAACTCACAGAAACTGTGAATACAATCATTTATTTAACGCAAAAAAAAAGCCAATCACGAATGATTGGCTTTTTAAATACTGCAGTCTTACTATAAATGGTGGCGATGAAGAGACTTGAACTCTTGACCTCACGATTATGAGTCATGCGCTCTAACCAGCTGAGCTACATCGCCATTTAAGGCTCGGTATTATGCCGATACAGGCGTTATTCGTCAACCCCTAATTGGCATTTTTTGCAAAAAATATGAAATTTTATTCAAATTAACTGCAAGTATCACTACCACGAACGATAAAAAAGGTTTGGTAAACCGATAAGCCGGGTTCTGTCGTGGACAATCATTCCTCTAGGCGTATCATCGCTAATACGCTCAAGCAACCTACCCGCATCGAACGCGGGCCGCGCCATGCCGATGCCTATTTGGTCTTGCTACGCGTGGAGTTTACCATGCCGTGAACTGTTGCCAGCCACGCGGTGCGCTCTTACCGCACCCTTTCACCCTTACCGATGATATCGACGTCTTACGACAATCAAATAATCAAAGGCGGTCTCCTCTCTGCTGCACTGGTCGTCAAGTTACCCTGCCCAGCCGTTAGCTGGCACGCTGCCCTATGTAGCCCGGACTTTCCTCCCCTGCATGTCTGTTGCCAGTGTGCAGCGGCGATTGCCTAGTCTACCAAGCGCGCTAGTATAGCAAACCTGATGCTTGGCTGGGAATCTCTTTTTGGTTTATTTTCGACATGAGCAGAGAAATTTAAATAAAATCTTTCGGCAACGTTAAACAATGATCATTTATCATTGTGTCGGTATGAGTAGAGGTAGCATTATTTAGATAAGGTATTTGTAGCCAATGCGTGGTTGGATAGTGTTGTTTAAGGTACTGCTGAAGAAACTCAATAGTGCTATCTGCAATTTCGGTATCTGTATTATCAGTATCGTTATGGATATGATTATAAATAACACTATGTACAGGTAAACCACGTGCTTTGATAGCCTCTAAGCTCAGTAACGTATGATTGATACTACCCAAACGACCGGATGTGACCAAAACAATAGGGTAGTTTTGAGAAGCAATATAATCCAAGGTTAATAGCTGCTCAGTTATTGGCACCAGTAGCCCGCCTGCGCCTTCTAATAGCACCACGTCATAATCCACTTGTAAGGCTTTAGTAGCACGGGTAATCACGTCCGTTTGCACAACATCGTTAGCAAGGGCAGCAGATAAATGCGGTGAAGCGGGCTTCTCATAGCGATAAGGGCAAGTGGTAAAATTGAGGTCACACGGCTGTAGCGGAATCTCCATCAATTTGCGATGGGTCACGATGTCATCAGCAATGTTCATTGTGCCGGTATTTGGATTTATAGAAACACCCGTCTGTATCAGTTTTTGAGTGATGACATTCACGCCTTGCTGCATAAGTGCTTTGGCAAGCAGGCCAGTTGCATAGGTTTTGCCAATATCGGTATCGATTCCAGAAACAAATAAAACACTCATAATTGACCTTGCTTTGCTAAATACATGCGTATCACTTTTAACAGTGCTTGACACAAAGTGATAAGCTCATCATCAGTAATGATATAAGGTGGCATGATATAAACCAGTTTACCAAACGGTCTGACCCAAATGCCATTCTCAATCAGCAACGATTGAAAAATCGGCATATCAACAGCTGCATCTAACTCGACAACGGCAACCGCACCAAGACAGCGTACTTCGATGACGCCATGTAACATTGCGGCTGGTGCCAGTTGTTGCTCCATAATGGCTTGCATGTTTGCCGTACGTGTTTCAATATCATAAGACAATATCAAATCGATTGACGCACAGGCGACCGCGCAAGCCAACGGATTGCCCATGAAAGTAGGCCCATGCATGAGCGCTGGATACTCGCTATGATGAATCGTGTCAGCGACCTTGCGAGTGCATAATGTCGCTGCAAAGGTCATATAGCCGCCCGTTAGCGCTTTGCCAATCGTCATAATATCAGGGCTAATACCAGCATGTTCACAAGCGAACAGCTTACCACTACGGCCAAAACCAGTGGCAATTTCGTCCGCGATTAACAAGACATCGTGCTCATCGCACAATTGACGCAGTAACTGCAAATATTCAGGGCTATAGAAGCGCATGCCACCTGCGCCCTGAATAATTGGCTCAATGATAAATCCCGCCAGCTTGGACGCCTGTTTGGAGAAAAAATCCGTCAATGCCGTGCGCTCATCAGCCCTCAAGGCGCGTTCAAACCCAAGTGGTGGCGCAGGGACAAAATGCTGCATCGGTAACTGTTTGCCATACAAATTGTGCATGCCATTAATAGGATCACAAATACTCATCGCATGCCATGTATCGCCATAATAACCAGAATGGGTCGAGGCAAATTGCTGCTTAGTAGGACGATTGGCGGCTATTTGATATTGCAAAGCCATTTTTAGCGCCACCTCCACGGCTATACTGCCACTGTCCGCATAAAATATCGCATCGAGTCCAGCAGGGGCAATCGAAAGCAGTTTTTTGCCTAAATCGATGGCTGGCTGATGGGTCAAACCACCGAACATCACATGTGCCATCTTGCTTAATTGCGCAACGATAGCCGCATTCAGTTGTGGGTGATTATAGCCATGTACACTCGCCCACCATGACGACATACCATCGATAAGACGTGTGCCGTTTTCTGTGACAATGTAGATAGCTTCGGCATGATCAATCACGATATTGGGATACGTTGGCGGCAAGCTGGCATACGGATGCCAGAGGTGTTGCTGATCAAAGTCGCTAGTAGGGATATTTACTGTCATAGCACTCTCTTAAAATACAATGGTATTTTGCCAAACGCGCATACTATAAGTTGAATATCCGTATTCATCATATGCTTCCTATTTTTATAACATCATCATATATCAGTAGCAAAGCCTTACTGGCCCGTAATCCGTTTGTATTTAGACAGCAAGTCACTCTCGGTTTCGACATGGTTTGGGTCATGAGGAATACAGTCAACAGGACAAATCACTACGCATTGCGGCTCATCAAAATGACCCACACATTCGGTGCATAAATCAGGGTCGATAACATAGATATCATCGCCTTCTGATATAGCCTCATTCGGGCAGGCAGGCTCGCACACATCGCAGTTGATACATTCATCAGTGATTAGTAGTGCCATAAGAGGCTCCTTTGATATAGTCGATACTGAATAAAATGAATACACAACATTATAGAGCGAGACTGATACAAATTTTCTTGCTTGCTGTGCCTGCGCAGCTCGATGCTACAAAAAATTTATCCCAGCCTCGCTGACGCTTTTTTATATTAATCTGACTAGATGTTACTTGCTATATGTTACTGGTATCACGCTTAACTGGCGCCTTGCCATTACTTTAGCAAGTGTGGCCAGCGCATATTCTGGCTAGGGCGTGTCATCAGTTAGATTATGAGCATTAAAATGAGATAAATTGATGCTAAACAAGGAAAAATTCGCAGTGAATATGAACATATTGACAAGAATTTTGATACCGTTTAGCGAAAATTTAGCCATTTTAAGGCCATAAAGTGCATCAATGTGCTAATTGATGACACGCCCTAGTTGATATTCAGTTTTTCGACAAATGCTTGCGATACACAGGAAGGAACAAATTTATTAACATCGCCGCCAAGTTTGGCAATTTCACGAATCATAGTCGAGGAGATAAACGAATAATTTTGAGAAGGGGTCAAAAACACCGCTTCAAAGTTTTCATCAAGCTCACGATTCATATTGGCCAATTGAAATTCATATTCAAAATCAGACATGGCGCGCAAACCGCGTAAGACTGCAGTGGCGTTTTTTTCACGCATAAAATCGACCAGTAATCCCTCAAAGCCAATGACCGATACTTGCGGCAAATCAGCAAATACCGTCTCAACCAAGGCCACACGTTCCTCAAAATTAAACAGAGGCTTTTTGTGATGGCCTGAAGCAACAGCGATCACCACCTCATCAAACAGTTTGGTCGCGCGTGTCACCAAGTCTACGTGACCATTGGTAATGGGATCAAAAGTACCAGGGTACAAAATTTTGGTATGTAGCTTTGAAGACTTGAGGGAATTGATAGAAGTAGAGTGGCTCATGGCTTGGCTAATATGTCCGATGATAGTAGGCCATATGCTAGCAAATTTTGCTCAAACTTAATACTGATAGTCGATACTGAATAAGATGAATACACGATGTTATGTCGCAAGACTGGTAAAAAAAATTTGCTTACTGTGCCTCCGCCGCTTGATGCTACAAAAAATTTATCCCAGTTTCGCTGTTTCTCCCTTTTATATTGACCTGAATATCTCTGCTACATTTGTCCTAACAGCTCGTTTACCTTTTCGCTAGAGGCTTTGCTACAATACTTGGTTCGACTCATCCCTATTTAAGTCAAATGATAAATAATCTAAATGAAAGGGTTAGGATGAGGAATTAGTGGGACTAGTCAGATAAGAACACTGTATTTTTTATGGGTTCTTACGGAGAAATTATGTCAAAAAAATCAAAAAAACCTGATAATCAAATCTGTGCCAACAAAAAAGCGCGCCATGAATACTTTATTGAAGAGACGTTTGAGGCAGGTCTGGCGTTACAAGGCTGGGAAGTCAAAGCCATTCGTGCAGGCAAAATGACCATTACAGAAGCGTATGTCATCTTTCGTAATAACGAAGCTTTCTTGTTTGGTGCGCATATTCAGCCGCTATTGTCTAGCTCGACGCATGTCAGCCCAGACAGCATTCGTACCCGTAAGCTGCTGCTCAATCGCCGTGAGATTGAAAAATTGATGGGTGCAGTCAACCAAAAAGGCTATGCTTGTGTGCCGCTGTCCTGCTATTGGAAAAACTCACTAGTGAAGTGTCAAATTGGCTTGGCATTGGGTAAAAAGCAGCATGACAAACGTAAAACGCTCAAAGACCGTGACTGGGAACGTGATAAGCAGCGCGGCTTTAAGCAACATTTAGATTAAAAGTCGATCTATTTTAATCTAGCATCAAAAGGACGATTTAACATGTGGTTAAATCGTCCTTTTTTATTGGATGAATCGGTTTCATTCATGACTCTTTAAACGGCACTGGCTATTTTTGTCATGTGCATTCCTTTACGAGCACGGCGCAACTGACGTACACCATGAGCAATGAGACAAGCAATGCCAAGCCAAATCAATCCATAGCTATAAATCATCGCTGACTCAAACGGATTGCCCAGCACGGTCACCGCCAAAATAAATAGCAATGCTGGCTCCAGATAGCTCATCATGCCATAGACATTTACTGGTAGCATTTGACTAGCATCGACATTGGTTTTCATCGCCAAGACACTGAGCAAACCCAATCCTGCTAGCATCGCCATAAAAAACCCTGAACCCGTTACTAACATCAAACTGCTTGGTGCAAAGAAAAATAAATAAGCGACGGCAAATGGGGCGCAAACCGTCAAATCAACCAACAACCCAGTAATGGCACCAATGCCCTGCAACCGGCGTAAAATATAATATAGTGGATACGTCGCACATACCCAAAGCGTCGCCCACGACACACTTTGTGTACGCATAATCTCACTACCCACCCCAACTGCGGCAAAGGCGACAGCAAGCCACTGTAAACGGCTCAATTTTTCGCCAAAAAAGACGCAGCCAAATACCACCATCATGAGTGGAAATAAGAAATAACCCATGGCTGTTTGTACGCCCTGACCATTAACAGGCGCCCACATAAACAACCAAAACTGACTCAAAAATATTGGCGTAGGTACGAGCAACCACAGCCATTGTTTGACCGAGCGTAAAGCACGCAACTTATCAATATGCATATTAAGCCGACCACTCATGAGCAGGTAGCCGATCAACACCGCCCACATGGCTAGCATACGCCAAATAAATACTTGCGTCCCTGATAACGGGGCCAAAAAGCTGCTATAGGCATAAAGAATGCCAAATAGTACATTCGATAATACCGCCAGTACCACGCCCAATATCAATGTGCGTTGCTGTGTGCTACCCGCTGTCCAAATCACAGGCAAAGGCAAGCGCGAAATAGTAGTTGCTAAGGTATTGGCGAATGCAGTAGAAAGCATTGAGGTAGACATATCAGCACCATAAGTTTGAATAGACATTAAAACGATCAGTTGTTATTTTTTATAATCAGCGTCGTTTGTTAAGGACTATTCTAGTGAAGTGCTACGAAAAAATTTCTCTATATTCATCATTTACTGAATGAATTTATCAAATTATGACTAATATTTGAATTATTTATCGTTTTTTTAATTTATAGTGATTATATAGATATTTAATGCTAAGGGTTTTTGAGGAAAACACAGTGAACCAAAATCTAGATAACACCGACAAGGCCATCCTAAACCTACTACAAGATGATGCGACTTTGCCGCTAAAAGCGGTTGCGGAACGCGTTCACGTCTCTATCGCCACGGCGCAACGTCGTATTCAAGCGCTGATAGATAACGGCGTGATTACCAAGCAAGTCGCTATCGTTGATCCCAACAAGGTGGGCTACGGGCTGACCGCCGTGGTGATGATAGAAATGGCACGCTCTAATAACTCCATGCAGCATCGGTTTGAGCGTTTGATGAATGCACAACCGCAAGTGATGAGCTGTTATGAAGTATCGGGCGATGCAGATTTTATGCTGATGGTGAATGCCAAAAACATGAATGACTACCATCAATTCACTCGCAGCCTACTGACGTATGAAAACAATGTCCGCCATTTTAAAAGTCAGTTTGTGATGAATTTTACCAAGATCGGTACAAAAATTTTGCTCGACTAGGGCATATTGAACATGCCTTATAGTCAATACTAGATAAAATGGATACCAGACATGATGACTCGAGACTGGGATAAATTTTTTGTAGCTTCTGGCAGCAAAGGCACAGCAAGCAAGAAAAATTCATCCCAATCTTACTGACTCTTTTTTATATTTACCTGACTATAAATAGGTTAAATATGGCTGTAAATTTTAATCCTTTTCTAATGGCAATTATGAGTAGATAAGTCGTGAGCAAAAGAGGTACGATATGAACGAAAGTTTGATAATAAATACGATATGAATATTCAATCAAGGTAGTCAATCGTCATAGACAAGGAAACACTATCATGAATCAGCATAAAGACTCCGCCTTGGACAAGCCAAAAACAATGGGAAACAGCACAGTCAAAAGTACTCTACAGACACCATTAAATATGAAGACCAATGTGAAGACCATGGTTATGGGCGCAGCGCTCACAGCAATGCTAGCAAGCTCAGGCTGTGCAACCAGCTCATTATTGGAAAGCAATAGCCGAGTCAGCACGCAAACCACTAAAACCACGTTGTCTGAAGATCAAATTGTCGCCTTTGGTCGTCCTGCTCAGGCATTGCCAAAAATGCCAAACGCAACGATGGTGATTGTCGGTGAAAAAAACAGTTATGTACTGACCCAAGGCGGTACGGAGATGGTCAACTTGTTGAATAATTTGACACCAAAAAACATTCAAGTTAATAACGACATGAACTTTTATGTGCCAAATAACGATGGTTACTTCCAAGGAGAAATGAAACTGTCTTATGCCAAATTAAAAGACGAGTTTAAGCGCTCAGACTATCAGTTCTTTTTGCAAAATGATGGCCGAGATTGTACTTCAACCAGCGATGAGCGTATCAAAGCCCAGCGTTTTTGTTTTAGCGTCCCTGTGAAAGGCGCTATTTATCCGCAGGTCAGTAATTTGAGCTTAATTCAATCGAATTATCGCGCCCTTACCAAACCTTATATGGTGAGTTTTTATACGCAAACGCAGCAAGACCAAGTCAATCGTAGCGGCGCAAACAGTGCTCAGAAACTGGTATTGCTACCGTTTGCGCTGGCCTTTGATGTGATTACTTTCCCATTGCAATTGTTAGATAATTAAAAAGTAATCGCCTGATTCAATCTTATACTAGAATTTAGTCTAAAGTAAGAATGGTTTTAAATGCTTAAAAGCCATTCTTACTTATAGATTATCTTACGCTATCAATAACTTATCGCCAATCGTTTATCGCATAGTGAGTGCAATTCATGTTAAAATGAGCGCCTTTAAATTAGCCTATAGTGTCGATTATTTATCAAGGCTAACTTTTGGTACATTTTTTTAATTAACAGGTCCGCCCATGTCTGCCGATACCATTGCCCGCACCGCCTTTAAACAAGGCACCAAACCTCTTTATGATTACGACAAACATTGGGCGAGCTGCTACGAGCCTGCACCTTATCTGCCCATGAGCCGCAAAGAGATGGACGATTTGGGCTGGGATGCCTGTGATGTCATTATCATCTCAGGGGATGCCTATGTCGATCATCCAAGCTTTGGCATGGCGATCATTGGTCGTCTATTAGAGTCGCAAGGCTTTCGCGTGGGTATCATTGCCCAGCCAGATTGGAAGAGCAAAGACGCCTTTATGGAACTGGGTAAACCTGTCTATGCCTATGGCGTGACCGCGGGCAACATGGACAGCATGATCAATCGCTACACTGCTGATCGCAAGATTCGTAGTGATGATGCTTACTCTCCAGGAAACGTTGCCAATAAACGTCCTGACCGCGCGGCTATCGTCTATAGCCAGCGCTGCCGTGAAGCCTATCCTGATGTGCCTATTATCTTGGGTGGTATTGAAGGCAGTTTACGCCGTATCGCGCATTATGATTATTGGTCAGACAAAGTCCGTCGTAGTATTTTAATGGATGCTCGTGCTGATGTTTTACTCTATGGTAATGCTGAGCGTGCCATCGTCGATGTGGTACACGGCCTATCGAAGGGCTATAGCTTTGAGCAAATGAGTAATCTGCGTGGTACGGCGTACCTGTTGACCCCAACGCGTCGTCATTGGCAAGCAGATATGACCGAGGTCGCAAGTAACGATGTCGATACCGTTGGTCGTGTCGATCCTATCATCAACCCATATGTGATGACCGAAGACGTCGATCAATGCTCCATTGAACAAGAAAAACCCTCTGATTCGCCTGTTGGACAAGCCATGCCTTCACAGTCGTCGAAGTCATCAATGTCCTCGCAGTATCAGGGCTTTGTCGCTGAACCAGTCACCAATAAAGTCATCAACGCGCATCAAGTCGACGAAGAAACGCAAGTGGTGCAAATGCGCGGCTTTGATAAGCCAATGACGGCACGTAAGCACAAGCTAAAAATGCCACCACGTGAAAAGACCGTCATTCGTCTGCCAGATTACGAGCACGTCAAATCTGACCCTGTGCTTTATGCCCATGCTAGCCGTATCTTGCATCTGGAGACCAATCCGGGTAATGCGCGTGCGCTTGTGCAGCGTCATAGCAGCGGTGCGGGTAATTCACACACCTCCATCGATGTTTGGCTCAATCCGCCACCAGTGCCACTCTCGACAGAAGAGATGGATTACGTGTTTGACTTGCCGTATGCACGCTTGCCGCATCCAAGCTATGGCGATGCGCGCATCCCTGCTTATGACATGATTAAGTTTTCGGTCAATATCATGCGCGGTTGTTTCGGTGGTTGTACTTTTTGCTCAATCACTGAGCACGAAGGTCGTATTATTCAAAGCCGTTCAGAAGAATCGATTTTGCGTGAAGTCGAAGCGATTCGCGATACTGCACCCAATTTTACTGGGGTGATATCTGACCTTGGTGGCCCAACAGCAAATATGTACCGCCTCAGCTGTAAAGATGAGACGATTGAAAAGAACTGCCGCAAGCCGTCTTGTGTCTATCCTGATGTCTGCGAAAACTTGCTGACCGATCACAGTAATTTGACCAAGCTTTATCGTAAAGCTCGTGATATCAAAGGCGTGAAAAAAATCCTAATCGCGTCAGGCTTGCGTTATGATTTGGCAGTAAAAGATCCAGAATACGTCAAAGAATTGGTCAGTCATCATGTCGGCGGTTATCTAAAAATTGCTCCTGAGCATTCTGAAGAAGGTGTGCTATCGAAGATGATGAAGCCGGGCATGGGGAGCTATGATCAATTCAAGGCCATGTTCGAGCAATTCAGTCAGGAAGCTGGCAAAGAGCAATATCTGATTCCTTACTTTATCGCCGCCCATCCGGGCACCAAAGATGAAGACATGATGAATCTTGCGCTTTGGCTAAAAAATCATGGCTACCGCGCTGACCAAGTACAGGCGTTTTATCCAAGCCCAATGGCGACAGCGACCACCATGTATCACACGCACAAAGACCCACTACATAAGATCAGCCGTAGTGAAGGTGATATGGATATCGTCAAATCTGGTAAGCAGCGTAAATTGCACAAAGCATTTCTTCGCTATCATGATCCCAAAAACTGGGTCATGCTGCGTAAAGCGCTGCAAGATATGGGACGTAGTGATTTGATTGGCAAAAACCGTGGCTGCTTGATACCGCCATTTAACGCCAGCTTAGAAGGTCGCGATGCGGCGCAAGACAGCTATCAATCCGCGCGCAAAAAGAACAGTCGTCTTGGCAATGACTCGGTGAAGCGTAGCAATAACTCGGCAACCAGCGGCTCATCTACCAATCCTGCTGCTGGCAAAAACGCTGGCAGCAAGAACACCAAAAAACGCGTGAGCAAAGGCAACTTTCAGACGCAGCATACCGGTCTGCCACCGCGCAAAACTAAGTAATTAAAATATACTCGCTTAGATCCACAAAAGCGCCTATCGACTAAAAATCGATAGGCGTTTTTTTACGTGTATTAGATTATCTAACAATTCAATGAGTCAGGCTGATATATACGCCAAGGCACTATACATATCACGTTACATTACTCAGTGATTACGTAACTCAGCAAATACGTCACAAACAATTTCTAACAATATCTGCGAACCCTTTTGGTTACCATAAGCGCTATATGCTTAACGCATTATTAAATAGAAATACATTATCATTCTGAACTTTTTGGAGAAACCCATGAATACATTAACCAAAATTGCGACTGCCTTACCTGCCCTTGCCCTACTAAGCGCCTGTGCGACCACTGCGCCTACCACGCCAAATGCTTCAGAAACGCCTGTCAAAGATAGCATGCCCGATGCGGCTTATGATCGTATGGCAGCAGCGCCTTATACTTGCACTGATGACAGCACAATCATGGCAAAACAGTCTATTAATAAAAAACAAGCCATGGTGAATGCGACTTTGCCAAAAGTAAAATGGGCAGAGCAAAAGATTGTCTTAAATGGCGGTGTGCAAGGTGATGTCGCAAGCTATGTCAACGACTCAAACCCAGAAGCAACCTATGCATGGCACATGAAAGGCGATAAAGGCATCTTTGCCATCAAATGGGCAAACGGTAAAGAATACCAAGTAAACTGCCAAATCTAATTGGCCAAAAACAAAGAGTGGCAGTAGTAAGAATAAATAAAAAACAGTCATCATCAGATGGCTGTTTTTTTGTGCGTGTTCATCGACGCTTTGGTACTTTTACCTAGAGAAGCGTCACGAAACCTGTCAAAATAGCGTTTATACATCTATACATCGCAGTCCTCTACTTATTTTATAGTGGATTGACGATATAAAATGGTTTATGACCAATCACTCAGAGGATACATCGATGGCTAAGCGTCTAATAAACATGATAGTAATTGCTACTACAAGTCTGTGGGCGCTGACAGGATGCGACAACGGTGCGGAGACTAGCAACCAAACCACTGAGCCCGCAGCCACAACGGCAGCCCCCTCTGCATCGACTGCAGCCACAAACACCATCAATTGGTCATTGGTCGCCAGTGGTGAGACGCCTGCTGACCGCGCCAGTTATCAGTATCCGTTTGCACTCGACAGTCAAAACGTTCGTGATTATGCCGATTATTTCAAAGTGGATAACGCCACTGCTCAGCACAATCTCACTATCAGTATGGCGAGTAACGAAGCGCTATCAAAAGCCCTAGATCAGCTGAGTGAAACCTATGTCTCACATGAGGTAATCGATAGCGAGGACATGAAGCTTGTCATTCATACCACACCCGATGTCGCTGCCAGTAGCTATGATTATGTACTTTCCGATGACTTCGCCAAAGGTTTGGTATTACCCATTGAGATAAAACCTGATGGTAAGAAAGGTGATGTGAAGGCGCATGGAGAAATGGTGGAGTAAAGATTAGTAGCGTGTGTTTTGTTTTCATCACACACGCTACTAAGGGAACTAAGTCTGACGATATGGGTTGTTTGATAGCTCAATCTTTACATTTGTATCGCAAAGTAGCTTAGCTAAATAAGGTTGGTACTGAGTTGCAGCGGGTGCGATGTATATTTTGTCCAAATGTGCTTTTACCTTTGGCTCATACTCGACATATAGAAATCTTCCAAATTCCATCTTTACTTTTTTATCATCAAGTGAAGTCATATAAACCATACGGCACTCTTGCTCTTCTTGAAATGCTGAATGTTTTATAAGGTATTTCAGAGGTAAAAGAATTTCGTTTAATAAAACTTCTATCTTACCTGACAAGCTTGCGTTTTTTTTCTCAATCTCAATCACTTTTTCAGTAATAGTTCTATAATCACTTTGAAGATCTATAAAGACACTTCTAAAATCTTCAGTCTTTTTATCAATAAAATTTTGATATCTCTCCCATTCGTATTCAGCTTTACTTATCTGTCCGCTTTTCACTTGTACAGTTTCGTTGTTAAACTCTCTAAAAAACGTTAAACGATTACGCTGAGCTAAATGAATGTAATCAGACGTAGGATCAAGATAGACACATCTCATTACTGGCTGCTTATTTATTCTTTCTACAGCTTTTTCGCCAGTACTTCCCTGAATAGAAGTTACATTTATTTTTTGTAAACTATCTTCAAATGCTACGTAAGACAACCCTGCGGTAGAATCATGTTTTTGAAAAAATTTTTGATTAAATACCAAACTAATTCCTGAGGCTTCTTTATTATCTTGTTTACCGTATAGCCTGAACTGGTTAAGACTATCGTGGTTGAAGGTAAAGCAACTAATAAAAGCATGTAAATCTTCATCAAATTGAGAATTATATGATAATCCCTCTTTGATCCCTTTTAGATAATTCAAAAGCAGTTTGCCTTCACTAGGATCATTTACGTTATTTATAGTGTTCAGACGAAATGAGCTTGGTTGTTCTTTTCCTTTTTCTATATCTAGTAATTTATTTGTTGTATCTGTACCAGTATAGTGAGCTAGTTTACGTTCTACAGGCTTATTGTCAGTTACTCTATGGCTAAAATCCACTTTAAGTATTTCAATAATCTCAGTAGTATGAATGAATAGTAGTAATAAATATTTTCCAATATCAGTAGAGGAAGTCTTAAGCAATCTACAGATTTTTTCTAGACATCGCTTTTCATATTGATACCCATTTACGATTTTTTTAAGTGCATTCTCAGCTCTATTAATATCTTGATACTGCGTATTTTCCAACGATACTGTACAAATATTGTATTGAGCACGATTGAATGCTTCTAAAGAATCTTTAGCTTCTATCTTTTCCCATGTCTCTAAAGCTTCATAAGTACTGTCTTTGATGTTTAGACTAACGCCTAGATTAAACTGTGCAAGTGCATATATCTCAAGGGCATCTTTCTTTTCTATATTACGCCATGCTTGAATAGCATTGTCTTCTTGACCTTCTTTAACAAGTCGAGAAGCTAGATTGTATTGTGCTCTAGCATATGCCTCTGGACTACCGTTTTTCTTGACCTTACCCCACGCTTTTTTTGCTTCCTTAAACTCACCTAAGTCATTTTTTATGCTGCCAATATTATACTGTGCTCTAGAATATATCTCTGAAGAGTCTGCTTCTATTTCCGACCATATTTTTAGAGCTTCTTTAGTTTTGTCTTGTTCTTCATAAACAGCAGCAATATTATATTGTGCTTTTTTATAATGTTCTCTATTGTCCTGAGGCTCAATTAATTTACTGACTCTAACAGCTTCATCAAGCAATCCATGCTTATAGAATATTTCAGCCAGCTTTCTCTGGGCAAGTGAAAATTGCTTATCACTCTCGCTCTTACGCGTCACTTTCTGCAACTCTTCAATCTCTTTACGAGTTATTTCGTCCAAACCTTCTATATCATCAATACTCATCACCTACTCCCCAATCAACGCCAAAAACTCTTCCTCACTCACCACTTTGACGCCCAACTTCTCCGCTTTTGCCATTTTTGAGCCAGCCTTTTCGCCTGCCAGTAGCGCCGTGGTTTTGGCCGAAATACTACCCGAGACTTTTGCGCCTAGCGCTTGGATTTTGGCTTTGGCTTCATCACGTGCCATGCTGCTAAGCGCACCTGTGATGACCCACGTTTGACCATCAAGAGGTAAGTCACTAGCAGATTTTTGCTCGACCTTATCCCAATGTACGCCTGCCTCGCGTAACGCGGTGATGACTTCGATATTGTGCGGCGCGCGGAAGAATTTATAGGTAAGCTCAGCGGTGATTTCGCCCACATCGGGCGTTTTTATCAAGGTTTCAATATCGGCATTCATTAAGGCGTCAAGATCGCCAAATTGCTGAGCAAAGTTCTGTGCCGTGCCTTCACCAACACCGCGAATACCCAGCGCATAGATAAAGCGAGCTAGCGTGGTTTGCTTGCTGGCTTCAATGGCGCTGATGATATTCTGTACCGACTTTTCACCCAGTTTCTCAAAGTTAACCATTTCCTCTGCATGATTATGCAGCTTATAAATATCAGCGACCGTTTTGACCAAACCATGCTCAAAGAAGCTAATCAGCCAGCTTGCACCTAAGCCATCGATATCCATGGCGCGGCGTGAGACAAAGTGAATCAAGGCTTCTTGCTGCTGGGCAGGACAAAACAGACCGCCTGTACAACGTGCCAATGCTTCGTCTTCTGGCAGAACGACAGGCGAGTCGCAGACAGGACAAGTCGATGGCAGTGTGACTGGCTCGGAATCTATCGGACGTTGATCTGTCCAAACGCGCGTGACTTTGGGAATGACATCGCCTGCACGGTGGACGCTGACCATATCGCCTGCGCGTACATCCAAACGCTGAATCTCACCAAAGTTATGCAAAGTGACATTGCTGACAGTGACGCCGCCGACTTTCACGGGTTCTAATTTACCAACGGGCGTAATCGCGCCAGTGCGTCCGACTTGCCATTCAATTGAGTGCAAGCGTGTCATGACTGTTTCGGCAGGAAATTTATAAGCAGTCGCCCAGCGTGGCTCACGGGACAAAAACCCAAGTTGCTGCTGTAAGGCAAGGCTGTTGACCTTGATCACCATACCATCGATTTCAAACGGCAAGTCACTGCGCGTTGCAATCACCGATTCATAATAGGCTTGTGCCTCTCGGGGATTCGCGACCACTTCCACTGCGCTGACCGTAAAGCCAAGGGTTTTTAGCCACGCGAGCGCTGCGGATTGGGTCTCAATAGTCTCAGGCAAACCTTGATTGACCGAATAGCCATAGAACGCGAGTGGACGACTGGCCGCAATGCTTGGATCTAGTTGACGCAAGCTCCCAGCGGCGGCATTGCGTGGATTGGCAAAGGTTTTGCCTTCGTTCTCTTCGGCCAGTCTATTAAGACGCTCAAACCCTGCCTTAGGCATGAGCACTTCACCGCGCACTTCTAACAGCTCAATATCAGCAGCCTCAGCTATCCAAAGTGGCAGATTGCGGATGGTTTTGGCATTTTGGGTAATGTCTTCACCTGTCTGTCCATCACCGCGCGTGACGGCTTGTACAAACTTACCATGTTCATATTTCAGTGAGACTGCCAGTCCATCAAGCTTTAGCTCCATCTCATATTCAGGACTTTGCTGCGACACGCTGAGACGGTCATTGACACGGCGCATAAAATCGCGCAAATCATCATATTCAAAGACATTGCCCAGCGAGAGCATCGGAATATCATGAGTGACTTGGGTAAAGGCCGACAGCGGCATGTCACCTACTTGGTTGATCGGACTGTCGGGCTGCACCAAATCTGGATAGGCTTCCTCGATCTCAAGCAACGTGCGACGCAATTGATCGTATTCACTGTCTTCTAAGATTGGATTGTCGAGTACGTAATAGGCATAATTGTGCGTTTTGATAGTGTCGATAAGCGTGCGCATTTGCGCGACAATATCGCCATGAATATTGGTACTATCATCGGTCAAACTGGATATATTAGAGGTCGCAGGTGTTTGGGTTTCTAGTTGAGCAGATAGGTTTTTAGAATTATTTGGTGAGGTAGAGTCAGTCATAGTCGGCGTCTTTTTTGCGATTCAAGATGTCGATATGATACCAAGTTTGTAGGTTGCTCGGACAATATTTTACAGAAACTGAAAGCCATTAAAAAAGGCAAATAACGTTTATCGCTATTTGCCTTTTTAAAACTCAGAACCACTTTTAACTGTTGGTTTGTTTAGCCTTCAAGCGCTTAATCTTCAAACGCTTAACCTTCATAGTCGCGGACTTGGTTGCGCAGCTGTTGTTTGTATTCAGGCGTGATCGGTTCGTTTTCTTCATCCAAAATAATAGCATCCAAATCACTTGCCATCATATAGGCGATGCTCATCATACTATCGAAACTGCGTACCGCTTGTGGATGCGGCAAGGATAAGAACACCACCACACCATTGTAAGTATTGGTCGCCACGCTATGCGGATCAAAAGGCGCGATACCGCTGTCGGTGATGCCCATCATACTAAACCATAGTATACCAGTACCGTCTTTTTGCTCATAGCGATGGAACATATTCATGGCACCATAGCGCAGACCATATTTATCAATTAACGCCAACAAATCACGACCACGAATGACTGCTGCTGGACGGTCACGGTATTGATGCGGCAAGATGGTGATATTGATGTTGTCTTTGGCATTGATCAACGGGCCATTTTGCCCTTCATCGACAGGCTCTGACAGATGTTGATCGAGTATCGGACTGTTATTGTCAAAGCTTGGCTCTTCTGCTGTATCAATCGCTGGCATCAGACCATCGGTCGCCGACATCAGGCTCGAAAAGGCATCAGGCTCTTGCTCGATGTACATTTGTTCAGCCGCTTCTGCAAACTCCGTATCGTCAGTCTGCTGTTGCTCATCTTGCCAGCGAGCATAATCCTCATCTGCCTCGATATCATTGCTCACATCATCACGTTGGGCGGTCAGTTGCGCATCGACATTGGTATGCTGCTGGGTCAAAGGCGCTTCTTCAACGACCGCATTCAAATAACTGCGATCAGGGCCGATACTCGTCTCGCCAGCAACCGTATCATCCAAATCTGGCTGATCGATGATATTGCGCTCATGACGCGGTATGATCGGGATACCGTTTTTATCATAATTGACCGCGGCAGCCTCAGCACCTTTGCGGCGCTTGAAACTACGAATGACCATAAATAGCCCTGCGAGCACGATAAATGCGGCAATGGCAATCAATACAAACTGAATAGCGGTCATGAGAAATACATCCTAATATATGACAAAAGGGAACACACAAGAGAGGATAAATGGCAATAGTCTAGCATGGCTAATTACTATCGTCACCATATAGTCATCGTTTATCGTTCACCCGACACACTTGCGTTACGTTATCCTCTCAGCCTTGACGATATCATCCGCAATGACTGCCTCTAATTTGCATTTTGTACTAGGGCGAGTCTTCAATTCAGTCGATTATTCTCTAAATGGGCTAAAAATGAGTACATACCCTAATTGGCATTGCCATTAATTAGCAATATAGCGTTCGGCCTCATCGAGTGAGACGCTGACCAAAGTGGATATGCCTGCGCTTGGCATCGTGACGCCTTTTAGCTCATCAGCAATCTGCATCGTCAGCTTATTATGACTGATAAAAATAAACTGCAAGTCATCTGCTAATTCATGAATGAGGCTGGTAAAGCGGGCAACATTGGCATCATCAAGTGGCGCATCGACTTCATCTAACACACAAAATGGTGCGGGATGCTGCTTAAATATCGCAAAAATCAAGCTCAGTGCCGTGAGGGTTTTTTCGCCGCCTGAGAGTACAGCAAGTCGGCTATTGCGTTTGCCTTTTGGCTGTGCCATTAAGGTAAGCCCTGCCCGCCACTGTTCGGCTTTGTGTTTATCAGCGGGTATATGGGCTGGCATATCGTCCGTGTTCAAGGTCAAGCTCGCTTGCCCGCCACCGAAAACTTTGGCAAATAAATTGGCAAGCTCATTATTGACCGCATCTAGCGTTTGCATAAACAGCGTCTTAGTGGTTTCGTCAATCGACGCAATCGCTTGGGTCAAGGTATCCATACTCGCCGCAATGTCTGAGGTCTGCTGCGCTAATGGCTCTAAGCGTTCATTGACCTCTGCTAATTCTGCCACAGCCGCCAGATTGACCGCGCCAATTTTGCCCAATTGCTGCTCAAGCTTGGCATACTCGCTCTCAAGCTCAGCGATTTTATTAGGACGCACGCGGCGATCATGGGCGATAAAATCTGCCAATATATTTGAGACACTTATATTTGAAACACTGGTTTTCTGCGATGCTACCTCTGATGGCGTTTTATCCTTATCACTCAAACGATGATAAGCCGCGAGCGCGTCCTGCGTCTGACTGCTGGCATCATCCAAACGTGCGGTGCTTAGTGCCAGCTCAGTCGCATGCTGGGCGAGCGTACTTTGCTGAGTTTGTAGCGCGTTTTGCAGGGTATCTAGCGTTGCCTGCTGCTCGGTATAGTCCTGCTTTAGCGCAGTCAACGCCGTCTCGCGCTCTGCCAATAATGCCTGCTGCGCATCACGTGCGACTTGTGCTTTTTGCAATGCTGCTTGCAACGTTGGCAGCTTATTCTGCTGTTGCTTATGATCCGCTTTTAGACGTTGCTCGCTTTGTCGCGACTGGTCATGTTGCTGGGTCGCTCGTGCGAGACTGTTGACACTGTGTTCAAGCCGCATCTCACTTTGTTGAATGCGCAGCTGGAGTGTCTGCCAAGCATCGTCATCCGTTTGACGCGTGCGGGCAAGCTCACTGCGCTCGGCTTGCAACTGCTGGCTTGTCGACCGTGCCTCGGCTATTTTTGATGTCAGCGCTGCCAGCTCACTTTGAATACGCTGCTCATCATGATTCAGCGTCTGTAGCTCTTGCGCCAATTCTTGCTGCTCTTGCTCGAGTGTGGTTTGATCCGCCTGTAGACGTTGGCTGTCAGCGAACAGGCGCTCAGCGCGCTCAGCATTGGCGTGCTGGGTGGTGAGTTGCTGTTGACACTGATGTTTATCACGGGTTAGCTGCTCTGCTTGCGCGCGCGTTTCTTCGATATTGACCAGCACAGCATCATAATCACGCTGATTTTTAGTGATGAGCTGCTGTTGATCTTGTATGGTGGTTTCAAGTTCCTCAAGCAGTTCCTCTAGCGCTTGCAAACGTGTGCGCTGCTGCAAACGCTGCGTTAGGAAGTGACTGTTTTGATCGTTTTGACCCGCTTGTGCCCCAGCAAATTTGTGTAGATTTATCGTCCCTTGACGACTGATAACCCAACCATCTGCTGTCAGCAAAATGGCTGATACTGGTAAAACTTTTAAGACGTCTGCAAGTGCTGCCAGCGTTTGCTGATTATTGGCGTCAAATTGCCCAGTGTATAGATAGCATTGCTGCCAAAGCGCCAATGTAGGCTGCGTAATCAGCTCGGATAACGGCCATACTTTATCAGCAAGTTCCTCAGATAAAGAATCTGACAAAGCATCTGGTAAAACACTGACAAACGAGCTTTCTTTACTCGCATTTTGCGCAATAGGCAACCACAAGCTATGTCCAGTCTCTACTGACGGTTTGTCTTTTTTATTGATATGCTGGTTTTGCCCGTTTTGATAAGTAAGCAAATCAGTTAGGTCATGTTCAAGCACTTGCCATAGACTGGTTATTTTTTGAGCACTGCCATTAACATTTCCATCAGCATTGCCATGGTCAACGCTTGGACAGTTGCGCTTATGAGAAATCAGGACATGACTGTCTAACCACAGCGCCAACACACTATCGAGTAACTGTGCGTGGGCTTGCCCAGTGGCACTTAACTCAATTTGCTCACGCAGTGTCGTGATGGCAAGCTCGTTATAGCTGTTGGTGACATTGCTGCTGGTAACATTGTTGTCTAAGCTCGCTTCTGCATGATTGGCGTGCTGTTGCGATTTTGGCGTAGGCTTGGGATGCAATATTTGATGCAGGGTATCGTACTCGCCTGCTAGTAGTGCATGACGCTTTTCTTGCTCGCTCAACTCACGCTGCTGTACTTTCAGACGTTGCTGCAAATCGTGCGCCTGCGGCTGTAATTCAGACAAACGTTCCTCGACGCTGTCTTGTTGCCGTTCAATCTGCTGTAACTGTTTTTTTAGCGCCGTAATTTGCGCCTCTGCGGTTTGGGGTAAAACTTGTGCCATCGAATTGTCTTGTGCACCAGCGCTATGAGATGCCGATAGTGACTGCTCTAATTGCTGCCATAAATGTTGCCAATTCTGCTGGCGACGCTGCCATTTGTCATGGCTTTGCTGGTGTCGCCGTTTGGCTTGTTCATTAATGGCTTGCTGCTGCTCAAGCGTGCGCGCCTTGTCTTGTAAGCGCGATAATTGATGTTGCGCTTCATGCCATGCGCGCTGCAATGGCTGCTCATTGCGTTTATACGTGTCACGTTTACTCGTCAGATCAGCCAGCTGTGGACGCAATTTTTCTAAGTCCGTCTGTTGCTCAGCTTGTGCGGCCTTTAACTTGTCGATCTCACCAATGACTTGCTGGCGCTGCTCATCGAGACTGGCCAATTGCTGCGCGGTAGCGGCCAGCTGCGAGGTTGCATCACTCAGTTTGTGCGCTGCTTGTTGATGGCTCAGCTGCTGCTGATAATGCGCACTTTGTGCCTCGTCTTTGAGCCATTGTTCTTGGTTAATATGAGCGGCCAGCTTATCTTGCTTGGCTTTTAGAGCCTCATAGTTGGATTGCAGCGTGACGACTTCAGCTGTGCTGCGCTCATGGGCGATTTTTTGTTGCTGCTGCGTATGTTTGGCTTGATATAACTGCTGAATGGCGAGCTGTTGCTTGATATCAGCCAGCTCAAGTGCAAGCGCTTCGTAACGCTGAGCACTGGCGGCTTGTTTGGACAGCGTTTTTTGTTGGCGCACCAACTCGCTTTGCATATCATGCAGACGGGCTAGATTTTCTTGGGTTCTCTCAAGCTTTTTTTGGGTTTCTTCGCGGCGTGCCTGATAGCGTGAGACGCCAGCTGCTTCTTCGATAAATTCACGCAGTTGCATGGGGCTAGACTCGACGATACGCCCAATCATGCCTTGTTCGATGACGGCATAACTGCGCGCCCCAAGCCCCGTTCCTAAGAATACATCGACCACGTCACGGCGACGACAGCGCGTCCCATTGATAAAGTAATCCGAACGCCCCTCGAGATTAACCTGACGACGGACAGACAACTCTTGATAGAGATTGAACTCATGACGAATGCCATTTTGCTCATCTTGGGTATGCTCAAAGGTCAGCTCGACACTGGCGACACTTTTGGCCGCTTTGTCTTGCGTACCCGCAAAGATGACATCGCTCATCGCCCCGCCGCGTAATTGCTTGGCGGAGGTCTCGCCCAGCACCCAACGAATGGCGTCAATAACGTTGGATTTGCCACAGCCGTTTGGCCCGACAATGGCGGTGATACCATGACGAAAGGTAAATGTCGTTGGATTGGCAAAGGATTTAAAGCCTGCCAGCTTTAGAGATTTTAAACGCATGAAGGATCAGTAAACGTAGCAAAAACAGGCGGCTATTCTACCTGAAATTGGGGTGGGTTTTAGGGTTAAAGTGATAAGTTCATAAACGATTTTGATTGAAGACTCTGATTAAATCCTTGCAGCAGTTTTTGTTCTACTTGGCAGGTGTCATTTTCTGCTAAGTAGCGATTATTGAACTCAATCAGTGACGACCACGTGATACTTGCCACTTCTAAATGATCCACTATTTCTAACAGCTCTTTTCTTAATAAGTGCTGATATTTTTTAGCTCTTTTGTGACATAGCGCCAGCTCTCGGTCGACTAGACGTTGCTTGTTATGCTCTAGCGCATTGCCACCAATGAATAACAGTAAAAACTTTGCGCCTTTATCGATAAAGCCTTTTTCTAACAAGTGCTCGTACATCAAGCAGTACTTTAGGAGTTGATCTGGGTTTTTCCTACCACTGAATTTTAATTCGTTTGCTACCAGTACATTCAATTGATGGTTGTAGGCCAAATTGTCCATATACATCGCTTTTAGCTCTGTACTGGATTCAAATATACCGCTGTTGCCATGTGTCGACCATAACCCACTTGGCTCAAAGGTGATAAATTGCTGATAAAATAAGTCTAAATAGACGTCGCTACATAAACTCAGGAAAATATCGAACTCTTTATTTAGATAGTCTTCAGAAAAAAACTTTACTCGGCGAATGGCCTCTCTAGCATTACAAATGCCTACCATTTGCATGGAATAAGTCTCTAGCTGCTCAGATTCAGTCATTTTTAGAGTGAGCTTTTTGATGACGGATTGTTCAACCTCTTCCAGATTTTTGCCTTCTAGCTCTGGATGGATAGCCCATTCAATAATTTGGCGTACGTACTGCTTTTTACTGATACCTAAAATACGCTGCGGTTCCCATACCAAAAACTCTACCATATTAGATAGACCAGTCGTCCATGATATCTGGTCTTTTAGATGGCTAATCGAACCGAAAACACGGCGGTATTTTTCTGCTGCTTTCATCTACTAGTGTTCCTATGTTGGCGTTATAGTTTTTACTAAAATTTTAAAATTCTACAACACCCCAATCCCACTTAACAACAACTGCCCACCTGCAAATAATAACAGCACGCCAAAGGCACGCTTAAGCGTGAGTGCAGGCAACACATGGGCAAGCTTGGCGCCCACTTTTGCCGTAGCGAAGCTGACTGCTGAAATACACAAAAACCCTGTGATATGCACAAACCCTATCGTGCCCTCAGGCAGATTGACCACGTCTTGACCGAACCATGCAAATCCAGCTGCGCCAGCCAGTGCAATTGGCAAACCACAAGCCGCTGAAGTACCGACCGATTGTTTCATCGGCAGTCCTGCCCAGTTTAAAAACGGCACGGTCAAACTGCCACCGCCGATACCAAAAATAGACGACGCCATACCAATGCCCGTACCTGCGCCAAACTGTATCCCAGCTGACGGTAACGGCTTACCGAGCTGCTCTTTATTAGATAAAAACAGCATCTTAAAAGCGACCAATAATGCGCCCATGCCGATAATCGCCTGCAACGCCTTACCATCAATCATATCAGCGACACCAGCACCCACCAGACTACCGATGACCAAGCCCAGTGCCATTTTGCGCCAGACTTCCCAGCGCACACCGCCGCGTTTATTGTGGGCAGTGAGCGAGCTGATCGAAGTCACGACGATGGTCGCCAGTGACGTGCCGATGGCCAAATGGGTCACCACTTCTGGCGAAAAATCGTAAGCAGTAAAAATCCATACCAGTGCTGGTACGATAATCATGCCCCCACCGATACCAAACAAGCCAGCACTAACCCCAGCAAACGCCCCTGCAATCACGAACCATACATATAACATCATTGCTTTAACCCTTTGTGATACTCATCTTTTATCAAGTTCACTTTTATATCATAATGACTCGCACACTCGCCCAATGAATGGCGTTTGCCAAATCATCACTTGACCTTTATGCTGTTTGATATTGAAAAATCGCTCAGTATATCAAAGATTACTCATGCTACATTAACCACATCGACCAAACTTATGCCGCAATCTGCCAATTCCTCTGACTACCTAGTCAATTCCGAGCTAGTCAACACCAAATCTTACCATCTTGACCATTTACCTGAGCTCAACCATCGTCATCTTGACAGTAGCGGCTCTACCAATAGCGAGCTCATCGCAGCGCTGCAAGATGGCACTTTAAATCCTGCCAAGATGCACCTATTGACCGCCGAGACTCAAAGCTCAGGTCGGGGACAGCATGGACGTTCGTGGCAATCACCGCGTGGCAATGTCTATCTGTCGTTGTATCATCCCGTGCACATGCCGATTAGCGGACTGCTGTCGTTAATCATCGGTGTTGAGCTGGCAAAAATGCCCATCATCCAAACCCTAAACGAGCAACTACAGGCGCAAGGGCTGACACCCATCGGTGTAAAGTGGGCGAACGATTTGGGCTTTTATCAGCAAGCGCAGCGGCATAAAGAGCCATCTGCGTTGGATAACTCTGCACTGGATCAGCAAACACTGCCTTTTCATAAACTTGCGGGTATTTTGATAGAGCCAGTCATGCAAGCTGGTAAGTTGGTCGGCGTGGTGATGGGCATAGGCTTAAACGTAAAAGCCACACCAAAACTAACCGCGCAGACCTGCGAAGGCATGAGTTATCAGGCGATTAGTTTACAGGATATTTGTAAGATGCTAACGCCACAAGCAGAGGCTATCACTCTACCCAGCTTACGCGCGCTCTATGAGCAAATGAGCAAGGCCCTGATGGCAGCGATGACACGATTTGAGCATTTGGCATTAGAAGCCCCCACTGGTCATGGCTATTACTTAGAGCGTTTTTTACAGCAATTTGACGCGATGGACGCACTGGCTGGTCTGCGCTTGCGCGTCACCCAAGAGTATAATAATAAGGAGCAAGTCGTTACGGGTCATGCTTGCGGTATCGATACACATGGTTGTTTGCAATTGCGCCAAGATAACGGTAAGATTTCTGCGCTTTTTACCGGACGCATTGACGTTATTTATTAGGTTTAAATTGCTTATCTAACGAGCACTTACGTGAGTCAAGTATCCACTTGGTCTATTGATAATCGATTCACTGTATATAAAGGGAATTTTATGCTCTGGCTTGATCTTGGAAACACTCGTCTGAAATATTGGCTCACTGATGATATCGGGCAAATAGTCGCACATGATGCCAAGCAGCATTTGCAAGCGCCTGCCGAATTATTGATGGGTCTGACTGATCGCTTTGAGCGTTATGCGCCGGACTTTATTGGCATTTCATCTGTACTAGGTAATGACCTAAATATTAAGATTTCAGAGACCTTAAGCCGTCTAAATATTCCTTTTGAATTTGTTCATGTCGATGCAGCACATCCGCTCATGAAGAGTGCTTACAATGACCGACAGCTGGGCTGTGATCGCTGGCTACAAATGCTCGGCGCGGTTGATAAGAAAAAGCGACAATGTATCATCGGCTGCGGTACGGCAGTGACAATTGATTTGATCGACCATGCTGAGCATTTGGGCGGTTATATTTTTCCCAATATCTATCTGCAACGTGAGTCGTTGTTTTCTGGCACCAAGCAAATCACCATTTCTAACGGTACTTTTGATAGTATTGGCCAAGGGCTGACCACACAAGATGCGGTACATCGCGGGATATTATTGTCGATTGTCGGGGCAATCAACGAGATTAGCCATAGACATCCAAACTTTGAATTAATCATGACTGGCGGTGATGCGCCCATCATCGCCCAGCACATCAATCGTCCAGTGCGCCTGCGTGATGATTTATTGTTAAATGGATTAGCACGATATTTTGATCATACCAAACAGTTATAGTAATTTTAATAGCCTTATAAAAGAGAAATAAAAAAGCAGTACGTGTGATGCGTACTGCTTTTTTAATAAAATATAAATTTGTTTTACTATAATGTTTACTTGGTTTCGTTAAACAGCTCACGACCGATTAGCATACGGCGAATCTCGCTAGTGCCTGCGCCAATCTCATACAGCTTGGCATCGCGCCAAAAACGACCAAGCGGATACTCATTGGTATAGCCATTACCACCAAATATTTGAATACCCTCGCCCGCCATCCATGTTGCTTTTTCGGCACACCATAAGATCACGCTGGCACAATCTTTACGCACTTCTCTGCTGTGACCGGCACCGCGTGCGTCCAACATATCGAGGTTTTTACCGACGGTGTATAAAAAACTGCGACCTGCTTGCAATATGGTATACATATCAGCCACTTTGCCTTGGATTAATTGAAACTCGCCAATCGCTTGTCCAAATTGCTTACGATCATGAATATAAGGCACGACGTTGTCCATCACCGCTTGCATGATGCCGATAGGACCTGCGGCCAGTACAGCACGCTCATAATCAAGTCCACTCATGAGCACTTTGACGCCTTCATTAAGGCCGCCTAAGATATTCTCCTGTGGCACTTCGACATTGTCAAAAGTCATCTCGCCCGTGTGGCTACCGCGCATACCGAGCTTGTCGAGCTTTTGTGCCGTACCAAAGCCTGCCATGCCTTTTTCAATGATAAAAGCCGTCATGCCTTTCGCGCCCAGCTCAGGATTGGTCTTGGCATAGACCACCATCACATCAGCATCAGGGCCGTTAGTAATCCACATTTTGCTGCCGTTTAGCACATAATGACCGTCTTTTTCTTCGGCTTTTAACTTCATGCTGACGACGTCAGAGCCAGCCCCGGTTTCACTCATTGCCAGCGCCCCGATGAACTCGCCACTGACCAGCTTGGGCAGATATTTTTGTTTTTGTGCCTCAGAGCCATTGCGTTTGATTTGGTTGATACACAGATTAGAGTGTGCGCCATAGCTAAGCGCCACCGAGGCCGAAGCTCGGCTGATTTCTTCCATGGCGACCATATGAGCTACGTAACCCATGTTAGAGCCGCCGTACTCTTCGGGGACGGTGATGCCATGTAGGCCAAGCTCGCCCATCTTTTGCCAAAGATCCATGGGAAACTGATCGCTACTGTCGATTTCGCTGGCACGTGGGGCGATTTCGTTTGCTGCAAACTGCTGAACGACATCGCGTAACGCATCGATATCTTCACCAAGCTGAAAATTCAATCCAAGTAAACTCATAACCATTCCTTTTTTTAGTATTTAATTTTTCCAATAATTTTTTAAGACTCACGTTTATTGATTAAGGTACGAGCCACGTTTGAGCCATTTGGACGTCCTAAAAACGCGCTAATACGCTCACCAGCCACGACCAATTTATCCAAATCAATACCTGTACTGATTCCCATGCCATGCAGCATATAAACCACATCTTCGGTCGCGACATTGCCTGTCGCTCCTTTGGCATATGGACAGCCGCCCAGTCCAGCAACGGACGTATCAAATTCACTGACACCCATTTGTAAGGCAGCCAAGGTATTGCTTAATGCCTGACCGTAAGTATCATGAAAATGACCCGATAACATCGTAATATCAGCATACTCAAGCGCCGCTTGTAGCGCCCGCTGTACTTTGAGCGGGGTACCGACACCGATCGTATCAGCGATACCAATTTGCTCTGAGCCAATCTCAATCAAACGTTTGGTCACATAGGCCACTTGGCTGGGATCGATCTCGCCTTCATAAGGGCAGCCAACCGTACAAGAGATGACGCCGCGCACTTTGATGCCTTGTGCTTTAGCCGCCGCTGCAACAGGCGCAAAACGCTCAATGCTTTCATCGATACTACAGTTGATGTTCTTTTGACTAAAGGTCTCACTGGCTGAACCAAAGATAACGATTTCATCAGGACGATGTATGATGGCATTGTCAAAACCACGCATATTGGGCACCAATACCGAGTAACAAACCTCTGCATGACGTGTGGGCGCTAACGCTTCGAGTAGCGCGCTATTGTCACCCATTTGCGGCACCCATTTTGGCGAAACAAAACTGGTGACCTCTAATTTTTTGATACCTGCCGCGATTAAGTCATCAATCAAAGTTTGCTTGATTGCCGTCGGCACTGTCATCGATTCGTTTTGCAGGCCATCGCGCGGACTGACATCAACGATTGAGACGTGGTCTGGATACGAATGGCTCATTTTTTATCCTTTTACTGATTATCGTCACTATCAATACGCAGTAGCTCATCGCCATCAGCGACCAAATCGCCCGCTGCAAATAACAACTCTGCGACCACGCCATCAGTCGGTGCAGTAATGGTATGTTCGATTTTCATGGCTTCGATGATGGCGAGCGGCTCGCCTTTTTTGACGCTGTCACCCACATCCACCTTAAAGGCAACTACCTGACCGGGCATTGGTGATTTCAGACTACCAACCGCTGCCGTATCCTCACCCACGTGCGCCATGATATCAATCAGTGCAATCTCATCGCGTCCGCTATCGGTAAAGACATAAACGTTCTCATTGCGTACCCAACTTTGGGCGCTGATACGAGCACCATCTAACCACAAAGTATGATTGTGGGCATCACCGCTGGCATAGCTCACTTGTCCTGCATAAACCGTTTCGGTTTGGGCAGCTACATTGATGTTGCTATTATCCTGCGCATTAGCAATTTCTTTTTCAATAACAAGCGTAAAGCTATTGGGATTTTCGCTACCTTTTTTACTGTCAGAGCAGCTCGCATTGTGCCAATTGCTGATGCGAGCGCGGTATGACTGTTCATCATAAAGCAAGCTAAACGATCTTGTGTAATCACTATAGGCACGAAAGCCTGTCGCCTGACTAAACGGATCTGAATCTGCGCTTTGCGTCGCCGCTTCATTGGCAAGCTGCTGGGCAATAGCCGTCACCGCCAGTGTCGATAAGTTAAGTGAATGCTGATTAAAAAGCACCTCTCGCTCGCGCTCAATCAATGCAGTATCTAGATTGGCGTTGCTAAACGAATCCGTATTGAGAATATAACGCAAAAACGCCACGTTGTTTGGTAAACCAACGATACGCGTTTGTGCCAGTGCTCGATCAAGCTTAGCCAACGCTTGCTCACGTGTGGGTGCATGAACGATGAGCTTGGCAATCATCGAGTCGTAGAACGGACTAATCACATCGCCCTCGCGTACTCCGTCATCGATACGTATGTCTGCGATGTTAAAAGTGCTGTGCTCAGGTTTTTGATATGTAAATAACGTCCCTGTCGCTGGTAAGAAATTATTGTCAGGATTTTCAGCACAGATCCGCGCTTCAATCGCATGACCGTTAATCGCCAGTTCGTCTTGCGTTTTTGGCAATGGCTGACCTGCCGCTACCAATAACTGCCACTCAACCAAATCTACGCCCGTGATAGCCTCACTCACAGGATGCTCAACTTGCAGACGCGTATTCATCTCCATGAAATAAAAATTCATAGAATCTTCGCGCTGCTCAACGATAAACTCAACCGTACCTGCACCGACGTAATCAACCGCGCGCGCTGCTTCAATCGCCGCTGTGCCCATCGCCTCACGCATCGAGGCATCAACACCGGGCGCGGGCGCTTCTTCTAAGACCTTTTGATGGCGACGCTGTACCGAACAATCGCGCTCAAACAGATGCACATAATTGCCATGCGTATCACCAAACACTTGGATTTCGATATGGCGTGGTTTTAGGGCGTATTTTTCGACCAATACTTGATCATTACCAAAGCTGGTAATCGCTTCACGGCGACAGGAGTCTAACAAATCCATAAAATCACTGCTTTGCTCAACGATACGCATGCCTTTACCGCCGCCGCCCGCGCTCGCTTTGATTAAGACTGGATAGCCAATAGCATCTGCTTGCTGCTGTAAAAACGCCGCATCCTGATTGTCGCCATGATAGCCTGGTATCAAAGGGACACCAGCAGCTTCCATCAAACGCTTGGATTCAGACTTGCCGCCCATCGCACGAATAGCGTCAGCTGAGGGACCGATAAAGACCAAACCAGCATCCTGACACGCTTGCGCAAAGTCCGCGTTTTCACTTAAGAACCCATAACCTGGGTGTATCGCCTGTGCGCCCGTTTTTTGAGCAATAGCGATGATGGCATCACCTTTTAGATAACTGTCTTTGGGCGCTGAACCACCCAAATATATGGCTTCATCACAGACTGCCACATGTTTGGCCTCGCGGTCAGCATCAGAATAAACAGCAACGGTACGGATACCCAGACGCTTGGCAGTTGCGGCCACTCGGCAGGCAATCTCGCCACGGTTGGCAATGAGAATTTTAGAAAACATAACGATCCCTGTATCTTATAGTTGGCTCAATTTAAAAGCGTTACAAAGCAACCGAGTGTAGAGGTATCTGTGATACTTAAAACGAGGTTAACGCTGTCATTCTTTTATAATGATTTGACTATATTGTTTTTATTTGACGTCTTGTCTACGATTAATCTGTTGTTAGCCAATCAGGCTTACGCTTTTGCAAAAAGGCTTGCACACCTTCCTTCCCTTGTTCTGAAGAACGGATATCAGCGATGCTCTTGACGGTATCGGCAATCAATGCATCGGTAATAGGCGCGCCTGCTATCTCGTGTAATAAGCGTTTGCAGGTTTTGACCGCATCAGGGCTGTTCTTAACTATTTTGGCACAAAGTGCCGCCACTTCCTCATCAAGCGACTCTTCACTGACACGCTCATGGATAAAACCCATTTGTCGTGCTTTTTTGGCATCAAACACTTCTGCACTTAAAAAATAACGCTGTGATGCTCTCGCACCCATTGCCTTTATGACATAGGGGCTGATGGTTGCAGGTGCTAAGCCCAAACGCACCTCACTTAAGCAAAAATTTGCAATCTTAACGGCGATTGCCACATCACAAACGGCCACCAAACCCATGCCACCTGCATAAACGTCTCCTTGAATCGACGCCACCGTTGGTTTGGGGCATTCATAAATGGTCTTGAGCATTTGCGCCAGTTTATCGGCATCGGCGAGATTCTCTTCATAGCTATAATCTGCCATCGCGCGCATCCAATTGAGATCAGCGCCAGCACAAAACGCTTTACCAGCAGCCGCTAGCACAATGATACGTACGTCATTATCAGCACCCAGCTCAGTGAATACGGCAGTCAGCTCTGCAATCATTTCATCATTGAAAGCGTTACGGATTTCAGGGCGATTTAACGTCACCGTTGCCACATGTTGTTCGATATTTACCAACAAGCTCTTATAGTTATTCGTCTCTTTTTGCATGACTCGCTGTATTCCTTTTATATTGACTCAATCATATTGTGGTTTGATAAATGCCCTATGGCTGAGCGCTGTATTTTCTTAGCTCTATTTGTTTACCACACGCCACTATAAACATGAATTTTGACTTTTTAATGACTGACATCACTTAATAACTGATATAGCTTGATAACTGACATAGCCAATCGCGATTTCAGACAAGCATTTATATACACAGCTACATTCTAAAGACACCAAAAGTCGTCTCTTCAATCGGTGCATTGTAAGCAGCGCTTAGTCCCAAGGCCAATACGTTACGGGTGTCCGCAGGATCAATCACACCATCATCCCAAAGCCGCGCAGTCGCATAGTAAGGATGGCCTTGCTCTTCATACATCTCACGGATGGGCGCTTTAAAGGCCGCTTCGTCTTCCTCACTCCACGCCTCGCCTTTACGGTCAAAATTGTCCCGTTTCACCGTTGCCAATACTGATGCTGCCTGCTCACCGCCCATCACTGAAATACGCGCATTTGGCCACATCCATAAGAAGCGCGGGCTGTAAGCGCGGCCACACATGCCGTAGTTACCCGCGCCAAATGAGCCACCGACGATGACTGTGAATTTTGGTACTTTGGCATTGGCCACTGCCATCACCATTTTGGCACCATGACGCGCAATGCCTTCGTTTTCGTATTTGCGACCGACCATAAAGCCGGTAATGTTTTGCAAAAAGATTAAAGGGATTTTGCGTTTACAGCATAGTTCAATAAAATGCGTACCTTTTTGCGCTGACTCACTGAACAGAATGCCGTTATTGGCAATAATACCCACTGGCATACCTTCAATATGAGCGAAACCGCAAACCAACGTCGTACCAAAGCGTGCTTTGAATTCATCAAAGGCACTGTCATCGACAACACGCGCAATAATTTCCCTGATATCAAATGGCTTGCGCTTGTCCGTTGGAATCACGCCGTACAGCTCTTTGGCATCATAGCGCGGTGGACGTGGTTTTATTTGATTGGGGATGTGTTTGGCTGGACGGTTTAGGTGGCTGACGATGTTGCGTGCGATTGATAACGCGTGGGTGTCGTTTTGTGCCAAATGATCGACCACGCCCGACAGACGGGTATGTACATCGCCGCCGCCTAGATCTTCTGCTGTGACCTCTTCGCCCGTTGCTGCTTTAACCAGTGGCGGCCCACCCAAAAAGATGGTGCCTTGATCTTTAACAATAATGGATTCGTCACTCATAGCTGGCACATATGCCCCGCCAGCCGTACAACTGCCCATTACCACCGCGATCTGCGGAATGCCTGCTGCGCTTAGATTGGCTTGATTAAAGAAGATACGACCGAAATGCTCCTTATCAGGGAACACCTCATCTTGATTGGGTAAGTTTGCGCCGCCTGAGTCCACTAGATAGACACACGGTAAATGGTTTTCTTGGGCAATCTCTTGTGCGCGCAGATGTTTTTTGACTGTCATAGGGAAGTAAGTGCCGCCCTTGACCGTGGCGTCATTGCAGACAATCATGCACTCGGTGCCATTGATACGGCCAATACCAGCAATCACGCCAGCTGCCGGAATGTCTTCACCATACATATTGTGCGCTGCCATGGGTGCCACTTCTAAGAATGGTGTACCGACATCGAGCAGACGCTCAACTCGCTCGCGAGGTAGGAGTTTGCCACGTGCTAAATGCTTGGCTCGAGCACGCTCTGAGCCGCCCTGAGCGACTTTACGCAGGTGTACATACAAGTCATCGACCACCGCTTGCATAGCGGCACGGTTTTGCTGAAAGTCGCTTGCGTTTGGACTCAGTTTACTGGTTATGATAGCGCTCATGATATCCCTTTTTCTTTGATATATAGGTACATAAATGCGAGTCACTTTTTTATTTTAGTTTTGACTCATTGTGTTAGTTTTTACTTATATCATCCGTCCAAAATGAAAGAGAGATATAAAAGATGGTTATATGGGTATAAATTTTTCTCGCTTGCTTTGCCTGCGCCGACAATTCCTTCTCTATAAACCCAACTCTTCTTTCATTTGCTCGATAATTTTATACTTCTGAATCTTACCTGTAATGGTCATCGGGTACTCCGTCACAAAACGATAGTAGGTTGGCACCTTATAATGAGCGATATGCTCACGACAGAATTGACGCACTTCTTCTTCGGTCAAGCAATCAGGCTCTTTAGGAATGATCCAAGCGGCGAGCACTTCACCATAACGCTTGTCTGGCACGCCAACGATTTGTACATCTCGAATTTTGGGATGACGGTATAAATAGTTTTCAATTTCTACCGGATAGATGTTTTCTCCGCCGCGAATGACCATATCTTTACTACGCCCAACGATTTTGACATAACCATCTTCGTCCATCGTGGCTAAATCACCCGTATGCATCCAGCCATCTTGAATGGCTTCGCGCGTTTTAAAGCGACTGCCCCAATAGCCTTTCATCACTGAGTAGCCACGTGTGAGCAGCTCGCCTGTCTCGCCTAACGGTACAATCTCACCTGCCTCTGTGTCGATGATTTTTACTTCAAGTGCTGGCTGCACCAGACCTACGGTCGCTACTTGCTTTTCAAGTGGCGTATGCTCATTGGTCTGGCAAGACACCGGACTGGTCTCTGTCATGCCATAAGCAATGGTAACTTCACTCATGTGCATCTTATCAATGACGCGGCGCATGACTTCGATCGGACAACTAGAGCCTGCCATAATACCGGTACGCAAGGTCGATAAATCAAAATTATCAAATTCAGGATGGTCGAGTTCGGCGATAAACATCGTCGGTACGCCATGCAAACCCGTACATTTTTCGTCTTCGACTGCTTGCAAAACAGTCAATGGTTCAAAGCCATCATTCGGATAGACGATACAACCACCGTGCGTTAGGATGGCCAAATTACCAAGTACCATACCAAAACAGTGATACAACGGCACAGGAATACAGAGTCTGTCCGCTTCAGTGAGATTCATGGCCTCACCGATAAAGTAACCATTATTTAAGATATTGCGATGGCTTAAAGTCGCCCCTTTTGGCGTGCCCGTCGTGCCACTGGTGAACTGGACATTGATGGCATCGGTGTTTTTAAGCTGGGCTTGACGTTCCGCCACTCGTGGATCGTTGGCATCGCCCTCACGCATCCATGCCGAAAACTTTTGCATAAACCCAAATTCTTCATCGCTGTTTGGCTCATCAATCCAAATAATACGCTCAATAGTCGGAATCTCGACCAAATCCAGCTGCGTATAGTTTTTATGATAAATCTCAGGACACAGCTCTCGTATCAAACTGGCATAATCACTGCTTTTAAAGTGACGCATCAGAACCAGTGCTGAGCAGCCCAGTTTATTTAAGGCATATTGCAACTCAAATGTCCGGTAAGCCGGATTGATATTGACGAGGATTACACCGACTTTTGCAGTCGCTAATTGCATCAAGAGCCATTCGGCATTGTTGTGTGACCAAATACCGATGCGATCGCCAATCTCAAGTCCCATCTCAATCATACTGCTGGCTAACTGATTAACCTGTTGTTGCAGCTCTCGATAAGTCCAGCGAATGTTTTGATGACACACAACCAATGCTTCGCGCTCAGGATATTTGGAGACAATGGCATCAAAAAAATCACCGATGGTCGCTTCGATCAGCGGCACATCAGGGCCTTTATCATAGCTTTGGGTCAGGGGCGCATTTGCCGAGCGAGCGCCCATGTTGATACTTGGGATACTTTTTAGAATGGTGTCGAAATCGGGGGTATGAGTCATAACGAGTCCTTTCGTTTTACTTTTATGGTGCTTATTGATGGCCTATGAATACATCACTCTTCCTTGAACAGACCTAACATAGCATTCGCTACTATACCGCCATCAATGAAAGCCTGTCAATAATATCAATACAATACGTATCATTTAATTGATAGCCAAAAATAATGGTTCGGTAAAAGATAACACAAAAACATGGCAAATATTTGACACAAAAAAGCCAACCATACTATGTTTAGTATGACTGGCTTAATATTAAAACCGATTGTGAATCACCTAATTAAAATATGGTTTATGGTCAATTCAAAATATGATAGTAATACCAAAAACGCGTTCTACTAGTATAAATTTTCATCGCTTGCTGTGTGTTTTGCACGACAGAGGCTTCGAAAAATTTATCCCAGTATCACTCATTTCAATTCTAGAATGGATAGACAGCAATCAAATTTTTAGTATTTACACTTTGGGCATTGCTGGCGCTTTGATGGTCACTGTGGCACTGATGTCACCCTTGTCATCAAGCAATTCCATAATCAGCTCGTCATCGCTTTCACTGGTGACTTGCCAATTACCATCGGCTCGCGGTACGCCTGTTGCCATCACTGAGATGGCTTTGTTCTTTAAGCGAATCATCGGTGGCTTGTGATCGTAGCCGCCGTGCTCGTGACCCAAGACATCATCGGCAATGGTCGTCGCCTGAGCGCGTAACGGCGCGACATAACGACAAGCAACCCCATTGATCGACATACAGTCACCAATGGCATAAATATTGTCTGTCGTGGTACGTAACGTTGGCGCATCCACCACGATACCAGTATGGCGATTGAACTCAACACCCGCAGCAGCAGGTAATGTACCATCAACGGTCAGTCCAGTACTGGCAATGACATGATCCACTATTAAGGTCTCAGAGTGTTTAGCATCTGCATTTTCTGTGATCGATGCCACTGGCTCATAGCGAACTTGCAGCTTACCCTCATCATCGCCAGCATCATTATCCTCATTGATACGAGTGATGTCAGACACCTGATAACCACCCAAGAAGTTAATACCTTGTGATTTTACGGCTTGGGCGATACGAGCGGTTGCTTTTGGCGGTAGCATTTGCGACAGTGGCGCGTCATTCAAGTCAATCAATGTCACTTGATGACCGGCTTTGAGCAAGTCTTCGGCAATTTCAGTCCCAACCATGCCCGCTCCGACGATGGCGACATGCTGACTGCCTGTTGCTAGCTTTTCTTGAAGTTGTCCAAAACGCTCAATATGATTGACGTGCCAAACCAAATCCTCGGGTAGGCTTTTGGGGAAAATAGGATGCGCGCCCATCGCCAGTACCAACTTGCCATAACTGATAGTGGCATAATCCGTGTTGGCTGGATCTGGCCTGTTAGCAGAGATGAGTTGTAACTGTTGAGTGGTTGTATCAATATCCGTGACCTGTGTATTGGCAAGCAAGGTCACTTGCGCAGTCTTTGCCGCATCACTGCCAGTCGCTCGCACCAAATCTGATGCACGTTTGTTTTGGCTGATCGCCATTGTCAGCATTGGCTTGTGATAGCGATCACCATTATCAGATGTGACCAAGGTAATGGGAATCTCTGCATCTTTCGCACGAATGGCGTCAACGACATGCCAGCCTGCCAAGCCTGCCCCAATGATAACGACACCTTTTTTTGATAAGGTTGCCGATGTTACTGATAGGTTTTCTGCGCTCATACTGGCTCCAATAGAAATGGGAAATTATTTTAATTATCAAGAATAATGACCGCTATTGTATCAGCAAACAGATGAACACTCACATACGTATCCAAATTGAACTTCTAGGGCGTTTCCTCAATTCAATCGATAGTCAATCAATTCTCATCTAGTCGATTTCGAACTCCATACGTCGTGCCGTTGCTTGCATCGTTTGGCTATCTATCAACTTCTCAATACAATATAAACTGGCATGAATACCCGCACTTATTCCTGCTGAGGTGACGATATTACAAGTATCATCACTGGCATCGACAAAACGGATGTTAGAAATGACTTCAATGTCAGGGTATGATGCTAGATTGTCCAAATCCATCCAATGCGTGGTTGCCGACTTGCCAGCAAGCAACCCAGCCTCGGCCAAAAGCAAAGCGCCCGTACAAACTGACAGCATCAACCCTGCCACCTTTGCCTGACGGATAATCCAATCAATTACCACTGGATTGTTTATCTCAACCTTTTCGGCACCATAACCACCCGGAATAACCAAAACATCAATATTGGGGTGATTAGTAAAACTATAATCAGGTATAACTTGTAAGCCATTTCTAGCTGATATCGGCGCTTGATGTTCGGCAATAGTGATGACGTTGAAGTGCTTGTTACTGGTATCGTTCTCAGCCAATGAAAACACCTCAAAAGGCCCTGCAAAGTCTAATACTTCAACTTCGTTGAATAGTAGTATGCCAACCGTTCGCATTGATGTCATGATTGATCCTAAGTTAATTAAATATAATAAAGCTCACTTGTGCCCTAATCATTAGATTTAATACTCATTTGCCTTTTTAACCAGCTTCGCCATCTTGTCCGCTTTTGCGGTTTTAAGCTGTTTAAGCCCTGCTATTACGCCAGCTTGATTATCAGCAGTCTTATTTTGGCTCAGCTTAAACTGCGCTTGGACATCTGTAATATCTACGCGGATACCGACAATCGCTCGGCAAAGTGCTTGAATATACTTTTTTGGCGCGTCATTGAGTGTCCATGGAATAGGTTGATTCGCTTCAAAATCTGAAGTCAGTTCTGAGAGAATCTCAATCAGCGTTTCAGGCTCAGTTAGAAGTGTGACGTGACCTGTGATATGTACGCTACGGTAATTCCATGTTGGCACCTCTTTATGAGTCACAGCCTTACTTGGATACCAATTGGGACTGATATAATGTCCCGCATCTTGAAAAATTACTAGCCACGGTGCATCCGTATTATCAATATCGTTTAAAGCATTTACTTTAGTAATGTGCCCATATAAGCAGCCAAACTGGCTACCATCATCCTGCCAGTACATAGGAATGTGACACGCCTCTAAGCCAGTATTCGTGTGCGCAATGATAGTCGCTTGAGGTTGGTCTTTAATAAAAGCTTTTATGGTCTCAAAGCTTTCTTCTTTAAAGGCTTTTGGTGTAAACATTACATACTCCAAGTCACTTTTCCAATGCATTTTCTATAAAAAAGGAACTTCATACGAAGCGCCCTATTATAGATAGCGTATAACTGTCTTTAATAAGGCGCTTTATATAGTAACTAGCTGTGGAAAGAAAAATAAGTTCTAAGGCGTGTCTTCACTCTGGAAACAATGATAGAAATAATTGTAAATACTAAGGTGTTTAGTGATTCAAAATTTTCGATAAGAACAATTGTGCGCGATCGCTTTTCGCCCCTTCAAAGAACTCATCCTTACTGCAGTTTTCGACGATACTACCTTCATCCATAAAGATGATCCGATTGGCCACCTGACTGGCAAAGCCCATTTCATGAGTCACACACATCATCGTCATGCCATCACGAGTCAGCTCCACCATGACATCGAGTACCTCTTGAATCATCTCAGGATCAAGCGCCGAGGTTGGTTCATCAAACAACATCGCTACTGGATCCATCGCCAGTGCACGAGCAATGGCTACTCGCTGCTGCTGACCACCAGATAGCTCTGCTGGATATTTAGCCGCTTGTACCGTTAGGCCAACGCGATCTAAATACGCCATTGCCTTTTGCTTAGCCTCAGATTCTTTGCGTCCCAATACTTTGATCTGGGCCACGGTCAAATTATCAATAATAGTCAAATGCGGGAACAGCTCAAAATGCTGGAATACCATGCCGACACGGCTACGTAATTTGGGTAAATTGGTTTTTGGGTCACCAACAGAGATACCATTGACCATAATCTGACCTTTTTGAAAAGGCTCAAGTCCGTTGGCAGTTTTGATTAAAGTCGACTTACCACTACCCGATGGGCCACAAACAACGACCACATCGCCTTTATGGACATGGGCGGTACAGTCCTTTAGCACTTGAAAGTCACCATACCATTTGCTGACATCACTCATTTGAATGACTATCTCATCGCTCGCATGACCATTATTGGTGACCAGTCCACCAAAAGTATTTATATACGTATCAGCATTGCTCATTACTGGCTCCTAACCACATTGTTTTTGATAATTGTCATTAATAATCGGTGTGAAATAAGGTCAACACGCCCTAAAACCTCAAACGTTTTTGTAGCCGCTGAACACCAATGGAGGCGCTCAAACTGATGATAAAATAAACAGCACCAGCACCTAATATATAAGGCGTCAGCAATCCCATCAACTCCCCACGGACATAGGCGGCGCGGAAAAAATCCGTCAAACCAATGGCAAATACCAATGTCGTGTCTTGGAATAAAATAATACATTGCTGCAAAATCAGCGGCAGCATTTTGCGAAAAGCTTGTGGCAAAATGACCAAACGCATGGTTTGTCCATAAGTCATGCCCAAGGCTTTTGCGGCATTGACCTGCCCGCTACCAATCGACTGAATACCCGCCCGTACAACTTCTGAGAAGTAAGCGGCTTCAAACATCATAAAGGCAACCACACAAGAGGCAAAAGCGGCATCAAGTTGCAGATATTTACCCGCTATCCAAAAATAGATCATTGGTACGGCAAAATAAAACCACAGTAATACCAATAGTAGCGGCACAGAACGAAAGTAATTGACGTATAACTTCGCCGGTATTTCGAGCGCTTTGATACCAGATAGGCGCATTAATGCCAATACCGTTCCTAAACTGATGCCCCCAATAATCGCCAAAAATAGCACTTTTAAGGTGGTAATCATTCCGCCCATCAAGCCGGGATAGGCCGTTGCCAATTCGGTCATCATGTTCATTTCTGACCTCCTGCAATCAGCCCAGGCACTCGCAATTTACGCTCAATCAAACCCATAATCGCAATCAAGGACAGATTAAAAACCAAATAGACAATCGTCGCATAGGTATAAATCTCGATGCTGTTTTGGGTATATTCACTAATGGTTTTGGTTTGGCTAATCAGCTCCATCACTCCCACTAATGAGGCGACAGAAGCGTTTTTGAAGCAGTTGGTCAGCTCAGAGCTCAGCGGTGGCAAGATAATCCGAAACGCCTGCGGCAGCAATACTTCTTTATAGACCTGCGGAATACTAAAGCCGAGCGCATAAGCTGCATTGATCTGCCCATCGGGCAACGACTCGATACCCGTTCTTACCTGCTCGACGATACGCGCCGCCGTAAATAAGCCAAGACCGATACTCGCTGATAGCATGGCTGAGGTATTTGGTGACAAGCCCTTATACCACCATTCTTGTATGGTAGGCGTGAGCCAACCTGGCGCAATATAAAACCAAAAAAACAGCTGAACCAGCAGTGGAATATTGCGAAAAAACGTCACATAAGCCGTACCAATTGCACGTGCTGTCTTATTGGGCAAGGTGCGCATGATGCCAAAGATCGTACCCACGACCATGGCGATAACCCATGCGATACTGCCAATCAATAGCAGCCAGCCAAGACCGGTAATCATCCAATGGATATAAAGCTCGTTACCAATACCAGTCTGCTCAAAGAGCACACCCCAGTTCCAGCTATAATTCATGCTTGTCTCTCCGAGCAGCGATTGGAAAGCCTACGCATCAGACACTGTTTATGTCAGTCTGAATACGTAAGCAAACGATGTTGAAAGACAACTATTACTGTGCAGGCGCGGCTTTTGGCTGCGCACTATCGTGAGGATTGGCAATCAAGGTTTTTAAGTTGTCAGACATCTCAAAGTTTAGATTGACATTTTTTGGTGGAATTGGGTTCAAGAACCATTTGTCATAAATGCTATTGATCTCGCCTGAGCTAAAGACATTGGTTAGTGCTTCATCTACCACTGCCTTGAACTCTGGGTCATCTTTACGCATCATACAACCATAAATCTCAAATGACTGCGGCTCACCAACAATAACCCATTCATCAGGATTTTTTGCTTTGGCTTTTTCGCCCGCCAGCAGCACGTCATCCATCATAAAGGCATCAGCTCGGCCATTTTCTAACATCAAGAAGCTTTCGCCATGGTCTTTTGCTGAAATGATATTGATATCCATTTTATTTTCGTCATTGAATTGACGAATATAACGCTCTGAAGTCGTTCCCGCTGTGGTGACTAAGGTTTTGCCTTTTAGATCAGCAAAGTCTTGAATACCCGAGTCTGACTTGGTGAGTAGACGTGTACCAATTTCAAAGAAGCCATTAGAGAAAGCCACTTGCTTTTGACGCTCTTCGTTGTTGGTGGTTGAGCCACACTCAAAATCGACCGTACCGTTTTGTACCAACGGAATACGCGTTTGCGAGGTCACCAAGTTATAACGAATCTTAAGATCTGGCATATTTAGCTTTTGCTTCACAGCTTCAACCACTTTCATTTCCAAATCGTGCGCATAACCGATTGGCTGATTGGGATCGTCAGCAATATAAGAAAAGGGAATAGAGGAGTCACGGTGACCGACGACGATGGTGCCAGAGTCTTTGATTTTTTGGAGAGTGCCATTGGCGTTTGAGGCGGCTTCGGTGGTCGTGGCATCGCCTGTTGCTGCGGCATCAGTCGGCGTTTGGCTACTGTTGTTACAGCCAACTAAGCCGATCGCCATAAAAGCAGCCAAAGTCAACGGTTTGGAGAGTAAATAGCTCATGAAATACATCCTTTTATCACATTATCACAAGATTGAATGAGTGCTTTGACACACAGGTCTTATCAATCGACCTTATTGCCACGCATCCATGTGGTTGTTGCTGTTTTTTATCACAATGCAACTTAATGTTACTGTACAACAAATTTACGGGTGTGGGTAAACTTTTTTTTAATGATACTGACATTTTGATGATTCCTGATTATTTACCTAAATAACGATGAAATACTATGAGCAATACCGCCGATGATACCCCTCTTGACTGAACAGATTTAGACTGGCATTTCTACTCAATAACCCCCTTTAAAATGTTAAGCAATCTATTAGCGGCAATTGATAAATCACGAGGAATCCCCATAAAGCTAACAACTTCTTAATACTGCTAATGACCTATGACACAAGATATCCAAGTCCCCAATACGGACAGCCAAAACACTGTCAATCATAATGACAATGACGTACGCCAACGTTTTTTTATTGAAGACTCCCCCGTGCGCGGTGATGTGGTGCGCCTATCACGCAGCTATGCGAGCACGATTGCCCAAAAGCCTTATCCTGAAGCGCTTAAACGCTTATTGGGCGAAATGCTGACGGCGGCAAGTTTGCTTATCGGGACCGTAAAAATCAACGGTCATCTGTCCATTCAACTGCAATCATCGGACAGCGACAGTTTGCTCAATTGGGCGATGGCAGAGTGTGACCAAGATGGCATTATTCGTGCTCTTGCCAGCTGGAAAGGCGAAACTGACGAGCAAGTGCAGGCGTGGGACAATATGACCCATGCCAAAGAGGCATTTGCGGAGCTGGGTGCGACGGGACAAGGCGTGTTGTTTATCAATATTCAGCCTGAAGGCGGCGAGCCGTATCAAGGTATCGTTGAGCGCAGCCATGATAATCTGGCGGATTGCTTGGCACATTACCAAAAACAATCGGCACAGATTCCAACGCTGATTAATTTGGCCTCCGACGGCTTGCAGGCAGGTGGTATATTGGTACAAATGCTGCCTCGTACGGCTGAGGAAACTTATGAGGTCGAGCAAAACCAAGATGCTGGTATCGATGATGACTTATGGACGCGCTTGAGCGTTTTGACACGCACCGTCAAAGCAGAGGAGTTGACCACGCTCGATGCCAACGAAATTCTGTATCGTTTGTATCATGAAGAAAACGTGGTTGCGCCCGATCCTGTGTCGTTATCATTTGGTTGCACCTGCTCACGTGAGAAATGTGAGATGGCAATCGAGCAAATTGGCGAAGCTGAAGCTTTAGAGATCGTCGAAGAGCAAGGCGGAACGTTTGAGATGGATTGCGGATTTTGCGGTGAAATGTATAAATTTAATAAAGACGATGTGGCAGCGATATTTGCTGAGTAGTTTTTTACAAAAGATTTAGACGTATATTTCAAAACCCCTAAGTGTGATGCTTAGGGGTTTTTTTATAATTTTAAAACACGCATCACTACTTTGAAGTTGAACCATCTTCAGTCTTGATGCCATTGTTCCATGTAATCAATGGCCATTTCATTGATTGCCTGCCAATTTGAAAGATTTTTTGCGTCAAAATGGATCAGGATATTATTATTGTAAACAGGATGCAGGTACTCCATTTGGCAAAGACTGTTCTGATCTTCATTTTCCGCTATCCAACATCGAAAAGTAGTAGGCGAATCTGGATAGACATGTCCTATATAAGACAAAATTGAATCATCATTATTATCGACATAGGCTTCTAAATTGAATTTATCCTGAGTAATATCTCTATGATTCGACTCCTTTATAATCTCAACTCTCGTAGGCATATCATTGCCTATAATTCCTGAACCTATCGCTGTCCAGTTAAATCTAATGATATCGTCTTCATGTTCCAAAACGTTTGGGTCTTTGTCATTGTTGTTTAGCCCTCGACCATTTGGCCAAAAGAAATAACCGAGTCCCATATCCGTCTCGAAACTTTCGTAACTCCCTGTGTCGGGCCTAACAATATGGTTCAATGGAATAACGTATTTGTCACCATCTACATCTACTTTAATTTGAGCATTAGAGTCATGTATATTTGGCTTTGCGCAGCCAGTTAGTAAGAGAAAACTGACTAAGCATAATGATATTTTTTTCATTATAAATTTCTTAAAAAGTAGAAATAATAGAAATTCTCATACGATTTTATATAACGAAAATGAGAATATTCGTTTTTTATAACGCCAATGCCAAGCTTTTTGGATAAGAATATATCCGCAGTTTGTCCGCATAATCGCTTTGTCCATTGTCTAACAACCATTCAACCACTTGCTCACGCACCCTTCTACTGTGGATTAGGTTCACATGACTGACACCATAAAACACTGCTTTGTGACCATCTGGTACAAACAACGCATGTTCCTCATCGTCCTCGCCCAGCGCCGATGCGACTGATACCAGACCATCACCCAAGAAGCTGGTCATTTTAGACTCATAATGTGTCTCAATTAAGGCACTAGCGACAAAATAGGTTTTGATACCACTTGGCAGACCCGCAGGATGCCGAAAGTCTTGTGGTAGCACGCTACGACCCTCTAACGCACTCCAATCAGCATCACGAATACTGCCATGACGCAAATCAATAATACCCGCACTACGCATGTCACCAAGCTTAGCCAGCGAACCTGCAAACGGCAATTTGGCAATAACATCTTGTACATGATTGCCAATACGTTCTAGCACAGCACCATGATGCGGCGCACCCAACGTGATCAAATTACCCACGCGCATGATCCAGTCTAGATGCTCTTGCTCTGCATAAAACAGTGCACTACGAGAGACCAAACCGCCCATACTATGACCGACCAAGTCTATTTGGCTGATGTCAGGGTGACTATCGACCAAGTCTTGCAGCAGTTGAGAGAAGTCACGACCACTACGCGAGATACGCCGACCCGTATTATAATCAAGGTATAAAACTGTCGTATCTGGTTGACTTTGGCTGATGGCATCGCCCAGCCCTTTGTGTTCTTGCGACTGCCAACTTAAATGACTCATACACAGCCCATGACATAGAATGACAATACGCCCTGACAGTGCTTGGCATTGCAAATTGCCCTTTATATCGTATAGCACCATCGGAATAGCCAGCGCATTTTGATGGTTAACCAGATGGTCACCCATGACACCATTCAACACATTCACCAGCTTTTTTAATGTGTCGGGCAGTGGCTGAGTGGTTTTTTGATTGAGGGTGTTTTTATACAATCGCAGCACAGATGCTAAGTTTTTGCCTACCGTCAGCATCACATGACGTATCGTGCCATAGATACGCGCAGTGATACCGCGCGGCCAGTTAAGCAGATGGCGCTCATTAAAACGACCCAAAGGCCGTAAAATCACTTCGCGGTGAATGGCTTCTACAATGTCAGTGACCTCAACCACGCCCATGGTCGCCAGTTGTGCCAACCCTTCAAAGAAGTCAGTCATAGAAACAGGTGTCAGCGCTGTTTCATTACCATCATCTGCCAGCAGTTTGACCAGATCATCCACATCGATGGCTTCGAGCTGATCTATCTGCTCGTACAAATCACTGTGTAATGGCACGGTATTATCTGAGGCAAAATGCGCCGCCAGCTCATGCTGATTATTGGTGTTATGGTTAGCAATGTCATCACTGACACTATCGTTATAAAATAAGTTTGAACGGCTCATAGTATTCATCACATTGGTACATTAGATAGGCACATTACACTGGCACATTCATCAAAAAGGATAATTTTATATACTATCCTTTAAGCTCGGTAAATAAAAGAGAATGATTTGACTTAAATGTAGGTTGATTACCAAAGCGTTTGGCAGTCTATTTTTTAATATAAAGTGGTTTTTTACTGTCATAAAAACCATCAAAAAAATCCCAAGCGGTCACTTGGGATTTTTATTGGTTAACTGTTTAACTAATCGGCAATTAAGTGCTTATCAATTCTCTATGTGGCACTACTTTCAGTATCAAATGATTCTGCCAATATAACACCGCCATCTTCTTTGGTAATCATTACCGTCGCTGAGCGAGGTATACTGCCTCCAGCAACCGCACCCCAATTGTCTGGATGTTGAATATTAATAAAGAGGGTTTTAAAGTCAGGTGTCAAGACAATACCCGTCACTTCGCAGCCTTTAGGACCGACAAAGAAACGCTTGATATTGTCGTTACTGGCAGGCATACCCACTCGCGTTTGTTGTCCTGCTGAGGTAGTCACGGTTGTACCATCACTCACTTTACCGGGTAGTGCAGCCAGTAACATGCAGCTAGTGGTATCGGTATAAGCGCCGTCATCCGTCTGTATCCACAGCACACCGCGCGGATCAAAGTACAGACCATCAGGAGAGGACAAATCATTACTGTCACTTAATTGCGACAAATTTTCTACTGCCAGATCATGAGGCGCGGCAAACAGATAGACATCCCATTCAAAGCTTGTCGCTGCATGATCACCGCCTTTTTCTGCCCAGCGAATGATATGGCCATTTTCATTGCCGCTTCGCTTACCATTCACTGTATAGCTTCGTGGGTTAGAAGCAGAAAGTGGTTGGTCATCTCTGACACCGCGATTGGTATTGTTGGTCAAAGTGATATACACCTCGCCTGTCATCGGACTAACTGAGATCCATTCAGGACGATCCATCTTGGTAGCACCAACCTTATCACCAGCTGCACGGGCAAAGACCAATACTTCATCTTGTCCATTGAAAGGCAAAACGCTATTAGAAGCATCCAAGCCATTTTGGCCATGAACCATTGCTTTCCATTCGCCACTACCATCTTCATTGAAGATGGCAACATATAGCGTGCCTTCATCCAAATACTTATCGCCTGCTTTTAGACCGCCGCCAATATCACTGTTTGACCATACAGCCTTGGAGACAAACTTATAGATATATTCGCCGCGAGCATCATCGCCCATATAAAAGACCACAGGTTTGCCTTGCTCAACTGGCGCATAGGCACAGTTTTCATGGGCAAAACGTCCCAACGCTGTGCGCTTTTGTGAGATAGAGTTTTGATCAAAAGGGTCAATCTCTGTGATATAACCAAAAGTATTAAAACCATTACGGTAATCTTCAGTGGCATTTGCACCAACAGCGGTCATATCCCAGCGTGAAAACTCGTCTGCTATGATGGCATCTTTGGCATCAGGGGTATGCCATAAATATCTTGAGCCTGGGGTGTTTTCTTTCGCTCCGTAACGCACCCGACCGTAGTTTTGCCCAGCGCTTAACTGGCTGGCATCTTGCCCACGGGCAAATACCCCTAAAAAGTTTTCTTCTGTGGTCAGATATGTGCCCCAAGGTGACAATCCTGCGCCGCAGTTATTGTTGATGCCGCGAGTCTGGTGACCTGTTGGATCAAATTTGGTCTTCACCAAATCAGAGCCTGCTACAGGACCAGTCAATTGCGCGGTCGTACTGCTGGTGACACGGCGATTGTATTTTGAATTTGGTACCATCTCATAGCCTTTGCCATCTGCTCGGCGCTTCATCTCAACCACTGCCACACCGTGACAGTTGACTTCACGGCGCACATCGCTGGCAAGACGACGGCTTTGAAATAGCGGAGCGGCATCAGCGTCTTCAATGACATGATAGCCAAACGGGCTTAACTCTTCACTGTTCACATATTCATGATTCATGACCAGCAGACCGCTTTCTGAGGCTTTGGCATCATATGCGTTGCCTTTTTTGCCAAAGAACCACATACCATCATGATTGTCGCCCATGCGCCATTCAAATGACTCTGCTGATTGCTCGCGGTTGTCTTTCCAATCTTCAATACCAGAGATGAGTGGCGTGCCAAGCGGTAATATGATTTCCGCTTTGTAGCCTTCTGCTACAGTCATCGTATCGGCAGTTGAGTGCGCTACTGCCGTAAAATTCAAGGTTTCAGGACGTGTTAAATCACCTTGTGCAGGGATAGCGGCATCATTGCCATTCTCTACGATAGGGCTACTACTGTTATCATCATCGTCACTACAGCCAACCAAAGGTAGCGCCCCAAAGAACGCTGCAGCCGTCAATCCTGTGCCACCTTTCAAGATGCTACGGCGGTTTAAACGACGACTAATAATGGTCTGAAAGTCGATATTATTGGTAGGGTTTGAATCTTCAACGATTTCGTGGGCGTGCTCTAGCTTGTCATTTAATGATGTCATTATCAGTCACCTTGCTGTTGGGCTGGATTGGCATAAAAGGTTTGGTTGCGGCTCTATAACTTTAACCGCCAGTGTACGAACTATGCCTAAGTCTAATGCCAGTTTGTGACAGTACGTTGACATTCTGAAGTTATGCTAACGAAAAGTATTATGATGAGAAATAATCTGACATAAAAAAATCCCAAGCGCTCATTGAAGGCATTTGGGATTTTTGATCAGATTTGTTTGGAACCATACAGTATTGCCGAGCTAGAAACTTATCGAACCTGTACCTGCCACTCATGCTCACCCAGCTTTAATGTCAGCTTATCATCTGCTTGCAAAATACCAACGCCACTTGGTGTACCAGTCATAATGACATCACCTGCTTGCAAACTAAAAGCATGGCTAATTTCGGCCAGTAGCTCATAAACCGAAAATAGCATCAAGGCGCTATCGCCATCTTGTCGCAGCTCATCATTGATAGTGAGTTGATACTGCACTTGACTAAAATCACCAAACGCTTGTGGCTCAAGCCAATCAGCCAGCACACACGCGCCATCAAAACATTTAGCACGCTCCCACGGATAGCCTTTTTCTTTGAGCTTGCTTTGCAAGTCACGTAAGGTCAAATCAAGTCCCACCGTCACGCTACCAATTGCCAGCTTTGCTTGCTCAGCAGTAGCTGCCGAGAGATCCGCTGCCAGCTGAATACATAGCTCCGCTTCATAATGGGTATCCCCATACACCACTGGATTGGGACGGACGATATCATTACGCACACTGACCACTGACGAGGCAGGCTTCATAAATAAGATGGGTGATTTGGGAATTTCATTTCCCAATTCGCGAGCGTGCTCAGCATAATTACGGCCAACGCAGACTACCTTGCCGATGGAAGCTCTTACACTATCATCAAAATTGGCGATACTCGCATCATCATTGACGCTGGCAGCAATCGCATTGACTAAAGACACATGTGGTGATTGGCTCATACTAGGCGCTCACAGTAAATTATTGATATTTTATTAAGGTAGATGGACCGCGCTACCTCAAACTAATTTTCTAACCCTGTTTTCTTGATAAATAACTACGGAATAGTATTGGTCACTACATCAGGTGGTACATAACTGGCATGGCGATTCATTCTGTTTTCAAACAATCTAAAGCTAAATAAAATCACCCATGACAATAACAGATAAATGATACCAGCAGCAAAAAACAGCTCCATCAAGGTATAAGTACGCGCACTAATCGTACGAGCGACACCCGTGATGTCCATCAACGCAATGGTTGACGCCAGCGCACTGCCTTTTAGCATAAAGATGACTTCATTACTATACGCTGGAATAACGATACCAAAGGCACGAGGCAAAGTGATGCGCGTCAGCTTCTGCCACTTAGACATACCAATCGCGTCTGCGGCTTCCAGCTCGCCCACTGGAATGGTTTGAATCGCGCCGCGAATAATTTCTGCCAAATAAGCACTGGTATTCATGGTAAAGGCAATAATGGCACACCAATACGCTTGGCTGAGTACGGGCTCCCACAAGAACGAGTCGCGTACGGCCTCAAATTGTCCAAGACCATAATAAATCAAAAATATCTGTACCAGTAGCGGTGTGCCACGAAAAAAGAAGATATAAGAGAAGGGTAATATCTGTACCAACCAGTTTTTTGACAAACGCAATTGCGCTAAAACCAAACCAAAGAACAGCCCGATAATGCCTGAAATAACGACCAATTGAACGGTCAAAACTGCCCCATTTAGTAGTTCAGGAATATTATCAAAAATAACCTGCCAATTCCAATCCATAGTATCTCTCCTCTATCCTATGGTCGATTGACGGTGGGTTGTTTGACGGCTCAGCTTTTTGGCATAACGTGCCGCTGGATTGGCGCGCCATTCAAGCCACATCATAAAGCCGGTAATCAACATGGTCAGACCCAAATAAATAATCGCCGCTGCCATATAAAAGGTAAATGGCTGCTGCGTGGATTGTGCCGCACGCGATGACTGGTACATAATGTCTTTGAGACCAACCACCGAGACTAAAGCAGTATCTTTGAGTAAAACCAAAAATAAATTGCCCAATCCGGGTAAGGCGATTTGCCAAACCTGTGGTAAGGTGACACGATAAAACGTCTGCAAAGGACGCATACCTATCGCTTGCGACGCCTCTCGCTGTCCTATCGGAATCTCTTGAATAGACATGCGAAAGATTTCGGTTGCATAAGCACCAAACGCAATAGACAACGCCATCACGCCGCCCCAAAAGGCACTGATCTCAACATATTCGTTATAGCCGAATTTTTTGAGAATCGTCATTAGCAGCATAGAGCCGCCATAATAGATAAACAGTACCAATAACAACTCTGGAATACCACGCATTGTCGCTGTATACACAGTCGCAATCTTACGCAGCAGCCAGATATTAGACAGCTTAGCTGTGGCACCGAGCAGCCCCAAAGCCATGCCGATGACTAAGCTGGTTATGGTAAGCTTGATGGTAACGCTAGCGCCGCTCAGTAGTAGCGCGCCAAATCCTTGTAAGTCAAACACAATTATCCACTCAGTCTCTTTATATTAGCAATTTGCAAAATATGAGTTAAAAGAATCAGCATCAATGCTGAGCGCTGCTGATAATCGTATTTTATACCAAATAGACAGGGATTCTTGGCGTCATAGATAGAGGCAAAGTAGATACGATTATCACTGCGAAAATTGACACAGTAGAAATGAGCGCTGATTTTATCATAATCGCTGCGCGCTATGTTAATACTCACATGTAAAAGCTGTGCCTAAATAGACACTTATCTTCTCAAAAGTACATTAAATCAGCCAAATTGACACGAACCAAGCGGTCAATATTGGTCTTTCCGGCGATTTTTATATTCCAACCATTTTTATAAAAGAACAAAAAAGGATATCGCTATTGAAGCAATATCCCTTTCATTGAACTAACATAAGCACCAGTGTTCTCCTAGTTGAGATTTAAAGAGTCACTGGTTGAAATTTGAGAATTTTCACGTTTACTTGGTGGGTGTTTCAGGTATCTTAGCATCAGTACTGGTATCTGCCGTTGCGCTGCTCGCTGGAACCGCAAAATACTTTTGATTGATGTCATCATAAATGCCATTGGCTTTGATATTAGCTAACGACTGATTAATTTTCGCTTGCAACGCATCACCTGGACGCACGGCGATGGCAAAATTATCATTGATATCAACCTCTTCGCCTTTGAGCGCGTAATCACTGCCCGATGTCGTACCAAGCCATTCTAGTGCAGGCAGTTTGTCAGAGACCATCGCATCAACACGCTCTGAACTCAAATCCAAGAACGCATTGCTCAACGTATCATAAAGCTTCATATCAGCTTTGGGATACGCCGTCTCAAGCCACTGCGAAGAGATGGTCGAACGCTGGGCAGCAATAGAGTTCGAATTGATATCGCTGCTATTGCTGGGATCAAAATCGCTGTCTTTTTTGGCCAAAAACACCAACGTATTGCTAAAATAAGGCTCCGTAAAGCTAACCTGTTGCTCACGCTCGGGAGTCACGGACATGGCCGCTACAATCGCGTCATATTTACCCGCTTTTAAACCCGGAATGATACCGTCCCAATCTTGTGCGCTAATGTCACAAGTCACTTTCATATCGGCACAGAGTGCGTTGGCAATCTCCACATCAAAACCGCCAAGGGTGCCATCAGCATTGGTATAATTAAAGGGTGCATACGCGCCTTCAGTAGCAATACGTAACACCTCGCCCGTCGCTACCTCATCTTGAGTGGCCGCAACATTAGTCTCATTTTGACCATTACTACAACCTACCAAAGCCAAAAGCATCGACATCGCCATTACAGGTACTGAAAAACGTCGCACCTTTGCCTCATTGCTGACTGAGTTATTGGCGATTGCACGGTATTGGTCAAAAGGTTTGTTCATGATCGTCCTTGGTATTTACATGTGAAAATAAGGCTCATCGCTTTGGTTAACTTGGTTGCTTGGATTAACCTTGTTACTTTAATTAACAGCTATAGGTAAATACCCATAGCCGTTAATCCTAGCATTTATAGCGATGAGCTGACATATCAGTTAGTGGCGGCTTCCGCTTGCTCTTCTGTGGCGATGATGGCATTGGCATCGCTGTTGGCGGCATCACCTTCAACCACCATGACTTCTTTTACGTCAGTGGTTGCCACTGCTTTTTGAGCGGCAGCCGTTGAGCTGGTGCCAAAATAGCTGCCAGTGATTTGGTCATAAGTACCATTATCTTTTAGCTCAGCCAAGGCTTTGTTGAACTTGGCGACCAGTGGATCTCCTTTACGAAACGCAATACCCATCGCATCTTCGTCAGTGCTGATTTCTTGTCCTTTCACTTCATAGTCTTTACCAGCATCCGTTTTTAACCAATCGATACCAGTGACTTTGTCAGACATCATCGCTCGTACACGGCCTGACGTTAGATCCAAATAGGCATTGTCTTGGGTGTCATAGAGCTTGATATCTGCGTTGGCATGCTCATCTTGCAAGTATTGTGAGGAGACCGTTGAGCGCTGTGACGCAATGGGTTGGCCTTCTAAATCTGCCACACTGATGTCGTCGCCTTTTTTACCAATTAAAATGATACCGCTGTGAAAGTACGGATCTGTGAATTCAACCACTTCTTTGCGCTCAGGCGTGATCGACATGCCAGCGATAATCGCATCAAATTTTTGCGCGTTTAGTCCTGGAATCAGACCATCCCAATCTTGTGAAATGACTTCACACTCCGCCTGCATTTGCGCACATAAAGCATCGACCAGCTCAATTTCGTAGCCAATCAATTTGCCATCAGCGTCGGTATAGCTAAATGGTTTGTAGCTTGATTCGGTGGCTATTTTTATGCTCATCGGCGCATCGGTTGCGGTATCAGCTGTAGCACCATCTTCTGGCGTTGAGCTATTGTTACAACCAGCCAGCATAAGCATAGCGGCACTTAATGGCGCAAGCCAAAGTGTCTTGGTTTTTAGCATTTTGGTTTTGTGTGATGATGCCATAGATATTGTCATGTTTGCTATTCCCTCATGTTGCAATCAGAAGATGATGAACCAATAGAAATTTATTGACCAAAGTTCGCTTGTTCAAGACGTGCCAGCTCACCATTACTACGGATTTCGCTCAGTGCCTTATTAAAATCGTCTCTAAGTGCGTCACCCTTACGAACAGCAATGGCAATATTATCGTCATTGTCAATTTCGTCACCAACGATACCAAAGCCTTCAGGGTTGTCTGCTAACCATGATTTGGCAGAAACTTTTTCAGCCAATACCGCATCGCTACGACCAGATTTTAGATCCAAATACGCATTGTCATAATTGTCATACAACTGCACGGTATTACCGTTTTTGCCTTCGTAATTATCTTGTAGATAAGCGCCAGGCGTGGTTGAGCGTTGGCCACCTAGTGTCAAGCCTTGAATCGCCATAGGATCAAATTTGCCATTTGTATCGGTCAGCCACACCATCGTGTTAGAGAAGTAAGGCTCGGTAAAGTCAACCTTTTCTTGACGTTCAGGAGTGATCGACATACCTGCCACAACCGCATCATATTTTTGTGCCAATAGACCGGGAATAATGCCGTCCCAATCTTGAGCGACTATTTCACATTTGGCTTGCATCTGTTTACATAAGGCATTGGCAACATCGATATCGTAGCCTGCCAAACTGCCATCAGCATTGGTATAGTTAAAAGGAGGGTAAGCGCCTTCGGTCGCGATACGAATGGTCTTGCCAGACGTCTCTGCTGCCGATGCATCCGCATTGGTATCGGTGGCGTCATTAGCAGGTTGACTGCAAGCACTTAGCATCAACGCGGCGGCAATGGTCATTGATGACCACAATAGGCGAGAATTCGACATCGTACATTCCTTAAATTCTGATGGGTTTTAATGTAGGGTTCTGATATGTTGTTCTCTGACGTTCCTGCCAGACAAGTAAGATAGGTAGTAGGATATACCAGCAGCCATCATCATCGGCCACCTGTAAGCATCCTGATAATACCTGAGTAAAATATCAAAAACAAACATTTTACATACCAACTGTCATTAAACGGTAATAAAACGTCAGCTGTAATTACTGCGTGGTGGTTTTCATTTTTAGATGATTTTGGAATGGCAGGCTTAGGATGGCAAAAACGTCACCATCCTAGATTTTTGCATAATGACTATTTTTAAATAGTGATTATTTTTGAGTAGCGACTAGGAACTGCATAATGATTACTTTTAAGTAATCACCAAGGATTGAATTGAGGCTACGCTCTAGGCTTGACGATGCGACGCCATAAAGTCTTTGACACGCTCAGAGGTGGGGTTATCAAATACTTGCTCAGGCGTACCAATCTCCTCGATCACACCTTGATGTAAAAACACCACTTTGCTGGATACTTCTCGGGCAAAGCGCATCTCATGGGTGACGATCAGCATGGTACGGCCTTCTTCTGCCAGCTCACGCATGACTGCGAGTACTTCATTGACCAGCTCAGGGTCAAGAGCTGAGGTTGGCTCATCAAACAATAGTACCTGCGGCTGCATAGCAAGCGCACGGGCGATGGCCACACGTTGACGTTGACCGCCAGACAAGTTCGCTGGATAAGCATCTTTCTTATCGAGCAGACCCACTTTATCGAGCAGTTTTTCAGCATCGCTAATGGCTTGGGCTTTTTTGATTTTTAAAACTTGCGTTGGCCCTTCGATGATGTTTTGCAGAATTGTCTTATGCGGCCATAAGTTAAAGTTCTGAAAAACGAAACCCACGCGAGCACGCAGACTTTCTAATTGCTTGATATCTGCCGCTTGTAGCTCACCTGACTTAGCAGGTTTTAATATCAGCTCATCGTTACCAATAATGATACGGCCTTGATTTGGCTGTTCAAGCAGATTAATACAGCGTAGCAAGGTGGATTTGCCTGAGCCAGATGAACCCAAGATAGAGATCACATCGCCATCGTAAGCGGTGAGAGACACCCCTTTTAGCACTGCCAATGAGCCGTAGCTTTTATGGATGTCTTGTAAATCTAAGGCGATAGGCCGAGTCGGATTTTTTGCGATATCAAGCATGGTTTAACAGACTTCCAATAAATATGAGTGAAAATGTGAGTAAAAAATAGCCATATATATACTATTGGCATCAACCATAGCATGGTTGTGTTATCGCTATGGTTCATAAGACAAAGAGAAAAATGTCATATTGTCTCTTATTACGCAGTAAAAAGGCAAATCTTGTATAGACTAGGCGGGTCACCAAGTTGGCTAAGCATCTGTATGTAACTGACATAAAAAAGCCCAGACTGTCTTGACAGCGCTGAGCTTTATTTTATCACTTAAACTGACTGGGCGTGGTTTTATCTAAAAGTGGTTTTGTTTAAAAATGGTTTTATTTAAAAACAGTACTAACGATTTCATAATCACTGCTGAAATAATCACTGCTGAAATAATCACCGCTTAAATAATCACCGTTGAAATAATCACGACCTAATAGGTTGAAACATGTTCTGAGCTTTCAGTGCCATCTAACATTTCCGAGTCATCAGCAGTCGCTACCGCTACATCATCAGTGTCACTCACTGCTATACCATCAGCGCTAGCAACAGCCACATCGTCATTTGCACCAGCCACAGCAACGTCACTGTTTGCCGTTGCAGTACCAGTGGCCTCTTCTTCCACCGCTGTTTGTGCATCAACTGGCGATTCAGTTTCCGTTGGTGACTCCTCCTTGTTGCCGCAAGCACTTAGCGTTAATGCCGCTGCGACCAATCCAACCGTCAACCAGCTTTTATTGATACTGCGATTTGTCTTAGCCATTTCTATTCTCCGTAAGTACCCATTGATACTTAATTAATAATCATATTGTGAGCGATCAGTCACTTGATAACTGCTTTCGCCCACAGTCTTAGTAGCTACTATACTTATGATTGATTGCGACGACCTTAGTAGTTACAACACAGTTCTGTTAAAGGTACGTAACGACAAATCTGCTTTTTGACTGGTCTTTGGTGATGCTGGTATCCTATTACAACCAACTCAACTCAAACATAATATAGTGTGAATAGCATAAAAAAATGATTATAAATGCCTTATAAAACAGGGGCTATTCACAAAATCGTCTTTACTATCGGGTCAATCTCCTCTATGTTAAGTAGCGTAATACCCTATGGGTACTAAAATCTCTTTGTGCTAATTTTGCTAAAAATTCGCCTTATTGGCGCTTGTATTTTTATAAAACATTTATCACTATAAGGAAATAATTTATGAGTCAATCGAATACCACAGACATCGTCGCCTATATGCAATCCGTCGGCAAACAAGCACGAGCAGCCTCTCGCGCGCTTGCCGCTGCCAATACGGGCGATAAAAATTCAGCGCTCATGGCGATTCACGAAGTGTTAAAAAACGCCAAACAAGCTATTTTGGCCGCCAATAAAATTGATATGAACAATGGTAAAAATAATGATTTGGATGCCGCCTTACTTGACCGTCTAGAGCTAAACGACGCGCGTTTCGATGGAATGCTAAAAGGTCTAAAAGACGTCGCCGCCCTGCCCGATCCTATTGGTGAAGTCACGGATATGACTTATCAGCCATCAGGGATTCATTTGGGCAAAATGCGTGTGCCACTTGGCGTGGTCGGTATGATTTATGAGTCGCGTCCTAACGTAACGTTAGAGGCCGCTTCATTGGCATTAAAATCAGGCAACGCGATTATCTTGCGCGGCGGCTCTGAAGCGTTTGAATCCAATCAAGCGATTGCCAAATGTATCTTAGAAGGTCTACAAAAAGTCGGTCTATCGGAGCACAGTGTGCAAGTACTACAAACGACCGATCGCGCCGCTGTTGGCGAGCTGATTACCATGACTGACTATGTCGATGTCATCGTGCCACGCGGCGGTAAAGGCTTGATTGAGCGTATCAGCCGTGATGCCCGTGTGCCTGTGATTAAGCATTTAGATGGCAATTGTCATACCTTTATCGATAGCGATGCAGATGCCCAAATCGCGATTGACGTCAGCGTCAACGCAAAAACCCATCGCTACGGCACTTGTAATACCATGGAGACGCTATTGGTCGATGAAGCAGTCGCCAACGAGCTACTGCCAAAGATTGCTGAAGCGATCATAGCCGCTGATGATGCGATGCAATTGCGCCTTGATGATCAGTCACAAACCATTTTAAATGACAATGCGACTCTTAAAGGTCATCTGTCTGCCGCAACTGCTGAGGACTGGGATACTGAATATCTAGCGCCTATCTTAGCGGTAAAAGTCGTCTCAGGTATCGATGAGGCGATTGACCATATCAATACCCACGGCAGCCATCATACTGATGTCATCATTACTGACAACTATACTAAGTCTCAACGTTTCATCCGCGAAGTAGATTCAGCGAGCGTAATGATTAATGCCTCTAGCCGTTTTGCCGATGGTTTTGAGTATGGGCTGGGTGCTGAGATTGGTATTTCGACTGACAAAATTCATGCCCGTGGCCCTGTTGGACTAGAAGGTCTTACCTCACAAAAATGGATCGTTTATGGTCATGGTGAGACGCGCGCTTAACCAATACCAAACCCAAAAAATACGATTAGCCGCTATCCTCTCACTTCACGTATAATCTATAAAAAACGTCAGCCCAATAGCTGGCGTTTTTTTATTAGCGTCGAATATGTGGCGCAAGCACCACAAAATATAACTACCATAAAACACAACCACCATAAAACATATGGTCTCCTCACTGAGACCTTTTATAGGAAACTGAGCCTATGCAAAGTGGCAAGATTAAACGTTGGAACCAAGATAAAGGTTATGGCTTTATCGATGTGGATAATCAGAGTGAAGATGTATTTTTTCATGTGAGTAAAGTTCGCTTGTCGCAGCCCATTAGCGTTGGCCAAAAAGTCTACTTTAATAGTGAACGTAATGACAAAAATCAATTACGGGCAACCGAAGTTACTTTTAACACATTGAGTATTTTAGACACCTCAGTATCGGATCTCACACCTCACGATTCAAATACTAGCCGTCAAAATCACGCTAATAATAGACCATACCAGAGTCGTCGTGACCAGAACCATCAGCGCGGCGGCCATTATAAAAGAAGCGCCTTATCAACCTTATTCAGTCTAATAGCACTCATCGCTGTCGCGGTTTACTTTTTTGGTGATATAAACTCTGCTTTTTTTGCTGAAGATAATGCGCAAACCTCACTAACTCATTCTGCATCTGAAAACTCAAATCAAGCCGCAACTACCGGTATAACGAGTGATGCGCAAATAGATCACACTATTGCGCTTATTCAGCAAGGCGGGCCTTTCCCTTATCCGCAAAAAGATGGCACGACCTTTTATAATCGCGAAGGCAGACTGCCAGCACAGTCGCAAGGCTACTACCGCGAATATACGGTTCCTACTGTTGGAGTGTCACATCGCGGCGCACGGCGTATTGTCACAGGTGGCCATCCACCAACCGTTTACTATCTGACCGTTGACCATTACGATAGCTTTAGCAGACTACAGGTAAAATAATATGAGCCAAGCCATCCACTATGTTAATCAAGACCACGTTAATCAAAATCACATTAACCAAAACGGTACAGCAATAAGTACGAGCATTCCGGCACAGGCTGTTAACATATCTGTGAGTGAAGTACTGGATAAAGCCACGTTATTAACACACTTAGCCCATGCCTGTGATTTCCCAAGTTACTTCTCACCTAACTGGGATAGTGCGTGGGACTGTTTGACAGACAGCGCAGTCACGCATCTAATACTAAATCTAACCACAGTAGAAAAAATAAATACCGAAGATTTCAATGTTTTTAAAAGCATTATCAACGATGCTTACAGAGAGTTTGGTAAGCCACAATTGTGGGTTATTATATCTCCTACTAATGAGGCTTGACTACTCATCATCGCCTAAACCTGAATTCGAGATAAAGCCATATTTATCCCGAATTCAGGTTAATTTATTTGTAAAAAAAGGATTAACCTATGGAAATTACCTTAAATGGCTATTACACGCTGATATTAGCCACTTTAGTACTATTACTTGGGCGTATTTTGGTAAAAAAGATTAAATTCTTAGAAGACTTTAATATTCCAGAACCTGTGGCTGGGGGCTTGGTCGCAGCGGTTGTGGTCTATGTTCTCAATATCGTTTGGGGATATAGCTTTAACTTTCACCAAGGATTGCAGACCGCAACCATGCTAATGTTCTTTGCTTCTATTGGTCTCAGTGCTGATTTTAGTCGCTTAAAAGCCGGTGGAACGCCATTATTGATTTTTACCATCGTAGTGTCAGTATTTATTGTGCTACAAGATATCGTTGGCGTAGCAATGGCGAGCGTACTGGGACTTGATCCCTTACTTGGGCTGGTAACAGGCTCGATCGCGCTGACTGGTGGTCATGGTACGGCAGGTGCTTGGGGTATTACCTTAGAGCAAGAATATGGTGTGGTCGGTGCGACGACATTGGGTATCGCAGTGGCTACCTATGGTTTGGTCGCTGGTGGTATCATAGGTGGTCCAGTGGCACGCCGTTTGATTCAAAGACTTGGGCTAAAACCAACTGTTCCCAATCCCAATCCTAGTGACATCGAAAAAGTCGCTGGCGCGCAGTCACTTTATAGCACCAAGCATGACGAAGATTCAGCGCACAGCAATAAAGAGATTTTTGAAAGACCTGATAGTATGCGTTTTATCACTGCGTCTTCTACGATTGAGACGTTGGCGCTATTTGCAGCGGCGTTGGCGTTTGCTGATGTAATGACCCTTGTTGCTCAAGACACATGGTTTGAGCTACCTACCTTCGTTTGGGCTCTGGCAGGTGGCGTCATCATTCGTAACGTCTTAACCACTGTGTTCAATTTTGATATGTTTGACCGCTCGATTGATGTGTTTGGTAACGCCTCTTTGAGTCTATTTTTGGCAATGGCATTGCTATCATTGAAGCTATGGCAGCTGACTGATTTGGCAGGCCCTGTCTTGATTATCTTGCTGGTGCAGACCGTCATTATGATCATTTATGTTTACTTTATAACCTTTAAAGTGATGGGTAAAGACTACGATGCGGCGGTGTTGTCAGCGGGTCATTGTGGTTTTGGTATGGGTGCAACGCCAACGGCGATTGCCAATATGCAGGCAGTCACTGACCGTTATCTACCCTCGCCCAAGGCGTTTTTGATTGTACCGATGGTTGGTGCTTTCTTCGTTGATATCGTCAATGCCACGGTATTGCAGATATTTACCAAATTGCCGTTTATGTGATTTTAGTTTTTAAACCAGACTGTATTAACATAAGAAAGCCCCAATTATATTTATATAGTTGGGGCTTTCTTATATCTAAATAGTATAGCTTGGATCTAGCTTTACCTTCACTGAAGTAAGATTTTTGTTTGTACTTAAGACTTATAAGATATACTGGTAACAGAGCAATATTTCTAAACGAAATTTGATAAAAATCTGGAAAAAACATGGAAAGAGAAATTACATCAATTGGTAGCTTAATTGAAAACTTAAACCAAGATATTGGTGATTACGATGAAGATGTATGGTTTAGAGGTGAAGCTTGCTTTGATTGGAAATTACTACCTGGAATATTTCGTAGCAGTAAGAAAATAAGCGAAGAAATACTACTAACTAGGTTTAAACAATCAGCATCAATGCTTATAGATACAAGTCCTAAAAGCGATTTTGATTGGATGTTTTTAATGCAGCATTACGGAGTGCAGACTAGATTGCTAGATTGGTCTGAAAGTGCTTTAGCTTCTCTATATTTCGCAATATCTGAAGAAGACCACTTACTCAGTGATGGTACTCTTTGGATGCTTAAGCCCATCGAGTTAAATAAACTTGCAAATATTGAGGATGAAAATAAGTATTATATTCCATCTTTTGATGATGTTCATCTTACAAACTATGGAATACAAAGCTTAAGAAACTCTCGTATACAGATGAATCCTATTGCGACAATAGCTACTAGAAATAATGCTAGAATTCAAGCTCAACAAGGCGTTTTTACTATTCATCATTTAAAAGATAAGCCACTTGAAGATTACTGCGACATTAATCAACAAATTTTCAAATATAAGATACCTAAAGAGAGTAAGTTGAGATTAAAAAAAGAGTTAGAGCTATTAAGCTTTAATAGGTTTTCTCTTTTCCCAGAGCTTTCTAGTATTGGACTATTACTTAAGGATAAGATGCAATGAGTTATATTGAAACAAGCCCTCTGCAAAATACTACAATTTTAAGAGTTTTTTCTGAAAAAGATGAGATTGAAATATCACCAGAGTATCAAAGAAACGGAAGCGTTTGGACTCTCGAGAAGAAAAAACTTTTAATTGATTCTATTCTTAATGATTATGATATACCTAAAATATATTTTCATAAATTCACTAGAGAAGAAAAAAAAGAAACAGGAAAACAATACTCTATTATTGATGGTAGACAGCGGTTAGAAACTATTTGGTGGTTTATGGATAATGGTTTTCCATTATCTGATGACTTTGAGTATCAAGATGATGAAAGTCTAAAACTAGCTGGAATGACCTATCAAGATATCGCGCAAAAACATCCAAAAATAAAAATAAAATTTGATTCTTTCGTTCTACCTATAATAGGTGTTAGCTCTGATGATATTGACTTAATTGAAGATATGTTCTCTAGACTTAATGAAGCTGTGCCCTTGAATTCTGCTGAAAAGAGAAATGCGTTTGGGGGAGCTATGGTATCGGCCATTCGTGAAATCTCACAACATCCATTATTTATTAAAAAAGTTAAATTCAGAAATTCACGGTATCAACACATGGAAGTTTCTGCAAGATTTCTACTTGTTGAAACTTCAAGTCATGAACACAATAAATTAATTGATACTAAAAAAGTATATCTAGATAGTATGGTCAAAAACTATAAAGAAAAATATGATGAGGTTTCTTGCTTCCAAGCTAACGTAACAAGCGTCTTAGAAAATATGAACACTGTTTTCTCTGATAAGGATGACTTGCTGAGAACTCAAGGTATTATGGTTGTTTATTACTTACTGTTTAAAAAATCCATTCAATTAGGTAAAGACATTCGGAGAGTTGAACTCTATGAGTTTGATAAGTCAGTCAAAGATAATAGAAAGCTTGCAGAAATAAAATATGAAGATGCTGACTATGATTTACTTGAATATGACAGGCTTTCTCAGCATGGTACCAATGATGTTTCAAACATTAGAGAAAGGTTGAGAATACTCTCCGAATATCTCAAGCTTGATTAACAAAAAAACCGCCTAGCAAAAGCCAAGCGGTTTTTTATTTTATACAACCCTTAATAAGGGCTAACTAACACTTACTGGTTTTTTTCGTAAACTGGCAACTCTTTGCAGATTGCTTCAACTTTACCGCGTACTTCTGTCGCAACGGCTTCATCACCACGGCTGTCTAGTACGTCACAAATCCAACCAGACAAATCACCTGCTTGCGCTTCGTTGAAGCCGCGAGTAGTAATGGCTGGTGTACCGATACGGATACCAGACGTCACGAACGGGGATTTTGGATCGTTTGGCACAGCGTTTTTGTTCACAGTGATGTGTGCGTCGCCAAGCCATTTATCGGCCTCTTTACCGGTCATTTCTTGCTTAACTAAGCTGATCAGCATGAGATGGTTTTCAGTACCACCAGAGATGATTTCATAACCGCGCTCTTGGATGACTTTCGCCATGGCTTGCGCGTTTTTAACCACTTGCTGTTGATACGTTTTAAAATTATCTTCTAACGCTTCTTTAAAGCAAACCGCTTTTGCCGCGATGACATGCATCAACGGGCCACCTTGGTTGCCTGGGAATACGGCAGAGTTTAGTTTTTTGGCAAGCTTCTCATCACGAGCCAAGATCATACCTGAGCGCGGGCCACGTAGGGTTTTGTGCGTGGTAGTTGTGACAACGTCAGCGAAAGGTACTGGCGTTGGATATACACCGCCAGCCACTAGGCCAGCGACGTGTGCCATATCGACCAATAGATATGCACCTACTTCATCTGCGATGTCACGGAAACGCTGCCAATCGACTACTTGCGAATACGCTGAAAAACCAGCGATAATCATTTTTGGCTTGTGCTCACGTGCCAAGCTATCTACTTGGTCATAATCGATAAGACCAGTACCATCTACCAAGCCATACTGTACAGCATTGTAGTTCAGACCTGAGAAGTTGATGTGTGCGCCATGCGTCAAGTGACCCCCAGCGTCTAGGCTCATGCCAAGTACGGTGTCATTGGCCTCTAGTAATGCTAAAAATACGGCAGAGTTTGCTTGGCTGCCTGAATGTGGCTGAACGTTGACATACTCAGCACCGAACAGCTCTTTTGCGCGGTCAATGGCCAATTGTTCAACGACATCTACATGCTCACAACCACCATAGTAACGCTTACCAGGATAGCCTTCAGCGTATTTGTTAGTTAGGTCAGTGCCTTGCGCTTCCATTACTGCTTGTGAGCAGTAGTTTTCAGAGGCAATCAATTCGATGTGATTTTCTTGACGAACGCTTTCTGCGGCCATCGCTTCAGCAAGTACTGGATCAAAATCTTTGATAGAAATATCTTTAAACATAGTAATGTCCTAAGTAGTGACTGTCGTTGGAAATATCATTGAAAAAAAAGCTGATAGCATGCCCACAATAAAACGAATACTGCGTCAACGTCGCTCGACGTATCATTGATACCTCTGCACTCTGTTTTTATCTACGCTGTTTTATGGTATGACCATTATTGTAAATGGAGGCTATTAGCAAATATTAATAGGGATAAGCGAGAGCAATCGATCTGTCAGCAGCTTATCCCATTCGGCAATAAACTCGATACAGGCCTGCATCGAAAGCATCGCTAAAGATTAAGTGTAACATGAAAATTTGGGCAGCGAGCGCAAAAAAGCCCACCTTAAGATGAGCAAATTAAATGGCTATATAACACAGCTAAATAACGTACGATTTTATATAGAATTAAATCATAGACAGTTATCAATAATTTGAAAAACAGCCATTTTGGAAGGTCTATTTTTTGCACGACACACTAATTTATAGATACATAGACTTCATTAAAACATAACTCTAATAAAATAAAGATAATAAACTATTGAATACTGACTAATGGCTTCGATACCCAACCTTCACCTTTGTCACTCTCCACATGGTAGTAGCCATTTTGCTCAGTACCCATATATATCATGATGTCCTGCTGAGCTAGGATAGCGATAGGGCTAGAAGACTTATTGGCCTGTGAGTAGAGCTTAGTGCTTTGTAATTTGCCAAATAATATAGAACCAGAAACTGGCTTTTCTTTGTTGGATTGGTTGCTTTGGTTATTTTGATTGACTAAGTCTGCAAAACCCATATCTTCACTTAAGTTAGACACAGACTGTTTACTACCCCTAATGCTATCGGCCGTTCTACCGATTGAGCTAATGGTACTTTGTGCCTCATAAATACTATCCAAAAAACCAGCGTTTGCATTGATAGACAAACCAAACATAGCGGTACTAACCGCTAGCAAAATTGCAGATTTTGCAAACAAGGATAACAATGGGTTTTTGACGCTCATAGGAAGTTCCTGATGTTAAGAAAAGTATAGTAATGTTACTAAATTGCATTTATACCATATTCTCAAATTACCAGACAACTGTTAATTTATTAATCAATAATTAGCTGTATTTTTATATATTAAACTTTATTTATAGCGTCCGTAGTTATATCACCCTTATCGGCATCATGAGACAAAAACGCAGGCAAAAAGGTTTCGCTGATGAGCAATGAGCGGCCATACCAATCATAACGCGTTTGCCGTTGCCAGCCCTCACTTGTATGCTGAATGAAGCGTTGGTTGGGCAGTGTGCGACTGCGCTTGAATAGTACATAACCGATGGGCGTGCCTTTGAGCTGTTGCAGACGACGTGCACGACCGACCAGACTGGGTAATGGAAAGACACTTTGTGCTTTTACCCAAGGCTGCTCATCATTGCCATAGAGTTGTACCTCGCGCACCCAAGCCAGCATGGGACGACTGATCATGATGCCTTGTATACCCAGTTGCTTTTTTTGGGTTAGTGACAACAATCGATAACCTTCAAAACCGCGCTTTACGTGCAAAGGCTGCCCTGCTTTGGCCTCTAGTACAGCCGTGAGAGAGCCCTCAACATTAAGCCACGGTAGTAGCTCAGTAGGAGGTAAAACAGGGGTAAAAGAAACGTGATTTTTGGACATAGTAAACGGCTAATTACGAAGGATTAAAAATTAGTGGCATCAAAATCAGGCATGTTATCTGCGTTAAATGGCAAAGACTCAAACGCTTGCTGACGATATTGGGTCATATGCAGTCGGTCTTGAGTACAGAAATCACTAATCGCTGGTACAAAACGCGGATCATAAATACGGTGGAGAGAATGCGTTGTCGTCGGAATAAATCCTCGAATCAATTTATGCTCCCCTTGCGTGCCCGGATCAAAATACCTCAAACCTTGCTCTATGGCAAACTCAATGCCTTGATAGTAGCACAGCTCAAAATGCAAGCTGTCGTATTCACCCAGCGCGCCCCAGTAGCGACCGTATAAAGTCGTCGTATCACTAACACTGTCGTTCTCAGGAGTATCGTATAAGAACAAACTACTGGCGATAATGTCACCATTTTGATCTAGCGCTTGCGCGAGCATAAGATGCTCAGACATGTCTTGCGCCAAAGCCATAAAAAAATCGATCGTTAAATAAGGATGCTGACCGCGTACCGCATACGTCATGACATAACAGTGATAAAAAGCCTTCCAATCTTCATCCGTGATAGCATCACCGCATTTGCGTTGACAGGTGATGCCTTGCTCTGCAACCTTACGACGCTCAGCACGGATGGTTTTGCGTTTTTTGGCTTTTAACGTTGTTAAAAATGCCTCAAAATCTGCAAATGGCTGACTGTCTTTGAGCAAGTCTTTATTTTGCCATAAAAACTGACAGCCTTGTCGCTCTAGTATTGGCAGGTCAATAGGCGGCGACTCTATACCGTTATCTTGTGCTGCAATGATAAGTGCTACGTCGATATCAGTTGGCATAGCGGCGGTCGCGACGGCAGCCAGTTCAGGCGTGACAAACAGCCCATGCCAGCTTGAAGCACCCACTTGCTGGGCAATATCGTCAATGCCCGCGATGGCTGTTTTTATAATACTCTCATTTAACGTTTCACCTTTTGCCAACCACAATCGTTGACCCGTAATCGGCGTATAAGGCACGCTGGTGACTAACCTTGGATAGTAATCAACCCCGTAACGCGCGTAAGCCTCTGCCCATGCGTGATCAAATACAAACTCGCCGCGATGATGGCCTTTTATAAATACTGGCATCACCGCGACAGGTTGTAGTGCTGTGTCCGCCGCACGGTCTGCTGCGCTATCAATGCTATCTTCGTTATCAGCAACACGATGTACCAAAATAAATATCGGTAGCCATCCTGCCTCCTCACCAATCGCCCCCGTGTCTGCCAGCGCTTGCCAAAAAGCAAACGACATAAATGGCGTATCTGGCGTTTGCCAGTCAGCTTGATTCTGCCAACTGGTGTCATTCATCAAAGCGTATTCTAGATTCATATTCATAATCACTATCATTAGCCACTATCATTAATCACTACAGTCGCGATGTATGTGCCGATACCTTATCGGTTAGCAATCTAGCCTAGCAAATTTTTGCCAGTTTGCTGTCACAATTTGCAAACATATTTCTGAATTTAATAAAAAACCACTGACAGTTATTACAGATGATTTTTTATGGTTGTTTTTCATAAAAATGAAGTTGAGACGTGATATAAAAGGGGATAAAAAGACAATATGGGCAGACTAAAATAAAAAAATGTTATTAAGATGACGTATCTATAAATATGAATTTTTAAAGTTGTAAGCTTACAGAATAAGCGACAAGCGGGGAAAGTTTACTCAAGGCATGCATGATTATTTTTAGAATGAAAAGACAGTAGTTGTATGGAAAAGATGATATCGAAGCGGATGGCTGGTAGAATAAGGTTGTTATTAGCTTAATATAATTCAAATACATAGGATATGAGCGAAAACAGTATACTTAGTTCACTATACGAGATTGACATCGACGCTGCTTTATAGTTGATGGACGGCTAGTGGATTGACGGCCAAATGATATCAGCACATGGCCATAAAGTACTATTTTAAAGAAGGTTTACGAAAAAGAAGTGTTAAGCAGTTTCAAAAATTTCTAAGAGCGCAGATATGGTGGACTTGAGCACGTCGTTCAGCATTGCATAGTACCATTTAAGTATATTCAGCCTCATATCTGCGTTTTATTTTTAACTCCAGCCTAAAGGAAGACACTACTAAAATGTCAAAAATTATTTATACAAAAACTGACGAAGCCCCAGCGCTTGCAACCCTATCATTTTTGCCTATTGTTAAGGCATTTACACAAACCGCAGGCGTTTCTGTTGAAACCACCGATATCTCTGTTGCCGCGCGCGTGTTGGCTGAATTTCCTGAGTATTTAACTGAAGAACAACGCGTTCCTGACAATTTGGCTGAGCTGGGTCGTCTGACGCAAGATTCAAACACCAATATCATCAAACTGCCAAACATCAGTGCCTCAGTACAACAGCTAAAAGCGGCCATTAAAGAGCTACAAAGCAAAGGCTATGCCATACCTAACTTTCCAGATGATCCTAAAACTGATGAAGAAATAGAACTTCGTAAGCGTTATGGCAAAAGCTTAGGCAGTTCTGTAAATCCAGTATTGCGTGAGGGTAACTCAGATCGCCGCGCACCAAAAGCGGTCAAAAACTACGCTCGTAAACACCCTCACTCTATGGGTGAGTGGAAGCAATGGTCAAGCACGCACGTATCACACATGCATGGCGGCGACTTCTATGATGGCGAGCAATCTATCACTTTAGACAAAGCCCGTACCGTACGTATGGAGTTATTACTTGATGATGGCACTCAAAAGATATTAAAACCTAAAATTGCTTTGCTTGATAAAGAAGTCATCGATCTGATGGTTATGAGCAAAAAAGCATTGCTAGAGTTTTATGAGCGTGAAATGGAAGATTGCCGCGAAGCTGGCATCTTGTTTTCACTGCATGTAAAAGCCACCATGATGAAGGTGTCACATCCTATCGTGTTTGGACACGCAGTCAGAATCTACTACAAAGACGCGTTTGAGAAGCACGGTGCTTTCTTTGATGAATTGGGCATCAACGTCAACAACGGCATGGCTGACCTATACGACAAAATCTCTACCCTTCCAGCATCAAAACGCGAAGAGATTGAACAAGACTTGCATGCCTGCCAAGAGCATCGCCCACGTCTCGCCATGGTTGACTCTTCAAAAGGCATCACCAACTTTCATTCACCCAGTGACGTGATTGTCGATGCGTCTATGCCAGCGATGATTCGTTCAGGTGGTAAAATGTGGGGTGCTGATGGCAAAATGTATGACTGTAAAGCAGTCATGCCAGAGTCTACCTTTGCTCGCATTTACCAAGAAATGATTAACTTCTGCAAATGGCATGGCAACTTCGATCCAACCACGATGGGTACGGTTCCTAACGTTGGCTTGATGGCACAAAAAGCCGAAGAATACGGCTCACACGACAAGACTTTTGAATCTAGCGATGCGGGTATCGCCCGTATTGTCGACGTGGATACTGATGAAGTCTTACTTGAAAAACGTGTTGAAGAGGGTGATATCTGGCGCATGTGTCAGGTTAAAGATGAGCCTATCCAAGATTGGGTAAAACTTGCTGTACGCCGCGCACGCGAATCAGATACGCCCGTTATCTTTTGGTTAGACCCATATCGTCCACATGAGAATGAACTCATCAAGAAAGTTAAAATGTATCTAAAAGAGTATGACACCGAAGGCTTGCGCATCGAAATCATGTCTCAGGTTCGCGCCATGCGTTATACCTTAGAGCGCGTTGCTCGCGGTTTAGATACTATTTCTGCAACAGGTAACATTTTAAGAGATTATCTAACCGATTTGTTCCCAATTCTAGAGCTCGGAACGAGTGCAAAAATGTTGTCAGTCGTACCGTTGATGAAGGGCGGTGGTTTGTTTGAAACGGGTGCTGGTGGTTCTGCACCAAAGCATGTTGAACAGCTTGTAGAAGAAAACCACTTACGTTGGGATTCATTGGGTGAGTTTTTGGCCCTAGCAGTGTCTTTGGAGCATTTGGCAGAGAATGACAAAAATGCCAAAGCGAAGATACTGGCCGATACACTTGATAGAGCAACCGAAAAACTGTTGTTAAATGACAAGTCACCATCACGCAAAACAGGTGAATTAGACAACCGTGGTAGTCATTTCTATCTTGCCATGTACTGGGCGCAAGAGTTGGCCGCACAAGATCAAGACGCTGATCTAAAAGCCCAATTCGTCCCATTTGCACAAAAGCTTGAAAGCAATGAAGCAGCTATCGTCAAAGAGTTGAATGACGCTCAAGGCAAGTCTGTAGACATCAAAGGCTACTACTTAGCGGATGAGAAACTGGCTGAGCAAGTCATGCGTCCAAGCGCTTTATTCAATGAGACTCTAGCATCGTTGTAATATACTTGGATAGCAGGGCTTAAACTGCTTTTATCTAAAGGCGTTTAAGCTGGCTCAAGTTACCATAAACAAAACACCCCTCAGAATTTAGATCTGAGGGGTGTTTTTTGTGCCAATCATAATTGTTTGTACCAATCATGAAAACGAGTCAGTTAAGCATCCATATGCTTAATGATCGCTTTACCAAACTCAGACGTACTAAGCAAAATCGCATCTGGCATGAGACGCTCAAAGTCATAAGTCACTGTTTTATTGGCAATAGCACCTTGGATGCCATTAATAATAAGATCAGCCGCTTCGGTCCAACCCATATCACGTAGCATCATCTCAGCAGATAAAATTAATGACCCTGGGTTTACTTTATTCTGACCTGCATACTTTGGTGCAGTACCATGTGTCGCTTCATAGACAGCAATCGCGCCACCTTTGTTAGCACCTGGTGCAATACCAATACCGCCCACTTCTGCCGCTAACGCATCAGAGATGTAGTCACCGTTTAGGTTCAAAGTCGCGACCACCGAATAATCAGCCGGACGCATCAGAATTTGCTGCAAGAACGCATCAGCGATCACGTCTTTGATGATGATATCATTACCCGTTTTTGGGTTTTTCATCGTCATCCAAGGGCCGCCATCTAACAACTCTGCCCCGAAACGCTCTGCGGCAATCTCATAACCCCAATCTTTAAATGCCCCTTCGGTAAACTTCATGATATTACCTTTGTGTACCAAGGTTACATTTGGCAGATCATTATCGATGGCGTGCTGAATGGCTTTACGCACCAAACGCTGTGACCCTTCCTTTGATACAGGCTTGATGCCGATACCGCAGTCATCAGAAAAACGAATCTCGGTGACACCCATCTCTTCTTTTAAAAAGTTAATGATTTTTTTGGCATCATCGCTGCCGGCTTTCCACTCAATACCTGAATAGATATCTTCTGTGTTTTCGCGGAAGATAACCATGTTTGTCAATTCAGGATGGTGAACAGGGCTTGGCACACCTTCGAACCAGCGTACTGGACGCTGACAGACATACAGGTCAAGCTCTTGACGTATCGCAACGTTTAGGGAACGAAAACCGCCGCCAACTGGCGTGGTCAATGGGCCTTTGATGCTGATAACGTAGTCTTTTAAAATCTCTAGCGTCTCATTTGGCAGGTATTCACCATCATACACTTTGGCCGCTTTTTCGCCCAAATAAGCTTCCATCCAAACGATGGATTTTTTACCATGATAGGCTTTATCCACTGCCGCATCGACCACTTTTATCATGACAGGCGTGATGTCCACACCGATACCATCACCTTCAATAAATGGGATAATAGGATGATTAGGCACATTTAACGACAAATCAGCGTTTACGGTAACCTTTTCTCCGTCTCTTGGTACGATAACCTTATCATAAGACATGGATAAAACTCCTTGGTTGTATGTTAGGTATCGCAAGCGCACTTACTACTTTGTTATGCTAGCCATTCTATTATAATTGTGACGTTCTAGACACTTGTTAGCTAAGCAAACGAGGAGGAGCACCGCACTTGCGGTATGGTGGTGAAAATGCCGAGCACTATCTTAGCCAGTGTACTAGAATAAAGGGTTTAGCAAAAATATTCTGGCACATAGCCACTATTTAAGTATCATCAATATAAATACCGCTATTATAGCATGGATTTTGAACACCTCTAAGTCCATACCAGTAGCATACTATTGGTTTTGTAGTAGATTGATTACACATCACGATCATTCATTTATGATTTACGTTTAGGAAATACCATTTTATGTCGCCCTCTAGTCTCGTTTTATTTAATAAACCTTATGGGGTACAAAGTCAGTTTCGCGATGATAGCAACAATGACCACACCACCCTTTCACAGTATTTTACGGATAAATCGTTGCGAGTGGCTGGTAGACTTGATGCCACCTCAGAAGGCTTGTTGATTTTGACGAGTGATGGCAGAGTCAATAAAGCCATTACCCATCCGCCAAAAGCCAATGCTGGGCGTAAACAAGGCAAGACTTACTTAGTGCAAATCGAAGGCATCCCTACTACTGAGCAACTCAGCCAGCTTAGACGTGGTGTTATTCTCAAAGACGGTAAGACCCTGCCTGCCGATATCGAACACGTCAGTGAAGACGAGCTACCAATGCCACTCTGGCAACGTGACCCGCCTATTCGTGAGCGTAAAAGTGTGCCGGACTCGTGGCTGATGCTCACTATTTATGAAGGTAAAAACCGTCAAGTAAGACGCATGACTGCTCATGTCGGACTACCTTGTTTACGCTTAATACGCTGGTCTGTAGCAGGGTTTGAATTGGGTGGTTTGGCGGTGGGCGAGTTTGTGTGCATTCATTTAAATAGCACGCACTATCAGCAATTAGGCATTATCGATTAGCACAAATTTATTCTAGCAACATTGTATTCAATTTACATAGTGGATTGACTATATAAAGCCTACGACTTGTTAAACATAGCGTCTCGAATGGGTAAGATTTATCTGCTAAAATTCAGCACATCATTGGTTATGTAGAGTAGGTCTGACTCACTTATCATTTTATTCAATTTTTTATAGTAGGAATATGTCATGATTGCTTCTCATCGTTTTGTCTTGTTGGCTACGAGCATTTCTTCTGCACTTCTATTAAGTGCCTGTCAACCAGCAACCAAGGATGAACAATCTGCTTCTGTAGAAGAAATAACGCCGCCAGTGACGGAAATGTCCCATGCTCAACACGAAAGCATGACTGATGATGCAATAGTAGAAAGTGAAAGCGTCAACGATGAGACACAAATGACTGACATGCTTAAAGACTACACAAAATCGATGACTCAAATGCATGATGAGATGATGATCGGTATGGGTTATAACGACCCTGATACCGCTTTTGCTAAAGGCATGCTGGGACACCATCGCGGTGCAGTAGATATGGCGGAGATTCAGTTAAAGTATGGCACTGATGATGCCATGCGGCAACTCGCTCAAGACATTATCGACAATCAGCAGGTCGAAATTGATACTTTAAATAAATGGCTCGCGAGCCACCCTGATGCCGCTAAACCTAAACCCAATACCGAAGCAATGCAGCAGGCATATGCGAGGAGCATGGATGCATTGCACGGTGACATGGTAATGGGAATCGCCGACCCTGTGCCTGACGTGGCATTTGCACGTGGTATGTTACCGCATCATATTGGCGCCGTAGAGATGGCAAAAATACAGCTCAAATATGGTACTGACGAGGAAATGCGTCAATTGGCACAAGCCATCATCGACACCCAGCAGACTGAGATTGAACTGATGGAGAATTGGCTTACTGCCCTTGAGACTAATGAAAACATGCCTTCAACCTAATAACGTTCCATGACATTAAGCCAAGTCTCCCAGCTTGCTTTTACCTGTAAACGATGATCATCGCCCTCTGAAGGTACACTACTTGTTTTTAAATGTAGGCTTACTTTATGAGGGAATACCGTTTCCATACTTGCATTGAGACCGGTAATGCCTTGCTGTGCCTCAATAGTGGCTTGAGGCCGCACATGGACAGACATTAGCTCATCACGGCGAAAGAAATAACATTCAACGTCGCGCTCTGCATTACTGAGCGATACCAGTTGCTTGTTATCAGCCTTGATACCATCAATTGCAATAATGACATCATGCGCCGAGAGTCCAGCTTTGGCAGCAACGCTATCACGTTGTACCCGATTGATCTTAAGTCCAGTGGGCATTTCGACACACCGTATGCCCCAAGGAACGTGCTTATCAGCCGTCTCTGTGGTATTGGTACGAATCTTGACGCCATTTTCTGCTAACAGCGCTTCAATAGGCAACTCTTCAACGCCATTGACATAACGACGCTCAAAATCTTCCCATTCCGCCAGCGGCATGAACTGACCAATCACTACGCCCATATCAGCAACACTGATACCAATGCGTTTATTATCATTTTGTTTGGCTTGAGTATAAAACGCTTTAACCACATCAAACAAACGATAGCGACCTGCGCTCTTTTGCAGCAAGGTCAAATCCAAACACAACGCCACCAATGCGCCTTTATTATAGTAGCTGATCCCCGCGTTGCCCGTATTTTCGTCACTGCGATACAATTTAATCCACGCATCAAAGCTAGACTCGGCGACGCTTTGGTGCGCGCGCCCTGAGGTTTGATAGTAACGGTTGATTTGTTCAGCCAGCAGTTTAAGATAGCTTGCCTTGTCAATCACATTCGATGCTTGCAACATAAAATCATCGATATAAGAGGTAAAACCTTCAAATACCCATAGCAACGGCGTGTATGCTTCACGGCGCAAATCCGCGTCTAGCATGACATCTGGACGCACGGTTTTGACCCACCATGAGTGAAAATACTCATGGCTGCACAGTCCCAAAAATCGCTGATAGTCGGCACTTGGTAGCTTTGGCTCATCGAAACTTGGCAAGTCACGACGCGGCGTGATCAGACTGGTCGAATTGATGTGTTCAAGACCGCCGTAATCCTGACCACTGGCAAACGTCATAAAAGTATAATCACTAAATGGCGCGTCACCCAACCAATCTAGATAGCTCTGGCAAATCTGTGTCATATCTTGCTGTAATCTGCCCATATTGGCATTGTGCTTACCTGAGAGGTAAAATTTATGCGCTAGGGTTTGATGCGTACTATCATGAACAATAAAATCAAAGCTGTCTTGTTCTGCAATTTCAAAAGGATAATCAATCAAGTCGTGATAACTGTCTGCCTGTAGTCCGTAGCTATGCTGCCCATCAAGACGTAGATGCGTCGCCTCTAAACCACATGCCAAAAGTACAAGATTATCATCCTTGCCTGCCAAAAATGCTGCTGGCACAACCAAATTTACTTTTACTGGTGTTTTTTCTTGCCCATCGACTGCCAACGCCAAAGAGGTAAAATTCCCATACAAACGCTGCTGATCGACATAAGCGGTACGCACTGATAAATCATAACAATAGACTTCATACGCTACGTTTACTGTCTGCCCTAGCTTTGATTGCGGTAACTGCCACGTATTTTTATCTACTTTTTGGGCTCGATAAGTCTCAGACGGTTTATCACCCTCCGTTATTTGATAATGTACCGCTGTAATATTTCGAGCAAACTCACGCATCAAATAACTGCCCGGTATCCACGCTGGCAACCAAAGCTGAGGCGCATCTGTCGCTGCCGTAAAGGTGAGCGATACATCAACCAAATGCTCAAAAAAACGCTCAAAATCGAATCGATAGCTGATATCAGCCTCTATTTCGATATTTGCATTTGCATTGTTATTGGTATTAAAGCTACTGGCATTCGTTGACTGAGTATTGGAAGTTGAAGTCATGTCTTTTTTATCCTTATTTTTACCTTTATGGTAGAAGCACTGATTCAAAAACGCAACGGACAAACCGTGAATACGTCATAATCATCACCAAAACACAGAAAATAGCGTTTATTTTAGTAAAATATGACATTTCTCGGCATTAAATAGCATTTTTTATTGTTTTTACCTTGAAAGTTATATGAGCCATCGCAATTAAAGAGGCTAACTGCTAAAGTTACTTGAATAAACTGATCATAATTGACTAATGACGCGCCTATTTGGCTTGCCAATTGGATTTTTTAGGTTTATTGCAACCGTATTTAATTTTTACATAGATATATATATTTAGGATAATTTATGACTACTATCGCAAAAGACACTGCCGTCACATTCAATTACACTCTAAAAGACGACGAAGGCAACATCCTTGACCAATCACCAGAAGGTCAACCTCTTGCTTATTTGCATGGCCATAGCAACATCATTCCAGGCCTTGAGCAACAGTTAGAAGGAAAATCTGCTGGCGAAAAAGTCAATGCCGTTGTTGAACCTGCTGACGGTTATGGCGAATATCAAGAGCAAGCGGTACAACATGTACCACGTGATAACTTCCAAGGCGTTGATGATATCCAACCTGGTATGCAGTTTCAGTCAGAAGCTGGCGGCCAAGTAATGCTAGTTACCGTTACTGATGTCAATGACAAAGAAGTGACTGTAGATGCAAACCATCCATTGGCTGGTAAGCGCCTAACATTTGATGTTGAAATTCAAGAAGTACGTGCGGCAACTGAAGATGAGCTAAACCATGGCCATGTACATGGCGCTGGTGGCGTTGAGCACTAATCTCTTTTAGAGAATGGTGAAAAAGGGTTAGGCAATAAGTTATTATTGATCTTATTGACAACTCTAAAAAGGTTGGTGGCTTTGGCTGCTGGCCTTTTTTTATGCTTGAGTGCCGTTGCAGACAGAGGCTACGAAAATTTATTCCAGTCCTGCTGGTTCTTTTTAAGGAAGACGAGTGCAAGTACTACGCATTGTAGACTTAGCAAGTTTGACACAGCCAAGCATATTTTGGGGTTAGTATGATTGATAGTTCTACCCAATAATAGCTGTCCCACAGACATAACAAAGCCTTATAACGACAAGCGTTATAAGGCTTTTATTACTAACCATCCATGTTAACGTTACACGATACTTAATCCCGGAGTATCTCATAACTGACAGGCTTCCAGCCTTATCATCCCTAATTAGCAAACCATCTATCCCTGATGCGACCTTTAAGATACCAATCCCTAGTATCAATGAACCGTTTCGTTCAATCGTGCCGCACAGTTATAATCGCAGATTGAGCGAGGGTTGGTAAGAGGTCTGAACGTCAATCCATGTAAGCATATGCTTACATGGATTCTGTTGGAATTTGCACTGTTCAGTTTTTCTATATAGTGAGTTCAATATAAAAACAAGTCAGCGGGACTGGAATGCTTATCTTTAAACGAGAAGTTTCGTAGCCTCTGTTTACAAAGACGCAGCAAGCCAGAAAAATTTATACCAGTTCCGCGTTGCAATACAATGTATCTGTCTTATTTAGAGTCGACTATAGCTTTTCTTCGGGACTCAACAACACTTTGGGTTCAGCGCTCAGCATGAGATAAGCGGCTTCATTGATAAAGGCTTCATCTTCTGGTAACTCTGGGCGCTCAGCGGCTTTCATGCGACTACGCTCTTCAAATTTTGCATCCATTGCTGCTTGATACACATTCCAATTCGAATATGGGCGTTCACCAATGGCGATGAGACGTTTATTTTCAGCTTCTAATGAACGCTTTTCGATCAGCTGCATCTTAGCTCGGCGGCTATTGATATCTAGATTGATGGGTTTTTTCTCATCATCCATGTCACGGATGTCATTCAGGGCCGATAAATAAACAAACTGTGGGTTTTGCTCTTGGCGTATCTTGGACTGCTGATTAAGGGTCGCTAGTGTATCGTCAGTGAACTTGCCTTCAGGCTTGTAAGGTGACGTTCTGATAGTATCCCAAGGCAGGGCTTTTTTCTGCGCTCGCTCACCAAAGGTGGCATCATCGTAAATATTGACCAATTCAACGTCAGGTACAACCCCTTTGTTCTGTGTACTACCGCCAGTGACACGGTAGAACTTACGCTGAGTCAATGTGGCCGAACCGAGCGCCAAATTATCCAGCTGAATTTGCGCAGAGCCTTTGCCCGTTGTTGTGCTACCGACGACCAACCCACGACCATAATCTTGAATCGCGGCAGCAAAAATTTCACTGGCTGACGCAGAGGCTAAGTTGGTAATAACGGCCATTTTGCCATCATAAAGCTGCTCGCCGCCGTCATTATCACGGTAGACTTGAATATTGCCGCGATTGTCACGGATTTGCACCATTGGTCCACTCTTAATAAAGAAGCCAAGCATTTTGGCAACTTCATCTAGTGAACCACCGGGATTGTTACGCAGATCCACGACTAGCCCATCAATATTTTCTTTATTCAGTTCTTTTAATGCGTTTTCGGTATCGATGCTGACGCTACGGTACTCTTCCCCATTACGACGTGCTTGATAATTCAAATAAAAGCTTGGTATTTCAAGGACGCCAATGCGTTTTGGCGTTTTGTCGATATTAGGACGCTGTATTTCTACGACGCGATGGGTAACACCAGACTCTTCTTGCTGAATAATATCGCGTACCACTGTAACATTACGAGCGCTGGCATCTGGAGTATTGGGCTGACGTACTTTTATTGTCACTGATGTGCCACGTTTACCGCGAATCAGACTGACGATCTCACGCGTTGACCAGCCAACCACATCGATCATGTTCTCACCATCTTTGGCGATGCCAATAATCAGATCATTGGGCTTAATCTGACCAGACTTAGCCGCTGGCCCACCTTCTACCAAGGTGACAATACGAGTGTAATCAGGGTTTTTTCGGTCAGGACGAATAGAAACCCCAATGCCTTCTAATTGTAGACTGGATTGGATTTGCAATTCATTTGCTTGAACTGGCGCATAGTAATTGCTGTGCGGGTCATACGTCAGCATCGCTGTATTTAAGACAGTCTCCATGATCTCATCATTGGTGAGACGAGCAAACTGCTCTTGCTGACGTGACAGACGATTTTGTAAAATCTCACTTGGGGTACGCTGATCGTTACGAACCAAGTCCTGCCCGCGAGTAATGTCTGGATTGCTTAAAAATACTTTTTCTTTGGCCTTTTCATCTTCTTGACCCAACGTGATGCTCATTAACTGAAATTTCAGTTGCCGCGCCCAATAATCACGCTGCTCTTTTTTGGTTTTAAAATGACTGAGCTTTTCACGGTCAAGCACTATAGTGTCATTACCAGTCAAATCGATATCCGTTTTTAGCATTTTACTTGCAATGGCAAAATACTCGTTTGAGCGTTTGCGGTAGCGTTCAAACACCTCTACCCCCGCCGACAAATCGCCACGTTTGAGCCGAGCACCGAAATCATCGGCGTATTTTTTCTTAAATTCATCAACATCGGACTGCAAAAACAGCGTATGGTTGGGATCAAGGCTATCAATATACATCGATAAGATCTCACTACCCGTCTGACTGTCTAATGGCTGATTGAGATAGTGACTACGATCCAATAAAGCCGCAACTTGGCGAGTGGTGACTTTTTGTTCAGGGGTCTGGACAAAACCCTCTGTATTGGTATCTGCCACTGCTGTACCGTAGCTTTGGGTAAGAATAATACCAGCGATACCCACTGACGCTGCACTGAGTAACCACTGAGCTGGTTGTTTTTTCATCATATATACCTAGTTATTTTAAGTTAATAATATTATATGTTTGATCAACGTTAAAAATCATCGAATCACTTATTGCTCGTAAATACTATTTTTCATTCAAATCATTCTATATTTAGTATTGTCTATGTGGTCTTAGTTATCGTTCGTCTTCATTTAAGTCGTTTTGATTCAATCATGGTTTTTAATTGTCTTTACTGGCGGTCAATATATTATTAAAAATCAGTCAATAGTAGCATGGGGATAAATACAAAAATGTCTCAATCTGTATAAGCAATATTACACGCTACGCTGGCGCATACCAAACTTTCTGTCATATTTATTGTCACTGTTTTTCTTCTATTAACAGCCAATAACAGCCAAATTTTAATCGATGCCGCCATCAGATTATGCGACATTGATAATAACTGTCATAATAAAGCAATCATGATACGAGACAAAAAGATTACTTTTATGCGCTCTTGTTCATTCAATTTATAATACAACACAGCATAACACTATAAGGATTACGCTATGTACGGCGTTTTAATGATTGATATCGATAGTACCGCACTGACTGCTGAAGATGTGAGCTTGATCAAACAAGCCCAAATCGGTGGCGTGATATTGTTTGCGCGTAACGTCGCCGATGCTGCACAAGTGCGAGCATTGTGCGATGACATACGTTATCACAATCCTGATATATTGATTGGGGTTGATCAAGAGGGCGGCCGCGTTGCACGCTTGCGCGAGGGCTTTACTCCCTTACCCGCTATGGGTAGACTTGGCGACTTATTCAACCAAGATCCAAACCGAGCATTGAACTGCGCTTATGACTGTGGCTATTTGATGGCAACCGAAGTACTGGCGGTCGGTATTGATCTAAGCTTTGCGCCTGTGCTTGATAGAGACGGTGTTAGCCAAGTCATCGGCGATCGCAGCTTTCATCATGAGCCACAAGCCATTACTGCGCTAGCAACTCAGTTTATGCGCGGTATGAAAGCCGCAGGGATGGCGACTACTGGCAAACATTTCCCCGGTCATGGCGCTATTGCACCTGATTCGCATGTATCAGAAGCCATCGATACACGCAGCTTAGATGAGATCATCAATAGTGACATGCAGCCATTTGCCCAAACCCTGCCATGGCTAGATGCTCTCATGCCAGCGCATGTGATTTTTTCGCAAGTAGATAATAAGCCCGCAGGGTTTTCTAAAATCTGGCTAAAAGACATCATTCGTAAGCATCTTAAATTCGACGGCGTGCTTTTCTCTGATGACTTATCGATGGCAGGCGCAAAAATGGCAGGTGATGTCAGCGCTCGCGTAAAAGCTGCGATTGAGGCAGGTTGTGATATTGCACTGGTATGTAATGATCGCGTCGCGGCTCACGAAGCAGCGGAAGCAGCACAGGAGCTGCCTTATCCCAATCAAAATCGTATCAAGACCATGTGCGGTGATATTCCTGTATGGCAAGGCACTCTTGAGTCTACTTGCCAGCAGTTTGACTATTGGCAACAAGCAAAACAAAACATCACTCAGACTTTCTTTGATACTCAATCTTCAACTGAGACTGGCACTGAACCTACTCAGTCAATAGACCCTACCAATTATCAATAGTTATGTATCGAAAATAGTCAAAATCATGGCAATATTTACAGCCAATATTCATAAAATCTCGCACATGACTTATACTTTTGCCAAAATAAAAACCGCTTCTATATCAGAAGCGGTTTTTTACTAACTAATAAGTATCTGAAACTTAAGATGAACGATTAGTTCGCTGGGTCTAATGCAGTACCTTGCGTTGGATCATCACCATCTGGTAACAGGTCATCATTATTACCATCAAGCGGATTGAGATCTGGATCAAGTGCATTGTTATTACCTGAGGCATTATTACCGATAGTCATATCATCAGCAGCATTGACCGTGCCATCATTGACCATAAACTCAATACGGCGGTTAAGGAAACGACCTTGTTCTGTTGAGTTATCAGCGATAGGATCTGTTTCACCCATGCCTTTTGTAGACAATTTACTTGCGTCTATACCTTGCGACACTAAGTACGCTTTGACAGCTTCAGCACGTTCACGAGACAGCTCCATGTTGTAAGCATTGGATGCTTGCTGATCCGTATGACCGATAATCATCAAATTCAAATCTGGTACTTCAGCCATAATTTTAGCAGCTCGATCAAGAAAAGCTTTATTCACTTCAGGGATTTCAGCTTCGTCCAGCTCAAAATTAATCACTTGGATGCTTAAGGCACGAGCAACATCACGTGGATCTGGATTCTCTCCAAGGTTTGCGATAGCGACATCGGCTGCCGCTACACTGTCATCGATTTCACCTTGTAAATCTAGTGGACCTTCTGCTTGTACTGTCATCGCTGGTGCCGCTGCCTGTAAATCAGTCACTAACTGATCCAAAGCGGCCGCATCTGGCGCATTAACGGTAATGTTATCGCCTTTGATAATCATACTAGCGTTTGGTACGTTTTTAACGATAGGTAATATGGTTGCCAATTGCGCTGCTGCTGGCATGTCCACCGCAAAGCTATCATCTACATCTGCGCGACATTTATTGGCTTCTTCACCAAATGCACTGCTTAGGGCATTCATGAAGTTGGTCTGTAACGCCTCATTACCAACGTTTAAGCGACAGGCATACAATTCATTATTTTCACCCGTGGCGATACGGAGTGAGGCAGGCTCGACATCCGCTGCGACTGCTAATGGCTCATCACCATCTGCATTATTCGCTTGCTGTTCAGTCATAACTGGCGTCGCGACAGGTTCAGGATTTTCTTGGCAGCCTCGCAGCAGTGCCCAAGCCAAGGCCCCCAAAATAATCAAACCAATAATCGGTAGCAGCGCTTTCATGAAGCTGCCTTTCTCTTCTTCTTCACGTACTAGCGGCGCTGTGCTGACTGTGTCTGATATATGTTCCCCAGCAGAGGCAGCAGCAACCAAGCCAGCTGGTAAGACCGTACTTGCCCATACTGGAATATGATGTTGATAGCTGGCAAGATTGTCATTCAAAAACTGTGGTACTGGGGTAGTACCTGCCAAACTTTTGATTTCATGGAAAGCAAGCGGCGCTGCCATCGCAATTAGACCATGAGCCACTGTCGTGTCGGCATTATTTTTGCCTGCCAATTCACGAGCGATTTGATCTTGATGCGAGCTGTCTGTCCAAACGCGATCATAAAACCCTTGATCGTCACGGGCAATGTTTTCATTGGCAAAACGTCCGTAAGTCTCTTTATCAGCAAGGCGAGCAGCAAAAATAGCATAAAATTGCTCAAGTAGATTTTGCTTAGCCGGACTATGGTCGTCCCCTAATACGGCAGGACTGACGGTCCGTGTCAAATGCTTGATAATATCCATAATATAATTTCTCCATTCATATTTATTAATATAATTTGAGTACCAAAAAGTGCATCACAATATAAGATTCTGATATAAAAATGCCAAAATAAGATAGAGCCATGACAGCAAAAGCCGTCAAAAGCTATATTTAACCGTTATTATTATAAAATTATTAAGCGCTGATTCACAATCAGCACGTTGTTGTGCAAATGATATGTTAGGTAATGTTTCAGTGATGACACGTAACCAAAAGCGAGCTGAAGTACAAGTCACTAACATATCAACAACTTGCGATGACAGACACGCCCTACATCGATAGTTACTTACAGGCGCTAAAACAGCTATTGTCTCACTTGCGCTGGTTCTGCAACGAAGATGCTACTTGCCATCTCGTCTACTTCTGATTGTGAGATAGGACCTGAAGGTCTGGTCGGCGCACTATTTATAGATCCATTATTTGTCGGGGCATTGCTAGGGAAATTATCAGGAGCATTGCTAGCGTTATTGTTGAAACCACTGTTATTGGGCGCAGGTATGACACGATCACCCGTATTATCATCTGGCGCTTGGAACTCTGCGACCTCGCCGCCATTATAGTTATTGCCATACTCATTATTTGGGGTTATACCACCGTTCTCAAACTGCGGGTTCATGCCATTCATACTGGTCATATCACTTACCACATCGCCATTGTTAGGCAATGGTAGTGGCGCAGCGCTATCGATTGTCATGGCTGGCACCAAAGAGCGTATGTCCGTGACCAGTCGTTGCAGTAGCGAGTTATCTGGCGCTGCCAACGTGAGACGATCATTTTGCAAATGCAGACGTGCAAATGGTATCGATCTGAGCATGGTGAAAACATTAGGCAACACCTCTGCTGGCAGGTTAGCGATGGTATTAGCTACCTCTGCCTGTACGTTCAATTCACAACGACTTGCTTGCTCACCGAAGCTTGCATTCAGCGCCTGTTGCAAGGTGCCTTGCAGTGCTTCATCTCCGACAGTGGCGCTACAGCTAGACAGATTGCCACTGTTGTCTACGCCAACGATTAGCTCAACTGGCACCATTACTGTCGCTGGCGGTTCTGGTGCAGGCGCTACCACTACAGGTTCTGTTACCACAGGCTCTACAGGTGCAACGTTATTGGGTCGGATAAATATTGCCCAAGCAGCAAGCGCCATAGCGGCCAAAGCTACTATTAATAAAAATACTCGTACCAGTAGATCATTGCGTTGATTGCGGGTGCGGACTTTTTCGTGCTTCATGCTGTTATTTTCTGCCCAATGATGTGCTGATGGGTTGGCATGAATTGCATTGGTATTGGTATTTAGATGGGTATGAGGCAGAGAGGCATCGTGTAGAGAGGTATGGGGTTTTTCTAGATCAACACCTCCTACATAAGGCGCTGTGGATTCGGCTATTGTCCTTGTCTCTACAGCAGCCTCATAAATGCCGTCTAAAGACGTCTCATTTCTTGTTATGACATTAATCTCTGACGCGATGTTCGAAGCTGATTTGTCACTAAAGCTTTGGGCGGCGATAATCACGGGTGCTGCCCAGATTGGTAGATACTGACGCAGTGCGGTCTGCTCTACCTGTAAAAACGCTGGCAGAAATTGACCATTGGCCAATACTTTGAATTCATGATAAGCCAATGGCGCTGTGTTAATGAGCAACTGTGACGTGGCCCGCTCATCAATATGATGGGTGGCTGACAGCTCTTGGACAATAACCTGCTGCATACTTGGGTCTTGCCACAACTGTTCAAACAATGAGCTTTCTCTAACGCTATCAGCAACCATCATTTGATCGTCACGAATGAGTTGTGAATAAACCTGTGGCACTGCTAAACGCGCGACTAAAATTGCATAAAACTGCTCAAGTAGACTAACATAGGCCACATTATTTCTTTTGTCACCCAGTACCGCTGGCGTGACAGTTTTTTCTAATTGGTCGATAATACTCATAGCTGACTGCCTCTTTCGGCCTACCATTAATCTGTAAAAGAATGAATCTGTAAAAAAATGGACGGTTTATTGTATTTATATCTGCTGTATTTTAAGATACTTTTATGATCTGCCTATCATTATCATTATCATTAAGATACGAAGCATTACTCACATTTCTTGATACCCTGCTATATTATTCACTATAAAAGCATAAAATTGCATCGTTTTGTCATATATCAGGCTCAGCCTAAGGATTTTTTTTGTTTAACCATACGACCCTTATCATTATAATTACGGTTATTGTCAGCTTATTGGCATGGCAAAACAAGGCGTTATTCAATCGATTTATCTTTTATCCACCGGCGGTAAACAACGGCCAGTGGGATCGTTTTGTGACGCATGGTTTTATTCATGCTGATAGTATGCATCTGCTTTTTAATATGTTCACCTTATACTTTTTTGGTCGTGCTATTGAGGGCTTGTATCAGCCATTTTTATTCGGTTATGGTTTTGTGGTTTTTTATGTGTTGGCCATTATCATTGCAATGATTCCAAGCTATATTAAAAATAAAAATAATGCCAGCTACTTAAGCCTTGGGGCTTCAGGCGGTGTATCAGCTGTACTGTTTGCTTTTATTTTGCTCGCGCCGTGGGAAAAAATCTACTTATTTGCTATCATTCCTATCCCTGCGATATTATTTGCAGTCGCTTATGTTGCCTATAGTATTTATGCTGACAAACGTGGCGGCTCAAACATCAATCACATGGCTCACCTGTGGGGCGGTGGATTTGGCGTGATAGCCACGATTATTTTAGAGCCGCAAGTACTGCCACACTTCATCAATGCGCTATTGTCGCCTGGTTTTTAGAAAGTATCTCTACGATAGTTGGTTCACTTTAAAAAGGTTAACGTTCTACTGGGGTAAATTTTATGAAGCATCTGTCACGCTTGCGAACAGCCAGCGAGGAAAATTTACCCCAGTAGAACACAATTAATAGTTGTGATATTTTTATTCTGGATTGACTATATTTTTAGAACGTTACCTCACTTTTTTCGCATTTTTATCCATTGAGATTTGATCGTTTATTATGATTATAGACATTATCGGTGATATTCATGGCTACGCAGACAAACTAACCGGGCTGCTACAGCAGTTGGGCTACCTTCACAATGGCCAACACTTTGTGCCACCAGCTGGTCATCGAGCGTTATTTATTGGTGATTTGATTGATCGTGGCCCGCAGCAGGTCGCCACCTTGGAGATCGTCTTTGCCATGTTGGATGCTGATGTGGCCGATGCCATAATGGGCAATCACGAGTACAATGCGCTAGCCTTTGCCACGCTTAATCCCCATAATGCCAAGCAGTATTTGCGCTCACACAATGAAATACACGTGCGCCAACATGAGGCGTTTTTGGCCGAATTGCCATTTGGTTCAGACGGTCATAAATATTGGCTACAGCGCCTTTATGAACTGCCGTTATGGCTTGAGACTGACTGTGCGTGCTTTGTACATGCCTGCTGGGATGTTGATAGCATGGCGATACTAAAGCCATTATTGACAGAAGCTAATCGCCTAACACCGCATGGGCTGATAGTCACTTCTCAAGAAAACACTGCACCGTTTGACGCGCTAGAGCGGGTATTAAAAGGCGTGGAAACGGCGCTACCTGATGGGATTGTGATGGTCGATAAAGAAGGCACCAAGCGCACACGAGTCAGGGTCTGTTGGTGGCTTGAGAATCTGAACAAACGCACGTTCTATGAGGTTGCACGAGCGCCGTTATCCGCATTGGCACAAATTCCGAGTGATGTGCTGGCTGAAAACATCGACTTTGCTCTTAAGACCGATAAGCCTGTGTTTGTCGGACATTATTGGCTGACAGGTACGCCAGAGCCGCTTAGCCCTCAAGTCGCTTGTACCGATTATTCGGCAGCGGTAGATAGTGGTTATCTTACTTGTTATCAGCTCGATACTGAGCGACCTTTGCCATTAGCGCCCAGTGACTTTGTGCAATACCGTCACGATATGGTTGATTCTAGATAAACGAGGTACAACTGTTATAACGTGCTGCTAAATAAATAAAACCAGCGCTATTCATCGCGCTTTGTGATTAAAAATCAAACTTGACTTTACGAAGATGGCAAAATTTTTGTATGATGGTCTTTTTGAGGATATCACAGCATGAGCACTACATCGGCCACTATGTCAGCTACCATCGATACCGTTGAGCAAAACGAACCTATCACTTCTCCTGCTGGTCAACCCAAAGTCGGTATTATCATGGGCTCGCAATCCGATTGGGCAACCATGAGCGCGGCTGCACAGTTGCTAGCAGATTTTGATATTGCTTTTGCGTGTGAAGTGGTTTCAGCCCATCGTACTCCTGACCGATTGTTTGATTATGCCAAAAGTGCGAAAGATAATGGCTTACAAGTAATCATCGCTGGTGCCGGCGGTGCCGCTCATCTGCCTGGTATGTGTGCCAGCCAAACGCCGCTACCGGTCTTTGGTGTACCAGTCAAATCCTCTATGCTCAGTGGTTGGGATAGCTTACTGTCTATCGTGCAGATGCCTAAAGGCGTTGCTGTTGGGACGTTAGCGATTGGTACGGCAGGCGCTTATAATGCTGCCCTCCTTGCTATTCAAGTCCTCGCTTTGCATGATGAATCAATCGCTACTAAGCTGGATAATTTGCGCAAGGCACAAACCGAAACCATTCTTGCCAGTCCAACGCCCGGCATCATTAATGTTTAATTATCAACGATTGTAGCGAAACTCATCAATAGCAATCATTTGAGTGGGAATGTTCTTAACTTGATATTTGTTTTTAAATGGGTTTTACTTAATACAAGCGTAATATAAGGTGCCTATAGTGCACCTTTTCCTATTTTGATAGCGTCATCTTTAAATTTTGATACACCAAAAACCTTATTCATTTTCATTCAAAGAGCCTGCCATGACTACAGCGAACGCTTACCCCGTTACCCAAACCATTCGTACCATCGGTATTTTAGGCGGTGGTCAGCTTGGTATGATGCTTGCCGAAGCCGCCATGCCACTAGGCTACCAATGTGTGTTTTTAGAAGATAGCGCTGACTGCCCTGCTAGCCTATACGGTCGTGTCTTTCATAGCGATCAATTGGAAGACTTCATCGCAGCAGCAGACGTTTTCACCTTAGAGTTCGAAAACACACCGACGGTGACAGTTGAACAGCTTACTAATCTCTCAAAATCAGGTAGCAAACAAGGCATGTTTCCGCCGCTTATTGCCCTTGATATCGCTCAAGACCGCTTAAAAGAAAAGCAGATGTTCAATTCGCTTGATATCGCAACCGTACCCTTTATGGCAGTCAATTCTGAAGCTGAATTGCAGCAAGCCTGTCATGAATTGGGACTGCCTATCGTCTTAAAGACCAGCCGCGGCGGTTACGACGGCAAAGGTCAGTTTGTGATTAGACAAGATAGTGATATCAAGTCGGCATGGCAAGATCTTAAAGATGCGGTTACGGGTGAGGGCTCACTAACGCCAACGCCTGCCCCTTTGATTGCCGAAGGTTTTATTAACTTTAGCCGCGAGCTTTCTATTATCGCTGCACGCGCACAGAATGGTCAGGTTCGTTGCTATGATTTGGTCGAAAATCATCATCATCATGGTATTTTGGCCAAGACCCAAGCACCTGCGGTTGGGACCAGTCACTTATTTCAGCAAGCAACCGATGCCATCACCAAGATCATGAATCATTTGGGCTATGTAGGCGTCATGGCGCTAGAGCTATTTGTGACCAAAGATGCACGCGGTAATGACGCGTTGCTTGCTAATGAGATTGCCCCACGGGTACACAATTCTGGACATTGGAGCATTGAAGGGGCCGTCACTAGCCAATTTGAAAATCACATTCGTGCCGTCGTCAATTTGCCACTAGGCGATACCGATAACGTCCACCCAGCAATTATGCTCAACGTCTTGGGACAATACCCTGACATCAGCGCCGTGCTAAATATCGATGGCGCACATTATCATAGCTACCACAAGGCTGAACGTGACGACCGTAAAATTGCTCATATTACCTTGATGCCAAATGATGTGGCTGACTTGGAGCCTGCTTTGGCCAAACTTATCGCAGTATTGCCCAATAAAGTGGGTCTTGATAAAAAGTCGACTACTGCTGATAATCAACAAAAAGCATTAGATATTCCTACTTCTACTGAAGCTGAAAAATCCTTAGTAAACACTAAAGTTACGGAAGTTATGGAAGTTACCAAAATTATTACTGGCGACAGCCAAAAAGATAATATGACAAATGCTCAGGCAAAAGTAAATAAGGCTAAGAAATAATGCAGATTTGGGTGGATGCGGATTCAGTGCCATTAATAGCCAAAGACTTGATTATCAAAACCGCTGAACGCACACAAACCATGGCGATATTCGTCGCCAATCAGCCGATTAAACTGCGTAAATCACCGCTGCTCGTCATGACCGTGGTGCCGTCGGGGTTTGATAAGGCAGATGATTATATCGTAGAGCAGATACAACCAGGCGACCTTGCTATTACCAGCGATATCCCTTTGGCCAATGATATTTTGGACAAAGGCGGCATGGTATTGACGACACGCGGTATGGTCTACGACAAAAACAACATCAAGCAAAAGCTCAATATGCGCGACTTTATGGATACCATGCGTGGCACTGGTGTCCTAGAGCTGCAAGAAATGAGCGGACAAAAACCTTACGGCGACCGTGACAAAAAAGCGTTTGCCGATGGTTTAAACCGCTTAGTACGTTAATGTCTTTTATAATTAAAATCTGACATTGTGATGTGTTACTGCTCCCTTCCTACCTAAACCAACCCTTTGCTTCCTTGCAAACGGTATACACTCTATAACCAAAAACTATGCAATCGGCACGTATCATCACGAAGCGTGCCGCCTATTCTTGTTACGCTGTGGTCAGTTTCTAAAACAAAGACACTTTTTAGAACATCGACAACGTATATAACAATAGGAATGACTATGAAAATTTTAGTAATTGGCGCAAGTGGTCGCGTAGGTACTGAACTGGTTAAGCAATTATTAGCAGATGACCATCAGGTTATTGGAACCACACGTCAGAAAGAAACTTTATTTGACGATGATAATTATAGCCAACTCGATTTAGATCTCACTGCTGAAAAAGACGCCATTCAAAGCCAAATCGACAACGATATTGATACGGTGTATTTTGTGGCAGGTTCTGGCAGTAAGGATGTCTTAGAAGTTGACTTACATGGCGCGATTAAGACCATTCAAGCAGTACAAGATAAAGGTATCAAGCGTTATATCATGCTCAGTGCCGCATTTTCATTAGACACCAGCAAATGGAACACGCCTGGCATTGCCGACCTAAAAGACTACTATATCTGTAAGCATTATGCCGATCAATGGTTAGTCAATAACAGCACACTTGACTATACCATCGTACAGCCAGGTGCGCTAAAAGAGCGTGCAGGTACTGGTAAGATTGCCATTAATGATGGTGATTCTGGTGAAAACTCAATCGAAGACGTCGCAACCACGTTAGCTGCTGTACTGAATGCCAGTAATACCATTAAGAAAGCCTTTAATATGCACAATGGTGATATCGACATCGCCGAAGCCATCGCTACTGTGTAAATCTACTAACGATAGATGAAATTCGAAAAAATTAAGGGTTAAAAATAGAATATAAAAAGGCCACTTATCCCTCAGCCGAGTTAGAATAAGCTGAGGGATAAGTGGCCTTTTGTTGTATCGAGTTTTGAATCAGAGCAGATTAAGCCAAACCGCTAGGAAAAGGAATGACGGCTTCTAAGCTGCTAGCACCTGTGATTACCATCAGTAATCTGTCTATACCAACTGCAATACCGCTACAAGGTATTAAATCATCAGATGCAGCAATCAAATGCTCATCTACTGGCATTATTGGTAAATTGTGACACTGACGTAATTGGTTATCTTTTTCAAAGCGCTTCCTTAACGCCTGTCCATCTGCCAGCTCATCATAAGCATTGGCAATCTCAACACCCTTGATATACAACTCAAACCGCTTCGCAATTTCATTGCCCTCTTTATCAAGCGCCGTCTTTGCCAATGCCGCCGTGGCAGGCGGATATTCTATGATTAGCGTTGGCAAATCGTGACCCAAATTTGGCTCTACCGCGTGACTAAACAGCAAATCCAACCAGCTTTGGCGACGCTCTTCTTCGCTATCGTTGGCACAGCTGGCCTCGCTGTTAAAATCAAACCCAGTCACGCCCTTGTCTTCTGCCACCGCTTGTAGGGCAGCAAGACTCGCTGTCAGCGGATGTATCCCAACAAAATCCATAAAGGCATCGACATAACGATAGTGATTCATCACGATGGGATGGCCATACAACATCTCTAACAACTCACCTACCTCCGATGCCATATCGGCCAAGCTATAATTTGGTTGGTACCATTCGAGCATGGTGAATTCAATATTGTGCTTTACGCCTATTTCATTGTCTCGGAACACAGGACAAATCTGATAGATAGGCACTTGCCAGCTGGCCAATAAACGCTTCATGGCAAACTCGGGCGAAGTATGTAGATAGTAAGTACGGGGTTTATCTTGATAAGTGACTTGCGCGGCAACTGACTGCAAAAAAGTGTCAGTATTACCTGCTTGTGACAGTAATGGCGTCTGCACTTCTAACACTTGTCGCTCAGTAAAAAACTGGCGAATGCTACTGATAAATTGCGCACGCTGCTGCGCCATGGTAAGTGACATGGTAGGTGCATAATTTGGTTGATAAAAAGAAAGATTGGTTACTTGGCTCATTATTATCTACTACAATTATCAAATGATAGGTTTCTGAACTGAGTCGATACTCAATGAAATGGATACGCGACCCTATGGTACGAGACTGGTACAAATTTTCTTGCTTGCTGTGCTTTTGCAGACAGAGACTACAAAAAATTTACCCCAGTCTCGCTGACTCTTTTTTGTATTGACCTAACTATATAAACTGAGTTTCTAAATTATATTAAAACTGCCATTCACGGCGTAAATGATAATCGCGTCTTAATCCATCAAAATCAGTGCCATTTACTTGGCCATCTATTGTCTTATTTCTCAATGCCGCATCGTCTTGCATGATGTCATAAAACTTGATCAATCTATCTGGATGCGCTTTTAATTCTGACCATAAAAACATATTGAGTGGTAATAGCGCGTGCATAGATTGAGTCGGTGTGACTGTCAATTTTTCACATAGCGCATCATAGATAATTTGCGTACCACGCAGCTTACCTTCTAATGTATAGCCAGCGATATGCGGTGTGGCGATGGCAAGCTTAGACAGTAAACCTTCATCAATCTGCGGTTCATGCTCAAACACGTCGAGGACCACTTGCCGCTTCGTACGCTCAATATCTGCTTCAAGATCGCTTGCATGAATGACAGGCCCCCGTGCGCTATTAATCAGCATGGTCTGCGCTGGCATCATTGCCAACGTTTCTGCATTGATGAGATGACGCGTTGCATAGTCGTCATTAATATTCTCAGCTTCTTTTGCACTCTTAGCTTTTTTATCCGTACTCTTTTTGTCCGTGAGCGGCACATGCAAACTGACCACGTCACTTTGGCTAAGTACCTGCTCAAAGCTGGCATTATTCATATTTGACGCGGGTAACAATGGATCATATCCCAATACTTGCCAGCCCAACTCGCTTGCATACTTCGCAAGTGTGCTGCCAATATTACCAAGTCCAATAATACCAAGCGTCATGGATTGCTGCCAACACTGCGGGCGTAGGGCCAAAATAGCGGTCAATACATACTGTGCGACAGAGTGCTTACTACAGCCCGCCGCATTGGCAAAAGTAATATTATGCGTCGCCAAATAATTTTGATCGACGTGGTCTGTACCAATGGTCGCAGAACCCACAAACTGCACACTCTGATTATTAGCTAATAACGCCTCACCTACTGGTGTCACAGAGCGTATGAGTAACACATCAGGTTGCAAATCTGCGAGTAATTGCGCATTGATATCACGTCCAGCGACGCTGACAATATTCACAGACTGCGTGGAGGTTTGCCCCAGCATCGAAGGATTAAAAAATTCGTCTAAGCTGGCGATATTGCTATCGGCCACAATAGTAATATTTTTGATAGTATCCATCCTGCCCTTCATAATGTTTACAGTGCTTTTTAACGCTTTTTTTGCATCACTTTTTTATTTTGAACTGACTATCGTATCTACACGAATCAATATCTACCTGCATATAGTCAATTTAAAATAAAAGTGGTACATACGGTCATAATGTTCTACTGGTATAAATTTTCCTCGCTGGCTGTTCGCAAACGTGACAGATGCTTCGCAAAATTCACCCCAGTAGAACCGCACTCTTTTTAAAACGGATCGACTATAGTTGCTCTGGCTTATCAGTTATTGGCAGGATTTGGCTATCGAGTAACACCTCTTCCTGTGGCGCAAAGATCTCATTTTTACGCTGCGATATCCATTCGCGCCATACCGCCAGTCCGATAGCCAACACCACAGGACCGATAAACAAACCCACAAAGCCAAAAGCCGTTAAACCACCTAATACACCAATGAAAATGATAATAAAAGGAATTTTGGTCGCGCCACTAATCACAATAGGACGAATTAAGTTATCCACCCAGCTGATGACCAAAACGCCCCATAATGCCAAACCAATTCCTTCTACCGTATGACCTTGGCTTAACAACCAAATGGAGACACCGCCCCACACAAATGGCGTGCCAAATGGAATCAATGCGATGATAAAGGTAACAATGGTCAATAAGATGGGACTGGGCGCACCAGAGAAATAATAACCGATGCCCGCCAGAAGTGCCTGTGCCAGTGCCGTCAAACCAATGCCATATACGACAGCGCGTGTGGTCGTACCCACAGAGTCAATATAACCATCGATGCGATTGCCAATGATGTTGCGTAACGCTTGACGAACTTGGCGGACTAAACTGGTGCCGTCACGATAGAAGAAAAACAAGGTCATCAGTGCCATACCCAATTTGGCAAGACCACTAAACACAACGTCAAAAGCTATTTTGCCATAATATAAATGTGATTGAACCCAAAGGCGAAAGGTTTCGAGCGTCCCTTCAGGATTTTTATTGATTCTCCACAATACATCTTTGACTTGTTGACCAATGATAGGCAGCTCTTTAACAGAATTAGGCACATCCAAATAACCGACTTTAATACGATAGATCAAATTGCTGATGAGGCTCAGCGCTTCTTGCTGTAAGATAAAAACCCCAATGACCAACGGCACACCTATCATTAAGGATATGCTCATGGTCATAATAGCAGCGCTAAAACTTGGACTCAGCTTTACTTTTTCGTGAAAAAACTTATAAATAGGAAAAGTAACGTACGCTAAAATCGCCGCCCACAGTGCCGGCACAATAAAAAATTGTACGACTTGAAAGCATAATACAAATAATACAACCAATAAGGTAATGGCCAGCAAACGCTGAATAATAAATTCTTTTGTCCAGTTCTCAATCATAGCGTATAAACCAAAAGCAGACAGCAAAGGCCTATCGTGACTTTGCTGGCAAGTTTATAAATGTGTGATGAACGTCAACTTACAGACTGCGTCCATAAACTGTATTCATTAGCGAAGGTTGTAACTTGTAAATATATAGATTTTAAGTGCCTTAGGCATGTCAAATCAGTTAATAACGTAGCAGACTTACCCACTATCACTTTTATTAAAATAAGATAAAAATGAAGCAATTATTAGCCCTCATTATGCAATAAAATACGAGCATTATATAAGGCTATGTTGTAATTTTTACTTACAATTTTTTATATACAAGCTTACGAGACTATTACCCTAATGCATAGAGGGTATTGCATGCAAAAACAAGTATCTGAAGCGTTTTTTGTATTGACGCTCTAAACTGCCATCTTGAAAGGTAATTCACTGGCGCGTTCTATTTGTAGCGCCAATTGATGTTATACTAAGACCATTATTTTAAGTTTTTCAACACAGTTACGTTCGTTTGACCTCATTTGCTTTGATGGTTGTATAGACATAGAATTTTCAAAAAACAAACCAAAACCCTCTTTTATCGTCCTTCTCTAGACTATCATAAGATCTAACCTTTAGAGTGACGCCATAATTTTGGATATTATGCGTAAGCGTTGTATAGAAGTTTATGCAAAATTTAAGCGCATCATATTATGGGTTCAATATTAGAATCCGATATGAAAGCGTGTTAGTTTCGGACTTACTTTGATTTTATTTTAAATCACTACTGACCCACCAAATTTTACATACTATATCGATAGGAACAATAACAATGTCAAAAGACACTGATAATCCCAATATTAATACCTCACCTGAGACCAACAAAACCCAAAAATCACAAGAACAAGAAACGGTTACTTTTGCTTTGGCTCAATCCCATTTTTTAGTGGGTGATATCGCAGCCAATGTCGAAAAAATGCGCACCCTTGCCCTACAAGCCCGCGAGAAAGGGGCGGATGTCATTGTTTTTCCAGAGCTGGCCTTATTGGGTTATCCACCCCAAGATTTATTGCTACGTCCAAGCTTGTCAGGCCGAGTCAAAAGCGCCTTGTCTACCTTGAGTGATATCGACGATATCGTCATGATTGTCGGGTATCCGCATGTCGATCATCACGGTACTTTTAACTCTGCGGCTATCTTGCATAGTGGCCATCAAAAAGGCTTTTATCATAAGCAGGTTTTGCCAAATTATGGCGTATTTGACGAGCGTCGTTACTTCGACAAAGGTCGTAATCAAGTCTTGTTTGATTACAAAGGTATTACTATCGGCCTACTTATCTGTGAAGATTTATGGGAAAAAACCCCTATCGCTGAACTCAAAAAGCAAGGCGCTGATTTGATTGTTAGCTTAAATGCGTCACCTTTTGAAGTTGAAAAACAAGACAATCGCAAAACGATGCTTGCTAAACGCAGCCGTGAAAACAATTTGCCTATCGTCTATGTCAACGCCGTTGGTGGTCAAGATGATTTGGTGTTTGACGGTGGCTCTATGGCGGTACAAGCGGACGGCAGCGTTGCCCACGAAGCGCCGCGCTTTATGAATCAGTTGCTATTGGCTACTTTAGATGTCAAGACAGCCAAATTTGACAGTCAGTCTAAAGCGCCATTAACGCTGAGCCGTGAGTCAGAGATGTATCAGGCATTGGTCGTCGGTCTACGTGACTATGTCAATCATTCAGGATTCTCTGGCATTATCGTTGGATTGTCAGGTGGTATTGATTCTGCATTAACCCTATGTATCGCCGTCGATGCTTTGGGTGCGGACAAGGTATATGCGGTTATGATGCCGTATGAATATACCTCGCAAATCAGTTTAGAAGATGCGCAGGCTCAAGCCCGCCGTTTGAATGTTTCTTATACAGTGTGCCCTATCTTTGATGCCGTTGAAGGCATTCGTCATACGCTAGCGCCCTTATTTAATAAATCGCCTGCCGACACTACCGAAGAAAACATCCAAGCACGCGCTCGCGGTGTTGTTTTGATGGCACTGTCCAACAAGTTTGGTCATTTGGTTATCACCACTGGCAATAAATCAGAGTTGGCAGTTGGCTACTCAACATTATATGGTGATATGGCTGGCGGTTTCGATGTGCTAAAAGACGTCTATAAATCACAGGTTTATAAATTAGCAAGCTATCGCAATCGCTTAGAAGACACGCCTGTCATCCCTGAGCGCGTTATCACTCGTCCGCCGTCAGCCGAACTACGTCCAGATCAAAAAGATCAAGACAGCTTGCCTGACTATGATGTGTTAGATGGTATTTTGATGTCATATATCGATGAAGATATGGGCTATCAAGACATCATCGATAAAGGTTTTGATGCAGATATGGTCGCAAAAGTTATCCAGATGGTCGATAATAGCGAATACAAACGTTTGCAATCACCAATTGGTACTAAAATTAGCCAAAAAGCCTTTGGCCGTGAGCGCCGCTACCCATTGGTGAATAAATGGTCAATAAAAGGCTAATCGTTTTGGCGAGCCTAGCTTTACTTTTTTACAAATAATCGAACTTTTATGATTGGCTGGGAGCTTTCCCAGCTTTTTTAGTTTCTATAAACCAAGTTTTAACGCCAAGCTGTTATAAATAACGCTTTGAGTTTTATCCTAACCCACTCACTTTATCTCCTCACTATACTTTTTATCCTCACATTTTTTTCGAGACTGTCATGAGTTTGCTAACCGCTAGTGTCTTTCTTCTGTTATTACTTGCGCTAAGCGCCTTTGTTTCCGCTGCCGAAATTGCAATTGCCGCGGGTCGCAAAATTAAACTACAAATCATGGCAAAAGAAGGCGAGGTTCGGGCATTTGACGTCCTCAAAATGCAAGAGCATCCTGGTAGTTTTATCACTGTCGTCCAAGTGGTCTTAAACGCAGTTGCGATTTCGGCAGGTGCGGTGGGTGAATCAGCTATTAGTCCTTATTTGCAAATGCTGGTGAATAATGAAGCCGTATCATCCGTGATATCATTTATTCTAATCACAAGCTCATTTTCCTTGCTCGCCGACTTGATGCCCAGACGTTTGGCCATGTCAAATGCTGAGATTGTCGCGGTACGGCTTGTACGACCAATGATGCTACTGATTTTTATATTTAAGCCCGTGATTTGGGTGTTTGATGGCGCTGCAAATATTCTCTTTAAATTTTTGGGTATCTCAACCATACGCCAAGACGACATGACGCCAGAAGATATTTATGCCGTCATGGATGCGGGTGCCGAAGCGGGTGTGCTCAAAAAACAAGAACACCATTTGATAGAAAACATCTTTGATATGCAGGAACGTACCGTGACCTCGGTGATGAATCCACGCGAAAACATCGTTTACTTCGATACCAGAACCAGTAACGAAAAAGTAGTCGAGGTCATGATTGAACAGCCGCATAATAAGTTTTTGGTCTGTCATGACGATGATTTAGAGCACATTATTGGTTATGTCGAGTCACGCAGCTTTTTGGCGTTGGTTCTGAACCAACAAGAGGTTAGCTTAACCGACAAAGCCCTACTAAAACCTGCGCTTTTCGTTCCTGATACCTTGTCTTTGTTTGAAGTATTAGAGATGTTTAAGTCTACTGGCTCTGACTTTGCAGTCATTGTTAATGAGTATGGCATGGTCGTAGGCATCATCACGCTTAAAGATGTAATGAGCATCGTCATGGGTGAGCTTGTGACATTAGAGGAGCAGCCTATTGTCCAGCGTACCGATAACTCTTGGCTGATTGATGGCATGACCCCAATCGAAGATGTGGTTCGTGCTTTGGACATTGTCAATTTACCACGCAGTCAAAACTATGAAACCATTAGCGGCTTTATGATGTATATGTTACGCAAAATTCCCAAAAAAACCGATACTATCGAGTATGCCAATTATCGATTTGAAATTATCGCCACCGACAATCTTAAAATCACTCAGATGCTGGTGACCAAGTTTGAAGACATTACATAAAAACCTTTATCTATAAATATCTGTATAGCTATAGCATTGAGGTATATAGTCGATTCTAAATAAAATGACTCCGTCCTGCATCAATACTTAAAAAATATTAATGCGGGATTTTTTACGCGCTCATTTTAATGATAATGGGTTGATTCAAAAGGCAAGTGTATTATGGAAGTAGAAAATAACAAGGTGGGCTTTTTGGCCATAATTTTAACAGTCGGCTTGGGTATCGCTGGTCTTTTCATTTGGCTATTTTCTGAGCTGGCCGAAGAAGTGTTAGAAAATGAATTGAGAAAATTTGATAACCGTATCATCGGTTTTTTCGAATCTATAGAAACGCCTACCTTTGATGGTATTTACGTAGTAATCACTGAGATGGGATCTGTCTGGTTTTTGACCAGTCTGTCAGTTTTAGTGGTTTTATGGCTTTGGTTTAAGGCCAAGGACAAATGGGGTATTTTTTTCTTTATCATCGCAATGGGTGGCAATGGGGCATTGACTTGGATACTAAAACAAATCTACGAGAGGGGGCGGCCTTCCATCAATGAGGCAATCGATGCGATTGGCTTTAGTTTCCCAAGTGGTCATTCGATGGGATCACTGGTTTTTTATGGGTTTATCTTCTATTTGGTCGTGCGGAGCGCGCAAAAAAAAGCGGTAAAAATACTGGCATTCGTTGTTTTAGGTATTCTTATTCTTTTGATTGGAACGAGCCGAATTTATTTAGGCGCTCATTTCCCAAGCGATGTTATCGCCGGTTTTTTAGCAGGTACTGTCTGGCTAATTCTGTGTTTGTTGGCACTTGAATGGATACAGTGGCAAAGCCATAACCAAGTCCCGCCTGTCCATGCGTTGAGAAAGCTTCTGATATCCAATTACAAGTCGCTCAGGCAAAAACATGAGCGCTGGTAATCAATTGCTATCGTCAGCTCAAAGTAAAAAAAGTAACTAGAACCAAACTTTTTGCTGGTTTAAAGCCCATCACGAACGCCAAAAATTGCTGTGCCAACACGCACCATGGTAGAACCATTAGCTATCGCCTCAATCATATCGCCACTCATACCCATACTTAATGTATCCCAGCCATTCAGTTCTGGATGGCTATGCTGAATCTCTTCAAATAACTGCTTGGTTCGAGCAAAAGCATTGGTATCCGCCTTGGCAGGAATAATCATCAGACCTCGCAATTGTAATCGCTCATATCCTTTGATGGTATTTATCAATTCAGGTAGTTGTTCTGGTAAACATCCTGACTTACTGTCTTCATTATCGATATTCACTTGAATCAGTACGTTCAATGGTGACATCTCGGCTGGGCGCTGATCGTTCAAGCGCTTGGCAATAATGTCACGCTCAACCGTTTGCACCCAATCAAAATGCTCGGCAATATCGCGGGTCTTATTACGCTGGATACTACCAATATAATGCCAGACAATGTCTTTACTTTCAGATCGCGCTTTTAAAATACCGATTTTTTCGATGGCTTCTTGCAGATAATTTTCACCAAAGTGTTGCTGTCCTTGCTGAGCTAGGGTAGCAATCATATCGGCAGGCTTGGTTTTAGAAACTGCCAATAAGATAACGCCATCCGCCTGTCTATCAACACGTTTACACACCTGAGTCACTTGTTTGCTGACTTGCTGCCAATTATTTATAAGGTCTTGACTATCAACAGTGTTTTTAATGTCTTTCATATATAACTCTCAATACAAATTTAATTGTTTATTTTCAATCAATTATAGTAAATAATCTTTATACAAACGGCTTTTATTAAAAACAGTTAAGATTTAGCCAAAAACTTTTTTGAGAAAAACTATGTATTTAATTTTGTATGAATTAGATTGACCAATTCTACATTTAATTGATCCAGTGGATGGCTAAATACTGGGAGTCTTGTTATGATATTGTTACAGAGTTTAACACAAGCTACTCAGACCAATAGTAATGGTAAAGCCGTAGCTTATCTTCTACAGTAATTGGCCTAAAAACAAACAGCAAACGATTGGTAACGATACAATCTTATGCCCTTTTACCTTCCCCTTATTGAGTGATAGGAATATCCGATTATGGCTGAAAAAAACATCTTAAGCATCGAAGATTTGCTACGCTTTACCGTTAAACATAAAGCATCAGATTTACATATTTCAGCTGGTATGCCCGCCATGATCCGCGCCGATGGCGAAATGACGCGAATCAATATGCCTTCGATGACCCATCAAGTGGTTCATCAGCTCATTTATGACATTATGAACGATAGGCAACGTGCCGATTTCGAAGAATTTTTTGAAACGGATTTTTCTTTCGAGATTCCTAATTTAGCACGATTTCGGGTAAACGCTTTTAATCAAAACCGTGGCGCAGGCGCTGTATTTCGTACCATTCCTTCTAAAGTTTTGACAATGGAAGATTTGGGCATGGGCGAAGTATTCAAACGTGTCTCAAATTTCAAACGTGGCGTGGTATTGGTTACAGGCCCCACAGGTTCAGGTAAGTCAACCACACTGGCTGCCATGATTGATTATATCAATGAAACCCGTAAAGAGCATATTTTAACCATTGAAGATCCGATTGAATTTGTCCATGAATCCAAAAAAAGCCTCATTAACCAGCGCGAAGTTCACCGTGACACTTTAGGTTTTGAACCAGCGCTGCGTTCTGCATTACGTGAGGATCCTGATGTGATCTTGGTTGGCGAGCTACGTGATCTTGAGACCATTCGCTTGGCACTAACGGCAGCCGAGACGGGACATTTGGTATTCGGCACCCTACACACCAGCTCAGCCGCTAAAACGATTGACCGTGTGATCGATGTGTTTCCCGCCGCAGAAAAAGACATGATTCGTGCCATGCTCTCTGAGTCGCTACAAGCCGTTATCTCCCAAACACTGCTTCGTCGGCAAACAGGAGGGCGTGTCGCTGCACACGAAATTATGCTGGGCACACCCGCTATCCGAAACTTGATACGTGAAAACAAAATAGCCCAGATGTACTCTGCGATTCAAACTGGCGCAGGTGATGGCATGATTACCCTTGATCAAACGCTAAAGAACTTAGTCGCAAAAGGCACCATCAGTAAAGACGTTGCTCGTCCTTATGCCAAACAACCGGAAGCATTTTTATAGTATTACCAAACGTGTATCTCTCAGCCTTAGTTATTGATACAAGAATTATTGACATACGATACGTTTTATTTCTATTGGTCATCATTAGCGGTCTTTAAAACATGATTTCAGACACTTTTTTAATTGATTTACGTCGAGTATAGGTACGATATGGACATTGATAAATTATTGCAATTAATGATCAGTAAAAACGGCTCCGACCTTTTTATTACTGCTGATGTCGCACCTTCCATGAAAATAAATGGCAAAATTTTACCAGTGGGTAAGACGCCGTTGAGTGCTGAACAAACCATGAAACTGGTTAAAGGGGTGATGACATTCAACCAGCAAAAAGAGTTTGAAGAAACAAACGAGTGTCAATTTGCCATTACTGATGAAGCACAGCAAGCACGTTTTCGGGTCAGCGCATTTATACAGCGCGATATGGCAGGGATGATTTTACGAAAAATCGAAAATAAAATTCCAACCGTTGAAGAGCTACGTCTGCCACCAGCACTAAAAGAGCTGGCCATGAAAAAGCGAGGGATTATTTTATTGGTTGGCGCAACAGGCACAGGTAAATCTACCACCCTAGCTGCTATGATAGGCCATCGCAATCAAAACTCTCATGGTCATATCATCACCATCGAAGACCCTATCGAATTTATTCATAAACATCATGGTTGTATCATTACCCAGCGTGAAGTCGGTATCGATACTCACTCATTTGAAGCTGGTCTAAAAAATACTTTGCGCCAAGCACCCGATGTTATCTTGATCGGTGAAATTCGTAATCGCGAGGTCATGAGCTACGCCATTCAATATGCCGAAACAGGGCATTTGGTCTTTGCCACCCTACACGCCAATAACGCTAACCAAGCGATCGACCGTATTATTCATTTTTTTGAAACCAGTCGCCACAGTCAGCTATTCATGGATTTGTCTCTTAACTTACAAGCCATTATCGCTCAGCAACTTATTCCAACCCCCGATGGTAAAGGTCGCCGTGCTGCTATCGAGATTTTATTAAACTCCCAGCTGATTAGTGATTATATCCGTAAAGGTGAGGTTCATGAAATTAAAGATGTCATGACGCGCTCACGGGACAGCGGTATGCAGACCTTTGACCAAGCACTTTTTGATTTATATGAACAAGGAGAAATCACGTATAAAGAAGCCATTCTTCATGCTGACTCTCCTAACGACTTGCGTCTCAAAATCAAGCTAAGCAGCAAAAACGGCACAACTAATCTGGATGAAGGCGCCGATAGCTTATCATTGGATATCACTTAAAGTTGAACATCACTTAGGGACGGTTATCTTCTCAGCGCTGCGGTCAGTTTTTTATATTAACCTGACTACAAAAATTGCCATAAAAAAGCCCTCACTAGTGATAATGAAGGCTTTTTTTGAACACGCACATTATAAGAGAACCACATCCCTACTTAACTCAGGATGACAAATTCAAATACGATTACCTGATGCTGTCCTTACATTCTTGATCATCACAGATACCGTATAGCACCAGTGAGTGACCCGATAATTTAAAGCCGTGTTCTGCTGCGACTTTGAGTTGCTCTTCTTCGATCACCTCATTATGAAACTCTACAATCTTGCCACAAACATCACAGACTAAATGATCATGATGTCCTTCTTGAGTAATCTCAAACACCGACAGATTATTTTCGAAGTTATGACGTTCAACGATTCCTGCTTGCTCAAACTGCGTGAGCACTCGATAAACGGTCGCTAAGCCCACATCCTCGCCTTGCTCAATCAACGCCTTATAAATCTCTTCTGCACTCATGTGATGCATCTTAGCGCTCTCGAGTAGCTCTAAAATCTTGATACGAGGTAATGTAACTTTCAATCCTGCTTTACGTAAATCTTGATTGGTAAAAGAAGCCATAATATCCCTTCTGACTGTGACAGTCTTAGCAAATAAAAAACCAAAATATGAGAGAAACAATCAATAATGAGTATTTCTTATTACATAAAAAATATTTTAACAACCGTAAGCTGACTAAACCCAAGTAAATTTCTAGGCTGTTATTTTTATATATGATCAATGCAAGTCTATGAATTTAAAATACAAATCACACAATAGCTCAGGTAGTGTTTGGTAAATAATGTCGTAAGTGGTAGGAAATTGCAAGTAAATGACGTATCATTTGTCCAAGATTGTCAGCCAAACTAGCACCAAACCATTCTGGCTGCGCCTAATTCATTTCTTATGAGTCATCTTACCATGATAAAGACATTAACTTTTCGTCCGTTAAGCTTTCCCAGTGCATTACGCAAGATTGTCATTACCAGTATGCTTAGCGCTACTGTCGCTATGTCTGGCTGCTCATTACTGAGTGTTTATAAGATTGATTTGCCACAAGGTACTGCCATTACTCAAGCACAAGCGCAAAAGTTACAAGTGGGTATGAGTCAAAATCAAGTACTGTATATCCTTGGTAGCCCAGCCATCAGAGACACCCTTGCGCCTAAGCGTTGGGACTATATTTATGACTATCAAGCAGGGACAGAAGGTCGCCGCCAAGGTATCGCAGATGTCAAAAATGCCAGCCAGCATTTGATTATTTACTTTGATGATCAAGGCTTGGTCAATCGCATCGAAGGTATAGACAGCCTGCCAGCTTCTTAATTGATACGCATAAATTAAGAAGTATGAAAGATCATGATAGCTGATTAACCACGAGATTTATTCTTGCGCTGAGACATTGGATCAGCGCTTAAGCTGCGATATACCTCGATACGGTCAAAAGGCTGTAACTGATAGCTAAGCGGTTGCTTTTGGGCATAAACGCCTACGTACCAACGCTTAGCAGTTGGCGTGGCAATCTCTGCCACCTCATTGCACCATTTTTCTAACTCTGAAAATTTTGCTAACCATCCTGCTTGCGCGAGTGCCTCATACAGACTGGCGCCCTCGCCGACTTGTAGAGCTACATAGTGTTGGCGCTGTGCATCTTGGGCGTACGCTAAATATACCGTCATTAGAGCCGGCTGCTCAGACTGTAGCATAATACTTTTATGACCATTGTTACCGTCAGCAGCTATTAGCTTACCCACTGCATCCCCCAACCTATCAAGGCTAGTAACAGCGCTAGTGGCACGACCAAACGTATTGCTATTCGCCATAGGTTATAAAATGCTTCATTGCCAAAATTCAACGACTTGCGCAAATGACTTATTTTCATCTGCCAACCTGCAAAAATCGATAGCGACAACACTGCTACGCTACTAATAATGACCAAGATACCGACCAGCCACGTGGTTGGAATAGCGATGACCAACACTAGCGCTAACACAAAAGTTATTACCAGACTTACCAATAGTCCAAATTTATGTGCTAATTGTTGGGTACTATAATGTAGTAAGTAACTGACCACAAACAATACCCCCACCCAATATAAAAGCTGCCCGATCGGTGGTAATGACATTCCGCTAAGCAATAGAGCAACGCCTCCAACGAGCAACTGCAATATCCAAATCGGTAATACCAACTTAGTCGCGCGGTACTCATTTGTTGCACGGCTGCGAGCGGTGTTTTGCACATTGTGATTATCGGTGTCTACAGCTGTACCCACTTGTTTGGTCACTAAATTTTGACCGAACCAGTATAATCCTGTGCCTGCTCCAACACTGACTAGCGCTAGCGCTACTGCACGCGCCCACTCAGTTAAGCTGATATCAGTCATAGCAAAATCAATATGGGGCAAGCCATTTGCTACACCCAACAACAACCCAATCACCATCAGCCCTAATCCAATCGGCAAGGGCGCCACGCCAAGCAAGCTCAGTAAAATGGCAACAACCATCAAGCCTGCAGCGATCGCAAAGCTTGGTACAGTCGGGTCGCTATTGAGTTCAGTGAGGGCGGCCAATATACCAGTGCTGGCAGCCGATATAACCAATGCGGCAATAATGATAGAAACCAGTGCTGCCAACCAACCAAAGCTGCGCCACATTGGGCTAACATCTGCTTCGCGAGTGAGCTTTTGCATCCCTGCCAATGGCGCATCAACACTGCGATAAGCCAAGGCTATCTCAGCATAAACAACAGGCAGTGACACCACTATCATGGCTAATAGCCACAATAACCAAAAATCAATCTCACCAATTGATGCAGGTACAAACCAACGAAATAGTAACAACGGTAGCAAAGCTGCAATAAAATAAGAAGCATAACGGATCATCATAGTCTAAATCCAAGCGATCTAAAGTGAATAACGATAATTTATATCATTTCCAAAAATTTGAGTAGCCAGCACAACGGTCGTCAGTAGCACATTTATTAAACTAAACGCCTTTAACGCTGCTAATCGTATTTTTTGGGATTGGTATTATAATCATATAGAGCGATGATAAATATCTGTCAGTGAGTTTTATATTGTTTACATAATCGATTCTAAATAAAACAAATGCATTGCATTTCAGTCCCGCTGTATCGTTTTATACTGAACCCACTATATATATGGTAGACAAGTAGTTATAAAAAAACCCCGAAATCGGGGTTTTATCATTAAACAATGACAGACGTATAATCGAGCGCTCAGTAATTTTGGCTACATAATACGCATTATATACTCGTCAAACAGACTGATATGTTAGTGTACGGCGCTTATGTAATCTGACAAGATACGAATGTCACGATCTGATAGTTTCGATGCTACTGTCTGCATCATGCCCATTTCGCCTTCTTTTGCGGCGTCATTGACTCGCTTCTGTTCATCACTGTCGATATCATCATCGCGGCCAGCGGCACGGAATAGCTTTAGCTGGGTCGAAATATATTGCGCATGTTGACCACCTAAACGTGGAAACGCTGCCCAAGTATTACCAACAGCATCTGGACCATGACAACCTGCACAGCCGATGACGCCGCGTGACTTATCACCACCTAAGAATAATTTAGTTGCTTCTTGGTTGGTTGCAGGATTACCGAAACCAACACCCCAAGGCGCTTGGCTAGCATAATAACCTGCTACATCAGCCAAATCCTGCTGAGACAAGTTCGCAACTTGTGACTGCATGATGCCATTTTTACGATAGCCGGCTTTGAAATTGACCAACTGCTTGTAAAGATACTTTACGTTTTGGCCACCTAAATTAGGCTGTGCAGGGACCATACTGACACCATTCACACCATGACAAGCAGCACAAACAGTTTCTGCAATTTGCTTACCAGCATTGACGTCGTATTCAGGAACAATAATAGCAGCTTGTACGCTGAAACTTGCAACGCATAAGCTGGCAGCAGCGATTAACTTTTTCATTGATACAAATCCTACTAGCTCGGCGTAAGCATTATTTAGAGTGATTGTACTGATAAGACACCAGTATAAACTGCCTTTGTCTTAACAAAGCAGATATATATTTTAAGGTCTTGGACACAAGCAGTCTGAAAGTACTTACTAACATCAGGGTTTATTTTCGATTATTATAGCAAGACTTTGTAGTATTTGCCTACTTAATCATCGTATCTACCAGTTTTTCTAACAACACGTTAAAATACCCACTAAAAACAAAAAGCGCTAAAGGTTACAAAGCCCAGCGCCTGATTTTGCATGGTTCCGTTTATCCTTTAGCCAACTATTTACTCATGTATTCAATCAGCTCGCGATAGTCAGCATCACTACAGCCACTACACAGTCCACCAGCAGGCATTTGCGTCATGCCATTCTTGACTGATTTAATGAGGGTTGGCATGCTCTTTTGTTTGATAAGCTGCTGCCACTTAGCACTGTCACCTTTTTTGATGGCATTGAGCGCGCCACTATCGTGACAGGCGGCACATGAGTTATTATAGGTGGTGGCGATATCAGCGGCATTAGCGCCAGTCATCATGATACCGCTTAATAATACTGCCGCACTGGTCGCTATGCCCGTACGATACGTTTGGCTAAAAAGTGTGGTGATTGAAAACATACAATACCTCCTTTTGATGTGTCAGGCGTTTAATCCATCATTCTATTAAACATCGTTCTACTAAACGTAAATATGACTCTGCTGGACATATCTTATTAAACATTGTAACAATATATTTCACATAAATGTGGATAAATAACGTTTGACTTTGGTAGTTCATTTAATAGCAGAAATGAATTTAACCAATAACCTGATTCGCCTTACTGTCGTGTTATTATTTATATGATGCTAATCACCGTTATTTCAATCAGTCAGACTGTATATAGTATAGAATGGTGGATAATTTAGAATGATTACTTTCCATTCTTTTATCTACAGCTTTTGATTTAATAGGTTGCTTTAAAACCGTTATTTAAAATTTTATGACCGTATCCAATTTTTTGAAGATTAATGAGCCATTTATGAGTACCCCGTTTACCGACGTTGCCGCCGAACATGCATTGTTCAATACCAAATCTCGTCAAAAAATTCAACAAACTGAATTTATGACATCAGCGCCTACCTTTCGTCTCTGTCCGCCTGATATGGGATTAGAGGTCGCCTTTGCTGGACGCTCAAACGCGGGCAAATCCTCGGCTATCAATGCCTTAACCAACCAGCGCCAACTGGCTCGATCGTCCAAAACGCCAGGGCGCACGCAGATGATTAATTTTTTTAGTATTGGTAATACTGAGAGGCGTTTGGTAGATTTACCCGGTTATGGCTATGCGGCTGTACCGCTTGAGATGAAAAAAGAATGGCAGGTTGAGCTAGAAGAGTACTTGGTGTCACGTTCTAGCCTTGCAGGCCTAGTGCTGATGACTGACATTCGTCATCCATTGAAATTCTTTGATGAGCAAATGTTACGTTGGGCAAATGATGGTGATCTGCCAGTACATATCTTGTTGACCAAAGCAGATAAGCTTAAGTATGGCGCTTCTAAAAACGCCCTACTTAACACTCGCAAAAAACTCAAAAAACTGGGCTTAAATTGTACTATTCAGCTGTTTTCAGCCTTAAGAAAAGAAGGTCTTGATGAGTTGGCTGGCGTAATGGGCAATTGGTATGAGTATCAGCTCGATGCGGACAAAATTATTGAGTCCTCTTTTGCGTTACTAGAAGGCGCTGAGTTAGAAGACGCTATTGAAAAAGAAAGCGCTCAAAAACAAAGTAAATAAGTATCATCGTCTTAAATCAAAAAGGGTTTATCATTATTATCGATAAACCCTTTTTTTATGATCATTTAAAAGAATTTCTATCTATCCACATAATAGATCCGCCAATTCTTGCGGCGTATCCACTTGATAAGTAGGACACTGCGCCGCGAGCTCTGCACTAGAGGCCGTACCATAATTTACCGCGATACTGGTCATACCCAATTGCGTGGCCATTTGAATATCATAGATACTATCACCGATAAAAACTGCATCGGAGATTTGCTGCTGTGTGCGCGCCAAAATATCGCTAAGCATTTGCGGATCGGGTTTGGAACCTGATTCATCAGCGCAGCGCGTCATAGCAAAATAGTGGTGGCTTTTAGAGGCATCCAATACCCGATCAAGCCCTTTTCTTTTTTTGCCTGTGGCTACAGCAAGACTTTTGCCGTTATCTTGTAAGGTCTGCAACATGCTTTCTATAGGAGCAAAAAATGGCGTGCGATGACTGTTAGGAATGTAATAATCAGCATAGCTTTGCTGAATGGCCAGCTTTTGTGGCGCATCTGCCTGAGGATATAAAATATCAATGCCATTTAGTAAACTAAGCCCGATAATGTCTTTTACTGCTTTATCAGTTGTCCCAAATCCATGTGCTTCTCCAGCCACATGCATAGACTCAACGATTAAACCGATTGAATCCATCAATGTCCCATCCCAATCAAAAATAATCAGCGTCTTATCTGCTAAGTAGTGATTGGCTGCTAATTGAGTTTTTTTGGCAGTGGTAGAGAGACTGGCGACAGATTGTTCACTCATGAAATTACCTTAGCGAATAGCGATAATAATTGGTAGAGATGGATAAGAAAACGTCACGGTAGCTTATTCATAAAATAAGGTATCGTGACGTGTTGTTCATGCTTAGTAATCAGTAGACTTAAGACTAAAACTTATACATTGAAGTCTTATTCAGGCAACTTGGTTTGCTCTGGTAGCCAGTCTGCCATATCCTCTGGTAGCGGTGCCGTAATCGTTTCATAACCTGGGATATCTAAGCGCCACGCATGTAGACACAAACGATGAACGCCTGATTTATCATGCACATTATACTTATCGTCACCTAAGATAGCATGGCCAATATGTGCCAAATGCACGCGGATTTGATGGGTACGTCCTGTCAGCGGCTTGGCTTCAATCAGACTCACTGGCTGACCTGCGAGTATAAAACGCGCATGAACCACGATATCCGTTTGGCTTTCTTTTGCTTGGGGATCGTGTGCATCTACTTTGACGCGGCGTTCACCACTGGCAAGCGTATAGCGCAGTAATGATGCATCAATCCGTTGCTCATTAAGCGCAGGCTGCCCTTTCGCCAGACATAGATAATGCTTTTGAATGGTTTTGTCCACGAGATGCTGCTGCAACGTTTTCAGCGCTGAGCGTTTTTTTGAAATCATCAGCAGCCCTGAAGTGTCTTTATCGATGCGATGTACCAGCTCTAGGTATTTTTTACCCGTCACTTCACGCATGGCTTCGATGACGCCAAAGTCCAAGCCACTACCCCCATGAACCGCTATACCCGATGGCTTGTTAAGCACTAACATGCCCTCATCTTCATAAACCACACGTGCCAATAAGCTCTTGGCAAATTCTGTGCTGATGATGGGTTTTTCGCGCGTCGCAAGCTGTACTGGTGCAATACGTACCACGTCTTCACGCTGCACTCTGTCATGCGCTTTACAGCGTTTATTGTTGACGCGCACTTCATCAGAGCGAATCATTTTATAGATATGCGGTTTTGGTAAACCTTTTAAGCGATTGAGCAAAAAGTTATCCAAGCGCTGGTCGTGCTGATGGCGAGTCACTTCAAGGTAGTTCACCTTGCCAAAGTCACTGATTTCGTCGTCAGCGCTTTGTGGGCGAGTTTTACTATTAAAAATAGCAGGGGCTTCATGGGTCGGTGCGTCGTCAGTCATTTTTGGGTTCGTCATTTTTAGTTAGGTATTTACACAAAGATTTGCTATAGTTTACCATGTTGAGCGACAATTAAGCAGAGGCTGCAGCAATAATCCTTATTGTTTCAGATAGCACATTACTATTTTTATTACTGATTAATAAAGAAGTATGAGCTGTATACCTTGCTGATACTGTCTGTTTCATCTGATTTTAGGACAGATTATCTATTTAAAGATATCACTTATAGATATTGATAGATATGATCCCATAAATTGTAGATCGTAAAATGAAAGTAATGTACTGATTTTACTCAGTACCATAAAACAATCAGTGACATAAGAAATAGTGACACTAAATACCTTTGTGTTCATAACATCCGCGTTGATAATTTTGGCAAAGCGCCTGTTTATTGACCGATAATGACACAACATTGACTCACCACTGCATGACAACGACTTTACTGGATAATTATTCATTATTTAATGACTGGTTATCTGATGGTCTTTTAGTGAGCGCCGTTGAGCAAGTATGGGTTATTTAACGTTAGGATCAAAAAGTATATCGATAGCTGCCTAAGTATTGGTGGTCAAACAGATAACAATAAGTAAGATGTAAATAGATACCACGCCAATGATTTAGTCATTTATTCTGTTTGCCAAGTACGCCCCGCTGATAACCAAAGCTGCGATACCTAACCTTAAAATACTCAAATATGATTGACGTTATATCCGAAAGAACGATAAATAAAAGTGACCAATTGCTTTACCTAAATACATAACTGCTGAGTACGACTATTTTATAGAACAGTACACATTACAGCGATATTATTGCTAGACTTTGATAGATTAATGGCAACAGCACGATACTGCTTTAGTATCAGTAATTTTAGACCCGTAACTGACCATCTGCCCGCTCTTACAAAGTGTGCCGCTTAGCTACCAATAGAACTTACTGATAACGAAAAGCAAATAGCACGCTTAAGCATTAATATTTAAGCCAAACCTATCAATAATAGGATATAACTATATAGCCTTACACCCTGTATAACTTATATTTATATGAGCATTGCTAATGCACCTTAGGTGAAAAACAAGCCATTGAAAAAGCCCGTGTGCTTTATAAAATCCATGATTTATGTTCTACCGTTGACTAACGTCTACAAACGCTAATTTATATATTAGCGATATTTGCCATCACGCCCGAAAGACCCCCAAATCGTTGTTATGCGTACTCATAGGATATAAATATGAAACGCATTTTGATCAACGCTACTCAAAACGAAGAAATTCGTGTCGCCTTATGCAAAGGCAACCATCTGTACGATTTCGATTTGGAAAACCGTACTCGCGAGCAAAAAAAATCCAACATCTATAAAGGTCATGTGACCCGCGTCGAGCCATCACTTGAAGCCGTTTTTGTTGAATATGGCTCACAGCGCCAAGGTTTTTTACCCATTCGTGAAATTTCTGCCGAATACTTGAGCGGCAATCCACGTGATGAAAACATCAAAAAACTGATCAAAGAAGGCGACGAATTAATCGTCCAAGTCGAAAAAGAAGAACGCGGTAATAAAGGCGCGGCTCTATCGACTTATGTGTCACTCGCAGGACGCTATCTGGTATTGATGCCAAACAACCCTCGTGGCGGTGGTATCTCACGTCAAATCTCAGGCAAACTGCGCGAGGACATGAAGCGTATGCTGGGCAATCTTGATTTGCCAAAAGGTATGAGCGTTATTATTCGTACCGCTGGTATTGGCAAAACTCAAGAAGATTTGCAGCACGATTTGAACCACCTGCTCAATATCTGGCAAGCCATTCAAGAACAAAACCAAAAATATCCATCACCGCGCTTGGTTCACCAAGAAGCGGGCGTCGTCACACGTGCTGTCCGCGACTATCTGCGTGATGACATTGCTGAGATTTGGATCGACAACGAAAACGCTTATATTGAAGCGGCAGGTTTTATCGATGCAGTAATGCCAAAACAAGCAGAAAAACTACGCAAATATACCGATTATGAGCCGATGTTTTCACGCTTTAATATCGAAAAACAAATCGAAACCGCGTATCAGCGTGAAGTTCGTCTGCCCTCAGGTGGCTCTATCGTTATTGACCAAACTGAAGCTCTAGTCTCTATCGATATCAACTCAGCCAAATCCACCAAAGGCTCAGACGTCGCCGAGACCGCCTACCATACCAATTTAGAAGCCGCCGATGAAATCGCACGCCAGCTACGTCTGCGTGATATGGGTGGTTTGATTGTCATTGATTTCATCGATATGAATGACAATAAGCATCAAAAAGAAGTCGAAAAACGACTGATTGATGCCACCAAATATGATCGTGCCCGTGTCCAGTTTGGTGATATCTCCAAGTTTGGTTTGATGGAAATGAGCCGTCAGCGCCTACGTCCATCATTAGAAGAGTCAACGGGTTATATCTGCCCACGCTGCCATGGTAATGGCATGATTCGTGACTTGCGCTCATTGTCACTATCGATCATGCGTCAGATCGAACAAATCGCGCTAAAAGAACGTCAAGGTGAAGTACAAGCAGAAGTACCAACTGACATCGCCGCCTTCTTATTGAATGAAAAGCGTGACAGCTTAGTTTATCTTGAACAAGACAGTGGCACGCGCATTACTATTTTGCCACATGCGCATTTAGAATCACCAAACTTCAAATTACATTTTAACCGCGACGGCTTTGTCCCATCAAGCTATGAGCGTATTACAGATACTCAGCAGCAAGAACATAGCGATCTTGGCTACAATGTTGATTGGCAAACCGCTGAAAAAGAGCGCCCAGAACAGCAACCGACTCGCCAGCCACGCCAAGAATTGGACAGTAAAGCTGCCAATAAACCAAGCAGCACCGTGGATAGCAACAGTCACAACAACGACCAGCGCACTCATAAAAATACCAACGATAACGATGTTACATCGACGCGTGCACCGCAAACCAATCACAGTCAAAGTGTTGCAGCACCTGTCACACCAGTAGCGACACAAACTGCTAGCGTTGAGACAAAGCCCCAACCGCAAGCAGTGGCTTGGCTGTCTAATCTATTTGCTAAAGCACCGCAAGCGCAAACGACGCCTAGCGTCAGTAGTAGTGATGCGGCAGAAGCCATTGAAACCCTAGTCAATAATGGCGCGCAGAGTTTAGGTTCGTTTGGACAAGTCGATAGCAATGCTTTAAGCAGTACCGCAAACAGCGCGCAAACGGCTTCGCAAACCAACAATCAAAAAAATGATGATCAACCAGCAGATAACAATGCCAATCGTCAGCAGGCGCGTCGTAGTACCGATAGTGATACTGATGACAGCAATAATGAAGATAGAAGAAGACGTAAACCACGCAAGTCTAGATCCTCTAAGCCTCGTCAGAGAAAAGAGCCGACGGATGAGAGCAGCAACGAGATAAGTGGCAATGCAGATAACAACACTGCAAATGTTACCGCCAACAATGTTGATGACAAAGCGGCTGATACACAAGATAAACGCCAGCAAGATAACAAACGTACTAATGATCGCAATCGCAACAATCGTCAAGACAGCAGTCGCAATTCGAACGAACGTAATGACTCTGAGGATAAAAACAGCAACACCAACGACGAGCAAACTCGCGCGAAACGCAAATCACACAGTCAACGTGGCTCACGTGGAAAACTGGAGCGCGGCGAGACATTAACAGCTGATAATAATGCTCAACAACAAGGTCAGCAGGCGAATACTGCAACTAATGGCAACAAAAATCAGTCTGGTACGCGTCGTAATCAAAACCCTAATGAAGTTTTGCTACAGGTCAATGAAGCACCTGTTGAGCTTAAATCATCAGAAGTCGTGCATTTGTCGTTAGACAACAGCAAGTCTACACAAACAAAACATCAGCCCGCTAAGAAACAAAACGCTGCAAATGACGCATCGAAAGACGACTTAGCTAATGAAGATGCAACGAAAGAGCCTACTACTCAACAGAGCGCCAATCAAAAGAGCCATGATGTACAAAACTCTGACGACAAAACTACCAATGAGAAAGTGACGGACAAAAGCGCTTTAGAGAACCATGGTGTTAAAGATGTCAAAGCTGATGAGTTTAAGGTTAGCGTCACTGAAGATAAGGGACAACATACTGCACCAAAAGCCGATAGTGATGAAGAGAACCAATCGTCTGTAATGGCCATAGATGAGCCGTCAACATCGAAGGATGCTACCGATAAGCACACTATCGACAATGACGCTGCAAACAGTCAAGCCAATAGTGCAGAACCTGTTGCGGTTAAAGTTGAAAGTACCCAAGCCGAGTCAAATAGCCAAGCGACGAATCGAGAAGCGAATAGTGCTGATGATGTCAATGAGAGTGAGAATACCAAAGACACTCAGAGCGATGACACCACGATAGAGACGAGCAAAACAAGTGACTCAGCGCTTCAGCTGACGCATGAGGCATTGTTTGCTAGCCACTATGTGACTGCTGAAAAGTTTGGTCAAGCCAGCAACGATCCACGTGTGGTACGCGATCAGCAAGTGCAAGCAGCTCAACAACCACAAGCCAATGAGCAAACTGTGAGCGTGCAAACTATTCGCGGTACAGTAGGTGAATTCATTCGCGCTACCCTGCCAGAGGCGCAAACTCGCTTAGCAGAAGAGGGAGTTATTCACTGTTTTATCGATACGATTGCCTTGTATACCAAGCAAGCGCAACATGCTGATAAAAATACCGACGTTGACAATACTATGAATAATAGTAATAACAAGCTTGCTAATCAAAGCTTTGATTTTAGTAACTATGGTTATCAGCCATTGGCAGTGGATTACTTAGCACGCTTTGAAACGATGACCCAAGCGGTTAGTCAGTTTGCAGCCGCGCAAGGTAAGACGAAAGTTGAACCACGTACTATTGGCAAACGTGCGAGCAACGATCCGCGTGGTCAGCATCCTGATTATCAGGAGCCAGCGATCTTAAGCGTTCCGGCTGAAAAGGTAACGGAAACAGAATCCGATGATAGCAATGAATCGGCAAGTGAAGCTAAGCAAACTGTTAGCAAAGTTAATGCCCATGACATCGAGGCGAATGCACTGGCCAGTCAAGCGCAGACAGAGCATGTCAGCGCTGATAGCGAACAGCTACTAGAAGCAGATCAAGCGCTAGCAAAAGCAACTGATGAGTCGGCAGATGATGTAAATATCGGTATTGAGGATTTGGATACCGAAAACAAAGTCATTGAAAATACTGGCTCGCAGGAGGTTAACGAGCAAGAAAGTGCGCAAGCGACTGAGTCTGAAGTAGCGCAACCTACTAAAGAAGAGACTCAAGCTGCCAAATCAAAAACCACGATAGCCAGTTATAAAAACATGATCGAAAATGTGGCTGAGCAATTGCTTCCACAAAAAAGCATGTTTAATTTAACCACACCGAAAGTGCCAAAAGCACGCAGCCGTAAGCCTAAAATGGATCAGAAAAAGCTGACTCAAGCTGAAAAGCCAGAGTCTGATGATACTGATAGTGAAAGCTAGTCCATAAGCCAAAAAGCAAAAGCCCCAAAGTTGTCATCAACTTTGGGGCTTTTTTTGGATTTGGTATAAGACGTATCAACTATAGGCGGTGAAAATTAATACCGATACAACACGTACTGCTGGTGCAAACTTTTCTTGCTTGCTGTGCCTACGCAGACAGAGGCGGCAAAAAATCTACAATAGCAGTACTATAGCAACTTTAAAGTATTTCAACTATGGAATAAACAAAAGCCATCGGTCAGTTAGTGTGCAGAAGACGCTTTATCATCTTTACCGCGAATTTTACCAATGACAGTCAAAATAGCTACGACCGCAGCTCCAATGATAAAGCCAACAACACCATTCAGAATCGCGGTAGTCACGCTCTCAAAAATACCAGTTAGATGGGCAATGTCTTCTACTCCATGATGTAAAAAGCCAATGCCGTGTACCAAGATACCACCACCGACTAAGAACATCGCTAATGTACCAGCGATCGACAAAAACTTCATCAATTTTGGCGCAGCAGCAAACATAAATTTGCCAAGCTTTTGTTTGAACGCTCCTTCTTGTTCCATCAGATGCAGACCTGCATCATCTATCTTGACGATACCAGCCACCAAGCCATAAATACCAATGGTAATACTAATGGCCAAAATCGACAGTACCAAGCTTTGTTCTAGCAATGTGGCACTAGCAGCTGAACCCAGTGCAATTACAATAATCTCAGCTGATAGAATAAAGTCGGTACGTATCGCACCTTTTATTTTTTCCTTTTCAACTGCCACCAAATCTACCGTTTCATCAGCATTGGCTTTACGGCGGGCATTTTGTTCTTCATCATGCGGTAAGGCATGCGGCCAAAATCGGTGAATGACTTTTTCAGCGCCTTCGTAAACCAAATATAGACCACCACACATCAACAAAAAAGTGACCAGAGGGGGATAAATGGCACTAATCAATAGCGCCGCTGGTACTAAAATAAGTTTATTAATGAATGAACCTTTGGCCACTGCCCAAATTACTGGAAGCTCACGATTGGCTTTGACACCAGAGACTTGCTCAGCGTTCAAAGCCAAATCATCGCCCAATACGCCAGCGGTTTTTTTGGCAGCAACCTTGGTCATGACGGAAACGTCATCCAATATCACACTGATATCATCAAGTAGGGTTAATAAACTGGCACCTGCCATATATGCTCCTTAACGCAAATTTATGTCAATAAATAACTGCAAAATGACTTATACAAAGAATTTTATATAAATTTTCAAAATAGTATTGTTAGCAGTAGCCTACAAGGGCAAGCGTCGATATTACATAGTACAAATGTATCTTTTTTTGGATTTCCCCTTATGCATACCATTATTATTAATAACGCTCTCACGCTAACAAAACTTATCCCAGCCCGGCTGACGTTTTTTATATTGACCTGACTATAGACGCATCACCTTTGGCAGTTATTTACTAGAAATATGCTAATATAGTCGACATGACTGATGAGCGTTAATTATTGCTAAGTGATAAAAAGCGCTGCAAAATTAACCCTTTAAAACCTCATTTTTACGCATTACGATATAAAAACTTATCTTCCTCTTTCTCAAAACGCATTCATGTTTAGGCACAGTGCCTACAGGACAATCCATATGCCATCCCCCATTGTAAAAAAAACCTTTGCTCGAAACCGTTTATCTCGTTTTATGATGGGCGCATTGCTCGTTGTAATGGCGGCTGGCTGTTCAAACAATTCAGCAGATGCGATCAGTAATAACAGTGTGGTCAATAACACGAAGTCTAATGTCAGCAGCACTAAATTGTCGACCGATAGCGACGCTGCCGTAGTGAAAGCCTTACAGGCGAATTTGAGCGCCTCTGGTATCGAAGAAAATATCGTTTCAGCGGTGCCCACCGATATGGATGGCATTTACTGGGTAACGGTTGAAGGGTTGCCTTCTTTTTTTACTGACAAGTCTGGCAAGCACATAATTCAAGGACAAATCATCGCCGTTGGCGCCGCCGAGCCTGTTGATATCAGTGCCGCATTGGTTGCCAGTACTGCCCAAGAAGCGCTAAAAGCCGTCGACAAAAAAGACATGATTATCTATCCAGCAACAGGCGCAACTAAGTCTGTGATTTATGCCTTTACGGATGCAGACTGTGGCTATTGCCGTAAATTGCATGAAGATATGGCTGATATCAATGCACGCGGTATCGAGGTACGTTATTTGGCCTGGCCACGCAGCCAAGAATCAGTGCCAAAAATGGAAGCTGTTTGGTGTAGTCAAGATCGTAATGCCGCCATGAATCAGGCAAAAATAGGCGACAATGTACAAGCACCTAACTGTGCCAATCCTGTACAAGAGCACATGGCTTTAGGCGCAAGACTTGGTGTGCGTGGTACACCAGCGATCTTTACGGAAACAGGTCAACAAGTGGGCGGCTACCTGCCTGCAGCAGAGCTGGCTCAAGCAGTCGGCGCTGAATAATAAGTTGTGATATGACTCAGCAGTTTTTGATGTTTATCAACTTGTCGACACTGTATAGACGTCACGCTTGCTTGTCGGTATGATACGATAAAGCGCTATGAAAAATCAGCAGCACACTTTTATTTAAGCATTTTTTATTCAACGATATATTCAACCTTTTGAGGATACTGTGAGCAACTCCATCAAACTAGCGATACTTGGTCTGGGCACCGTCGGAACGGGCGTGATCAATCTAATCAATGACAACTTAGATGAGCTAAAACGCCGTAGCGGCCGCGACATTATTATTACCGAAGTCGGTACGCGCCGTCAGCGTGATGATATTGATGCCACTATCATTCAAAACAGTGATTTGATGGCAACGGCTGCAAGCGATAATGTCGACATCGTTATCGAAGTCATTGGCGGTACTACATTGGCAAAAGATGTCATCATGCACGCTATCAAACACGGCAAACATGTAGTAACTGCAAATAAAGCACTACTGGCAGAGCACGGTAATGAGATTTTTGCATTTGCTGAAGCACATAATGTTCATGTCGCTTATGAAGCTGCAGTCGCAGGTGGCATTCCCATTATTAAAGTGATGCGTGAAGCGCTCGCTGCCAATAAAATTGATTGGCTTGCAGGTATCATTAACGGTACTGGTAATTTTATCATGACCGAAATGCGTGATAAGGGTCGTCCGTTTGCAGACGTGTTGCAAGAGGCGCAAGAGCTGGGTTATGCCGAAGCAGATCCGACTTTTGATGTTGAAGGCATTGACGCCGCGCACAAATTGGCATTACTTGCTTCTATCGCGTTTGGCATTCCACTACAGTTTGACAAAGTTTACTGTGAAGGTATTACGGGTATTACCTTGCAAGACGTGAATTACGCTGAAGAGTTGGGTTACCGTATCAAGCACTTAGGTTTTGCTGTACGCCGTGATGGTCAAGGCAATGCTGATGCTGCTGGTATTGAGCTGCGAGTACACCCAACACTGATTCCGCAAGAGGCGTTACTAGCCAATGTCAATGGCGTAAAAAACGCAGTACTGGTCAATTCGCATCCACTTGGGCAGACGCTCTACTGCGGTGATGGCGCTGGTGCTGGCGCGACGGCTTCTGCGGTGATGGCTGATGTTATGGATTTGGTGCGTGTATTAGGTAGCAAAGACCGTGACGATCAAAACAATACTGGTCACCATGTGCCACATTTGGCCTTTATACCTGAACAATTATCAGACACCCCCATATTACGTGCCGAGCAAATGACGACTGGCTACTACTTGCGTGTGCATGCGTACGACAGTCCTGGCGTATTGGCTGATATTACGCGTATCCTAAGCGATGCTGGTATCAATATTGATGCTATTTTACAAAAACCTGCCCATAAAGTGGGTCAAGTACCAGTGATTATCTTGACGCTGCCTGTGGTTGAGAGTCAGATGAATCTGGCCATCGAAAAAATCGAAAAATTAGACACCATTACTGATAAAGTAGTACGTATTCGCTTAGATGAGCTAGAATAAGGCATATCCTTAACATCCAGTGATAAGCAATCGTGTCACTGGTTGATAAAGTTGGTAAAAATGATTAGCTCAAATAGTTAGCTTATGAACCTTGGTTAGCCAATCGGCAGCTGCTTTTACGCTAAGTGACACTCCTTCATTTAAAAAACGTAATAAAGGAATAATAACGATGACAAATGATGCAATTGTAATTTTAAATGGTGCTCGGACTCCTATGGGCGGCTTTCAAGGCGCATTGAAGGACATGAGTGCTACAGAGCTTGGTGGTGCTGCCATTAAAGCCGCTGTCGAGCGTGCAGGTGTTAGTGTTGATAATATTGATGAAGTCATCATGGGCTGTATCTTGACTGCTGGTTTGGGTCAAGGTCCTGCGCGTCAAGCGATGCGCAAGGCAGGTCTGTCTGATGCAACGGGTGCCGTGACTATTAATAAGCTTTGTGGTTCAGGTCTAAAAGCGGTGATGCAAGCACATGACGGCATCAAAGCAGGCAGCTTCAATGTGGCTGTTGCTGGTGGTATGGAATCTATGACCAATGCGCCTTACATCATGCCAGGGTCGCGCGGTGGTTACCGCATGGGACATCAAGAAGTCAAAGACCACATGTTTTTAGATGGTCTAGAAGATGCCGAAACGGGTAAGCTGATGGGTAAATTTGCCCAAGAAATGGCCGATGAAAAAGGTTACACACGCGAGCAGATGGATGTATTTGCCATCGAATCACTAAATCGTGCGTTGACAGCTATCAAAGAAAACCACTTCAAAGACGAGATCGTGCCAGTTACATTTACCACCCGTAAAGGCGAGCAAACGATTGATACCGACGAACAACCTGCCCTTGCCAATGCTGAGCGTATTCCTACTCTGCGTCCAGCATTTGCGAAAGACGGTACTATTACCGCCGCAAACGCCAGCTCGATCTCTGATGGAGCTGCTGCGGTTGTGGTTATGAAAGAATCACAAGCAAAAGCTGAAGGTCTTGATTATCAAGCTCGTATCATTGCGACTGCCTCAAACTCACGTCATCCAAGCGAATTTACCATTGCCCCGATTGGTGCGATTGAAAAAGTCTTGGCTAGCGCAGGCTGGTCAGTGGCTGATGTTGATCTATGGGAGATCAATGAAGCATTTGCGATGGTCACTATGGCCGCGATGAATGAGCTAAGCATCGAACACGCGAAAGTCAACATTGAAGGCGGTGCTTGTGCACTTGGTCATCCAGTAGGCTGTTCAGGAGCACGTATTCTCATCACGCTTATTAACTCACTCAAGCGTACTGGTGGCAAAAAAGGCGTTGCCACATTATGTATCGGTGGCGGTGAAGCTGTTGCAGTAGCCATTGAATTGCCTTGAATATGAAGACATTTATAGCTTAATGTTCTAAAGATATAACGTTTTTTTCACCTTTAACCAACTTCTTTATTCTTTATTTAATAAACCGTAGTGCTCATGGCACTGCGGTTTTTTCTATTTACCCCTTCAAAATAATGCAAAACATGTCGCTATGTTAAATTGCGTTAATTTATACCCATCGCTATGTTATCGCACTTACAGCCTATTACACGCAATTACTGCAAGTCCACACTTTGCTACCTTGCTCATATATCTCATCCGAAATCATGATGTTACGATAGTTCCAAGTTGAGGTAGCGGCAAAGCAATAAACCTATGGCTTGCTACTGACATTGTGTTAGATAAAGCTTTTTAACTAAATTTATCTGATGAAAGAATTTAATCATAAAAAATTTAATATTCGAACAATAACTATTAATTACTAATTCATAAAAAAGGAAGACAATAATGAGTCAACTTATTCGTTTAAAAGATATTCAAGCCACACATCGTGACCTAATTGGTGACGACTATTATGATCCAACTCACAAAACCGCTTATGGCGTCAATGAAGAAAAAATTGGTAAGATTGAGGGTGCGCTGGTAGAAGATACCACTGGTCGCATTCGCTACCTAATCGTTGATGCGGGCGGCTGGTTCAGCTCAAAAGAAGTATTGGTACCAGCAGGTCTAGCACGTATTGTTGGTGATGACGTGTTCTTTGATAGCTTGACCAAGTCGCAAGTTGAAGCAATGGAAGTTTACGATCATGATTATCAGTATAGCTACAAAGATCAATATGAAAAAGATCGTCAAGCATTCACTGCTGATACTGTCCCGACAGCAGAACGCATGGACATTGAAGATCATGCCTACGACGCACCAAATTCACTAGAGTTATTAGAGGAACGCTTAACGGTCAATAAAGATCGCATCGTAGCTGGCCTAGTAAAAGTTGGTAAGCATGTGGTTACTGAAGAGCGCAATGTTGATGTCGAGTTAGAAGAAGAGCATGCTAACATTCAACGTACCAATGTGGATCGCCCAACAGATCGCCGTATCGGTGATGTCGGAGTCAACGAAACAGTTGAAGTTGAACTAGAAGCTGAACGCGCTCGTGTTGGCAAAGAGACTTATGTCTCTGAAGAAGTTAATGTTGGTAAGACTACTGAGCGTCACACTGAAACGATCGTTGAGACTATTCAACGCGAAGAGCTAGATATTGACCGTGATGGTAACGTGGTTGACCGCGAAGGCAATATCGTAGATCGTGATGGTATCACGGCTGAAGACGTACGCCGCGCTCGTGGTATGTAATTGGCTAATATGTCATATGTTTTGTAGGAAATATCTACGAAACATAAAAAAATGTGACAATAATAAGCAGCTGGATGTATAGTTCAGTGATTAAGACCAGAGCATGTCTCTGGTCTTTTTTGTGCTTTTCTATATGATACTTATTCACTATACAATCGATACCAAATAAAATTGATACACGATATTATAATGTGAGAATGACACAATTTTTTTGCTTGCTGTGCCATTGCTGCCAAAGGCTACAAAAAATTTATTCCAGTCTCGCTGACTCTTTTTATATTGACCTGACTATAAAATAACTGCTGTTTATAAGCAAAAAATTCACTTTTACAAATACCTTTAATTTATAAATAACTATAAGGAAATAATCATGACGACTGATAATACCAATACCCTAGCCAACAATGATTTAAGCGCTCATCAAGACAGTCTCGAAGCAAACCACCAGTCATCCATTCAGCAAAAAAACGACTCAAATATAGAAGGGCAAGCTGGTTATCTAGAGCTACTAGAAGAACGCCCTGTGGTCAACAAAGAGCGTTTAGACGTGGGAAAGGTCACCGTCACTAAGCACACACGGACGAAAACCATTGAAGTGCCCATTGAGCTGATAGAAGAATACATTACCGTTCGCACTGAGTTTCATGATGCGGAAAGTCAGGACTTACTCTCTGGCAACTATGACGAAAAAGACGTGTTACGCTATGTTGAGCCATCGTTAGGCAGCAAAGCGATTGTCACCATTAACGATAAACAAGTTGAGATCGGCGATGCGCCTATTGAGATAGTGCTATCGCGCCAAGTGGCAACAGTTACGAAAGACACTTATGCTGTCCAAGAAATTGACATTACTAAAACCACGCACACGCATACTGACAGTATCCAAGTGGTTTTGAAGCATGAAGAGCTGGATGTTACAGAAGAAGGGTTTTTAGAGCACGAAACTGGTGCTAATTATAATAAATAGCATTTTAGTTTTTGATAACCATAAAAAAAAGNAC
>NZ_AUSW01000031.1 GCF_000471625.1 Psychrobacter aquaticus CMS 56
ATCTAAGCTGATGGTAATAAAGGATTTAATAATAATCTGGTGGCAATTATTGCTCTCGCCAGTGCAACCACAAGCGCGTGTCCAATTCAAACTGATGATACTCAGGTTCCATGTGACAGCACAATTGATAAAACGCTTTATTGTGCTCGTGTTCTTTGAAATGCGCCAGTTCATGCACGACGATCATTCGTAAAAATTCAGGCGGCGCTTCTTTGAATAAGCTGGCCACCGTGATGCTATTATGTGATTTAAGCTTACTGCCCTGTACTCGGGACTGGGTGGTGTGAATGCCCAGCGCATGTTTGAGAACGGTTAATTTGCTGCTATAACTGACATTTGATAACGGGCCAATTTTGCGCATATATTGGGTTTTTATCTCATTGATATGATGATAAAGCGCTTTGTCACTTTGCACCTGATGCTGATCTGGGTACTTTTTTTCCAGATACTCTCCCAGCTTGCCATCGCTTATGAGCAGCGCGGCTTGGGTTTGAATTTGCTCGGAATAATGAGCGATGTATTTTAATGTGGTCACGAATGTATCCTTTGCTTATGCTTTGAGCTGTCTCGACTGTCTCTATTTTAGCCTATATTTGCTTATTTTATTCTCCATAAAAAAATCCCATAAGCGGCGTTCAGCTTATGGGGTCGTTTCTCATAAATGCTTTTACTAAAAATCTACCACATTCACTCATGTTAATAGCGTAGTAATGTGCTCATTAACGCTCTAAATGTAGATACTGCAAATGGCGCTCGTACTGATTTAAGATATCGACCAGTACTTGCTCTTTGGTGTAGCCCACCAAATCATACTCTTGTGAGCCATCACTCAAGAACACCTCAGCGCGATAATAATACTCGGCATGCTTGGTTGAGGTATTCAACGTAAAGTTGGGTCGTTCAGCTTTGATCAAATTGACTTCATAAATAAAATCATCTTCATCGCCATGACCGACACGCAGTTTTAGACCATCTACCTGACCGCTGTCTTGACTCATACCCGCATCGATATCTTGACCAATACTGGCAAGATTGTGGATATCTAATGATGTTTTGAGACCACCTGCGGCGAACTCTTTTTCGACCTCAGTCATCGCTGGCATGACCACATTGTGCAAGAATTTTTCGACCTGCGCATGACTAGGGAAGCTCACAATACGTTGCAAACGCGCTTTCCAGCCTTTACCGCTGTCCAGCACGTTAGCCGTACCGATGGTACTGGCCTTGCGTTTGTTGCCTTCCTCTTTTAGCGACTTCCACATCGACATCATATAGAGGACGAGGATAAGTGAAAATGGCAAGCCTGCAATCACAGATACTGACTGTAATGAGGCAAAGCCACCCGCAAACAATAAGCCTAACGTGATAAATCCCGTCGCTGCTGCCCAAAACAGACGCAACCAAACGGGCGCATCGGTATCATTGGTCATGCCTCTTGAGCTTAGATTCGCCAGTACCAAAGCACCTGAATCGGCAGAAGTCACAAAGAAGACCAAGCCAATAACAACACCAGCAAATGACAATATATCGCTGTAAGGAAAATACTCAAACAAGGCAAACATGCCCATTGCTGCATCATTGACCGCGATTTCGCCAAGCTCGGTAGCACCATTGGCGACCAAATCTATCGCTGAGTTGCCAAAGATAGAGAACCAAGCAAAAATAAAGCCAAGCGGAATAAACATCACACCAAACACAAACTCACGCAGAGTACGACCACGGCTAATACGGGCGATAAACAAGCCCACAAACGGGGCCCAAGCCACCCACCACGCCCAGAAAAATATCGTCCATGCCGATTTCCAATCAGCACCTGCGCTGCCATCATAAGCATAAACGTCAAAAGTTTTTGCAACGATTGTTTGAAAGTATTGACCAATACTTTGGGTGAAGGTGTTGAGCAGATAAACTGTGTTACCCATGACTAATATCGCCAGCAACAGCAATATCGACGCCAGCATATTAAATTCGGATAAACGGCGTACGCCTTTTTCTACACCCGTCATCGCAGAGATAGCAGCGGCGGCAACGACACCCACGATAATGAGTGTCTGAACCGTTTTGCTCGATTCAATACCGAACACATGTGTCAATCCAGCGTTGGCCTGCAATACGCCAATCCCTAAACTGGTCGCGATACCCATCAAGGTACAGACGACACCAAACGTATCAATACCATCACCAAGCCAGCCTTTAATCAAGCGCTCGCCAAATATCGGCGTCAATGGTGAACGTAAGGCCAGTGGCATGTTTTTACGGTAAGCAAAGTACGCCAACGCCATGCCGATGAGTGCATAAATACCCCAACCATGCAGTCCCCAATGCAAAAAGGTCTGCGATAACGCTTGGCGCATGGCTTCTTCGCTGGCAGGTTCCAGTCCTGTATGCGGTGTCAAATAATGCATCAAAGGTTCAGACGCACCAAAGAACAGCAGGTCAATACCGATGCCCGCCGAAAACAACATGGCGGCCCACGCTAAAAAGGGAAACTGGGCTTTTTCATGATCTTGACCAAGCTTGATGTCACCATATTTAGAGAAACCAACAAATAAGGCAAAGATACTATAAGCGGCAACCACCAACATGTAATACCAGCCAAAGCTCGATGATACCCAAGCCATACTTGAGCTGAGTAAAGCCTCACTATAATCTGGAAAAGCAATCGTCCAGACTATTAATAAAATAGAAATAATAGCGGAGCCTAAAAAAACCGTTTTATTTAGGCTTAAGGGTTTCGTTCCATCTTCTGATGGCGAACTGTACATAAAAAACCTCAATAGATAAATTAAACACTATCTGACATTGCTTTGTCCGTCAAAAAATGTGAGAGACAAAGCAATATCAACAAATAACACGTGAATAAAACAACAAAACCCTACGAGGTTTGGTTGATACTACGCATAGGTTCTGCTCTTAGTGGCGCACCATTGGCGACATAATAGTCTGCCATTGAACGTGGCAGCTGCACGCCGCGCATCTTGTCGACAATTTTTTCTGCCAGCATGATGGTAGTCGCGTTGAGGTTACCACTGATTATGTTTGGCATAATAGACGCATCGACGACGCGCAAGCCATCAATACCATGTACCAGCCCTTCGCCATTCACTACCGCATCATTACCTTCGCCCATCGCACACGTACAAGAAGGATGGTAAGCGGTCTCACCATGTTCGCGCACATAGTCATCTAGCTGCTGATCGGTTACCAAGTCTTCGCTTGGTGAAAGGGCACGGCCGCGGTAAGGATCAAGCGCTGGCTGATGCATAATTTCACGAGTGATACGCATAGCGGCGCGGAATTCTTGCCAGTCTTGATCGTGAGACATATAGTTAAATAAAATACTCGGATGGGCGCTTGGATCTTTCGAGGTCAGCTTGACACGGCCACGACTGGGTGAGCGCAATGAACCCACATGTGCCTGAAAGCTGTGCGAATCACTGGCACTTCGGCCATCATAACGAACGGCAAGCGGTAAAAAATGATACTGGATATTAGGATGGGTGAATTTCTCGTCCGTACGGATAAAACCGCCACCCTCAAACTGATTGGAAGCACCAAGTCCTGTACCATTGAATAACCACTCAGCCCCAATGGCAGGTTTATTCCACCACTTATTGGCAGGTGCAATTGAAACAGGCAGCTTACATTCATACTGCATGTACAATTCCAAATGATCCTGCAAGTTATTACCCACGCCCGGCAAGTCCAGCACTTCCGTCACGCCAGCTTCTTTAAGCCATTGACCAGGGCCAATGCCTGAGCGTTGCAGCAATTGCGGTGAGGCAATCGCGCCCGATGAAACCACGACTTCACGAGCCGCATAAAAATTCTTGGTTTGACCTTGATGCTCGACTTTGACCCCGATAGCGCGCTTACCATCAAACAAAATCACATCGGTAAGTGCCCCAGTCAAAATCGTGATATTACTACGAGGTTTGGCACGATCAAGATAACCACGAGCGGTCGAAGCACGGCGACCATTTGGCGTGACAAAACGATCCATCGGCCCAAAGCCTTCTTGCTGATAGCCGTTTAAGTCTTCAGTAGCCGGAAAGCCTGCCTGCACGCCCGCTTCAATCATGGCTTGAAACAGCGGATTGACGCCCGGCTTTGACGTGGTCATTTCAACGGGGCCACCTGCGCCATGATAGTCATTTTCGCCAATATCACGATTTTCTGACTTTTTAAAATACGGCAAGCAATCCAAATACGTCCAATCTGATAAACCGTCTAGTGTCGCCCAGTCATCAAAATCCAGCGCATTACCACGGATATAACACATACCGTTAATCAGCGATGAGCCGCCCAGCCCTTTGCCGCGACCGCAGTCCATGACCCTGTTATTCATATACGGTTCGGGGTCGGTTTTATAACCCCAATTGTAAGTGGTTCCTTGCAAAGGCATGGCGAGCGCCGCTGGCATTTGCGTGCGAAAATCCAACCGATAATCAGGGCGACCTGCTTCAAGCAACAGCACTTTAATATTGGCATCTTCGGTCAAGCGCGTGGCCAGCACATTTCCTGCTGAACCTGCGCCGACAATGATGTAGTCGTACTCAGGAGTACTTGATGTCATAAACTGCTCCGTAATCTTAAAAAGCTCAGTATTGAAAAATCATTCATTTAATATCAGTCAGGTGGAATAACAAGGACAAATAAGTCCTAATAAAACAAGCTTCAAACACCCTAACTGATTAAAATTTTTCAATAATTATTAAAATATAAGTTGTCAAAATATGGGTTGTTAACACATAGATTATTAAAATACAGATTCAAACGCGCCCAATTCTACTTGGATAGATTTGGTCTGAGTATAATGTTCAAGCGCTTCAACGCCATTTTCGCGGCCAATACCTGAGTGCTTATAGCCACCAACTGGCATTTGCGCTGCTGACTCGCCCCACGTATTTAACCAGCAGATGCCCGCTTCAATTTGAGCAATGACGCGATGCGCTCGGGTTAAATCAGCGGTTACAACGCCTGCGGCCAAGCCATAATCGGTATCATTGGCACGGCGGATCACTTCTTCTTCTGTCTCATAGGTCAATATCGACATGACAGGCCCAAAGATTTCTTCGCGTACAATGGTCATCTCATCGCTGCAATCGGTAAACACGGTCGGTGCGACAAACGCGCCATTTGCAAGCGATGGGGTCGTGACACGCTCGCCACCCGCTAGCAAGCGTGCGCCACTGGCTTTACCTTGTTCAATATAATCCAGCACTCTTTCCATATGTGGAAAGCTTACCAATGGCCCCATATTGATGTTCTCATCTATCGGATCGCCAAGTTTGATACGTTCGACCCGCGTCAAGATGGCTTGCTCAAATTTGGTTTGTAGCGCTTTAGGGATAAATACTCGCGTGCCATTGGTACAGACCTGACCACTACTATAAAAGTTCGCCATCATAGCGATATCAGCCGCGGTATCAATATCGGCATCATCAAATATGATTAATGGCGACTTGCCACCCAGCTCTAATGTCACATCTTTAAGAGACGATGATGCTGCACTCGACATGACTTTTTTGCCCGTCGGTACACCACCTGTGAACGATACTTTGGCGATATCAGGATGCTGAGTCAGCGCTTCGCCGACTTCATAGTTGCCTTGCACCACGTTAAAGACACCGTTTGGCAATCCCGCTTCTGTAAAGATTTCTGCCAGTTTTAGTGCGGTCAAAGGCGTGACTTCTGATGGTTTAAAAATCATTGCGTTACCAGCGGCTAGTGCTGGTGCTGCTTTCCACATAGCGATTTGGATAGGATAATTCCATGCGCCAATACCTGCGACCACGCCTAACGGTTCGCGGCGGGTATAGACAAAACTGCTGTCACGCAGCGGAATCTGACGGCCTTCTATGGTTGGTGCAAGCCCTGCATAATATTCAACAACGTCAGCACCCGTGACGATATCCACATATTTTGTCTCAGAGTACGCTTTACCTGTGTCTTTTGTTTCGAGCAACGCCAGCACATCGTTGCGCGCGCGTAGTATGTCAACGGCATTTAACAAAATTCGACTACGCTCAACAGCCGTCATCGCCGCCCAAATTTTCTGACCTTGCTGTGCCGCTTTTACCGCTTCATTGATCTGCTCATTGGTCGTTTGCTGAATGGTTGCCAACACTTCACCAGTCGCTGGATTGATATCTTCAAAAGTCGTGAGTGACGTATCGATAGGCAAGTAACAACCATTAATATAAGCGGTTTGTACCTGTTCTAAATCGATAATGTCTGTCAAAATTTTTGAATCTGTCATAAGTTCTCCTTTCGACGATTGGCAGCTGCTTTTGTAAAAAGCGCTCAAACCAAATAGCTCGTCATTGTTTACGTATTAAAATATTAAGTATTAAAATAAAATGTCGTGATTTTTCACTTATAAACGGTTCATTTGATTATTAAAACATCGGTTGGCTTACTAACAATCTGTATATATCGATCATTTGAAAGCCATGTTTTAAACTTACTCATCTGACTCATCAAAACCGCGCTGCGTCATTCTTATCAAACGATTGCGTAAGGATTGCTTGTCCAATATGTTGATTCCCGAAAAATCAGAGAGCCAAATACCATCAGCGACCAAACGTACCATACATAGTGTTTCGGTATTGTCGGTTGCCTCATGCTTCTTCAATTGCTCATTGGCCCACTGTGCCCACAACTCACGCAGCTCGCTGTCGCCTAGCATCAATACATACAAGGTCGCTTGATTGTCAAACTCTTCTTGCCCCTTCTCACCTAAGCTGATGGTGGCATCAATATAGGCACGCGTAAAAGAACCATAAGGCACAGGATCTTTGGCCATAGCCGCATCCACTTCTGCCTCAAACCTAGCCATAGCGTCATCAAACACTTCCAAGATCAGCGCGTTTTTGGTGGCAAAGTGATGCATCACGCCGCCTTTTGTGACGCCAGTTGCGTCCGCGACCGCTTGAAACGTAACTTTAGACAAGCCCTGTTCTAACGTAATTCGTGCTGCTTGATCTAACAACGCACGACGAACCAACTCTGGCTGTTTTTTGCGTTTATACGCATTTTCCACTTCCATCTCAGTGCACCACCACATTAGAAAATAAATTCATTACCACGACACCGCCCACAATCATGGCAATGCCAACCACTGCTGCTATATCGAGACTTTGCTTAAACAGCACGACACCAACGAGCGATGTCAACACAATTCCCAAACCAGCCCATAACGCATAAGCAATACCAAGCGGTATAATTTTGAGAGACTGGGCCAACAAATAAAACGAGAGTACATAAAGCACACCCATAGTCAGTGTCGGTAACAAACGAGTGAACTGCTCTGACTTTACCAAAAAACTGGTGCCTATCACTTCACAGATGATGGCAATAGCCAGATAACCGTAAGCAATAATGGTAGGACTCATATTCATGTCACTCATCTCAAATAGAGCAGCTATTAATAATATGTGTTAAAGAAACCACACGGTTGGTATTTTATAGAAATATTGTAGCAATGTGAAGGGTAAGTTCATGATTTTTTGTTGAAAGAGATATAAAGAGGGTTTTATTACTCAAAAAGAGAGGCAATCTTTCTTTTATATTACCCTGACGATCGCGCTATTTATCAAAATCGCCTGTTATCTAAAAGATAAAAGTCTGTTTTTGAGAGATTACAACAATATTTCTAATTAATGATGTAATAAGGTTGACAGCCCGTAGCGACTTGGCTAAAATGTGCCCCACGTAACGCAAACAAGCCAAGTAATTGCTTGTGTACAGCGCTTAAATAACTTGCTGTTATGACAATTTATTCTCCAATAGCTCAGTTGGTAGAGCAACGGACTGTTAATCCGTGTGTCCCTGGTTCGAGCCCAGGTTGGAGAGCCATATATTAAGAACCTTCATCATTATTAGATGGAGGTTTTTTTATGTTTTTCGCTTTTATATTTAGTACCCATTATATAGTCGATAGTAAATAATATGGATACATGGCCTTCTGATGGGTGACTGGTATTCATGTTACTTTTCATCGATGCTATTAGCGTGGCCATGGTGTTCTTTTAAGCGTTTTTGTTGTATGGTAAGGTTAGTTTCGATTGGGTTAGTTTTCGTCTGAATGCTTTACTCCTACTCACTAAAAGTAATGGTTTATTATGATACCTGTCCGTGTAAAAAATAAATTTTCTGATCATCCGCAAAAAATCATGCGCCCGATCAGTATTCGTTTGTCTGAAGAGATGATTATGCTATTAGAATCGACTTCGGCAGAGTTGGGTTTTAAACGTATTCAAGGGCTTATTCGTCTATACATCCGCCAAGGTCTTGATCGTGACCATCAAGATTACACGCTGGCACACGATGAAGTTTTCATCGAAACATTGCGCAAACGCGGTGTGAGTCAGCATATTATCGATGAAGCAATTGTAGTAACACATAACAATAATACGACCCACTCATTGTCTGAGCTACAAGACAACGATTGAGAGCACGTCTAAAAGCCCCTTATTAAAAAATTGCTATTTGCCTCTCTCAGGCTCAAAGCTTGCTTTCCATAAAAAAAGACTAAGTCTGCCTAGCGCACTTAGTCTTTTTTTATGGCTACCATTTCATTTATATAGTTAGATCAATATAAATAAAATGATAGAAGTACTGGTGACAATTTTTCTTTATAGACTTTTTTATATGTTGAGACAATCAAGTTTTTTAGGGTTGGTTTAAGTTTACTACAGTATTTAGCCATAACTAAACACAACCTGCCATCAAACGAGGTATATTAAGGAAGTAGTCGTCACGATTAAGAAGTAATTACGAGGAGGTGTACGATGATGGGTTTACATCAACGTTTCAATAAAGCTTTGTTATTAACGGTCACTTTAACGATGCTAGCGCTTGCGCCTGCCTGCTCGTCGCCACAGATGGATCCAACCAAAAAAACCATACCGACCGACTCTGACCAATGGCAAAAAAAACTGGGATCCACTCTAGAGCAATTGCCCGAATCCGATCAGCAATTACTGAGTCGATATATGCTGCGTATGAAGCTTAGCGAAGCCTACGAGTCAGGAGCCATGCCCCGTACCACCATTAAACAGGCACTGATACAACAGCGTGAATACGAGCGCCTACATCCAAACAACCCAACGGGCAAAAAAAGCCCCATCACCACTAACCAGCAAACAGCAACCGTCCAATACCCCGTTGCCCTTCTTCCAGTCAAAAGCAGCGACAGTGATAGCTTGAATCAGGTAAAGCTGCAATTTATGCTGTCAAATCACGGTAAAGTTGCCATTCAAAGCTTCAAGGGCACGCTGACGATGCAAGACACCACTCTTAAGCAAGCCAAGAGCTTTAATGTTCCATTGACCCAGTTCGATCCACCTATTAGACCAGAACAATCTGGCAAAATAATCATTGAGAGTAGTATTGAGGACATCAATGTCATGCGCGCTATTAAAAATACCAAAGACATGACTATTGCGATCGAGGAAGGTACACTTGTGTTAGAAGATGGCCAAAAAATCGAGTTCGGCCAGTCGCTAGTGAAATAAAAGGCATTATTTAAAGCCTTAATAAAAGCACAATAAAAAACCCCGATCATCACTGATCGGGGTTTTTTGAATTTGGCGGAGACGGAGAGATTCGAACTCTCGAAGGGCTATGAACCCTTGTCGGTTTTCAAGACCGGTGCATTCAACCGCTCTGCCACGTCTCCATTGGTGCATCATTATATAGATATCATTTTATAATGCAAGTAGTTAATCTAAAAAAATCGAATTAATTTACTAGGGCGTGTCCTAACAGCCCTTAATCACTGATATGTTCTTTGCTTGAGGCCAAATGTAAGCACATATCTAACAATCTATTGGCATAACCCCATTCGTTATCATACCAAGCAAATACCTTATACTGCTCGCCCACTCGCATCAGCTGCTGACCGTCGATGATTAGAGATTCGGGCTGATGGATAAAATCACTTGAAACCAACGGTTCATCGGTATAAGCCATGATATCGAGCAAATGCCCTTGGCTTGCAGATTTGAGTGCTTCGCGAACTGCCTCAACACTCACATTGGACGTATCAAATATAAAGGTCACATCAATAGCAGCGACATCGATGGTCGGCACGCGTATCGAATGACCATTTATTTTGCCGACCATGGCTGGCAGCACACGCTCCGTGGCAGCGATACTGCTGGAGGTGGTTGGGATAATATTATAGCCAGAAGCGCGCGCTCGTCTTGGGTCACGATGTGCTTGATCCAGTACCGTTTGATCCGCTGTGACGGCATGAATCTCTGTCATCATTGCCGACTTGACACCAAACGCTTTATCAAGCGTATCAATCAGCGGCACCAACGCCTGCGTGGTACAAGAGACACTGGAGATAATTGGCAGCTCACGGGTTAACTCATCTGTGTTCACACCCATGACAATGCAGGCATCGACATCATCAAAAGGGGCGGCACCGATGATGACTTGCCGTGCGCCCGCCTCAATATGCAGATTTGCTTGCTCATAAGAGCGAAAGTGACCCGTACACTCTAGCACCACATCGACGCCCAACGCTTGCCACGGTAATTGCGCAGGGTTTGGTTCTGACAATAAATTGATGCAGTAGGTATAATTATTTTTGGTCAAACAAAGCTGCGTTCTGCTATCGTCATCGCCACTACCCGCCACAATATCAGCACTGACACCAAGTCGACTTAACCTACCATGTGTACTATCGAATTTTAATAAATGCAATAAAATGTCAGCTGGTGCTAAATCATTGATTGCCACCACATGAATGGCGCGGCCCAATACCTCAAAGCGCTCTAGCAAAGCGCGCAATACGTTGCGCCCGATACGCCCGAAGCCGTTAATGGCGACTCTCAAGGGCTGTGTGTGCTCACCAGTGGTACGAAACGCTGCCACTACTGGGTCAGAGTTTAATTGATAAGTGGTGCTAGAAAAATCAGGCATAACAAGTTATCGCTATAAATGTAGGAATAAGGGTATGCAAATTTATGGTGTAATAAAAATTAGTGCCAAGCGAATGGTGTTGTAATCAATACTCTGCTTGAGATGATCAAATATCGGTCGCAGCTTGATACTACCATCGTCATTAAAATCGTTTGGATTATTGGCAACTTTGATCGCCACATAGGCATTACGAACGGCCGTCATAATCTCGTCTGCTGGGCGTAAATGGTCGCAAGCCAAACTTGGGTCTTGCGATTTTAGCTCGCCAATATGACGCATAATGGTGGACTGTGACAGCTGGCGCGCTTGCGATATCTCCGCAATGGTCAAACTCTCTTCTAATAACAGTCTGGTCGCAAGTAAAGTACTGTCTGATTTATCAGAGACCTGATTGCCCAGTTTTTGTTTTTTATCTTGCTGAGCTTGCTGTTGTCCACGGCGCTTTTTTTGTAGGTTGGCATAAGCATCAATCACCGATTTACTCAGCGTACCGCCTGATTTGAGAGTGAATTTCTCATGCGCCTGCGTCATGCTTTCTTCATCGAGCATCGCATAATTGGCATCGGCTTCCGCGGATAGTGCTAAAAAGCGCTTATCTGCCCCGCGTGCCAATGGATCGAGTTGTAAGCTCATGTCATTCATGCCGAGCAACTGTAACCCTGCCAGCGACTTCAACCGTGATAGCGCCACATAACCTTGCCCCAGCTCAAACGTTCGCGACAAGTCAATCTCGGCTGCCTCTAGCGTCATGCCTTGCGACTTATGAATGGTAATCGCCCATGCTAGACAAAGTGGCACTTGCTCGTAGCTCGCCAACACCTCCCCTGTCTCGTCTTCGATGATCCATTCTTCTGGTTCTGCGATGACTTCGCGTCCTGAGTTGAGCCTAACCACTGGCATTTTTTGGGTAACTGGTTTTTTGGTCTTTGGCTGATCGGCATCTTTTTTGGCGGCGCTTTTTTTACCCTTGAGCGTTTTTTTATCGTCGCCAGTGTTTTTATCATCGGCAGCGTTATCGTCATCATCTTCGATTAAGGCATCGCTATTGTCCTTGCTATCCTCAATCTTAACAGCGGCAAAGCCGATCAATTCGCCCATCGTGCCGTTAGAGACACCAAGCTCGGTATTGTTTTTAATAAACATCACCTTAGCGCCAATTTTGAGAATTAACTCATCTTGAGTACGTACCGTTTTTTTCAGCGTCTCAACCAGTTTACTATCGCCTGTCGATGTTGCCTCAAAACGCATCATGTCACCAGACAGTGCCGCAAGTTCTTTATCATTGATTTTATTGACATTAAGATTGTGTGTATAAAGACGCGTGCGCTTGATGTCAACATTTTGATCAACGGTGGCTTCTAGTGCAGCAATCGCCTCAAACGTCACTTCTTGCCGACGGATTTGGTTGAGAATATCGTCCAAATCCAGACCGCCATTGGCCGCTTCACTCACTTGCCGATGTTGTTCAGATAAATAGCAAATGTGAAACTTAGCATCGAGCCACGCTCCTGACATAAAAGCAAACTTCTCACGATTGGTCTCGCCCTTACTACCTATCGGCGGCAACTGAAAAAAGTCACCCGCCACCACTATCTGAATCCCGCCAAACGCGGTATCGTTTTTGCGCACATGTTTGAGTACTTGGCTGACCAAATTGAGCTGTTTGGCATGCAACATCGATATCTCATCGATAATCAACACTGCCGTGTCTTTTAATCGGTCTGCCAAGAACTGTTTGCGTGATAAATTACTCAAATCACGATCAGACAGCTCATCTTTAATTCCGATACCCGACCAACTATGTATGGTCGTGCCACTCATATGAGTGGCGGCGATACCAGTGCTGGCAGTCACAGCGACAGGCACACGGCGCGCACGCAGATAATCAATATATTGATTGAGCGTATAGGTCTTACCTGAACCTGCTGAGCCGGTTAAAAAGACATTTTGACCTGTTTTCAAGATATCAAGAGCAGAAGATTGACGCATATATCCAAACCAACCAATAATATAAAAAAAGATAATAACCATAACACAGTCATAATGACTGACAAGGTAGCGCAGCGGTTCACACGAGGCCAGCAGCGCTCATAGGTACCCGATTTTCAAGAACATCATTTAAATGAATGATTGTTAATAAAATACATTTAAACAAACTTTATTCCATAAAAATTTAAAAAGTCAATACATTATCGCTTGACTTTTCCAGCAAAAAATTTATTCCGATATTTTTTTCATCGCCTTGTAACTAAAGCATTACAGCGATGTTAATTTCACTCAAAAAGAAAACTTCAAGTTATGTGTTTACTCATCAGTCATTATAAAATTTTAGTATGATTGCCAGCAGAAGCCGAGTAGTATAAGACGCGTATAGAGAAAAATTGCTATCAAATAATCACAATGGTAACTGATATTGCGTTGCGATAGCAGATATTAAGATAGATCAAATTGCGCCTGTATTATCCGATAAAACAAACAACACAACAAGGAGTGTTTCATGCTGTATGCAAATCCCAATACGGAAGGTAGCCCAGTACAATTCCGCAAAAAATACGACAACTTCATCAACGGTGAGTGGACCGCACCACTCGATGGCGAATACTTTGACAACACAAGCCCAATTGATGGCAAAACCATTTGCCAAGTTGCCCGCTCCAAAGAAGCCGATATCGAAAAAGCCCTAGATGCAGCTCATGCCGCCAAAGACGCATGGGGCAAAACCAGCGTCGCTGAACGCGCCAATCTGTTACTCAAAATCGCTGATAGCATGGAAGCCAATCTAGAAGCCATCGCGATTGCTGAATGTTATGAAAATGGCAAACCCGTTCGCGAAACCCTCGCCGCAGACATTCCTTTAGCCATTGACCACTTTCGCTATTTTGCCAGCGCCATTCGTGCACAAGAAGGCGGCATCAGTCAAATTGATGAAGACACCGTTGCCTATCATTTTCATGAGCCACTTGGCGTCGTCGGTCAAATTATCCCGTGGAACTTTCCTATCTTAATGGCTGTCTGGAAGCTTGCGCCTGCCCTTGCCGCTGGTAACTGTGTCGTCCTAAAACCTGCCGAGCAAACACCAGCCTCTATTCTGTTTATGCTTGAGACCATCGGCATTGCTGATATTCTACCAAAAGGTGTTATTAACGTCGTCAATGGTTTCGGGGTTGAAGCGGGTAAGCCACTAGCCTCTAACCCACGTATCAATAAAGTTGCCTTTACTGGCGAGACCACCACGGGTCGTCTCATTATGCAATACGCCAGCGAAAACATCATTCCAGTGACACTAGAGCTGGGCGGTAAGAGTCCGAACATCTTCTTTGCCGATGTGATGGATGAAGACGATGATTTCTTGGATAAAGCGGTCGAAGGACTCGTGATGTTTGCGCTGAACCAGGGGGAAGTCTGTACCTGCCCATCGCGTGCTCTCGTCCATGAAAGTATTTATGATGAATTTATCAAACGTTGTATCGCCCGTGTCGAAGCCATCAAAATGGGCAATCCATTAGATACCGACACCATGATTGGTGCGCAAGCCAGCTCAGATCAGTTAGAAAAAATCCTATCTTATCTTGATATCGGTAAAAAAGAAGGCGCAAAAGTCTTGGTTGGCGGCGATCGAGCCAAACATGACGGTGATCTTGGCAATGGCTATTATGTGCAACCGACTATCTTCGAGGGCACTAACGACATGCGCGTATTCCAAGAAGAGATTTTTGGACCGGTGCTGGCTGTTACTACCTTTAAAGACGATGAGGAAGCCATGCAAATTGCCAATGATACGTTATATGGCTTAGGTGCGGGGATTTGGACACGTAGTGTGCATAAAGCCTATCGCTTCGGCCGTGGTATTCAAGCCGGACGCGTATGGACCAACTGTTATCACCTCTACCCGTCACACGCAGCGTTCGGTGGTTATAAGCAATCTGGTATCGGCCGCGAAAACCATTTAATGATGCTCGATCATTATCAGCAGACCAAAAACATGCTGGTCTCTTATAGTCCAAAAGCAATGGGATTCTTTTAAGCTTTGATTTAACGCTACGATTTATAGATAACGTCATAGCACAGAGGTATTGTGCTATGCATATAAAATTAATCCATAAGAGAGCGCTATATGAGTCAAAAAATGAAAGCCGCTGTGCTACATGAGTTCGGACAACCCTTACAAATTGAACAAGTAGATATACCAACGCCAGGCGCTGGTCAAATCGTCGTTAAGATGCAGGCATCAGGCGTTTGTCACACTGATCTGCACGCAGTTGAAGGAGACTGGCCCGTTAAACCCAGTCCACCATTTATTCCCGGACACGAAGGTGTCGGTTTGATCACTGCCGTGGGTGAAAATGTCCATCACGTTAAAGAAGGTGACCGCGTTGGTGTGCCTTGGCTCTACTCTGCTTGCGGACACTGCACGCACTGCTTAGGTGGCTGGGAAACCTTATGTGAAAAGCAAGAAAACTCTGGTTACTCCGTCAATGGCAGCTTTGCAGAGTATGTCTTAGCAGATGCCAATTATGTTGGCATTATCCCTGAAAGTGTCGATTCTATTGAGATTGCCCCTGTTTTATGTGCGGGCGTCACGGTATATAAAGGTCTAAAAATGACCGATACCAAACCAGGCGACTGGGTTGTCATCTCGGGTATCGGCGGCCTTGGTCACATGGCTGTGCAATACGCCATTGCCATGGGACTCAACGTTGCTGCTGTCGATATTGACGACGAGAAGCTCGAATTTGCCAAAAAACTGGGCGCAAAACTCACGATCAATGCAAAAAATACTGATCCGGGTGAATTTCTACAACAAGAGATCGGCGGTGCTCATGGTGTACTCGTGACAGCGGTATCCACCAAAGCATTTGATCAGGCACTAAGTATGTTGCGTCGCGGCGGTACGTTAGTCTGTAATGGTTTGCCAACTGGTGATTTCCCCGTATCAATCTTTGATACGGTTTTGAACGGTATTACCATTCGCGGCTCAATCGTTGGTACACGTCTGGACTTACAAGAATCATTAGAGATGGCCGCCGCAGGCAAAGTAAAAGCGACCGTTGCCGCTGAACCATTAGAGAATATCAATGATATCTTTCAGCGTATGCGTGACGGCAAAATCGAGGGTCGCATTGTCATTGACTACAGTATGTAGCCATGTCTTGTGATGTTTTGATCTTGCTTTGGTGATTCGCACGTTTAGGGCGTTTTGAACATGCCACAGTCATAAACAACAGGTCGTATCGGTTTCCATCACATGCTAGAAATGATGTGAAAGAAAAAGATGCGACTTTTTATATTCTTACTTAGGACACGCCCTAGTATGATTTTAGATCACATTAATATTTTCTAATGATAAGGAAGTCATCATGAAAGTGACAGCGACAGAACCCTGCAAAGCGTTAATCGAGCTATTAAAATCCAAACACGGCGAACTCATGTTTCATCAATCAGGTGGCTGCTGTGATGGTAGCTCACCCATGTGCTATCCACTTGGCGAGTTTAAAGTGGGTGGACAAGATGTGTTGATCGGTGAGCTGGTTGGCTGTCCATTTTATATGGGCAAAGCACAGCACAAACTCTGGCAGCACACTGACCTGACCATTGATGTGGTCGACGGACGCGGCGCCAGTTTTTCGCTAGAAATACCTGAAGGCAAACGCTTTATTGTGCGCTCAGAGATTTGTTCGATATAGATTTGTATGGCATAAATACCATATTGAAGCCGCTGCTTTTCTTAGTGTCATAGATGATCGAAAAAAAAGTCGTATGTATCATTGGTGATACCCTGCCCGCCCTATCGAAAAATAGGGATAAAACGCTCTATTATAAAGAGCCGTAAATTTGCTGCAGATAGCTCTCTACCTTGATAGTTGCATCGCGGCTTCTAACGTTGCGGTGTCTTCGTGCATACGGTACAAACAAATCTTACCACTTTCATCAAAACGGACAATCATTGTCCAGAGACTGTTAAACACATCTCCAGTACGCTTAACCGTGTGGGCAAGTTCGCCAAATCTAACAATATACTTGTCGGAAGCAATAGTGTCTTCTGTTTCAAATGTACCAAATTCAAACAGTTGCGCCAGATTTTTAAAGAAACCAATGCCCGCTGACTGACCAATGTGAGTTCCATAAATGGGCACTTGGCTGTCGCTCTTTTTTCGAAAGACAACAAACTTAACGTCTGTATCACATAGCTTCATTGCCTGCTCATACTCACCTGTGAATACATGCGCGACGAACTGGTCAAGGGTTTGGGTATTTGATTGTGTTTGCATAGATTTTCTCGATATTGTGGATTAAATAGATCGCTGCACTTTTGATGACCAGCGAGTTATACACAGTCTAATAGAAGGGATGACAAATAAATATGCGACACCCACACGATGACTGTGCAAATATGCACAATAGAATTTGCTACTATGAAAATCTATTACAAGAAGAGAGGTAACATGTATTGGGATGATGTGGCTTATTTTGTTTGCTTGGTAGAAAAACAAACATTAACCGCCTGTGCCGAAGAGATGGGCGTACAGCACAGTACGGTTGCTCGGCGGATTGAACACCTTGAACAAACCTTAGGCATTGATCTGTTTGATCGAGTGGGCAAACGCTATGCGCTGACTATCGAGGGCGAGCGGCTCTATCACCAAGCAGTCGTAGTTAAAAAAGAAATAAATATCTTTCAGAGAATGGCGATTGATCAAAATGCGCTGCAAGGCACGGTCGTGATATCCGCCCCGCCTGTATGGGCAAATGAGATACTTATCCCTGCTTTAGCTGGCTTTCGACAGCATTTCCCAGATATATTGGTGACGTTGTGCGGCGAAGTGGGTATGAGTAATTTACATCAACGAGAAGCTGATATCGCCATACGCACGCGCCGCCCCACCCAAGAAGACTTGGTTATTCGCACACTAGGGTCAACGAACTATCGATTTTATGCACATGATGCGTATCTTAATGACACAATGCCTGAGCACTGGCAACTCATAGAATTCCAAGCCAATGCTAGAGTACTGTTGTGGTCACAGGCTTTGGTGAAGCAACACGCTTATACGATTGCGTTTAGCACCAATGATTTATATATGGCTTGTCACGCTGCTCGTCAAAAAACAGGTATCGCTTTATTGCCTGACTTTTTAGCCCATCAGTACCCAGAGCTGACAGCGCTTGACCCTATTAATAAAGTGATACTCACCGATTTAGAAATCGATTTCTCAGCGCTAGCTTGCACTACTGATGGTCTATTACAACCACAGCATTCCAATGCAGATCAGCCTGTTCCTTTGGCTCAAGAGTATGCGCTATATCTTGTCATGCATCCCGATGTTAGGCGCTCAGCACGGGTTAGAGCGGTTGCCGATTGGTTGATTGCAACGACTACGCGCCTGTCTTGACAATGGTTGAAGGTCAAATCACGGTTAATTTACGTTGACCACACCGCGACATTTAGGAAACTGGTGACAACCGTAAAAAGGTTGGCCTTGACGCGCGCCCGTTTTTGCGACGCGTTTAATCATCTCACCCTGACATTTTGGACAGGTAGGTGTTTGTATGAGATTGGCGGTATGGTCTGCCGCCTCAAATAGCGCAGGTACTTCCACCTGTGGCTCAAACTCTACAATCTCAAATGGTGTCAGAAACACTTTATCAGCAATATTGTGCGGTATCATTGTCTGCTGAGTATTCAGACTATCTATTGGTAAATCGCTGGATTCAATCTCAGTTTGACCAGACCATCGCTGCACTTCTCTATTTTTCAAGGTGGCTCTTTTAGCCGTTTCTTTTACTATTGGCTCAGGTATAGGCCTATCAGTCATTTTAGCAACTGAATGACCAGTAGCATTACTACTAAGCGGCTTACTTACATTCTTGCTTGGGTTGCTATGCTTGTCTTTTAGATAGGCTTTATGCTTCCGATTGGTGCGCCATGACTTGGTAAATCTATTGCTTTCTATCTGCTCGACGATGGACTTGACCTCGTCTTCGGTGAGTATCTTGTCCTGCTTTTTTTTCACATAAGACACCATGCCGCTCGTCAATACGTGTTCAGGCAACTCATCACGGGTTTTTAGCTCACACTCACCAATGAAAGCAATCATCGAATGAAAATAGCTCAATTCCAAGCCTAATAGATCTGCAAGCGTCTTAATATGCAAATAGTTTTGGCGCAGTGGGTTTTGGAATTTGTACTTACTCCCATTCGGGAAAGATTGTGTCCACTGCCTTTGCGTCTCCTTTCCGTATATCCAGCCTTTATAGTTTTTGGTTTCGATGACAAAGATGCCATAGACGGAGACGATGACGTGATCGATTTGTGTACTACCGCCATTGGCTAATGGCAAGGTAATACCGTTTAATCGGTGGTAGACGTCTTTTTCAAGCTTAAGCCACATGGCTACGTTGATGACAGTTTCACCTAGGAAGCCTTTAAAGGTGGATTTTAGGGACATGGGCAATCTTATATTTTCAGGTAGTTATTGGGTAGTTAGAGAATACGTTACTCTGTTCTTTAATATCGATAGCGCATCAAACAGATGTACAAATTCTATATTTTAAAGCAGCTATCAGGTTTTCATTTTAAAACTTATTAATAGCATTAACATACTAACATATGGTTGGTTTTCAACTAGCCATGCACTCTTATAATTCACTAATCAACTTTATTTTGTTCTTCTTATAGCGCATTGTCTTTGCGTTCAGTATTATTAAGCTATCTTATACGCGATTAATCTTTGAAATAAAGAATAATTTAATAAAAAAATTGAGTGAATCTAAAATGAAAAATAAACACGTTGATGTAGTTAAATCCCATTTTATATTTAATAGTAAGTTAGCTTGCGCTCTACTGCTAACTATAACTGCTGCCCAAGCGAACGACTCTACTGGATATGTCGGTACGGGCGGGGTTGAGTATATTAAGAATAAGAACATCAGCATGCATAGCGAAGATCTATATATCTCAAAAGAGCAAATTCGTGTCAATTATGAATTTAAAAATTTAAGCAATAAAGACATTACGGAAACCATTCTCTTCCCTATGCCAGCCGTACCTAGTTTTATCGACTCAGATTACGCTGATACCAATGCTACTTATGATGACTTTCAAGTTTTGGTCAATGGCAAACCTATCATTCCTCAGCTACATGTCCGCACTTTCATGCGTCCAATTATCATCAAAGATGGTGATAAAACTTTTGCTGATACGTCTGTCGATACTACCGAGATTTTTAAGGCATGTGGTATCAATCAAGCTGAAATGATGACGCCTTGGACGTACCAATTTGACACTGAAGTTATCAATCAACAGCTTTTGAATTGTAGTAATAAAAAATTAGATCAATTTGTTGCCGATAAAGATGATCCCTCATATATATCTTGGGATTCACAAATCATCTATAGCTGGCAGCAAACCTTTAAAGCCAATGCGCTGACCACCGTCAAGCATACCTATACTCCCCTCGTGGGCGGCTCAGTGCATTTAGGAGCAGAAGAGTTTAACTATTTTTGCGTGGACGAATACACCGCACGAGGATTTCATGACAGTGGGGCGCGCCCTTATGAGGCACTAAGCTATATCTTGACCACAGGCGCAAACTGGGCAAAACCCATCAAGGATTTTAAGCTCACGGTCGAGCGCGACCCTGATGAATTAATGTCGTTTTGCTGGAAAGGTAAAGGCAAAGTTAAGAAGATTGGAGCAACAACATTTGAGATTAAAGAATCTAATTTTGTGCCAACACATGATTTTGATGTGGCTTTTATTATGAAATGATGATTATTTTGTGGGCCGACCAATGCACCTGTAACTTGTCTAACCTGTTAGACTGAGTTTAACTTATTTAAAACCACTTTTGGTTTCGATGACAAGGATGCCGTATACGGAGACAATGACGTGATCGATTTGCGTACTGCCGTCATTGGCTAATGGCAAGGTGACATTGTTTAGGCGATGATAAACGTTTTTTTAAGCTTTAGCGAGACCATCCCAGATTCTGTGTAACTGCCATTTAGATTAAATGCTTATTGATGCGATCATCAAACATAATCATAAAGCGATTAAGAGCAGACGTCCAGTTACGAATAGGCATTGACCACTTTTTGGATGCCTGCTGAGTTGCTAAGTACACCACTTTGAATGCAGCTTGATCAGAGGGGAATACTTTACGCTTATTCACCGCTGTCCGAATCACACTATTTAATGACTCAATAGCGTTGGTGGTATATATGACTTTTCTGATGTCTTTAGGATAATCAAAGAATACCGTTAAGCCCTCCCAGTTATTACGCCAAGACTTGACCACGTGCGGGTACTCTGTGCCCCAAATCTCATCAAAGTGTTCAAGGTTAGCCTCTGCTATCTCAAGCGTATCAGCACCGTAGATGGCCTTTAAGTCAGCCGCTACGGCCTTTTTATCCGTCCAGGGTACAAACTTCATTGAGTAACGTACCATGTGTACGATACACAGCTGAACCTGTGCTTTAGGATAGACGGTGTTAATGGCATCAGGGAAACCCTTTAGACCATCAACACAGGCAATGAGGATATCTTGCACCCCGCGGTTTTGCAATTCAGTGAGAACCCCTAGCCAGAACTTAGCGCCTTCATTCTCTGAGAGCCACATGCCTAATAGCTCTTTTTTACCGTTAAGTCCTACGCCTAGCGCCAGATAAATAGCCTTATTGATAATCTGCTTATCTTGACGTACTTTAATGACAATACAGTCCAAATAGACGATAGGATAAACACTGCTTAACGGCCGTTTCTGCCAAGCTGTGATGTCCTCTAATATATTATCGGTGACTCTTGAGACAAGAGAGCTTGAGATGTCGACATCGTAGAGCTCTTTGATGGTTTCGACGATTTCAGTGGTGGTTTGGCCTTTGGCGTAAAAGAATATGATTTTATCATCAAGGCCTGAGATACGGGTTTGATGCTTACGCACTAGTGCAGGCTCAAAGTCACCATGACGGTCCCTTGGGGTGGAGATATCAAGCTCCCCTGTGCCACTGCGGACGGTCTTTTTAGTGTGCCCGTTGCGCTTATTGGGTTTATCCGCCTTTTCATGCTTAGGATAGCCGAGATGGTCTTCCATCTCAGCTTCAAGAGCAGTATCGATAAAGGATTGCATGAGCTGCTTTTGGAAGTCTTTGATGTCATCAAAGCTGTTCATGCTGCTGGCCATTTGCTCGGCCAGTTTTTTAAGGTCAGATTGAGTAGTCATTGCTTATTCTCCTGTTATTGGATTATAAGCAGTTACACAGAGTTTGGGAAAGGCTCGCTTTAGCCACATGGCGACATTTATAACGGTTTCACCTATGAAACCTTTGAAGGTGGATTTTAGGGAAATGGTGGTTATCTTTAGACTAGTT
>NZ_AUSW01000032.1 GCF_000471625.1 Psychrobacter aquaticus CMS 56
CTAAATATTTATTTTTTAGAGCGTTTTACCGATCTTCCTAAAACGTCATTTTCAATCTTGTTACCCTGAATAAATTAGAGATGTTCATATGAGTCATTCTGAGTTACAAACTGGCGAGTCCATAGCTGTTGAGCCAGTAACTGTCCAAACCGAGCAAGGACGATACATTGATCCCATAGCCTTAACTGCCCATTTACCAGCGTTGCATTATCATGATGAGGCGTTGTATATGGAACAAGTCAGCATTGAGGCTATCGCCAAACAATACGGTACGCCATGCTATGTCTACTCAAAACAGGCGATATTAGACGTGTATCAGGCATATACTGATAGTTTTGCCAGTTTGAATCATCAGATATGTTATGCCGTAAAGGCCAATTCCAATTTGGCAGTGCTTGGCGTATTGGTGCAAGCAGGTGCAGGATTCGATATTGTCTCACGCGGTGAGCTGATGCGGGTATTGGCTGCTGGAGGCGCCGCGTCACGGGTGGTATTTTCAGGCGTTGGCAAGACTTATAGCGATATTGAGTATGCACTCACGCAAGGTATTGGCTGCTTTAATGTTGAGTCGATCAGCGAGTTGGCTTTAATCAACGAGGTCGCAAAAACATTCGATAAACCTGCGCCAATCTCATTACGCGTCAATCCAAACGTTGACGCCAAGACTCATCCGTATATCTCGACTGGGCTAAAAGACAATAAATTCGGTATTACCCACGAAGACGCGCTCGCGGTCTATCAGCAAGCAGCAGAGTTGTCTCACATTGATATCGTTGGCATTGATTGTCATATTGGCTCTCAATTGACGGAGGTCGAGCCATTTGTTGCGGCTTTGGATAAAGTCATTGAATTGATACACAGCTTACGTGACAAAGGTATCGAGCTGCGTCACATTGATTTGGGTGGCGGTTTGGGCGTGCGTTATATCGATGAGACTCCAGTATCTATCGATACGTTTGCCGCTGCTTTATTACCGAAGCTTAGCGAGCTTGGCTTGACCGTGTTTTTTGAGCCGGGTCGCAGTATTGTGGCCAATGCTGGTATCTTATTGACTCAAGTCGATGTGTTAAAACCTACTGAGCATAAGAACTTTGCCATCGTTGATGCCGCGATGAATGATTTGATTCGCCCTGCGTTATATCAAGCGGAAATGGCAGTAATTCCGAGTGTATTACCTAACAATGGTATCGATACTGACGGTACAAAAGCATGGGATATCGTTGGCGCGATTTGTGAGACAGGGGATTTCTTGGCCAAAGACCGTCTATTGGCCTTAGCCACAGGGGATATTTTGACAATCACGGGTGCGGGCGCTTACGGGTTTACCATGAGTAGCAATTATAATTCGCGTCCGCGTGCCAGCGAAGTGATGGTGGCGGGTGATCGTCATCAGCTGATTCGTAAGCGCGAAACGATGGAAGACTTATATGCCGATGAAATCTTGTGGCAAGATTAGGGGATGTTAGACAGTCGACCTTGTCTCTAAAAATAGCATAAAAAATAGCCCAAATATTTGCTGATTTTAACCGTTTAGACAGAACCCATTGTTATGATGACGATGGGTTTTTTATGGCAGATTTTTAGCAAAGATATAGTGATTTCAATATAAAAACGAGTCAGCGGGACTGGTATGCTTATCTTTAAACGAGAAGTTTCGTAGCCTCTGGCAGCAACGGCACAGCAAGCAAGAAAAATTTGTGCCAGTCTCGCGTTATCATGCCCGATATCAGTTTTATTTAGTATCGACTATAACTTATCTTTGCGTACAGTGATAATTATGATTGTAACTGACAGCGTGCTAATATAAGGCATACATAAAAATAGGATAGGATATCAAAGATATGCTAATAGAATTTACTAAGATGCATGGTCTGGGCAATGATTTTATGGTCATCGATTTGGTGACCCAACGCTTAGAATTAACCAAGGATTTGGTGCAATTATTGGGTGATCGTCATCTAGGTATTGGCTTTGATCAATTGCTCGTGGTCGAGCCACCGATGCGCCCTGATGTGGATTTCAGTTATCGCATTTTTAATACCGATGGCACAGAGGTTGAGCAATGCGGCAACGGCGCGCGCTGCTTTGCGCGTTTTGTGCAAGCGCGCAAGCTGTCATTTAAGCAGCGTCTACGTGTTGAAACAGCCAGCGGTATTATTTCGTTGACCACTGACCGTTATGGTTGGGTAGAGGTTGACATGGGTAAACCCAAGTTTGAGCCCAATGAGATTCCTTTTACCCCACGAGCCACTACTAAGATTCAAAACGCCTATCATTTAGATGTAAATGGGACGCCAGTACAATTATACGTCGCCAATATGGGCAACCCACATGCCGTTATCAAAGTCGATAATGTACTTGACGCAGAAGTTGAAACTTTGGGCAAAGCCATCGAGTCGCATCCTGCCTTTCCAGATCGGGTCAATGTCGGTTTTATGCAAGTGATGAACCAGCGTCACATTCGTTTGCGTGTGTATGAGCGCGGTGTTGGTGAGACACAAGCCTGCGGTACAGGTGCTTGTGCAGCGGTTGCCGTTGGGATACGTGAAGGCTGGCTCGATGAAGGCGAAGATGTACGGGCGCAGCTCTATGGTGGCAGTATGATTATCAAGTGGCAACCAGGGTATTCAGTGATGATGACCGGACCCACAGCCTTTGTCTACGAAGGTGTGTTTAGTCCAGATGGTTTGATGGCGCAAGCAGGCATCAAGACCAATACAGAAGATTAACCGTGCGTCGCAAATGATAAGTGGCATATAGTCGTTGAAAAGTAATATCGATAAAATACGTACTGCTGGTGCAAATTTTTCTTGCTTGCTGTGTCTTCGCAGCTCGATGCTGCAAAAAATTTACGCCAGCAATACTTTAGCGACTTTAAAGTATTTCAACTATATATTTGCGGTTAGGCCAATAATAGGGCTGTGTTTCATATGGTGATGTCTCATAAAAACGACCCTTCTATAAAATCAGAGCGATGGTTATCAGCAGGATTGGCAGTCACGATAGAGGCAGATGCGGTGCTGCGCGAGCTGTTATTGCCTGTCCATCGCTGGCTACATACCTTATCAGTGCGTAATCATTCAGAGCACACACTGACGGCTTATTTTGCTGGGTTAAATCAATTGGCGCTGTTTTTGCGCGGTAAACGTCTGACATGGACGCGCTGTGATAAACGTCAGCTGGCACAACATATTGGCCAGCGTCTAGACGAGAATAAGCTGGCACTGGCCAGTGTTCAGCAAGAGTTGTCGGCTATTCGCCATTTTTATGGTTGGTTGATCGAAGAGAACTTGGCACGCATCAATCCAACAACTGGTTATCAGCTAAAGCGTAGTCCTAGACCATTACCGTCCATTGCCGATGTGGATTTATTGACACAATTGCTCGATCAAGAGATTCCCGACACACCAGAACAAGCCCGCTTATGGTTACGTGACAAAGCTATGTTTGAGCTACTCTATAGCAGTGGTCTGCGCGTCGGTGAGCTGGTGGCGCTAGATATGGCAGATCTGGATTTGTCCGATCTACGGGTGCGAGTGACGGGTAAGGGCAATAAAACACGCTTGGTGCCATTGGGTGTCAAGGCCGCAGAGGCGATTACGCGCTATCTACCGCATCGTCATCTTTGGGTAGAGCAGATGGATAAGGCGTTGTTTATCAGTGAAAAACTGGGGACTCGTCTATCCACGCGGGCGGTACAACAGCGCTTAAAAGTCGCTGCAACTCGTGCAGGCATCGCCCAAAACATGTATCCGCATCTACTGCGCCATTGTTTTGCGTCACACATGCTGTCAGGCAGTGGTGACTTGCGCGCTGTTCAAGAGATGCTTGGACACAGTGACATCAGTACCACCCAAATTTACACCCATGTGGATTTTGCTAAGCTCACGCAAGTCTACGACCGCGCCCATCCGCGCGCAACTCACGCTCAGAGTGACAGTGACGCTTCTTAAACTTTGATAGTTTGAGTTATACCTTAGGGGCTGATGCTATGCTAAACGATGGCAGTCAAAGATGGGCAGTTTTTGGCGACCTTGCTCCTGCGATTGTATGTCTAATGATGCCATGACTATGGCATGATTGGCATAATTCTTGTCTGCTATGCTATCAGCCGTGTCATTGAGCGTACTGTCATCATAGCTATTTATAACGGTACCATCATAAGCCGTAATCGCTGTGTGTCCCCATGTTTGACGGATATTGCCGTTTTTATAAACATGATCGCCACCTTGTGCCGCACCAATTACCATACATTGACTGTCTAAAGCCCGCGCGCGCAACAATAATGACCAATGCGCTTGCCCAGTCAGATAGGTAAAGGCAGAAGGTGCGCTCAATATATCGGCACCAGCTTGACGCAGACGCTGTGCCAATGCCGGAAACCGCAAGTCAAAACAGACCATCATGCCCAACTGATACACCGCATCCTCTGTTTCTATCGGTGCAATCACTGTTTGTGTGCCTGGCTCAAAAGTTGCCGCTTCATTATAACTGCCTTGTTTATCTGCCACTGTCGCTGTAAATAAATGAATCTTGTCATAGCGAGCGACGCGTGTGCCATCAGGTGCAAACAGCTGACTGACTTGTCGTAACCTACCATCGGGTACAATCACGCCATCAGGACGATAGGAGCAGGGTAGTGAGCCTGCTAGTACATAAATGCCGTAAGTGTTTGCATAATCAGCTATCGTCGCTGATAACTCATCAAAACGCTCGGCGGTGGCAAATTGCTCACCCATACTGCAACAGTTTTCGGGTAACACCACAAGCTTAGCGCCTTGTCTATACGCCTCGCTAATAGCGGCTTTTATATCCTTCAAGTTTTGCTCTACGTCTTGTTGGCTATTCATCTGAATGGCAGCAGTGGCAAATTGATGATGATTTGTCTTTTCATTCATAGTTGTATACTCAGTTGATTTTTAGAATTTTTCAACACACCCTAGTAATTGCATTGATAAACGGCTTAGTATTATGAATAGATTTGTTATATGCGTTTTGGATTCGATTGTTGTCTTATATCTATGTCATTTAGTATCGACTAAAACAAGCTTATCTTGGCAGGGTATAAATTATCATAGCAAAATTGTGGCAAAAAATGCTATCGTCTGTGTCCTGACCAAATTAAATCATTGCTTTCACTAGCAACATATACGGAATATCACCACTACCGGAGTGTAATAAGTCCCCTATGAGTATGTCGTTTGGATTGGCGACCACGCTAAGTACTTCACAAAAACTGACACCGCAGATGCAGCAAGCTATTAAGTTGCTGCAGCTCTCTAGTTTGGAGCTTGCGCAAGAAGTTCAGGCCAAGCTCGATAGTAATCCCTTGCTTGAACGCATCGAGGAGGATGAAGAATACGAGTATGATGCGAATGATAGGGTCGTTGATTTAAATACATCATTGACACTAGACAGTTGGAACCAAGGCATTAATGCTGATTCATTTAGTGGAGAATCTGGCAATAATGAATCGCTATCTGACTATGCTTCTGAATATAATGATGCCTCTGAATACAATGATGATTTTAGTGATAGCTTGGATAAATTGCAGCAAGTAAATATGGATGATGGGGCGATGGACAACGCTGCTATGGATAGCGATGACGATGGCCGTTTTGACGTTGATAACGCTGAGTTTAGCGATTTTGATAGCAGCAACGCTGCATCTGCTGCTAAAAGCTCTAATAACAAAAGCAATGAAGATTTTGATGCCTATCAAGGCGGTACTTCTGCAACCATCCAAGACCACGTACGCTGGCAACTGAATTTTAAGCGCCTTTCAGAGACGGATACATTGATCGCCACTTATCTGATGGACTCTATGGATGAGAGGGGTTTTATTCAGCTGGATATTGATGAGCTGTTACAAAGCTTCGATACCATGGCGAGCTTTTATCAGTGGGACGAGCGCGTTGAGCATGACGAAATAATGGCGGTGCTACGCATGATTCAGTCTTGCGACCCGCTTGGTGTGGGTGCGCGCAACCTGAGTGAATGCCTCGCGATTCAGTTATCCAAGCTCGATGCTGACACTGAGTATCTAAAAGAAGCGCAAGCGCTACTATCAGCAGGCGAGCATTTGGTCAGTAATAACATCAAAGCACTAACTGCGCGGACGGGACTGGCAGCTGAGGATATTACACCAGCACTGACACTACTGCGTACCTTAAACCCTTCACCAGCGTTGCTGTTTCAGAGCAATCAGCCCGACTACATGCGGCCGACTCCCAGCTATGATATTCCTGATGTGCTCGTCACACCTATCCGCCACCGTGGTCGTCATTCAGATACAAAAGATGAGGGCTGGCATGTGCGTCTCAATCCTGACACCCTACCAAAGCTGCGAGTCAATCAAGAATATGCCAACTTAGTCAAACGCGGTGATGACAGCCCTGACAATCAATATCTACGTGAAAACCTCACCGACGCCCGCTTGTTTATTCGCAGTATCGAAGAACGCAATCAAAACCTGCTAAAAGTGGCCACCAGCATTGTGCGCTATCAGCAAGACTTTCTTCAGCATGGTGCTAAGGCCATGCAACCGCTTATTTTAAAAGTGATCGCAGAAGAAGTAGACTTACATGAATCTACCGTGTCGCGTTTGACCACCAGCAAAACCATTTTGACGCCGCAAGGGTTGTTTTCGCTAAAGCACTTTTTTTCCTCACATGTTAGCAGTAGTGATGGTGACATCTCATCAACTGCTATCAGTGCCATGATTAAGCAACTAATCGCCGATGAAGATCCTAAAAAACCATTGTCAGACAGTGGTATAAAGGATCTTTTGTTAGCAGAAGGTATCGATATTGCTCGCAGAACGGTCGCCAAATATCGTGAAGCGATGCATATCGGTTCGTCTACCCAGCGCAAGCAAAAGTATTAGTTGTTATCATTCAAAGAGTTATTAGGAGTTTTCTAAGCGCTTTAAGATGAATTTACCAAATATAAAAAATAAAATTTTTTGATTATATAGAAACATTCAGGAAACAACAGATTTTATTACATTTAATTACAATATACTGTCTTGCTACAATTCGCTTTTCATGACAAATTAGAGTCATACCAACAACGTTACCTCAGTTATTTATCTACGTTAATAATAGAGGCAACCGTAAAAGGATAGGTTTCGCTCTTGTTAAAAATACTCAGGTAGTTATTGGTAAGGCAGGATGATAAAGGCAGGAATGCCATCTCATCTGTTGATTGTAAGTAACAGTGTAAGTAATAATAAAAGGACAATAATATGAATGTTTCTATCAGTGGTCACCATATCAGTGTTACCGAAGCTATGGACACAGCGGTTCGTGAAAAGCTTGTAAAAGTAGAGCGTCACTTTGATCAGATACAAAGTATTCAAGTGATCTTGTCATTAGACAACAGCGGCGCAAACGATGGTGGTAAAAAAAGCCATAAAGCTGAAGCGATCTTACGAGTCTCAGGTCAAGAGATGTTTGTCCAAGCGTGTGAGGATGATATGTATAAGGCCATTAATGAGATGGCAGACAAACTTGATAGACAAGTGCGGAAATATAAAACCCGTCAAGAGCGTAAAAAGACGCAGGGTGCTGGACGTGAGAATCGCTATGAAGACCTGACAGTCGACGATGTGGTGCCAGCCGTTTAGTTTCATTGAAGTTTAGGGCGTATAAGGTTTGATAAATATTGGCTAACAGAATAACAAGGATATAAGTAGCCATATCATTAGCTTTTGAACTTCGATGCATAAAAAAGAAAAAGACTTCAAGCGTTTGATACGTTGAAGTCTTTTTTATTATCTGCGCTAAACTTGAGTTTCAATAAAAGTGGATGACAGAGTTATATATTGAGAGAATTAAGCATATATTGAAAGGAGTAAACGGATAAAAAAGCCTAAATGATAGGTTTAAGGTTTACTATTAAATCAGCCACCACCGACCGCCTGTACCACTTCGATAGTCATGCCTTCAACGATACGTAATTGCGCAAGCTCACTTTTTGGTATCAGTTCACCATCGACCTCTACAGCGTAACGACCTTGGCTAAGTCCAAGCTCATTGATGACCAATTGTACGGTCTGATGGGTGGTCTGTAGATTCTGACCATTGACACTAATGGTACTCATAAAACATGCTCCTGAATGGTTTGATATTGCTGTTTCATCAATCTACATCTACTTTATGCATGATCGCTTATTGCTCGGCCAATCAAGTTTTTACTTGACCCAAACGAAAGGTTGATACAGCAAGCCATAGCCAACCTGTAATCATCAGAATACCGCCGATAGGGGTAATCGAGCCAAACCAACGCGGTGCGCCGAGCGTCATCGCATATAGGCTACCCGCAAATATAACAATACCAATCTGTAGTAGCCACGCCGTGGTTTGGGTGGCAGATTTGAATCGAATCAATACGCCCACCAGCAACAAACCGAGTGCATGCACAAATAAGTAGAGTGTTGCAGTCTGCCACCATTCAAGCTGCTGGGCACTGACCATATTTTTTAGGCCATGCGCACCGAATGCGCCTAACGCGACAGCGATGGCCATATTGATGGCTGCAATACCTATCCAATTTAACATGGCAAACTCATATTATCTAAAAGCGATAGTTATTGAAGATCATCTGGTAAAATAACGCTATCGATGGTCATTGCCTCACGGATTTTATCCATCGCATTTTTTTCGATTTGGCGTACACGCTCGGCAGAGATAGAATAGACGGCTGCCAACTCATGCAAGGTTGATTTTTGTTCCGAAAGCCAGCGCTGCTCGACGATATCACGTGAGCGCTCGTCGAGCGTACCCATCGCCGCTAACAAGGCTGATGAGTTGTTTTCTTCCCAATCCGCTTCTTCTAACTGCTCAGCAGGATCGATGCCGTCTTCTAAAAACAGTTGCGGCGCGTAACGCCCATCGTCATCATCACTCGATTGCGCTTCAAACGACGCATCATAAGAGGTCAGGCGCGATTCCATTTCTAGCACTTGCTTGCGTGTGACATTTAAGTCAGCAGCAATGGCATCTGCTTCTTCTAAGGTCAGTTGATTATTGGTCTTTTTAAGACTACGCAAATTAAAGAATAGCTTGCGATGGGCTTTGGTCGTTGCCACTTTGACAATGCGCCAGTTACGAATCACGAACTCATGTATCTCAGCTTTAATCCAATGCACCGCAAACGATACCAAACGTACACCTTTATTTGGATCGAAACGTTTTACCGCCTTCATTAGTCCTAAGTTACCCTCTTGAATCAAATCTGCTTGCGGTAGACCATAACCTGAATAGCTACGAGCAATATGAATCACAAAACGCAGATGCGACATAACAAGCAGCCGCGCCGCTTCGACATCCCCTTCGTCATAATAGCGATGTGCCAGCTCTTGCTCTTGTATTGGTGTCAAAATAGGGATTTGGTGGACAGTATTGATATAGGCACCCAAATTGACGCCCGGTGCTGACAAATGCGTGGGCATCGCGGGTACCAAATCTCGCGTACTGGTTTTACCAAGTGCACTAGCGTCATAAGGTGGACGCTGAGCCGCTGCTTTAAGTGCTGCATCACGGGCTTCGTTTTTTATAGGTGCTGCATCGTCTTTTTTACTCGTTTTCGCAGCATCATTAGAGATAGTAGCCATATTCTTGACCTTGTTTACATGGTTAAGCAAATAGTCAGATAAAAATCTTTATGATTGTAATTGTAAAGGATAGCGACGCTTAGTTGCTATCAGTTTTGGTAATGATGAAGTGATATATTGTATCGAAACGCTGTGCTGAGCTGCTAGCTGATAGCTGTTGCTGAGTGACGCTATTCACGACCAATATCAATGGATTTGCCGTATTTGTCTGCTGGTTTTGCCGACAAAAAGCCGTGATATCTGTTTGAGAGTTAGCGTCAGTTGCGACCACGTATAACGACTCACCGATAGCAACATCACGTAGCGCCACTTTGGTTTTTAATAATGGCATCGGACAAGCAAGTCCGCGACCATCGACGAAGCGTTTGATATCAAATGTCAGGTGTCGAGTATCTATGTCGCTATTTACAGCAGTATCCTCAGCCAGCAATAAACCAAGCAAATGGTTCGCCTTTTGCTGCTCAGCGTCGGACAAAGTCGCTGATAAACTAATAGCCTGAGAGGCACGTACGATGATTGACTGACGGTCAGCAGACATAAGATAAACCTTTCAAATATCAATATTTTAATTTGTACTGTTAGGGCTATGAATGACAGTTAACGTTATAATTTTGCTATCAAGTTTTTTGAAACCCCAACTTCTCAGTTGATTGCGATGCAAGTCTACCATCATGGACTATCGTTATAGTCTGTCATTATACCAAATAGTGGCTGTGTATTAGCAGTTGAATATAGTCAATACAATATTCGGTTCATTAGAATTACACAGGCATGTTGCACAATAGTGACACGCGACTTGCTTATTGGTAGTCAAATACATACTAGAATTGACCTTGTATCCGCAAGCTCGTATAGTCAAAAAGATGTTGTTATTAATCACATGCATAGGATACGCCCTTGTCACACTCTCATAGACAGTTGATGCTAGATAGCGCGCGCATGAATTCATTGAATAAATACTTGATAGCCAAGCGTTCGCTCATGGCAGCATCGCCATTAATGACGCGGCCTAACAGTCGTCTATGTCTGTCTGCCGCGAGCGCCATGAAATTAGGGTTATCAGCGGCATTGCTGACAATGACTACAGTGGCCAACAGCAATGATAGTGTCAGCAGCCAAGAAGCAGCAACGTTTGCTTATAATTCATGGCAAATGCCGGATTCTGAAGCATTGGATTTGCCCAATTTACGCGGGCAAGGGTTGAGCTTCGCTGAGCAATATCAAAATAAACTGCTTGGCGAATGGTCGCTACGAAACGTCAATGGTAGCGTCAAGATGGAGCATGATCCTTGGATTCAAGAAACCCTGAAAGACATGACATGGCGTCTGAATGCGCAAGCACGGCAGCAGGCGCTAATGGGTTTGGTCGTTATTGATAACCCAAGTATCAATGCCTTTGCCGCACCAGGCGGTGTCATTGGTCTCAATACAGGAACGATCTTGGCCGCCAATAGCATGGATGAGCTGGCCAGTGTGGTGGCACATGAAGTGGCACATCTTAGCCAACATCATTATGAAAACGGCGCTGATGAACGCAAAAAAGCTCTATTGATGCAGATAGGCGGTATGCTGGCAGCGATTGCAGCGTCAGCCGTCGATGGTGATGCCGCTGCGGCAGTGATGATGGGCAGTCAGACGGCAACGATGAATAGTAGTATGGCTTTTAGCCGAAGTAATGAGCGCGAAGCTGATCGAGTTGGCATGCAAATCATGACTCAAGCTGGCTATGATCCGAGAGCCATGCCACGGTTTTTTGCGACGATGAATCAACAAAGCCAGCTAAATCAAGTCGAAAACCGATTTTTGCCAAGCTTTGTCCGCTCGCATCCTCTTAGCAACGAGCGTTTGAGTGAGTCGCAGAGTCGCGCTCAGCATTACCCTTCGTTGTCACTAAACCAGCAGCAGCGACATCAGGCGATGTTTGATTTGCTCTATTGGCGCGTGCAAAGCACTGGCAAGCGCGCCTCTGAGACCGTATTGACAACGGCCGCTAAAAACAGCGTCGGGGCTAAATTGGCCTTGATGCACTGGTACGGCGAACAGCAACGCTTTAAGGAAGCCAACGAGGTCATGGCTGAAATCACGGCATTGCCAGCGGCGGCGCGTCAAGGACTAGAGCCTTTGCTATCAATTACCCAAAGTCACATTCTGAGTGAGCAAGGAGAGTGGTCACAAGCGGCTGATATTTTAGAGCAGCAGCAGCGCGTTTATCCTGAGCGTCGTGATTTACGTCTTTATCTGGCTGAAGCACTCACCAATAGCAATCAGCCCGCGAAAGCACAAGCATTGCTCAAGCCATTAACTGAGCAACAGCCAAGCGACCGTTATGCGTGGCAAAGTCTACAGCTGGCCAATGAAAAACTTGCCAAAACCACGACGTCAGAGCAGTTAGCCAGTATCGCGACCATCAATGCCTTACGCTATCGCAGTCATGATCAGCTATGGAGCGGACGCTATGAGAGTGCGCTAACGTCGCTTACCCAAGCCAAAAAATTGACAGAAAAATTGCAAAGTACCGCTCAAGCCAGTAGCGCTCGTCCGCTATTAGCCAATATCGATGCAGAAATAAAAGCTGTAAAAACCGCCAAAGACTTTGAGCCTTAGGCGGTTATTTTATGTCATCATTTTGAATATGATAGTGTTATAGTCAGGTCAATATAAAAAGAGTCAGCGAAACAGGCATAAATTTTTCTTAATTGCTGGGCAAAACCTGTCAATCAATAGTCAGTATTAACCTTGCAATGCATCTTTAACCAATTTAGAAATCAGCGCAGGATCAGCACGGCCAGCGGTTTTGTTTTTCAATACACCCATCACATTACCCATATCACGCATTGACGTGGCGCCTTGTTCGGCGATTTCAGCATTAACTAACGCACTAATCTCGGCATCGCTCATTTGTTTGGGCATAAATTCGTTGATAATATCAATCTCAAACTGCTCTTTGGTCGCTAAGTCATCACGGTTATTTTCTGTAAAGATAGTCAGGGATTCATGGCGCTGTTTTAGCTGCTTTTGTAGCACTTCCAACACTTGGGCATCATCAAGCTCTACTTGACGATCAATCTCAATTTGTTTGACGACTGATTGTACATTGCGCAATACTTTAACGCGCTCAAGCTCACGGGCTTTCATAGAAGTTTTGATGGTGTCTGATAAAGTCTGTTTGAGTTGGCTCATTGTTATTATCCTTGTCTGGTAAGTTTTATTCGTTAAATTTTTAAGCAAAAACTTGCCGATGCGGTTTTTAGTAAAAACCATATTAGCAATAATAATAAAAATTGTAGCATAAAAAACGCCACTGATATCGATGGATAACAGTGGCGTTAGTGTAGCGCTGGTACTTAACTAATCGACTTATTGATTAGTACATACGAGTGGTACGAATGGTTTCGCGTTGTAACTTTTTCTTATAACGCTTTACGGCAGCTGCTTTTTTACGCTTACGTACTTGCGTTGGTTTTTCATAAAACTCACGCTTACGTACGTCTGATAATACGCCAGCTTTTTCACAAGCACGCTTGAAACGACGGATAGCAATGTCAACTGGTTCGTTTTCTTTAACCTTAACTGCAGGCATGAAGACTCCTTGATTAGGATGAGATATAAAGGCATTAGTTTGGCTGTGTATTAGTATTTAGCCGTAATATCTCAAGATTACAGGCATCAGCTCAAACTAGGATTATCTTGCGCACGAGCACAAGGGCAGATATTTTAATAAAAAATTCCAATAAAGTCAATGATTTTAGCGCATGAATGCTTATTTACCATTAGGTTGTGTGGCGATAGACAATTATGAAATACAAGCATTGGTAGTCATGGCTACTGGTGCAAACATCCCAAAAACACAGTCTTACGTCAATAAAAAACCCTACTGTCTATAACGGTTTAGCTTGAGTTTATGCTATGATAATTTCCATAAAGTACTAAGCACATTAACCGTTTTATGGGCATTTTATTGAGGATGTTGGAATGAAAAAATCAGTATTGAGTACGGCACTAAGCACAGCGTTTATCGTGGCTCTTGGCTTTGGTGTTAGCGCTTGTGGTGGTGATAAAGAAGAGTCACATGAAGTGTTGGCAGTAGAGCGTGTTGAGGAGGCCGCTACGCTTGCGCGTGCAAATGCACCTGCAGCTGAAGAGATGGATTTTCCAGAAACCGCGCCGATGCCAGTTGCTGCTGCTGATAGCACAGCAGTAGAAGGCGCAGCAACGACTGACGCAACCATGACCGACGCAGCAACAGCGACAGCGGGCGCTGAAACAGCAGAGACGGCTACTGCTGATGGCGCGGAAGCCAGTGTAGATGGTGCTGCTACTGCTGATGCCTCACCAGTAACTGACGAAGCAGCTGCTCAATAAGCACTTGCTTGGACTGAGTGAATGATCGATTCACAGTAGTCAGATCAGGTACGTGAGTGACAAGAATGATGAGTTTCTAGGCTGTCATAAGCGGCAGCCAATATGAAGTATCGCGTATAGGTGTGATCATGATGAACAAAAAACAGCGTATGAATAAACTCACTTTATCTGCTATTGGCGTGAGCATGTTACTGGCGCTCAGTGCTTGTAGTGGTGATAATGCCACCGAAGAAACAGCTGCTGTTAACGAGCCAGCTGAAACAGCTTTGGTAGAAGAAGCGCCAGTAGCAGAGCCTGAAGTCCTTATTTCTGAAACTGAGGCGAAGTCTACTGCAACGCCTGTCATTGAAGAAGCAGGGCAAGAAGTTACCACTGAGCCTGAAGTATTGGCGGCTGATGCAGGTGCCAAACTGTACGAGTCAAACTGCAAGGTGTGTCACGCAGCGGGTTTGCTTGATGCGCCAAAATATGGAGATACTGCGGCTTGGACGGCTCGTCTGACCAAAGATAAAGAGACTTTGTATATGCATTCGGTCAAAGGCTTTAACAAAATGCCAGCGCAAGCAATAAATGGCGTAACTGAGGCACAAGTGAAGGCCGCTGTGGATTATATGTTAGCGTCAGTAAGCTGATCTTAATCATTGAAATTTGTTAAACTGACCGTCATTGTGACTGACAATGGCGGTTTTTTTCTGCCCGTTTTTTTGGTAACAATTTCAAGAAATATGTTTCGCTGTCCTAAGTGCATTTAGACCGCTAGATATAATGCTTGCATTCGTTTCTTTTGCGACTCAAATTTTTGAAAATGGTATAAAATGAAAAACGCGGCAAAAAATAGCACAAAAACAAAGGTATAAAGGCAAAAGTATGAAGGTATTGGGTTTAGAGACTTCTTGTGATGAGACGGGATTAGCAATTTTTGATAGTGAGCAGATAGATAGTGCCAATCAAGGCTTGCTCGGGCAGGTATTGTATTCACAAATAGAGCTGCATGCCCTCTATGGCGGTGTGGTGCCTGAGCTTGCCAGTCGCGATCACATACGTAAGCTTGTGCCTTTATTTAATGAGCTGTTGGATCAATGCGGTATCAGCAAAGATGAGATTGATGCTATCGCGTATACCAAAGGGCCAGGGCTGATTGGTGCGCTGATGACGGGTGCGTTATTTGGGCGCAGTTTGGCGTATGGCTTAGATATTCCAGCGATTGGTATTCATCATATGGAAGGGCATCTATTGGCACCGCTCATGGGCGCCAACCCACCAGCGTTTCCTTTTGTCTCATTATTAGTGTCTGGCGGGCATACCTTGCTGATAGCTGCTCGTGGTGTTGGTCAATATGAGATATTGGGTGAATCGATAGACGATGCAGCGGGTGAATGCTTTGACAAAGCCGCCAAGATGCTGAGCTTACCGTATCCGGGTGGGCCTAATATCGCCAAATTGGCTGAAACTGGCAATCCAAATGCTTACACATTACCAAGACCGATGTTACATCGCGGTTTGGATTTTTCTTTTAGTGGTATGAAAACAGCCGTACATAATCTTATCAAAGATACTGAAGGTTCAGGAAGTGGTGCAGATAGTGACCCAAAAGTCCGTGCCGATATTGCCGCCAGCTTTCAGCATGCCGTAGTCGATACCTTGGTAAAAAAATGTGTGAAAGCGTTGAAGCAAGCAGATATGAGCCGACTGGTGATTGCGGGCGGAGTGAGTGCTAATACCCATTTGCGCGAAACATTAGAAGCTGAGTTGGCCAAAATAAACGCCACTGTGCATTATGCGCCGCCAGCATTGTGTACCGATAATGGCGCGATGATTGCCTATGCTGGCTACGAGCGCTTGCAAGCAGGGCAGTCTGATGACTTGGCGGTCAGCTGCGTGCCACGTTGGCCGATGACTGAATTGCCTGCGGTATAAGGGTTTGTGTTTATTCAATATTTTATATATCAACATCTAGAGCTGAATTAAGGATAGTCTATGCAGTGGCTGGCCATTGGTTTAGGAGCAGCATTTGGTGCTTGCTTACGCGCATGGTTATCGCGTTTTAACGCATTGCACAGTTGGATACCGCTCGGCACACTGAGTGCTAATATCTTAGGTGGGCTGCTCATTGGACTGGCACTAGTATGGTTTGAGCGTATGGGGAGTGGCTTGTCTGATAATGTTCGAGTGTTTGTGATCACTGGCTTTTTAGGTGGCTTAACCACGTTCAGTACTTTCAGTGCTGAGGTATTTGGCTTTCTTCACGATGGGCGATTGCTGGCAGGTTTGGCACTGATAGGGCTGCATGTTGGACTGACATTATTGGCAACAGCACTTGGTTTTTATTTCTTTAAGTGCGTGCTTTGAGCTCTTATCGATATCACCTGCTTAATTAGTGGTCTGATTTAAGTAGTTACTCAAATACAGTCTGTTTTAAGTAGTCTGTTAATACGTTTGAAGGCTGAAATAACTGGTTCCACCAGGGTATACCTAAGATAGCCACATGGTGTTAATGAAGCTAGTGCTTAATAATATAAAAAAATATATTTTGCACATCTAAACCTTCCTAAGATAGATATAGCAATAAATAATTCTCGCAAAAGGTAGACATGTCATTAAAACCTAGGTAAATTATCGAAATTCGATAATTAAGAAAGTATTAGCGTGAAATATAAAACCAACTCTATGTTTGACCTTGGTTGCTAATACTGTCTCTTTCCATAGTTTGCCGAGGAGAATTAGTCATGGCGCCTCAGGATAGCCATAATAATGAACGCAAATCAGCATGGGTCGTTTTTCTTATTTTTCTTAGATTGGGTCTGACCTCATTTGGTGGCCCTGTCGCTCATTTGGGCTATTTTCGGGATGAGTTTGTGATGCGAAGAAAGTGGCTAACGGAGAATAGTTATGCTGATTTAGTGGCACTTTGCCAATTTTTACCGGGACCAGCAAGCAGCCAAGTTGGCATTGCCATAGGGCTATCTCGAGCAGGATATGCTGGTGCTCTTGCTGCTTGGACTGGTTTTACCCTACCCTCTGCCATAGCGCTTATTCTATTTGCTATGGGTATTACTAGTTATGGGGATATTATTCCATCTGGCGTACTGCACGGTTTAAAAGTCGCGGCGGTGGCTGTGGTGGCACAAGCAGTATGGGGTATGGGGCGAAATCTCTGCACTGATGTTGCACGAGTCTCTATCATGGCGCTGGCTGCCTGTTTTGTATTGCTAGTACCTTCTGCCTTAGGTCAGGTGAGCGTCATTGTTTTTGCTGCCATTATTGGATTGATATTGTTCAAACCTGAAAAAGTGATTGCTCATGACCCACTTCCTATTACTGTTAAGCGTCGGACTGGGGTTTTTTGGTTGCTCTCATTTCTCTCATTACTCATTGGCTTGCCACTGCTGACCGCATTGTACCCAAGTCACACCCTCTCTATGGTAGACACCTTCTTTCGAGCAGGATCATTAGTATTTGGTGGTGGGCACGTAGTGTTACCTTTGTTACAAGCTGAGGTTATACCAGCAGGTTGGCTCAGTAACGATACTTTCTTAGCAGGTTACGGAGCCACACAAGCAGTGCCAGGCCCTTTATTCACCTTTTCAGCATTTCTTGGCAGTTCGATGAATCAAGGGCCTAGTGGCTGGTTGGGCGGTATGATTTGCTTAATAGCCATCTTTGCGCCATCATTTTTGTTGGTTATGGGTGCCCTACCATTTTGGGAGGGTCTACGCCAAAATTTGAGGACACGAGCTGCTCTGTCGGGCATCAATGCAGCAGTCGTCGGTTTGCTACTGGCAGCGTTGTACCATCCTGTATGGACAAGCGCTGTTCTTGAGGCAAAAGATTTTGGTTTGGCATTGGTGGCTTTGGTTGCCTTGATGTTTTGGAAATTACCTGCTTGGCTAGTGGTTATCAGTTGCGGAGCCGCTGGTTGGCTACTAACACTATAAGGTGACAATATGACGGACAACTACTTATATGGTGGCATGATACGCTTGCACATCCTACATCATGCTAATGATGCACCAGTTTATGGCTTGGGTATTATGGACGAGTTACGGCATCATGGTTACGAGATGAGTTCAGGAACCCTTTATCCGCTGTTACATGGCTTAGAAAAAAAAGGTTATCTCAGCTCATATTATCAGCCTACAGGCCATCGTGACCGCCGTATGTATGAGATTACAATAGAGGGGCGTCAAGCGTTAATTGAGGCGAAAATAAAGGTAAAAGAGCTGTTTGGAGAGCTTATTGACGGAACATGATCGATAAGAGTGACAAGGCGTGTGATAATGAGCATCAAGTATACTGCCAAGTACACTAATACTGCCTCAGTAACTCAAACCGTTTATATCAATAGCGTACAGCCTAAGATTTAAGTCCTCACTAAGGAACCATTATTTACCCCAACGCCTATCATAACGTAAGAAAGCGGACGATATTTAATAACCAAAAAATGTAATAAACAGTGGAGTATTAGGGCGTGTTGAACATTCACAAATAGGCACTGCTGATCGCTAAAACTGTTCCAGACAAGGCGCAAGTCGACGATAATGTTAATACCTTAACTAGACTTGCAACGCAGTATGGGGCAGTTTTAGCATCAGCCTGAAAGGACAGGACTCTTTTTTGCCGCTTCATTGCTAAAAATAGACGTATAGAATAACTATACTCACTATTTTTACCTGCGAATCGCCTAAAAAATATTCTCTGTCAGTGCTATGGTTGAATGTTCAACACGCCCTAAACTGGCTTTACTATTCCTTCCAACAAATTCGCAAACCCTTGCATGTAAGCCGTATCTTGGCTAGAGGTGCGCGTCGCTGCATACAACTGACAGCGTACGCCACTACCTAACGGCCGGGAGACGACCCAGCCTTTTTTCTCATATTCAGCCACCACCCAGTCAGGTAGCGCTGCCACACCGCGCTCACTGGCGACCAATTGAATGAGCATTGCTGTCAATTCCGTCGTACGAATACTCTGAAAGCTCACCTGCGCTGGCGTCATAAAGTTGGCAATAATATCAAGGCGCTTTGCTTCTACTGGATAAGCAATCAACGTCTCATTAGTCAAATCCTTTGGTTCAATAAAGGCTTGTGCTGCCAAATCATGCGTTGGTGACAGTACCAAGCGACTTTCATACTCAAACAATAGCTGATAGCTGATGCCATCTATTGGCAAATCACTGGTGGTAATGAGTAAATCGATATCCCCCTCCATCAATAAATGATGCGGCTCAGGTTCAAAGCCTGTGGCAAAGTCCAGCTCTACATCTGACCATTCGCGGCGATAATGATTGAGTATTGGCATGAGCCAGTCAAAGCAACTGTGACATTCAGAGGCAAGGCGCAATCTGCCTGCTTGACCATGCGCCAAGCGTTTAAGATTGGATTTGGTACGGGTCACTTGTGGCATGATGCTGTCTGCCAATGCCAATACCGTTTTGCCTGCTGGGGTAAAAGTGAGCGGCCGTGTTCGGCGATTTACCAAGCTAATGTCGTAATAATTCTCCAACTCTTTTAGCTGGTGAGAGACCGCAGAGGCAGTGACGTGTAGCTCATCGGCCGCCGCCGCTAGTGAGCCGTGTGCCCGTAGTGCGGTTAATGTATTAAGGTGACGAAGCTCTAGCATAATATAACCTAACCGCTAAGGTGAGAAAAATTCATTATAATCAATCTAGCGCTGATTTTCATTCAAATATTAAGATTAATAAACGTTAGTCAGCTAACGCCGACGTAACAACAGCTGCGAGATGATGACCAATATCAAAGAAGCAACCAGTAGCAACGTACCAATGGCATTGACCTCTGGCTTAAGTCCGACTCGCACCATGGAATAAATACGCAGTGGTAAAATCTCATAACTAGGACCTGTGACAAAGGTTGACACCACCACATCATCTAGCGATAAAGTAAAGGCGAGCAACCAACCTGCCATCACCGCTGGTAGAATAACGGGAATCAGCACCGTACGCACCATCGTTGACTCATTAGCGCCTAAGTCGCGAGCGGCTTCCATCAAGCGTTCGTCTAAGCTACTCAAACGAGCAAAGACCGTGATCACCACGAATGGCAGACAAAAAGTAATGTGCGCCAGTAGTAGCGAAATAAAGCCCAATTGTAGACCAATCAATAAAAACAGCGCCAATAACGAGATAGCAAGAACAATCTCAGGCGACATCATCAACACAAATAACAGCCCATTGAGCAAGCCTTTACCGCGAAATTTATAGCGATGTAAGGCAAGGGCGGTCAGCGTGCCAATCAAGGTCGAGACAGTTGCCGCGACCAAGCCCAGCACAATAGAATGCCAAAATGCATCGAGCATGGCTTGGTTATTAAATAGTGATTCATACCACTTTAAGCTGAATCCACCCCAATTGTAGCCGATTTTTGATTTGTTAAATGACATGACCACCAAGACGATAATGGGTATATATAACAGCGCATATATCAGCCCAAGATAGCCTTTAGCCATGACACTGCCCATCTTAATGGATCGTTTGTGCTTGGTGGACGATTGATTCAATGAATGGTTCAGTGGATAATCGGACATTAGGCCACCTCGTTAAAATCAGTCTTGCCAATACGGCGACTACTGGCACGGTAAGCGAGTAATAGCACCGCCATCGCCACTGTTAGTAACACACTGGCTGCCGCCCCAAACGGCCAATCTCGCGCATCCAAAAATTGGTTTTTAATAATATTACCGACCAATAAGTTGCGTGAACCGCCTAAAATATCGGCCACATAAAACATGCCCATCGCTGGTAATAGCACCAGCAGTATCCCTGAGATAACCCCAGGAGTCGTCAATGGCAATACCACATGCCAAAAGGTCTGCGTCTTTGACGCGCCCAAATCCTGTGAGGCCAGCAGCATGTCAGTACGCAAATCTGTAAACACCGCATACAACGGCAATACCATAAAAGGAAACAACAGATAGGTAAGACCAGCAATCACGGCCCCTTGAGTATATAAAATATCAATGGGTGCATCGATGATACCGACTGCTAATAGTGACTTATTAATCAAACCGTTATTGGCAAACAACAATTTGAGCGCATAAGTCCGCACCAAAGAGTTGGTCCAAAATGGCAGTATCAATAGCATCATCAGCAGTGGCTGCCAGCGTACTTGCGCTTTGGAAACTAACCATGCAAAAGGATAACCGAGCAATAGACAAATAATCGTCGTGATACCTGCCATCCATAATGAATGAACAAACACCTCAAAATATAGCGGATCAATCATCCGCACATAGCTATCGATGCTGACGGGCAAGCTGACAAAGGCGCTACTATCTCGGGTCAAAAAGCTGACGGCGATGACCAGTATATTAGGCAACAGGGCAAATATTAGTAACCAACCCCAAATCAGCCAAAGCGTTGCCGTACGAAAAGGGCTTTTGCTGCTCAAGCTATGACGTGCCATCAGCTGTCATCCTTTTGCGCAGTGCTGTCTTGTACTACTGTAGGGTCTTCTGGTAATACCCATTCCCAGCCATCAACCCATGAAACTTTAACCGCTTCATTTAACTTATAATCAAAGCTGGGATCATCCTCATCAAAAAACTCAGACGCTTTGATGACGTGACCATTCACTAACTCAATAATGGAATCTAAGGTACTGCCTTTATAGTTACTTTCGATGACGCGACCAAGTAGCCCCTTATGCTCCATATCTTTGGGATCATAAATCCGTAAATCTTCAGGGCGTAGTAAGAGATTAACGATATCACCCACTTGCACATCATTGGCAAAATCAGGACGACGTAAATTGCGTAACGTCGTTGGCCCATCTTGCGCTTGCGCCTCACAAACTTCGACCTCGATGCGCCCATTGGTTACTCGCCCATCACGATCTGGCTGTTCTGGATAAACCCCTTTCACTTCCGCCCTAAATAGATTGGTCTCACCAATAAATTTGGCAGTAAACAAATTGGCAGGGGTTTCATAGATCTCGATAGGGGTGCCGATTTGCTGAAACCTGCCGTCTTTCATCACGGCAATGCGATCTGACATGGACAGCGCTTCTTCTTGGTCATGAGTGACAAAGACAAAGGTGATGCCAAGCTCACGTTGTAGGCGTTTAAGCTCCGATTGCATTTGCAAACGCAGTTTATGATCGAGTGCCGACAGTGGCTCATCGAGCAATAGTAATTTAGGACGATTGATCACCGCGCGGGCAATAGCAACGCGCTGCTGCTGACCACCAGATAAATCTTGCGGCTTACGATTGGCCAAATGCTCTAACTGGACCATGGCAAGCATCTCGCGCACGCGAGTATTCATCTCGTCTTTGGGCACTTTTTTGAGCTTTAGCCCATACGCGACGTTTTGCGCGACAGTCATGTGTGGAAACAAAGCATACTGCTGAAAGACCGTATTGACCGGACGCTTATCGGCTGGCAAACCCGCCATTTGTATACCATCCAAATATATCGCCCCAGCGTTCGGCTGCTCAAAACCAGCAATGAGGCGCAGTAAGGTCGTCTTGCCGCAGCCCGACGGCCCAAGCAATGTTATAAACTCACCATGCTTGATGTCGAGATTGATGTCTTTGAGCACGTCAGTTTGATCGTAGGTTTTTTGGAGACCTGTCAGTTGCAGCAGTATTTTTTCGTTGTGAGGTGATGCAACGCTACTATTTTTGGTTGGCGATGAGTTGGTCATAATATGTGTTCCTAGGTGTCCAGCATCTTAGTACGGCTGTTTATCTAAGACACTGTTGTCAAGGTGGCTTGGGATGAGTATCAGCGCTGAATATAAACCAGTCTGGTCGCTGCGTATTATAACAAACCCTCGATATAAATCCGTGCAAGTTCGCTATGAATTGCGCGATTATCATCCTATGGTACGGTGAATGCTTAGCAACGACCTTTGTTTTTAACTTTTATTGATAGTAGCGACACTTTTAACGGTTTTTCTCGATCTTATCGTTTTGCGCTATTGGTAATAGTTGCCTTTCTATAACGATATGAAAACAAAATTTTTTATCATTTTTTGACCCTGATTCCTATACAATTACTCTGTGGCTGACAAATATGATGAGCCTGAACGCTTAATAATGGCTAGCAAACTCTTCAGCCAATCTGCACTCGCATCAACAGAATTTAAGCAGTTTATAACTCTAACATTATCAATGATAAAGGATTTTTTATGTCTCATGGTACACGCCCAAAAACAGGTCAAGAAGCGCTTGAGCTTTTAAAAGAAGGCAATACCCGCTACGTTGATAGCCTCACCAGTACTGATGATTTGATGCAGAAGCGACCAGAGTTGGTCAGAGACCAAGACCCTTTGGCTATTATTTTGGGTTGTTCAGATGCACGAGTACCAGTTGAGATTGTATTTGATCAGGGATTGGGTGATTTATTTGTCATTCGAGTCGCAGGTAATGTGGTTGCACCATCACAGATTGGCTCGATTGAGTTTGCTGCCGAAAAATTTGGCACCAAATTGGTTGTGGTACTTGGACATTCGCATTGCGGCGCTGTCACGGCTTGTGTAGAAACGCTTATCAATCCTGAGCAAAATTACTCTCCCAACTTGCAGTCAATCGTTGACCGCATTCGTCCCAGTGTTCATAACTTGTATGAGCTGGCGACAGCCGACGGTCAGGATGTAGACGTAGACGAGTTGGTTGATCGCTCTATCCGTGCCAACGTGCGCATGTCGGTGAGTCAGCTTAAACATAGCTCACGGGCATTAGAGGATTTGACCAATAGTGGTCAATTGCTTATCGTTGGCGCAGAGTATGATTTAGAGACAGGAAAGGTACGGTTCTTAGACAGCTAGTCTGTGTTTTGAACTCACTCTATCGAGCGTCCGTTCTTACAAAACCCTCTCAATTACTGAGCCAATTTTCATTATGATGAAAGGGTCAAGCGAGTCACCACAGTCGTCACTCGCTTGTTTTTGACCTTTATATTCTGTAAAAAATAGGATAACTATTATTATGTCTACTTCAAACGCTAATGCCACGACCGATACTAATAAATCACTCATCAATCAGCCTGCTAGCAGCATCAGTAACGAAGGTGTTCAGCCTATCTCTGTTCAGACGACAGGCTTTACGTTTAATCACACCATGCTACGAGTAAAAGATCCTGTCAAATCATTAGCGTTTTATACTGGCGTTCTTGGCATGACTTTGCTTGCAGTAAAAAAGTTCCCTAATATGGGTTTTGACTTGTATTTCTTAGCCAAATTGACTGAGAGCGAGCGGGAGAACTTGCCTGCTGGTGATGATTTAGAAATCTTTGCCTTTCGTCAGCGCGGTATTTTAGAGCTGACTCATAATTATGGCACCGAAACAAAAGCGGACTTTAGCTATCACGATGGCAACCAAGACCCACAAGGTTTTGGTCATATTTGTTTTAGCGTGCCGAACCTAGATGAGGCCGTTGCTTGGTTTGATAAAAATGATGTCGAGTTCAAAAAACGTCCAGAAGATGGCAGTATGAAAAATATTGCCTTTATCAAAGACGTAGATGGCTACTGGATTGAAATCGTACAAGCTGATTTGATGGGTTAGGGCTGTATAGAGTTTTATACAATCTCCAAGTGTTAGAAGCAAAAACCGCCATATCATTCAATGTGGCGGTTTTTTTATACTTACTCATTTTTTTATACTTACTAAAAGTATATAGGGTTAGTCATTTTTTGCTCTGAAATCGGTGTGACATGTTTTGCAGCTTTCACCAACTTGGCCAAAGGCTGGCATGACATCATCGATACTAGTGGCATTTTGTGCCGCAGCGTTTAGTTCGGCAGTCACTTTTTGGAAATTTTCTGCTTCATCACTGAAACCATCGGTATTAGACCAAACAGCTTCAGTGGCATTACCCATGGATTCTTGGTTTTCAAAATGACTCCAAGGTGAGGCGGCATCTTCTGCTAAAAATGCCGCTTGCTCTTTGAACACAGCAGCATCAAACGTATCAGGTGCTTTAGCCATATCACCCATGACACCCATGGCATCACCCCAGCTTTTCATGCTGTCTTGTCGCGCTTTAATATCAGAATCAGCAGCTGGACCGCTACAAGCCATCAAACCTAGTGTCGCTGCCATTAAGGTGATGCTAAAAAGAGACTTTAAAGATTTGTAGGTAGGAACCTGTGCCATATGAATTACTCCTTTAAGTTTGGCTATATAGTAGGCTGGCTGATAAATACTAGCCTTATATTAAAATATTATTATAAAAATACCGCTTATACCCAATCTAGAAGCGCCGCCACTTCTAAACCACTTTTCGAAAAATATATGCCATTGTAACCATTATTGACGCAACAATAGTTAAGATAGTTGTTATATCCTCGTAATATTTAAGGCAATGATAGCAACTATTTTTACTGTCATTTACTCGGCTGTCGTTCAACACGCCCTAATCAAACTTATATAAATAAGGTCAGCTATGACAGCCGACCTTATGTGCATTTTCTAAAAAAGAGTCTAGCCTTTATTATATTCACACAAGCTATAGAGTCAACCAATCACGTGGTTTTAGATAATAGTCTGTCAACTCAAACTCAGGGGTTCCCTCAGCAGGCTCTAGACGATAATGCCAGCTGGCAAGCGGCGGCATACTGACTAAGATAGACTCGATACGCCCGTTGCTTTGGAGTCCAAATAGCGTGCCACGATCGTAGACAAGATTGTATTCAACATAGCGCCCACGACGATACAGCTGAAATTCACGCTGCTCTTTGGTATAAGGCGTGTCTTTACGCTGCTCAAAAATTGGCATGATAGCGTCAAGGTAACCGTTACCGACTGCTTGCATAAAGTCAAAACAAGTGTCAAAGTCCCAGCCACGGCTTTCAGTGTTGACATCATCATAAAACATGCCACCAATACCGCGTTGCTCATCACGATGGCGTAGGTGGAAATATTCATCGCACCACTGCTTAAAGTCATGATAGACATTGTCACCAAAAGGGGTACAGAGATCATGACAGACTTGATGCCAATGGACACAATCAGCGAGTACCGGATAAAACGGCGTCAAATCAAAACCACCACCAAACCACCAAATGGGGTCTTCGCCCTGCGCTTCTGCCACAAACAAGCGTACATTGGCATGGCTGGTAGGGACGTTTGGGTTGGTGGGATGAACCACCAAGGATACACCCATGGCTTGCGCTTTACGGCCAGCAATATTAGGGTGACGTGCAGTGGCTGAGGCAGGCAAATTGTGTACATGGATATGGCTGAACATCACGCCCGCTTTTTCGACCACTTTGCCATTCGCCAATACGCACGAACGACCGCCGCCGCCTTCAGGACGCTCCCAGTCGTCAGGCACAAAGGTAGCATCACCGCCACCATCACGCTCTTGCGCTTCTAATGCTTGGCAGATACGCGCCTGTAAATCGATTAAAAACTCACGCACACGCATGATATCGTTATGGGTCGGCGTCACCGTTGAATCTACCGCTGACTGATTTTTTTGATTGTCTAAAGTTGGAATGCTCATAAAATATCTATTTATTAAGGTGTATGGCTGTGTTGAAATCTTTGTCCAGTAGGTGTCCCATACGGTCGCGTTTGGTCGCCAGATACTCAGCATTCATATCGTTGACCCCAACCAATAATGGCACGCGCTCAATGACATCAATACCGTGTTCAGTCAAATAAGCCACTTTGTCTGGGTTGTTGGTAATGAGTCTCACCGCATCAATACCGACATGGGCAAGCATCGGCCCGCACATATCATAAATGCGTGCATCGGCAGGCAAACCTAACAGCAGATTGGCATCTAAGGTATCATGACCTTGATCTTGAAGGGCGTAAGCGCGAATCTTATTGGTCAGTCCAATGCCGCGACCTTCTTGGCGCAGATACAAAATAGCACCGCAGCCTGTTTCTTGGATCGCTTGCATCGCCGTATTGAGCTGCGGCCCACAGTCGCACTTTAATGAGCTAAAAGCATCGCCCGTTAGGCACTCTGAATGAATACGAATCAATGGAATCGGTCGCTCTGCTAGCGTGTCATCGCTTTGGTTTGATGCCACGTCATTTAGGTGCGGCGCAGTAGCAACATTTATATTCTGATCGACTACAGACAGACCGACGGTTAGCATCACATGCTCTTGACCGTCGTCATTCTCAAAAATATGAATATCAAACTCGCCATGACGAGTCGGTAATTTGGCGCTAGTGATAAATTGATATGACATTAATGTCCTACATAAGGCGATAATCGTATCGGTAGAGGATTTGTTATAACCACTTTAAAATAGTTATGTGCTCTTAGACACGTTATTAGAGTTAGAATGGTACCAGTATAACCTGTTCATACATAGGGGTAGTATGCCGATTGTCTTTATAATAAAAACACACAAAGTTCACAAACGACGCACGATGATTAAAGCGATAATTAAAAAAAATGCTATTATGCCATACTATTTTGACGGATACAGTGACAAGTCTATGTCCTTACATTACTATGTCGTCACTAACATCCGATATGGATGCAAAGTAATAAGGCATAATACTCACCCTTGGTATTGAAAAATATCGCAATGAATCGTCGTTGTCATTGTAACGGTGAGATTCTTGCAATGAGTAGGGCGGCTCTAGGCATGTATAGAAATTGCCTAAATAACTATATTGTCAATTATATAAATAATGATGTCGATATTATTGACATCACTTAGTTAGCGTTGTTCTAAAACAACATTTTGTCAGCAGATTGGTAGGTATTTTACGGTTTATGCAGCAGTCACCTCATTCCTCCCCACAGTCTCATTCCATATCTGCGTCAGTCTCCGATTCTGCTGCCCAGTTGTCGAATTTACAGCAGACTTATACGTCGATTCCACGCGTGCGTCCTCAGACGCCTTTGCTTGATAGTATCACTGCGCCAACTGATCTGAACGCATTAACAAGCGCTCAGCTTATTACTTTGGCGGATGAGTTACGCTTATTTTTATTGTATTCAGCAGGCCAGAGCGGTGGGCATTTTGGTGCCAATTTGGGTGTGGTTGAATTGACTATCGCCCTACATTATTTATTAGACACACCAAACGACCAGATCGTCTGGGATGTTGGTCATCAAGCGTATGCTCACAAGGTATTGACGGGTCGCCGTGAGCAGTTGGGTACTATTCGCTCTAAAGACGGTTTGACCGCTTTTCCTGAGCGTGCTGAGTCTGTTTATGATACGTTTGGTGTAGGACATTCATCGACTTCAATCTCAGCGGGTCTAGGCATGAGTCTAGCGCTGCGCTATCAAGGTCGTGCGCAAACGGTTGCTTGCATCATTGGTGATGGGGCCATGACTGGCGGTATGGCGTTTGAAGCCATGAACGATGCGGTACAGCAAGATGCTGATCTGTTGGTGATTTTGAATGATAATGACATGTCGATATCGTGTTCGATTGGCGGGTTTTCACGGCATTTAGCAATGCTTTGGGAATCAGGTTATCAGGTCGATATCTCTGAGACAGGCAAGCCTATTCTGTGTCAGCGCCCAGATATGCAAACCTTTGACCGCCGTAAACGTCACAAAGAAATGCGCGATGTGCCTCAGCTAGAAGATAACGTCTTTAAAGCGATTGGTTTTACTTATTTTGGTCCGTTTGATGGACACAATATCCCTGAGTTATTGCGCGTATTGTCACTTGCCAAGCAAGTCAAAGGTCCTGTTTTAGTTCATATCTATACCACAAAAGGCAAGGGTTTTGCGCCCGCAGAATTAGACCCAGTCGGCTATCATGCTATTAGTAAGTTACCTGTAGAAATTAAGAATGAGACTCAGAGTAAGGCTGTGGAGAAATCTCAGCCAAACATAGAAACTACTTTAAAATACTCAGAAGTATTCGGGCAGTTCTTGTGCGATAAAGCCGCTAAAGACGATAAACTGCTTGCAATTACGCCCGCCATGGAAGAAGGCTCGGGCATGATTGATTTTGCTTTTCAGTTTCCAGAGCGATTTTTTGATGTGGCGATCGCTGAGCAACATGCAGTTACGCTAGCCGCTGGCATGGCGACGCAAGGTGTTAAGCCGATTGTGGCAATTTACTCGACGTTTTTGCAGCGTGGTTATGACCAGCTGATTCACGATGTGGCGTTACAAAATCTCGATGTGATGTTTGCGATCGATCGCGCAGGTTTAGTCGGTGAGGATGGAGCGACGCATGCGGGTGTTTTTGACTTAGCGTTTTTACGCTGTGTGCCCAACATGCTGATTGCCGCACCAAAAGATGAAAACGAGTGTTACCATTTGCTCAATACCTGCTATGAGTATCAAGGGTGTACGGCTGTGCGTTATCCACGCGGTACGGGTACTGGTGCTGTGATTGAGCAGCCTGCTCACACTTATAAAATCGGTGAGGCAGTAGTAGAATCTGTGTTGGGTAACGATGCTGCCTCTAAAAAGCTTGTACTATTGGCATTTGGCACGATGGTGGCTACCGCTCAACAAGCCGCAGAACGTCTCATCAGTGATGAAGCGTTAAGTTGCCAGGTACATGTTGTCAATATGCGTTGGGTGAAGCCTTTAGATTCTGCGTTGTTAGAAACATTATTGGCACAAGGTATGACGCATATTGCGACCTTAGAAGAACATATGATTATGGGCGGCGCGGGTAGTGCGGTGAATGAGTATTTGCTCAATGAGTCGGCTGCTTTTAAACATAATCGTCCAGCTATTCGTAATATTGGTATTCCTGATAGTTTTATCGCGCATGGTTCGCAAGCTGAGCAAATGGCGGATTGTGGTTTGGACGTCAATGGTGTGGTCACACAGCTTCAGCAGTTACTGTCGTAAGTCATATTTTTAAATGTTTTAAGATTTATGATGCTCATAAACCAAGCATTGGTTTTAAGCAACAAAGATCGATAACTAGAGCAAACGCCTGCTAGCCGTAGGTGCTGACTTTTTTACAACTTGTGCAGTGCGATGACCATCAAAACGAGAGTTGGTTTGGTGCGCATAATGTTTTTTTCGATTTTTTTGGTACGGATTATATTGAACAATTTTAGTATAATGCGGTTGTCGTTGGTAAACGGCATGTTTTTAAATCGCATAGATATAGTGTGTGGTAGGTACGATGTGATGCAGCGGCGAATTGGCATGCTGTGGGCACAGATTCTGTCTTAGTATTTTTTATATTCATTCATCAAGTAAATAGGTTATTTATGGAACCCATGGTCGTCATCGCAGCGCGTACTGCTGAAAAAGTTGGTAAAGAGATTTTATACGCACATCAAAACCGCCACAAAATCGAGTTGGATATCGAGTCTAAAGGGCTTGATGGATTGGTCACGCGTATTGATCGTTTTAGTGAAGAGCTCACTATCGAGACGCTAAAAGCCAGCTATCCAAACCACTCGTACTTGGGTGAAGAGTTTGGTATGCAAGAAGGCCGCGGCGAAGATGCTGACTGGTGCTGGATTATCGATCCGCTAGATGGCACCAAAAACTTCGTTCACGGTGTGCCGCAGTTTTGTGTCTCTATCGCTGTACAGCATAAAGGGGTCACGCAACATGGCGTTATCTATGATCCAGTTCGTGATGAGATGTTCTCAGCTAGCCGTGGTAAAGGCGCCCGCCTCAACCAGCGCCGTATCAATGTGAGCGAACGCAAGACGCTTGACGGTGGTTTATTTACCACAGGTCATCCGCTTGAGCGCAAGCGCAATGGCGAAGTTATTTCTTATGCCAAAGAGCATTTTGAAAGCTTACAAAAAATTTCTGAAGCAGGCGGTCAAATTCGTCGTTTGGGATCAGCGGCACTTGATTTATGCTATGTGGCTGCGGGTCGTTTTGACGGTTATTTTGAGATGTCTATTAAGCCTTGGGATATCGCAGCGGGTGAGCTTATCGTGACCGAAGCACGTGGTGTGGTGGTCGATCATACGGGTGCGCATAACTCTATGACGTCAGGTTCTATCTTTGCCTGTAATGTCAAATTACTGAAACCGTTGATGCAAGTAGTTGTACCGTCATGGGGCGATGCTGTATAAGCATTAGTTTTTAGAAGCGCCAATATTAAAATGCGTTAATATTAAAAAGCTGGTTCCATTATGGGGCCAGCTTTTTTGTTTTTTTAGCGCATTTATCTTTAACTGTTATACCTTGAAATGCCAGCTCTTTACTGGTTTTTTCTAATAGCGTTAGCTCTTCTTCTATTAGCATCAGCATATCTTGTACATGTGGCAGTCCTTTACTACAGGCGGTAATACAAAACTCAATCTTGTCCAAATAAGTGGCCAAAGTTATATTCATGGCTTGACCATTGAACACAATAGAGGCGGGGTACAAGGATTGCAGACGCGCACCATTCCAATACAAGGGCTTTTCAGAGCCAGGAACGTTGGAGATGATAAGGTTAAAAGCCTGCTTTTTAGGGAATAAGCCCGTTGCCAAATTGATACCTTGCCAAGCATAGGCTATCACGCTGTAGTTGATGACTTGTGCTTGATTCATCCGGCGAAATCGACGTTTGCCATTATTCATACTACGATGAATTAACTCTATTCTACGCAGTGGGTTGTCTAAATGCGTGCCCAAATTGGCCAATACAAAAGACAGCTGATTGCCCGATATACTATTGTCGGTACGCAGCGACATCGGCACAAAAGCAATCAATGGCTTGCTAGGTAGCGCGTCCATTGATAATAAATAACGACGAATCGCACCACCACAAACCGCCAACACCACATCGTTTTTGCTGATTTTTAATCTTTCGGCGATATCGTTAAAGCGCTGTATGTCATAAGACTGTGCTGCTATCCGCCGTGAGGCGGAGATGCGCTTATTCAAAATACTCATCGGCGCATCAAAAGTACCGACGTACCCATCATCGCCATGATTTTTGAAATTATCTAGCAACTCTGTGAACACTGGTTTAATGGTAGATATTTGCTCTTTAAGGATGCGCCTGACAGACCTTTCAGCAGGCAGGATAGCATTGACGTGGTTACGATGACGCGTCATTAATGACCAGACGGGCAAAGTGACTGGCTCATTTGGTGACTGTGATAGGGACTTTTGTACGAGGCGCATGGCAGCAATGCCGTCGACCAAAGAGTGATGAATCTTAAAGTACAAGGCAAAACGCTCAGGGCTACTGTCAGTTTCTGGTTGAATGCCTTCAATCACGTGACATTCCCACAAAGGCATGGCGCGATCTAACAAACGTCCATGCTCTCTTGAGACGTACATGAGTAGCTCACGAACACGTGCAGGACTGGGCAAAGCCACATGATGAAAGTGATGTTCGACATCAAAGTTTTTGTCTTTTTTCCAAAATATCAAATGTTCTAGAACTTGATTAAAGGGAAAGCTTGGCGGTACATCAGAGTCTTGCATTTGCTTAACCAGCTGATAGACAAAATCGCTGTTTGCCTTTTCTGGTAACTCAAATAAGAACAAGCCTCCCACATGCATGGGTTGTTTACGCGACTCAAGAAGTAAAAACAACTGGTCGACCGCTGTGAGAAGTCGCATAATAAATCCTTTTATAGTCAGTTCAAATTTTTTCTTATTATTTTATTGTTGAGTACAATGACGACATAAATCTACTGAAAAAAGTAGCCAGTTTGTGGTGAGCTGGCCGTAGCCATCTTGCGCATCGGCATACGACCTGCCAAAAATGCCGCACGGCCTGCCCAAACGCCATGCTTCATCGCATGTGCCATCATGACTGGATTTTGGGCATTGGCAATCGCTGAATTCATCAGCACTCCATCACAACCAAGCTCCATAGCAATCGCTGCATCCGAGGCCGTACCGACGCCAGCATCCACCAATACGGGTACGTTGGCATTTTCGATAATTAAGCTGAGCGTGTGACGATTGAGCAGACCAAGACCTGAACCAATCAAGCTGCCGAGCGGCATAATTGCGACGCAGCCCATGCTCTCTAACTCTTGGGCGACAATAGGGTCATCTGAGGTATATACCATGACTTCAAAGCCATCATCAATCAATACTTGAGCCGCTTTTAAGGTTTCGGTCACATTGGGATAAAGGGTTTTTTCATCACCCAACACTTCAAGCTTAACCAAATTGTGGCCTCCTAGCAGCTCGCGAGCAAGCTTGCAGGTACGAATCGCTGTTTCTGCGTCAAAACAGCCAGCCGTATTGGGCAATATGGTGTATTTATCAGGAGAAATGACATCAAGCAAATTGGGCTCATTGCGATTTTGGCCAATATTGGTACGACGAATGGCAACCGTTACAATCTCTGCTCCTGAAGCAGCAATGGCTTCGCCAGTTTCAGCCATATCCTTATATTTGCCCGTGCCCACCAACAGTCGCGATGAAAAGGTGCGGCTGCCTACGGTAAAAGTATCTTGTAAAAGTGGTTTCGGATGAGTAGTAGTGCTGGCGTTCTCTGACATAACTGAAAATCCTAATAGCGAGCGGTCAAGGTGGATAAAAAAGATAATGGGCTGTCTGAGTAATATTAAAAAAGCGAGATAGACAATCATAGCGTACTGTCAGCAAAATAAGAAATCGTATGTGGCAATGGCTATATATACTGTAAAAATAGGCGAGTGGCGCTATGCAAAAAAACGCCAGCCACATAAAATAATACGTTTCTAAAACAAAATGTTATTATAACAAACTCGTGCAATCTTACTTGTACTCTTTTTTGAGCTAGCCAGCCAAGCACAATGCATCTGCTCTGCTTGTATATCGCTTGGTCATGATTCTCTTTTTGACGTTATCTTCATTTATCAGGCCATCTTTATGCTGCAATTGCCGTACAGTTTTGCGAAACGCCATCAAATTTTGGTCATACTTGCGATTGATCCTGAGCTGCCACCGACTTTGGTGCTGACAAAGGCCACACCATTATCAGCGATTAATGAGGCGGTGCGCTTTTTACAGCAGCAAGGCGTGCGCGCTGTACCGATTTATGAAAGCGTCAATCCAGATGACTTTGAAAGACGTATGAATGCCGCTTATGCTGGTAACACAGGCGAATCACAGCACATCGCTGCGGGCCTAGAAGACCATCCTGACCTTGATAGTCTGGCCGATAGTGTGCCTGAAACTGAGGACTTGATGGACCAACAAGATGACGCGCCTATCATCCGTCTGATTAATGCTTTGTTGTCTGAAGCCATACGTTTAAGTGCGTCAGACATCCATATCGAAACGTTTGAAAAGCGATTGGTCGTACGCTTTCGTGTCGATGGCGAGTTGAAAGAAATCATCACGCCAAAACGCCAGTTAGCACCCTTATTGGTGTCGCGTATCAAGGTCATGGCCAAATTGGATATCGCCGAAAAACGCGTGCCGCAAGATGGGCGTATTAGTTTAAGGTTGGCGGGACGTGAGGTCGATGTGCGGGTATCGACACTGCCCTCCAGCTTTGGTGAGCGCGTCGTCATGCGCTTGTTAGATAAACAAGCAGGCCGTTTGAACATGACCTATCTTGGGCTGTCTGATAACGATTATAGTGAGCTTAAGCGTCTGATTCATCGGCCACATGGCATCATTTTAGTGACAGGGCCGACAGGTTCAGGCAAAACTACCACGCTGTATTCGGCATTGACGGATCTCAATGATCAAACCCGCAATATCTTGACAGCTGAAGATCCGATTGAGTTTCAACTCGATGGTATTGGCCAAACACAGGTCAATAATAAAGTGGACATGACCTTTGCCAAAAGCTTGCGGGCGATGTTGCGTCAAGATCCTGATGTGGTGATGGTGGGTGAAATTCGTGATCTAGAAACCGCTGAAATTGCCGTCCAAGCATCTTTAACAGGACACTTGGTATTGTCAACGCTGCATACCAATACCGCCATCGGTGCGGTCACACGCTTACAAGACATGGGCGTTGAGCCATTTTTATTGTCGTCGTCGCTCATTGGGGTGGTGGCACAGCGTTTGGTACGAACTTTATGCTCGCATTGTCATAGCTGGCAAGCGGCTGATAACGAGCAAGCCAAATTGTTTACGGAAATTGGTATCGCGTTAGGGGCTGAGAAGGGGGCAGGTAACGCTATTCAACTACCCAAGCCAGTTGGCTGTGAGAAGTGTAATCAATCAGGGTTTAAAGGGCGTACAGCGATCTATGAAGTGGTGCCCATTGATGACACGTTACGCCGCATGATTCATAGTAATACTGCCGAGTATGAGCTAGAAGAATACGCGCGCCTGCAAACACCATCGATTCGTGCCGATGGCTTACGCAAGGTCATAGAAGGTCGTACGACATTAGAGGAGGTGCTACGGGTGACCAAAGAAAGCGCCCTGACTGATGACGCTATCATTGGTTAATCACAGAGGTTTAAGTACTGAATGAATACGTGTGCGGCTTTGGGTTTACTTGATTTATTCAGTTTTAGGGCCACTGTCATTATCAAGATCGACTTCGGCAGATTTTTTGCTGGCTTTGCCTTGACGACGCGCTTCTAATTCAGATTTTGGTATCCACGCCCACGTCATCTCTACCACGATAGGAGCGCGCTCACTATCAGAGTCACGGTCATCAATGACGCAAGGAATGACCATCTCGCCTTTTGGCGTATTTAAAATATCTAAACGCTGCTCATCAGATAAGCTTGCGATAGCGGCCACTTGGCCTTTGTTGATGGGGCGATAAAAATTAACCGAATAAGATTTAATCAGTAGCACGCGATCAGAGGGCAAGTTTAGACCCAAAATAAAACCTGTCGCTGTCTCAGCCAGTAACGTAATGGCAACAGCATGGATAGAACCGATATGATTTTGCACCGTTTTGCTGTTGTTTAAACTAACCACCACTTGGTTGGGTTCGACCGTTTCATAATACACGCCCGTCGTGCCCACGTAAGGCACTACTTTGCCAAAAGCTTTAGATAAAATGCTTGAGCGGGCACTGGCAGGCAAATATTTAGTGACAGATAACAGCTTGGTGAATTGATTGCTAATGGGCTTTAGCGTAGTGCTTGGTTTTGCGACTGGCGATCTTGTGTTGTCAGCCACTTTGGTTGGCGATTTTTTAGCCAATTTGATCGGCAGTTTTTTTAAGAGTCCTGACATACAAAATTCCTTGAATAAAATGGGATTTACAAGATTAGTGACTTGATATGGTCGATACCAAATAAGATGGATACACGATATTAAGATGCGTAACTGGTAACAGTTTTGCTGACGCTATTTTACGTGGGCCCAACTATAGTTAAAAATAACAGGCGTTTTTTTCTAGTGCTGGTCTACTAGAATTTATACGATGTATTGGCATCCTAATGTGCTTTATCCTAGCAGCTATTTTGACTATGGTACATTAACGGATGTGTTCCTACTGTTATTATGATGAACTGCTGCGCTTATAAAATGACTGTCATGTTATGATGTGAGTAAGCCAAATTATCAAATCAAATGATTGAGTGATGTCATTGAATCTTTATAGTCGATTCTCAATCAAACAGATACATTATGTTCCAACGCGGAACTGGTATAAATTTCTCTCGCTTGCTGTGCCTGCGCAGCTCGATGCTACGAAACTTCTCGTTTAAAGATAAGCATTCCAGTCCCGCTGACTCGTTTTTATACTGAAATCAGTATATGTTGCTAAAAGGTGTTGGCAAGCTAAGAATAGGCATCGTTGGATACTATATGGTTAGGCGCGCTATAATAAACAGATTTTAGCGCGCCTTATTTATTTCTCATGCGATTGTTATTGCTGAATAATTACTGCTGGATAATGCTATGCCTGATATGTCCCATCACAAGCCGATCAATATAATTTACACTGGTGTCGCGGGTACAGGTAAAACCTATCAATTGCTACAAATTGCTAAAGCATATACCGATTACTTTCCTAAAACTAACGACGAGGATTTGCTGGGACAGCTGTTGCAAACGTTGAGCTGGCGCGAAGTTGTGTGCTTAATATTTTTGGATTTTCAAGCCAAAAAACAAGAGTTGGTAAAAGTACCTGAAATCGTCAGCCATGAGTTTTTTGTCACGAAAGCGGCGCAAAATGCCCGAGAAAATCATTTGAGCAATACGGCGTGGGTAGTACTACAAACACACAGTCCTGCCAGCTCGAAAACGGTTATATCTAAAAATCGAGCCAGCCAAGCTTATTTTGATAAGGACAATACTGGGGCGTGGTATTTACTGCCCGAAAGCCTACCGCTATTGAGTGAATTAATGCAGCAGTTGGCAGAGTTTCAGCAGGCGCAGCATGATAATAATGCTGGTCAGACGCAAGGGTTTAGCCAGCAGCGCTTTAGTATGGTCAGCTTTCATCAAGCGTATGGCTATGAAGAGTTTGTGGAAGGGATTCGTCCGGTTATGGCAGCTGCTACTCATGCCAGCAATGGTCACGCTAATCATAGGCAGGCAAATAATAGCGAGACAAATAACAGTCCGTCGCAGATGAGCTATGCCATTCAAAACGGCGCATTTTTAACATTGTGTCAGCGCGCTGCCCGCGATCCTGAACAGCGTTATGCGATGCTGATTGACGAGATCAATCGTGCCAATGTCTCCCGAGTATTTGGCGAGTTATTGAGTTTGATTGAGCCAGATAAACGGGCTGGTATGGCAAACATGATGACAGTAAATTTGGCGTATTCTGGCCGGCCTTTTAGCGTTCCTGCCAATGTCGATATTTATGCCACCATGAACACCCAAGACCATTCTTTGGCACCCTTAGATATGGCATTGCGTCGTCGTTTTCGCTTTGTTGAGTGTTCACCGCAGCCCGAGCTATTACCTATTATCAGTCTAAGAACAGATTTAGAAGCTGACGATATAACAGAGGCAGCAGAGACGATAGATTTGGCCAAATTATTGATGGGACTCAATCACCGTATTACCCAAATGCTAGGCGCGGAGGTGCAGTTGGGCCATGCGTTTTTATGGTCAGTCAATAATCTTGAGCAACTACAGTCTGTGCTGATTGAACAGATTATTCCGCAACTGGCGCAGGCGTCTGGTGGTCAGCTTGCCATCTTGCAGTATATTTTTAAAGATGAGCAGCAGCCACTCAGCGCTCAATTTATTCAAGACAGCCAAGCACTACTGGATAATGACTCAAACAATCAGCCTCATACTGCCATCCAAAACCCGATGTTGTCAGGGCAAAATCCATTTTTTGACTTATCTATGAGTACAGGCAGCTATAGAATTAATAGCGATCTTCTTACCAAGACTGGCACGTTTGCTGAATCGTTTGTCTATCAGCGGTTGTATCGATAAGGGTATTAAACGGTGATGAATAGCGATGAAAAAAGTTCAAGCAATATGACCAATCGTGCAAATAACATTTATATGACCGCGCCTGATGCTAAGGTAATGACCGTATTTGAACACCAACGTCTAACAGCGCTTGATTTCGTGCATGTCTCTGATTTTCATTGGCTAATGGCGCAAGAATTTACCGTGTTTACCATCAAACGAAAGCAAAGACAGTGGCAATTAAAGATTGGGCATTATATTGGCGTCATTTTACTACCTAGTGACATAACGCTTGAGATATTGCCAAAGCCAATCGCCAGCAATGAAAGCACTCGCGCGCAGCGTCAACCGCATTCTTATAAATCTGCTCAAAACAGTGATATAGAAAAAACCCGTCAATGGGTGCAACATATGCTGTCAGATCTCATCAATAGTCATGACCATTCACATAACAAACTGCCCAATACAAAAAACTTAGGTCAATTCAGTAATCAACTGACGTTGCTACCAATAGCCGCCGCGTCCACATTACCATTGTCAGATTGGCTACTCAGGCAGTTTTTGCAGCGTTTGAATCATCATCAGCCGACCAAACATTATCAACCGCAAACTTACAACCAAGTAGCGTTACAAGGCCGCCTGCTCATCAAAGAGCAACTTCGTTATAACAGCATGCAGCCACATAAGTTTTTCTGTGAGAGTAGTGTCCTTAGTCAAGACATGCTGGGCAATCGATTGATTAAGAAGGCGCTGACTTTATTGACGCCTTTATTGCCTGAATTGATTTCTCCCAAATTGTTACAAGCATGGCAGCAAGTGCCGACGCTCACGCATCATGAGATGCAGCAAGTAGACGCTATCTATAATCAAGCAAAGCGTCAGTTAGCGATTCAACCACTTCAAGCGCAAAAACGGCAAGTAGCCCAGCAATTAGTAGACATGGCGTATTGGCTGCTACGGCAATCAACTGCTGCAACAGGTCATAGTATCGATCCACAAAAACCATTTAAACAAAATTCAAGCCAACTGCGTTTATGTCTACTCATTGATATGAATCAGGCGTTTGAGCAGTGGGCAAGTGAGCGCATCGCATCGATGTTTACGCAAGTAAGTGGCAAATATCGTCCACTGTACCAAACGCAACGTGTTTGGCTTAGCGATACACAAGGGCAGGCGCGCTTGTCCATACGTCCTGATTTACTTATATATAAAATAGCGACGGACGAGGATAGCCATCACTATCCGTATACTACATCGATGCTGGATGACCCTTATGGGCAAGGGAAATACAGTCATGTCATTGATATTAAATGGAAGCATTTGTCTCATGCTGCTGCTATCAGTGCCAGTGACGCTTATCAGTTGACCAGTTATGCGCAAGCCTATCAAGCAGGGCAGGTTTGGTTGGTCTATCCGGTACAAGATGACGAGAGGCCGCCCATAGCACTGATACAACAAACTGATAGTGCCAACAACGCTGATAATGGGCCAAAGCATGCTCAGCTATGGCTTGTACCGTTTAATGTGATGACCGGCACAATAAACAGTGGCTCGCTTCGAGAGTTAAATGTAATCTAATCACGCTATCGGCGATAGCCTATACTTATCATAGTGGATAGTACTTTATGGGTAGCACTTTTCGTCCCAGTATTTTTATAAAAGGTGATTGTTTTTACAATGCTTATTTTTAAAGTGCTAGTTTTTATAATGCTTGTTTTTAAAAAGATTTGGCAATTATTTTAAATTAATCAAAAATAGGTGTTGACACAATCGGTTTTTCCCCTTAATATGTGCACCTCGATAGCGAGGAACATTAATGAGTTAGCGGCCTAGCCAATAACAAATTAACAGACAAGCTATCGTGATAATAGAGAATTTCGGAGTGTGGCGCAGTTTGGTAGCGCATCTGGTTTGGGACCAGAGGGTCGTAGGTTCGAATCCTATCACTCCGACCATCTATTTTAAGAGCCTTACAGGCTTTTTTTTATGTATAATGGTTTAGTTTCTGATAAGCTTGAGATTAGATTTAATATATAAAAGTCCTCTAAGAGCGCCTGTAGCTCAGCTGGATAGAGCATCTCCCTTCTAAGGAGGTGGCCGCAGGTTCGAATCCTGCCAGGCGCACCATTTAGCCTGCATGTTTTGCCAGTCCTTGGCAGTAGTTATGGCGGTTGTAGCTCAGTTGGTAGAGCCCCGGGTTGTGATCTCGGTTGTCGTGGGTTCGAGTCCCATCAGTCGCCCCATTTTACTTGTATTACCTTTCTTAATATCCCGTTTCGTTATAAAAACCTTATATAAGTTTATAGTAGCTGCCAATTTTGGCATTTTTGCGTGTCTGTCTGTTTGATTGTTTTTAGTTTCAAGCGTCTATATTTATAAACTTGAACTTATTGGGCACTTATTTGTGTGTAGGCTTGCTGGTCTTTTTTGCTTTTTATTTTTATCATAGGCTTTGTCTATTATCTACTGTGTTTGCTTTATTCTTCTGCAATAACCATATAAGCTAGTAAATATAAGCTTTTAAGTCAACCATTATAATAAAGGCTTTAAGCCAGTTGACCCATCCAATTTTATTCATAACAAATTAGTCATTAACTATAAAACTGATGCTGATTTAATCAGTCAAAAAATATATCGAATACATTATGCGAGTTTAAGGCCGTAGTAGGTGTGTGTTTGTTTTCTTAAAATGAGCGGCTACTACCCTTGTATTACTGAGGAAGTGAGGGATGGACGCATTAAGCGTGTTGTTACAAAACGTACATTTGTTTGATACCAAGTATTATCGTCTGAATGGTGCGGGGAATTGGTCTTATTCACTCACTAGAAAAGATACTATTTTATTTTACTTGGTAATGTCTGGTAGTTTTTGTATTGATGTTGGTAATGGTTTGCGTCAGGCACATGCGGGCGACATGATTATGATCCCCAATGTACACAAACATGTCAGTTATGCGCTAAATCATAATGGCGATGATGCCATGCCGATAGATGAGTTACTGACTGACTGTAAAGAGCGTACGCTTGATATCGATGGCAATGGTGATGCCAATTCGTCTTTGATATTGATTGAATGCAAATATGATAAAGAGATGATTCGTCCTCTGCTGTCTGTGCTACCTTCCATATTGCCTGAAATCAATGAACAGTCAGATGGTCGGTTTGAGGTCATTGATGTAGAGATTAAGCTGCTGATGCTAGAATCTGAGCGTGAGCGTATGGGGAAAACCGCCATCATCAATCATTGGGCAAGTATTATGATGATTGAGAGTTTGCGTGTCTACATTGAAAGTCTGCCAGAAGCCACAGAAAGCTGGCTAAAAGCCATGAAAGATCCGTTTTTGACCAAAGCGCTCGCTGCGATGCACGAAGCACCAAATCAAAATTGGACGATTCATAAGCTTGCTGAGACAGCAGGAATGTCGCGATCAAGCTTTGCACAGCGTTTCAAAGACACAGTTGGCATGCCGCCATTGACGTATCTCATTGATTATCGCTTACGTTTGGCGGCGCGGTATTTACGCTTACAGCAAAATAGTATCAGTCGTATCAGTGAGCTGGTCGGTTATGCCTCAGACTCAACTTTCAGTCAGGCGTTCAAGCGTGTATATGGCGTATCGCCAAAAGCCTACCGCCAACAGTATCAAAAACAAATCATGGCCTAGCTTATACCAGCTCTACTGTCTCTTTTTTATATTGGCCTGACGATAGTATTTTGCTGATACCCAGCTGACAATGTGCTTGTGTTCAGGTACTATGGAGTAACGAGTCATCTAGGCACAAGCGTTTTTTTAGCGCACTATATTTTACTGTGTAACAGTCATATAGTATGGTCTAGAAGATGTTTATTTTTGCTGCTGATGGTATGTTATGACTGAACCGACCGCAAAGCCAAGCGCACAAGCCGATAGCCAAAAAGGCTCTGTTGCGCCTGTCAAAAAATCAAGTAATTCTGACAAAAACAACGCCAAAGTCACGGCTCACGACAGCCAACACTTTATAGAAAATGCGCCAAAAAACCATGTCGTTGAAACACCTGACAAAGCGGCGTTGTTGGCACTCTTTACTTTATCAAGTGTTGAAGAAATAGCTGGAGAGATAAAAGACGGGGGCGATACCTCGTCTGCTACTACACCCACCGAAAGCAGTATTGCTAAGATGCGTGTGGCGCTGTATCACGTCCAGCACGAGCGTACTCGGTTATTGTATATGGCCTCTGCCACCGCACGTCCCACTTATTTGGTACAAACGCTCAAATCCCAGTTCGCAGAGTATCAGCAATATCTACTCGCGCAGCAGCTCGATAAGCGCGGTCTCACGGATACAGATGGACTGGAACGTCTCTGGCAGCAGTTGCATGTGGTCGATGATATTATCGAAGATATCGTGCGTCACATGCCAGCGCAGCAGCCAGCAGGGTGGCAGCTGACCACTCAAGATGGACGAAACCCACTGTGTTTTGCCACTGTCGGCACGCTAAAAAATGGCAAACCGATTCGGGATCAAGGCAGTCTCAACAGCTATGTACTCGGTCACTTTGGTGTGAGCAGCTTTACCTACGATAGAGGCTATTATATTGGGCATGTGGTCGGCTATTTATTCAGTTGTTATTTCTGCGCGCACTTGTCTATCAGTTATGGCGTCACAGCACTCGGTCAGCAAGTGGTTGCGGATTATGAGTATGCCAGTCTTGAGACCCCGTATATGGTGAGATTGTTACAAGGTTTGGATGGCTATTGTAAAAAGCGCATTTATCAACTGGCGGTCATCTGTGCGCGATTGAGTGTTTTTGCCAGTGACAAGCGCATCGAAAGAATGCTGATAGCTGAAGTGAATGACTTCGATAAAAAATTACAGCAACAGCATTTAGATGTTTTATTATTAAACGGTTTAATGCCAGATAGTAGTGACTCTACGCCTTTGTTTTAATCATAGCTTTAAGCACTGATTTATAATCCTCTATCTTTGATTACCTTAGGATATATGCTGCCATGCCCGCTTATCATTTCAAAGCGCTCGACGATCATGGCGGCGTCCAAAAAGGCGTGCTCGAAGGTGACTCTGCGCGGCAAATACGCCAGCAACTGCGTGACAAACAATGGACGCCCGTTGAAGTCAGCGCAGTCAATGATCGACAAAGTCAGAATAAAAGCCGCTACAAAAAACCATCTGCTTATGAGTTGGCGCTACTCACACGTCAGTTGTCTGTATTACTTGCCGCTGGCATTCCGCTAGAAGAAACATTGGCAGCGGTTGCTAAGCAGTCACCGAAAACCCACATCAAATCTTTAATGCTTGCCGTGCGCTCACATGTCTTAGAAGGGTTAAGTCTAGCGCGAGCTTTGCAGCAAGCCGCCAGTTTTCCGCCCCTTTATATTGCGACGATTGCAGCAGGGGAGAAGTCTGGACATTTAGATTTAATCCTTAACCAGTTGGCAGATTACACCGAAAATCGCTTTGCCTTGCAAAAGAAAATCCAAGGCGCGATGGTCTATCCCATTGTGCTGATGATAATGGCAGTTGCGGTGATTATGGGCTTGATGAGCTTTGTCGTACCCAAAATCGTTAAGGTATTTGAGCAATCCGAGCAGGCGTTGCCACTGATAACCCAAATCGTCCTTACCTTGTCAAACCTCATTACCCAGTGGTGGTGGTTGATGCTGTTGGTATTAGCAGGGACAGCGTTATTATTTTATCGCTTTGCTCAGACCAATGCGGGCAAATTGGCAATAGACAGTATGGTGCTTAAATTGCCCATATTGGCACGATTGTCTAAAGGATTGAATGCCGCACGCTTTGCCAGCACACTTGCCATCTTAGTACGCTCAGGCGTGCCTTTGATTGAGGCGTTGCATATTGGCGCTGCAGTGGCGACCAATTTACACATCAAGCAAACCATCATTACCGCTGCCGATCGAGTGACGGAAGGTTCAAGCTTGTCCAGCCAACTCGAAAAATCTACTTACTTTCCACCAATGATGGTACAAATGATTAAAAGTGGTGAGAACTCAGGCGAGCTTGAAAACATGCTTAGCCGAGCCGCCAACATGCAAGAAGCAGAAGCAACCAATTTCATCAGTACATTGCTGTCATTACTTGAGCCTTTGATGCTTGTGTTGATGGGGGTAGTGGTAATGATTATTGTAATGGCGGTGATGCTGCCCATTGTTAATATGAATGATTTGGCCGGCTAGCTGATAGTTCGTCAAATATCTTATATAGCCAGTTCAAAATAAATACACCCTACATGACACTTTGCTGAGATAAATTTTCCTTTCTTTCTTTCTTGCTGTGCCTGCGCCGACAGAGGCTTCGGAAAACTCATCTCAGCCGCGCCGTATTATTTTTAAGCTAGATCGGCTATATGTGATAACAATTCCAAAATTAGAATTGTCTACCGTATCTTACCTCCTTCTATAACACCTACCTTGCTAAACCCTGCGCTAGCTTTCTTAAGATTTGCTTACTGTAGTAGATTTTTGACTGGATCACTTTTTTACTATGTCACGCACAACCGTCACGCTATAGTAAGTGCTAGTCAAAATCTATATTTCTAAAAGTTGCCCTTGTATAGTCGAAATACTTCAAAGTTGCACCAGCAGTATGTGCTGTATCGATATTACTTTTCACCGACTATAGTTATCCTTATCAATGTTAACGCCTGTTTAGTGTAGACATCGCTAACAATCTACGGGCATCGCTGGATAAAAATAAAACCATGGTTTATAGTGATAATCGCTTTAATACTTATTAATACGTCGCTGCTGAACGCGACATAAACGCCACTTTTACTATTTACATAACCGTGATGACAAAAGCGATGACTATGATTGACACAACTTCAGTAAATACGATGACAAAAAGCAGTATTAATCATGCCAAACTTCAGGCAAATAATGAGAGTTCCAGTAAAGCGATTCGCTGTAAAGCAGCTCCTACGCAGCGCCGATCAGTAAGTCGATCGAGCCAGTCAGGATTTACCCTCATTGAGATTATGGTGGTTATTGTGATTTTGGCTATCTTAGCAGGTTTAGTGGTACCAAAAGTCGTGGGACAAAGTGATAAGGCTCGTGTTAAAACCACTGAAACTGCGCTTTCTACTGTGTCAAACGCGCTTGATATGTACAAGGTAGATAATTCGCGTTATCCAAGCACTACGCAAGGTCTTGAAGCATTGACCACGCCGCCGGCCGATGCCAAAAATTATCCAGACGGTGGTTACATTAAAGGTGGCTATCCCACAGATGGTTGGGAAAACGAGATGCAATATGTGTCACCAGGTAGCGAAGGCCGACCTTATGATTTATTTTCATTAGGTGCGGATGGTCAGCAAGGCGGTGAAGGACAAGATGCTGATATATATGCACAATTATAAGCGTTGGCTTTATGAGTCATAAATCCATGAGTAACGACTGGGTGTTTGATATATAGGTGATCCACTTTAAAAAGGTTGCCGTTCTGCTGGTGTGAATTTTATGGAGCATTTGTCACGTTTGTAAGCAGCCAGCGAGGAAGATTTATACCAGTAGAACATAATTAACGGGTGCACCATTTTTATTTTGGATTGACTATATGATTTTTGTCGATAAAAGTCCTTCTGTTCATCGTTACCTATCAACCAATAAATGCTTTATTGGTTGATATTTTTTATCAATAAATAAAGAACAATCAAAAAGGCAGTCACTCATGTTCATTAAAATGCTCATATCAAAACCAGCCGCCCTCAATAAACGCACTACTAAAAAGTCCTGCTTGCTTGCTTTTGTCATGATAAATGCTTCGTTGCTGACAGGTTTATCCATGATTCCTATCAGTGCTCAGGCGGCAGGGTTGGGTGAACTGTTTGGCAGTAATGGTGCTGGGCAGTCAAAGTTTTTGCCAGTTGATGAAGCCTTTCAAGTGAGCAGCATCACTAGAGCGACGGCTAAAGGTACGCAGCTATCGATTACCTTTAACATCACGCCAGGTCATTATGTCTACAAAGATCAGCTCACTTTACGTTTTCCCAAGGGTTTAAAGGCCAGTCCATTTAAGTTCAGCCAATCGCCCGTTTCCATTAATGACCCAACCTTTGGGCAAGTGCCCGTTTTTACCCAAAGAAATATGGTAGCCACCACCACGCTGACTACCAATAATAGCAAAGGCGCAAAGAATGCGCCGATTGTGATTGGTTGGCAAGGCTGTGCAAAAGCAGGACTGTGCTACCCACCAGAGAAGATCAAAACCACGGTTAACATCGCTGCAACACGCAAATAGAGAATATGGTCAGGTCAATATAAGGAAGAGTCAGCGGGACTGGAATGCTTATCTTTAAACGAGAAGTTTCGCCGCATCGAGCTGCGAAGGCAGAGCAAGCCAGAAAAATTTGTACCAGTCCTGCGTTGGAATATAATGTATTTGTTTCATTTAGAATCGACTATAGATCGACTTAGATAGCAGTAATACATAGAATGTTAGCAATAAATAGGTAGCCCTTTATGTCCATTCAGCCAATAGAAAAAATCTCCTCGCTAACAGTTAATCGTCGTTCTAAAAAGTCTTATCTATTAGCATTTGCTTTGACTGGCAGCTCGTTGCTATCAGGATTGGTCGCTACAGGAGTGATGGCCACGTCAGTGACGACGCAGGCAGCAGGATTGGGCACTCTGTTTGGTAACGATCAAAGCGCCGCGCAAACAAAATTTTTGCCAGTAGATAAAGCGTTTCAAGTCAGCAGTAGCAGTAAGCCCACCACGTCGGGCACACGCTTGGCCATTAATTTTGATATTACGCCTGAGCATTATGTTTATAAAAATCAGCTCAAGCTGACTTTGCCGGCTGGCGTGACGGCTGCTCCTTTTACGTTTAGTCAGTCGCCGGTATCCATTGATGACCCAACCTTTGGGCAAGTACCGGTGTTTGACCAGGCGAATATGGTCGCCACTACGACCTTGAGCAATCGTAGTGGCAAAAGCATGGACAATGCGCCAGTGGTTATTGGTTGGCAAGGGTGTGCCAAAGCAGGACTCTGCTATCCACCTGAAAAGATTACAACCACGGTCAATATCGCTGCTACCTCGCAACCACTTGCGGTAAATACTGCCAGTGGTGCTGCTCAAAACTCTACCACTAGCGACGACACGCTGGTAAATAACTCTCAGTCTGCTACTAGTACTGTGACGACATCAGCCACGACCAATCTAACAGCGGCGAATGATCTCACGCCTGAAACACAGCCCGCAGTATCAGATGACGATGTTATTGATTATGCTTTGATAGATGAAGATTCTATTGTTACCAATACGATTTCTGGAGCAAATGATACGGCAGTAGGTGATACTGCGACCAATGAAGGTGCCGCTGCTAATAATATCGTTGACAGTGATCCTTTTGGCCTGGGTTCTCATCCTTGGTTGGCATTGGTGTTGTTGTTTTTAGCAGGTTTGGGCTTGGCCTTAACACCATGCGTATTACCAATGCTGCCCATCGTCGCTAACATCGTTGCCCGTCAGAAAAATCCAACGGTAAAACGCGGTGTTATTTTAACCACCAGTTATGCCATTGGTGTGGCCACCGCTTATGGCATTTTAGGGGCTACCATTGCTGTGTTTGGTGAGTCACTAGGAATCATTGGTTGGTTGCAAAACCCCATTATTCTCATCAGTTTTGCCGTCGTTTTTGTGCTGCTGGCATTATATATGCTGGGTGTGTTTAGTGTTCGTTTACCCAGAGCCATCAGTAGTAAGATGCAGGGCTTGAGTCAAGCGGGGGATAGCAAGCTTGGTAGCACGGGCGGTAGTTTAATCGCTGGGTTTTTGTCAGCGCTGGTGGTGTCACCGTGCGTCTCGGCACCATTGTTTGGCGCACTGCTGGCAGTCTCGACGATTGGTAGTCCGCTGCTTGGTTTTGTCGCCTTATTTATGCTTGGTTTTGGTTTGTCAGCGCCGCTTATTTTGATTGGTGCTACCCAAGGCAAGATCATGCCAAAAGCGGGCGAGTGGATGAATTGGGTCAAGCAAGGGTTTGCCTTATTGCTGTTTGCTGTTGCGCTACTATTGATTGAACGGGTCTTTATCTCACCCGTGATGCTGATGGTATGGGCACTATGGTTTATGGTCGTTGCCACATGGGCGTGGAGCTGGCTGGGCAAAGGTCGTATGCTTACCCAAGCGTTAGGTCTCATCGCGGGTATTTGGGCGGTGTGTTTGATCGTGGGAGCGGCACTGGGTAATGATGACAGTCTACATCCGCTTGCGTCATTGAGCGCGGTGCCAATGGTGTCATCGGGCTCTGGCCAGTCAGTAGCTAGTAATGCCACAGACAAACGTATCACGACGCTTGCAGAGTTAGATACTATTATTGCTGCCAACCCTAAAGTGATTGTCGATTTGACCGCTGACTGGTGTGTTGAATGCCGTATTATGGATAAAAATTTATTTCATAATCGTCCAGCACAAATGCAGGATTGGCAATTAGTGAAACTTGATATCACAGAGACGACCGCCGATTCTAAAGCAATTTTAGCGCGCTATCAGTTATTTGGACCACCAGCATTGCTATATTATCAAGACGGTCAATTGGTTGACCAACAAGTAGGTGAAATCGGTCGTTCAGAGTTTGAGCAGACGTTGACGACACTTAATAACTGATACGTAACAAAATGAGTAAGTCCTTTTATGGCAGTTATAGTCTGTTTAAAATAAAAAAGCGTCGTTCATAGTAACGTACTGCTGATATGATTTTCTTGCTTGGGTTTTGCAAACGCGACAGATTCTGCGAAAATCTATACCAGTAGTACTGTATCCTTTTTAAATTTGATTGCCCACCATGATGTAAAAGAGCCAACACGCTATGACAATAGTATGTTGGCTCTTTTAGCTCCACTAAATTATATTTATAGTCTCTATACTAAGCACTTGCTCTAGCATTACTTCTGTTCATTTTCATTGGTATTATATAGCGATAACGCTAGTATCCTACGCATATTTTCATTACAATAAAGCAACAATGTTGAAGACGCATTACTCACGGTAATGACTGCTTTTTATGTCTAAATGTCATTGATTTTATTTGAGCTTTTATCCTATTTTAGCAATGGCGTTACTGATCATATTCATTAGCCTACATACTCTGCTGACAATGATGTCAGTCAGACAAAGGACATTTATGCTTTCCCATTTTGCTCTACAGCGTCAGTCTACGCCGCTTATCGAAGCGCACCAAAAACCTATATTACCTCAAATGAATAAGCATTACTTGACGATCGCCGTTGGGATAGCTTTGACTTGTTTTATGGGACAAGCTCAAGCTGCCAATAACGCCCAAACTTATAATGAATTGCCTGTACCAGAAGCTGCGTTTGAGTATGAAAACGATGATGCGACACTGGCTGTTAAAGAGCCGTCAGCAAACGTTAATACAGCGACGAAAAAGCGCAAAATGGTTAGTGAAAGTTTTGTTGCCGAGCAAGCAAGATTGTTTTTTGAGTGTACGCAAGTACAGACCAGTGCCGCGCGTTTGGCTTGCTTTGATAAAGTCGCTGAACAAGATGAGATACCAAGTTATACACCACCCAAGCAGTCGGTAGATTTGGCAAAAACATTTAGAACGACCATAGAGGGTAACCCTCAAGTGGTTTTTGTAGAAGAGAGCAACACTATTGCCGGTGCTAATAATACCGCAACGGGCTTGGTTGCAAGTCAACCAACAGATACTGAACGTTTAGACACGATTGGGCTGAGTCAAAGAGAAGCGCAGGTATTAGAAGATATCGGTGTCACTCAGGCGGATATTGAAAAATATACACCCCTTAGTTTGGCCTATGATCTTGATAAAAACAGTGAGCGCGGTACTTGGACGGTAAGACCTTATCGCCCGACCTATATATTGCCATTGTTTTATACTTTTGATCCCAATTTAGATCCCAGTTCACCGTCACAAGAAACGGAGTCTTTTGATTCTAATGACATACGTAATACTGAGCTGAAATTCCAGCTGTCGTTAAAGACCAAAGTGGCAGAAGATTTGTTTGATACCAGTGCCGATTTGTGGTTTGGTTATACGCAAGAGTCGCATTGGCAGGTGTATAACGAAGATAAATCACGTCCATTCCGTGCTACCGATTATCAGCCCGAGATATTTTTGACGCAGCCTGTGTCGGCAGACCTACCCTTTGGTGGTCGCTTGCGTATGTTGGGCGCAGGGGCAATTCATCATTCTAACGGACAAAGCGATCCATTATCACGTTCATGGAACCGTGCCTATCTGATGGCAGGTGCGGAGTGGGGCAAGCTATCAGTGATACCGCGTCTGTGGGCTCGAGTCAATAACGAAAGTAGTGACAGTGAGGACAACCCAGATATCGAAGATTATATGGGCTATGGCGACGTCAAATTCTTGTATGACCTGCCAAATCAAAAAAGCCTGAGCGGCACGTTGCGTTATAATCCCAGTACCAATAAAGGTGCAGCGCAAATTGATTATGTGTATCCTTTGACAGAAAACGTCAATGGTTATGTGCAGTTGTTCCAAGGTTATGGTGAATCCATCATTGATTATAACCACGAAAACACGTCTATCGGCTTCGGTATTGTATTAAATGACTTTAAGGGCTTTTAATCCTCTTAACACGTCAAATATATGATGCGCCGTTTAGCTCCTTATCAAACCGGATTGTGGCTGGCAGAGTATGTCGACATACGCTGCCAGCTGTGTCGTGTCTGTCGTAGCATGCCTCACTCTCAGATTTTGCCAGCTCACCATTTACGATTCCCCAATATTCGCCAAAAAATCGCTCAATGCCTAAATAGCGGGCTGCTCTGTGAGTACTGTCACCATAGTATTGCATGGCTGCCAAAAGCCTTTGAGGTCGATATTGCTGCTGGCATGGCGTTGTCTATTCAGGCTGCTACCTATTACGACTATCCAATGCGTCAAGCCATTCGCGCGTTTAAACACCATGAAGATATGACCAAGCTGCCATTGTTGCTACATATCTTACGCCAATTACCACGCCCTCATGGCTGCCACCCTGATAACAGTGTCATTATCGCCATGCCGACCACCGACCAACGATTGGTCAAACGCGGATTCGATCCTGTCAGTATTTTAGCCGCACAGCTATCTAAGCATTGGCAGATTCCACTTTGGCATGGCATAAAACGTATTGATAATACCCTCAGTCAGCAAGGACTGACCCGTGCCGAACGGTTACGTAATTTAGACAACGCCTTTACTTTGGTCGAAAAACCACCCGTCAAGCGCTTGCTACTATTTGATGACGTTGCAACGACAGGCGCGAGTTTACAAGCATTATCGCGCGCTCTATATGAATCTACTGGCTCGCTCACGGCGGATCAACATGTCTCGCATCAATATCTGTTGTCTGCCTATGCATTGGCTCATGGTAGCCAGTCATAATATCTGATTTTGTCGGTTTGCAATTATTATTATATTGCTAACGTGTTACCTTAACGCTATATTGTTAAAATGACATATATTAATTTATTAGCGCCTACAAAATTGTTTGCCAAATGATAAACAATCAATAGAAATACATGGCTCTAGAGAGTGGGTATTATTTTGATGTAGCTGTTATTTTTGTATAAAAAGGTTGGTAAATGTAATGGAACAAAAATTGCATAATATTCAAGACATATAGGTAAAAATGCGGCTCAATGATCTGAAAATACAAGATATTTCTTATGATTTTTAAGTCAATACTAGACAGAAATGGCAGTTATCAATAGGAACCTGATGTGAACGCATCTGTAAATAGTTTACCACGCAAGTTACGCATGACTAGCTCAGGATTTACCCTGATAGAGCTGATGGTAACGATTGCTGTACTGGCTATTATTGTCAGCATTGCCGCGCCCAATATCAGTACGCAGCTTGCCAATCAGCGTGTTAAATCGACTGCTTCTGTAATAGAAAGTGCTCTAAAAGAAGCCAAAGCTGAAAGTATCATCCGTCGACAAAACGTCAGTGTTGTATACGATGCCTCTGCTACGCCGAGAAGTATTACCTTGCAAGCCAATGGAAACAACATATCTAGTTATACTGTTAGTACAAGCAGTACGATAAGTATTACACCTACAACAGTAACGACAGTTGTTTTTCAGCCCAATAAACTGATTGCAGGTGACGACGAAATTTTGTATTCCATATGCGATAGCGGCTCTAGCAATGAAACGCTTGGGCAAGTACGTGTTAATAAAATCGCTAATATTGATACCACACATTTTGGGGGCTGCTGATGATAACTAAGTCTAGACAGAAGGGTGTGGGATTAATTGAGGTTATGGTCGCGCTATTGTTATTGACAGTAGCAGTACTTGGCTATACTGCTTTGCAAGGACAGGCTATTAAATCGACAAATGAAGCATATGAACGCACTCAGTCTCTGGTAATGATGCGAACAATAGCTGAAAAGATACGCGCCAATCCTTCTGGTATAACGACGTACGAAAACCAGATAAATGCTACTACTCCTAACAGCGCACCAACCAGTCAATGTGGCTTAAATGGTCAGACAGTAGTAGCTCTATGTACGCCAGCAGAGACTGCAGTAGCTGAAAGCCATCTCTTCAAAGCAGAACTGGCTAACTATGATTTTCAGATTCAGATGCACCCTTGCCCAAATACAGGCGGTACAGGTACAGATGCTGCAACCAACATTATGTTCTCTTACTGTCTCATTTCTGCATGGGGAGAAACTACACCTACCATCGGTACAGATGATGAAACTGACTGTCTTACCGAAAGAGTGATCGGTGAAGACGATAGTGTAGAGGCAGCTGGTGGTAATTACCACGTCAAAGCAACTTGTATGATGATGGAGATATAATGTGAAAACAAGCATTCATAGATCTATCAAGCCCAATACGGTGTGTTTAAGTGATGATTCGCGCGCCTTTACTATATCGTCTTCCCGTCAAGGTGGCTTTACCTTGGTTGAATTGATGATAGCACTGGTACTAGGCCTGCTGATATCAGCTGCTGCGCTTCAGATTTTCTATACCAGTTCCGTCAACAGCCGTAGACAAGAAGCTAGCTCACAGATTCAGGATAATGCAACTTTTGGCTTGTCACAAATGCAAAAGCATATCAGGCGCGCCAACTATGGTGCTAAGCCAACAGCAACGTTTGATGAGTATTTTATGAATCATAGAACGCCTCAAGGTGGCATTGTCCTGACCGCACCAAATGGTGTCAGTGCAGTAAGCGGAGCGCCAAAAAACTGGTTAACAGATAATTTATCAGGTTTAGTGTTAAACGGAGCTGCAATTTCATCAGAGTGGCTGTCACAGAATCAGTCAGCGAAAAGCAAAAGTAATCTGAATGGTATAGCAAACAGTGATCAGCTAACCATTCAGTATCAGGCAGGTTCTACTAATATGTTTGATTGTGAAGGTGCTGCAATACCAGAAAGTTTTTATGTTATTGAGCGTTATTTTGTTCGAGATGCAGGGTTGGCATGTGCTTCAGCTATTTACAGTTATGATGAAGCTGTTGCTGGAAGTAGCACGGGCATTGACATAAAAGAATACACAGTTCCTAGCGAAACAAGTCCTACGGCTAATAATCTAACAGGTTCGGGTACGGTCATTATTCCTAATGTAGACTACTTCAGAGTAATGTTGGGCATATCGTCCAGTACAGATTTTGCAACTGATCCTGCTGGCGCTCGTATTGCTTACATGCCAATACCAGCAAACGCTAATACACTCAATAATCGGCGTATTTTTGGTATGCAGTTTGGCATATTGGCACGCTCAGACAATCCAACTGCAACGGCTCAAGCAAATAGTACCTTGAGATTTACCATACTCGATAAAAGTAGTCAAAGCTTGAACTCTGCAACAGTAGCTGGACCAAAAAACCTGCGTAATGTATACGAAAGCACTGTACTGATTCGCAATGCGAGAGGTGGGTTGTAATGAAAAAACAGATCAAAACAGAGCGACAGACAATAAGTATAACTACTATGAATAGTGAGTCTGGTGCGGTACTCGTCGTAGTACTATTAGTATTGATATTAATATTGATTGTAGGGGCGGTAGCAGTTCGACAAAGTACCACTGACCTTAAAGTAGCGACAGCAGGTCAAGTCAATCAGCTTTTGTTTCAAGCAAATGATGCGGCATTCATGAAAGTAGAAAAAGAAGATCGTATTCTAAACGGTAGCCAAGAGAGTGTCGATACTCTCAAGATGTACATGTCAAAAATAGAACGATCTGGACACGAAGTGAGTTTATGCGTGCGACCACGTAGCACCCGATTATTCAGTATTCTTGAAATCAGTGAGCGCAACGAAAATGGTGGTTTGATGACAAACAGAAATAATGGATATTGTAACCCTAGCGATAGTAATGATTATGTAAGCGAAGGTAGAGTTATCACACAGTTGTCATTTGTCAGACCTGATGACTCAAGTTCAGAGGGTGCATTTGTAAGAGAGGTAGTAAGTACCTACTCAGGTGATTTTGCAAAACCAGAAACAGGCGGCAACGCTACTATTGGTTGTACTAAGTTTCAAGGTTACGCAACATCGGTCATACCTGCTTTTTCTGATGTGCCACTGGGTGATGCAAGTAGTACAGGGACAGCAACAATTGCAGGTTGTTTTAAACAACCACGTACAGGAGCAGCGACCGTCGATACCTGCCTTGCCGCATTAGGCGTACCTTTTCAGACGCATCAACAGCAGTATGTAGACCAGCCTAAGGGTGCGGAGTGTGTCTCTGGCAGTTGATCAAGTTGCATAGCATGTATATGAGCAAGATTTTTTAGAAAATAGACTTACCTGAAAACGGCCAGATCTATTCTATAATCAAATAATATGGGTGGTTATTATGAAAAACGCACGTAAATCCAGACACGACACCTCTCACCCTATTGTGAAAGAATGGGCATTGACATTGCTATCAGCTACAGTCATAACATGTATGACGAGCGCTGCCAGTCATGCAAGCGATTTAGAAATATATCAAGCGCCAACGCAAGGCAGTGTTGTTGTCACTATGATGCTTGACAATTCAGGTAGTATGAATGAGAGAAGCATAGGTGCTGACTATAGCGACAGATTTAGTGTCAATTTTGCTAATAATGGCCGATATTACTGTAATGTTAATGGTATCTATCTTACCAATGCAGTCCAAACAGAAACCAAAACGCAGATTGTCCATGACAATAACGGACTGCCAACCACTACCAGCAAAAGTTATTCAGTTAACTACTGTCAATCGGGCACGACAAAATATTATGACCGGATATCACGCTTGAAGATGGCATTAATGCCTATGTTTGCTAACCCCAAAAGTGACCAAGGGTTCGGGTCTGATGCTGATATTAGTAAATATAAAATTGGTTTGGGTAGCTTTTTCTTCCGCTCATCAGATGAGGGCGGCGGTAAGATAGATTCACCTGCGGTAGCTCTCACGCTAGATAATCGACAGGTGTTTTTAGACAAAATCATTGCTTTAAGACCAGAAACCAATACGCCACTAGCCAATGCCTACGCAGAGGCTGGTGCGTATATGCTTGGGACAAAAACGTATACACAAAGATTTGAAGAGGCCAACTATCTAGTAGGCTACTCTTTTAGCGTAAGAAGAGGCCGCAATACAAAGTACTACCTATACAAATGTGAAGAGTATCAGTCAACTAAGACAAATTATAATGGTTATGAATACTATGATTGTAGAAGTGACAGTGATTACGATCGACTCCAAAATAATAGTAATAATTTAGAGACTAGCCGACTGGGTGGTTTCGACCAACAGTACGATATAAATGGTAGAACCTATTATTTTCAAAAACGTAACAGCCAAATACAAAATGATAAGTGGAGTGGCTTTTCGCTTTCTGTGGACAGCAGCAAAAAACTTCCAGACAAGACCAGATATGAGTCACCAATAAGCAGCACCACAGCACAGTGTGATGCGCACGGTATTTTTATGTTGACTGATGGTGAGCCAAACAACTCATTTACAGAGCAAAGCACCTTAGGTCTGATGAACAATAGCCTCTCAGGTGGGTCGGTGTCTATGGGCTCATCTTGTAACTCCAATCTATTGTCTGCTGGATCAGTGTTTGCCTCAAGCGCAGGAAACAGACCTGCGTGGGAGTGTATTGGTGAATACTCTCAATCACTGATTAACGTAGGTAATCCTAAGAAAATACCAATCCGAACGGCAGTTGTTGGTTTTGGTAGTGTATACAAAACCATTGAAAATGCGGATAAAATCACTAAGATCTATGAGGGTAAACCCATAAGCGTCTATAACTGTGATGCCACTGGTGTCAGTAAAGATGCGAGCAACCTATGTAAGCTTGGTGAAAAAGCATACGGCTATGGTGATGGTGGCTCTTTCTTCACCAGCGACTCAGTAGGGGTCTCAAATAGCCTTAAAACCTTTGTAAGGGGTTTAGGCAATAATGTCATTGAACCCATATCAACAGGGACTATGTCAGTACCACTAGATAGTCTCGGCGGGCTTAAGTCGCGTGGATTTGCCTATCTGCCAATACTTGAACCAGTACCAAAATCACCATTATTATGGAATGGCAACCTTAAAAAATACAAAGTAAAAGATGCAACGCTGGTTGGGGCAGATAACAATCCTGTTTTTACTAGTGAAGAGGGAGAGTTCGCCAAAAATACCCATGACTTGTGGAATACTCTCTCAGGTGCTCTAAGACCAGATCAAGCCAAGCCACAGGTGGGCGGTGCTTATCAGAAAGTGTTTGAAAATGCGATTCCGCCTGCTATAGGTAACCGTAATCTATTTGTTGATAGTGGAGGTGCGCTTGTCAATCTAACAGTTAGTGCAGACAAAAAGCCTAACAACTTTGGTAAACCCAATACCACACCAAACCCGCTACCAAACTATACCAATGATCAAAAAATTACCCTCCTAAACTTTATGGGTTATGGCGTACCGGCAAATACCACTGTAGAAGATGGTAAAGATCTTGCAACTACTCAAAACAAATCCCTAAAAAATATCGGCGGGGTTTTACACTCTGTACCGCAACTGATTACTCAGAAAGTAAATGTTGATGCATCAGGTAAGTTTAATTTAAGTAGTCGTAAAGATTATGTCCTCTATGGTTCGATGGACGGTGCGCTACATATGTTAGACGATAGTACGGGTGAAGAAACATTTACCTTTATTCCAAAACAGATACTAGATCTGCAGCCTGCTGCCATAACGGGTAATGGTACTGCTAAAGATGGCAGTTATCCTTATGGAGTGGATGCACCTTGGCTGACCTATGCCTCTTACACAGTAAAATCGACTACTGAAGGATCGGGTGCAACTGCGCAGACCACAAACAGCTACGAAGCTGCCCAGAGCTTTGCCTTGGGTGGTCTGCGCATGGGTGGGTCAATGTATTATGCCCTTGATGTCTCAAACCCTAAAGCACCTAAAATGATCTATAGCGTGGGCTCAAACTACGCCAATCGCTTAAAAGGACTCACTACAGATGTCAGTGGCGTCAAAAATGGTAATAGCGCTATTACTAGTGCTGCAACAGCCACTGCTGACCAAAAAGCCTATGCCCGTATGGGACAGACGTGGGGTAAGCCCACGCTTGGTTATGTCAAAAGTGGTGGTAAAAAAGTTATGGTGAGCTTTTTACCTGGTGGTTATGATGCCTGTTATGAAGATCCAAAGTTTAAACTGGCAACAACGGTTAACACAAGTGTCGCTTGTAGTAAAACTGCGGCACAAGGCAACGCCATGTATATGGTGCAAGTAGGTGAAGTCGAAACAGATGCGACAAGTAAAGAAGAAACAGTAAAAACATCTGCGGACAATGGCAAACTTTTATGGTGGGCAAGTAATGATGGTACAAGCACTACCTCTCGCTCACCATCATTACAGTATTCTAAGGCAGCTGATCTAAAACATAGTGTGGTAACTCAAGTCAGGGCTTTGGATCGTAATTACGACGGTTTAATTGATCATATCTACTTTGCTGACTTGGGTGGTCAGGTATGGCGAGCTGATATTAACAACAACGAAGATACGGCTAACTTTAAAGTAGATCGTGTAGTAAAAATACTCGATGTCAGCGATCAGGTCACAGGTGATGATGCTCCGCCTCGCATTTATGAGCGCCCATTGATTACCTTCCATAATGGGACGCATACTTATAGAGATGATGATAATAAGACAGGCCAATACTCAGGTGTACAAGCGATCGTGACAGTGGGTACAGGAGACCGTAGTAACCCTGTCACGGCTACAAGAAATAAGCCCAATGCCTTGTATAGTGTCTTAGACAAAGATGTCAGCCGTAATGAATTGTTTCATTATGGTACAGACACTGCACCAACGCTTAACTTACGTACACCAATTACCAAGGTTGCAGGTGGTAGTGCAAGAAATGACAATCTACAACAGCTCACCTTTACAAACGCAGATCTGGGTACAAGTGGTATCAGAACCCGTATGCAGAACAATACCATTCAAGGCTGGTATATGCCTTTAACTCATTGGTTGGATCAAGATGCAGTAACGGGCGGCAAATATAAGCTAAAAATGTTCAATGAACCAGATGCGATCGCTGGTGTGTTGATATCTTCTTCTTTTAACCCAGATGAAGGTCAAGATCCCAATGCCTGTAGTGCAGGTGTAATCGGAGAAACACAACGAGAGCGTACGTGTTTGCCTTACGGTGTTTGCTTAGACAGCACAAAATCCGAAATACTTACACCTCGCTCATCGTATAGTGCTGGTTTGGGTATCGTCGATAATATCGTTAGTCAATACAATGACACCCCTACTTTCACATCACTGAAAAACTATTGTGAGGGCGATGACTGCAAACCAGAAGTCATCTGTACAGGAGATGACTGTAGTGATGTTAATCAGTGCGTAGGCCCTGACTGTGGTCCTGATGCTGGTATCAATGTCGATCAGCGGATTAACCCATTGAGCTGGATGGAAAACTAAGATGCTACCTACAAACAGCAGCCGTCATGCTATGCAGTCAGGTTTTACACTGATAGAGCTGATGATCGTTGTAATGATAATCGGTATCCTAGCTGCTATTGCGGTACCGAGTTATCGCGCCTACGTCATTCGCAATGCTGAAGCAGACGTACAGCGAAAAATGCTGTCATTATCAGTTGAGCTTGAACAATGGCGTGCCAAAGCCCTGACTTATAAGGGTTTTGAACCTCAATCAGATGCTATCGCAGACAATACAGGGGCGATCAATCAGCCTACTACCAATCCACGCTATATTATCAGGCTCGGACATATTACAGGTAACACGCCGACATTTAATACACTACATGAAGGAAGTGGGCGTGCTACCAACTGGGTAATGATGGCAACACCCGTTGATCTCACAGGTGCGGATAGCTTTAAGATTACTAGCCGAGGTCTGCGCTGTGCGAATAATGTGAGCTTTACTATTACCGCCGCCAATTGCGGGGCAGGGGGAGAGACGTGGTGACAGTATCGTTGAAAAGAGAATCGGGCTTTACACTGATAGAAATTATGATCGCAGTTGCTATCATAGGTGTCCTAGCAGCGGTGGCCTATCCCAGTTATCAGAGTTATGTCATAAAGACAAAGCGAGCTGACATGATGGCAGAGATGCAACAGATTGCTGGGCGGATAGAGTCCAATAAAATCAATTACAAACGCTACGATAATATACCGCTGTCTGCTATATTCTCAGGTGCAGTGGCAACTGATGGTAGTGCCTCATTCCCAGCAACAGGTTCAGCATTGTACACAGTTGCAGCTACTCCAAGAAATGCAGCGAATACACAGTTAGCTGGTAGAAACTGGACGATTACCGCGACTCCAGTAGTAGGCAGTCAAATGTCAACAGATGGCACACTTACGTTGTCCAGTACTGGACAAAAATGCCGAGGTATTACATGTGGTGTGGATGATGAATGGCAATAAGTGTTGAGTATTCAAATTATCTGACAAAAATTGTCATAGTCAGTTACCTTTTGTTGTTAAATGAAAACATAGTTGACAATTTTTAGTAGCTTGAGCGTAACATTGGCTATCATTAATGATAAAAAAAGCATTAATTGATTTTAATGACAATTTATAGTGCTTATCGAACGAATCTTGATCAAAACGATGCTAATTTTAATATTGGCACACTATCTGCAGTATCTATAGTAAGAAAAACATTATATTTATAGCTGGCAGTTAGATAATAATTCTATTGCCATATTATCCAAAAGGAAAAGTCTATGAACACTCAAAAAGGTTTTACCCTAATCGAACTAATGATCGTTGTTGCTATTATCGGTATTCTAGCGGCAATTGCTATTCCCCAATATCAGACTTACATCGCTAAATCACAAGTCAGCCGTGTAGTAGGCGAGGCTGGTAACCTAAAGACAGCGGTAGAAGATTGTTATAATAGTGGTCGTACAGCTAGCATCATTAACACTGGTGATCCTGCTAACTCTACTGAATGTTCATTAGGTGTGACTGCTTCTAATCTACAAGGCGCCGCTGTAACAAACACACCTGATACTGGTATGCCAACGGTTAGTATGGATGCGGCTACTAACGAAGCCTCTATCGTAGCTGAATTTGGTCAAAGTGCTTCTGGTGCTATCGCTGGTGAGACTGTAACTTGGGCACGTAGTGGAGAAGGTACTTGGACATGTAGTACTACTGTAGAAGCTAAATATGAATCAAATGGTTGCCCTGCTACTCCATAATTTTTTGTAATTCAAAAGATTAGTTGAGCTAATGTTGGAATAAAAAAGAGACTTTGATAGTCTCTTTTTTTTATTCTAATTTTTATATATTTTTATCTAAAGAATATGAAATATGTTTAGGAACTTAAACAAATACGATTACTTACTGACGATTACTTTATTATTCTCTGTGTTATTAATTAGCTATTACTATGCTAATCCGCAAGCACGTAATCATTTTTGGTTCAAAACTTACCCAATACGCGCTGAGTTATCTGTTCACCAAATAAGTTGTAGTGATAATAGTCCAGCATGGCTATCGGATATTTTAAAATATCAGACTCGCAATAATAATGCCCCTGCCAATCAAATTGCTTATATTGATCCGCAAGGGCAGCTCTACCACTGTGAGAATGGTTATGTCGGACAGTATCCATTGATATCAGACACTGTGACTGAGGATACGCGCTTTCGCTATGCCAGTGTGACTAAGTTATGGACAGCAGATGCCATTCTATCGTTAGTTAGAGATGGTAAACTATCACTAGATACCAAGCTGGCTGATGTCATAACTGATATTAATAATCCAAAAGATGCACGTATTAGCGATATTACCATTCGCCAATTGCTCTCACATCGTGCAGGATTTGACCGTTATAGTGTGTTTGGTAACGATATGTTTGGCATTGGCAAGGATATTTGCCCCAATCATTTACAGGCGCTTAATAACATTACCCTTGGCTTTACTCCTGATAGCAAAAGCAGTTATTCTAATCTAGGATATTGCTTATTGGGAGAAGTGATTAGTCGACTGAATGGGGATAAACCCTATACCGATATCATTGCGCAACAATACGATTTTGCAAATACTAATTTACGCTTTGTATCGAATGCGGCAATGGCTGATGAGGTATTCTATAACTATGTTGAAACTGGCATTACTGGCGTTGCTAATATTTATACAGCATTTGATTATGAAGGTTTAGCTTCGGCAGCAGGTTTATCTGGGAATGCTGTTGAGCTTGCTCAGAAAGCACATGAAATGGTTACCAAGTCATCACCAAACGTATTATCTATAGATAAAAAAGCACAGTGCGATTTTACCAAAATAGCAGAGTGCTATGGATATGCCATGATACCTTATCAGGCAAATTCAAAATTGCCAATGGTCTATTATAGAGATGGTAATTTATTGGGATTGTCTTCATTGGTCGCGATAAGTGACAACGGTAGCATCGTGGCGCTATTGAGCAATGGCACCTCAAATGAGGGAGTAGAGGGCAGCAACAAAGTAAAAATGATGCTATATAATAAGATAAGTGATTGAATAATAAAATACCTAACCATTCATCTCATCAAATAAGCCGTCTGTCATGGTTGGTTTTTTTGATGATATTCACAGTTATGATGGCATAGTCTGTGCACTATTAGCTTTATATTAATAATTTGAAATCACAACTATGTCCTCTCTCAAAACGAACCAAAATCGTCACTTGATGCGGCAATCGGGCTTTACTTTGATTGAGCTGATGATTGTGGTGGCCATTATTGGTATTTTAGCGGCGGTTGCTATCCCGCAGTATCAAATATATGTGGGTAAGACTCAAGCCACTAGAGTAATCAATGAGTTAGGGCAGCTGAGATTATCAGTAGAAGAGTGTTTGCAGACGGGTAGGCCAGTGATTGGGTTAGGGACTGATGAGTGTGATCCACGGGCATCAGCTTCCAATCTGATAGTAGGCGGCTCACAAGTAGGAATAGTTTTGCCTAATAATATGGGTGTGGCACAGATGAGTAACCCGTTAACATTGACAACTAGTATCACCGCGACAGTATCGACGCAAGTGAACCCAAAATTGGCAGGTAAAAAGGTAGAGTGGATGCGTACTAGTGCAGGATCTTGGAGCTGTAGTAGCAATATAGAGGCTGTTTATTTGCCAGATTCATGTACTTATAACGACAGTCTCTAAGCTCATTTGTAGTCAATAAAAAACCACCTAGAAGCATATCGCCGCTAGGTGGTTTTTTATTGAAATGATATATAGATACTTCAAGGAGAAGGTTATTTCTCTAAATACTGAATCTTACCTTCCACACCATCCCACTTAGCTGCTTCTGGCATTTGCTCTTTCATCTCAGTGATGTTCGGCCATTTTTGTGCCAGCTCCTCATTTAACTGAGTGAACATCTCTTGGTCTTTTGGTACTTCATCTTCTGAGAAGATGGCGTTGGCCGGACATTCAGGCTCGCATAGCGCGCAGTCGATGCACTCATCAGGATCGATGACGAGAAAGTTGGGCCCTTCATAAAAGCAGTCCACAGGACAGACTTCCACACAGTCGGTGTATTTGCAAAGAATGCAGTTATCTGTAACGACAAAGGTCATAGTAATGTCTACCTGTTATTGATTTGGCTAATACAGTCAATCCACTACAAAAGAGTTATCGAATTAACCTCTTTTATAGTGAATCAATTATAAGGGCTACATAGAATAGATTGAAAATAAAGCGTATTTTAGCGCCTTTATGGCTATTTGACAATTCCCTTTAGTGACTAATGATTTTTTTGAGATAATACAGCAGGTCATGCGCTTGCTTAGGCGTTAAGCTGTCAGGATCAATGGCACGAAGCTCATTTTGCAAGCTAAACAGCTGATTTTGCTGTGGAATATCAGCCGTAGTTTGATTTTTATCAACATGGCTGACCGTGGTTTTTTCTGCCGTATGATGAGTCGGTTGTTGGCTTTTATCCGTTACTGACTTAGCTAATTCATTTTTATCATCAGGAGTTTTTAGATTATCTATCAAGTAGCGTTTGGCATCATTCAATACTTGATTCGGGATACCTGCCATTTTGGCCACATGCAGCCCAAAGCTGGAGCTTGCCGCGCCCTCCTTGATTTGATGCAGCAGGAGCAATTGACCATCAACTTCACTGGCAGCGACATGGACATTATGAATGCTATGGTGACGGTCATTAGTAGGCTGTGCCAATTGCGTCAGCTCAAAGTAATGGGTGGCAAATAAGGTCAGGCAGCCAATCTCTACCAGCCGATTGACACAAGCATGAGCGATGGCCAGACCGTCGGTGGTAGCTGTGCCGCGTCCGACCTCATCCATGAGTACCAATGATTTCGCTGTTGCTTGATTAAGGATATTGGCGGTCTCAATCATTTCCACCATAAAGGTGGATTTGCCGCCAGCCAAATCATCGGCCGAGCCAATACGCGTAAAGATGCGATCGATATCGCCGATATGAGCTTGCGCTGCTGGAACAAAGCTGCCGCAATGCGCGAGTAGGACGATCAATGCCGTCTGACGCATATAGGTCGATTTGCCACCCATATTTGGCCCAGTAATCATCAGCAGTCTTTCAGGACTGTCCGTACTGCCCAATGCACAGTCATTGGCGACAAAGCGGCTGGTGTGATGGTTAGGCTGGTGACTGATGTTTTTATGGACGGTGTGATTGGTGTTCGCTGGATTTAAGGCGGCTTCAACCACGACATGACGACCTTGTTTGATGTCGACACTGGTTTGATTGTTAGGGTTTGATGTGTTGTTCGATTCTTCACCCATGACTGGACGCTGCCAATGGTAATCGATAGCGAGTTTTGCCCAATTACAGAGTACATCTATTTGCGCGACAGCGGCACTCAATTGTTGCAGGTCGGCTAAATGACTGCTTAACGTGGTCAATAGCTCCTGATACAGCTGTTTTTCTCGTGTCAAAGCCAATGTCTGCGCGCTCAGATATTCTGTCTCGACCGTTTTTAATTCGTCAGTAATAAAGCGCTCGCTACTTTTGAGTGTTTGCCGACGGATAAAGTGCGCGGGCGCATTTTTTACCTGCATTTTGGGGAGTTCAAAATAGAAGCCACTGACTTTATTAAAACCCACCTTGAGACTGGGCAAATTATTGTCCTGACGCGCGCACTCTAGCATGTTATCTAGAGTGACTTGGATATTGTCATGCAGGTGGGTCAAACGATCAAATTCTTCGTCAAAACCTGCGGCTATCATGCCACCATCACGGATATGAGCAGGTGGCTCTACGACAATGGCGCGTTCAATCAACTCAGAGGCAGACTGTACGGCTGGTAGCTGGGCGGGTAATTGCTGCATGAGCATTGGTAACAAACCCTTATGTTCATGAGCAATGCCAGCCTCCGTTAATAAAGTGTTCAGTAGGGTGGTCAGCTGGTCGCTACTTTTGATGCCGTCAGCCAGCTTGCGCAGATCGCGCGGCTTGGCACTCATCAGACCGATACGACTACTGATGCGCTCCATATCGGCGATGGTGTTGAGTGTCTCTCGCAAACTTGTGATGAGGGCGTTATCTGCCAGTTTTTGATTGGGTTTTTCATCACGGTCAGATGGATTGTCTATACGTAATAGACTGGCTATCGCCTCCAAGCGTAGATTGATACGGCTATGTTGACGGAGCGGGCGCTTCATTTGCTGCACGAGCAATCGTCGTCCCATCGGGGTTTGGCAATGATTCAATACCGATATTAAGGACGTGCCATTGCTACTGACAGGCGCAAATAATTCAAGATTTTGCTGGCTATTGGCATCAATAATCAAATAATCATCGCTGTACTCGATGATGAGTTGATTGACTTGCGGCACATGACGCTGCTGGGTCTGCCGCGCATAGTGAATAAGCGCTGCACAACTGGCTTGAGCAAGTGGCGTGTCACCAATACCTGATCCTAAACCTAAGCCATCAAGGCGCTGTACGTCAAATTGCTGGCAAAGGGTTGCACTGGCATGCTCACGATGAAAGTCATTGGCCGCCACTTCTATGATAGGGCAGTCAAGATGTTGGCGTAACCATAGCAGCCAATCTTCACCTGCGTTCTCGCTGAGCGCTTCGCTAATGATGCATTCACTAGGGGCAAAGCGCGCCAACACCGTGAGCATTTGGGTTTGCAGTCCCTCACTGTTGTCGTTCTGTGCACTCAGCGTTTGGGTGGTGAGCGTGCCTGCTGCTAGATCCATCTGACTGATGGCCGCTTGCAAAGGCTGCTTGCTGTTTGATTTAGGTATCTCGATGTCGATGGCGACCACAGTCGGCGTATGATTGGGCGCAATCAGTGCATCATCGGTAATTGTTCCTGCGGTTAGTGTTTTGACTACTTCACGGCGCATGATACTACCAGCTGCCGATTTGCTCTTGTCTTTCTTTTGCTTGTCGCCCATGTCAGGCGAGTGGCCAGTAGTTGATTCGTCTATTTGCTCGCAAACCACCACCGTTTGACCAGCGGCAATCAGACGCGCCATATAACTGTCAGCTGCATGAAAAGGTACACCTGCCATCGCAATCGTGTTGCCCGCTTTATCCGTCCCACGGCGGGTCAACGTGATGTCCAATATCTGCGCCGCACGTTTGGCATCATCAAAAAACAGCTCATAAAAGTCACCCATCCGGTACAGTAGCAAGGCTTGTGGATAGTTGGCTTTCATGGTTAGATATTGCACCATCATCGGCGTATGGTCTGCTAAGTGATAAACGGCATCACCAATGGTTAATCGGTCAGAAGTTAATGGATTGGAAGTTAAGTGGGCAGTGGCGTCTTGATTTGATAAAGCGTATTTTTTGGGCGCAGGTTTTGCAGCATTTAGGTTTTGAGCAACTGGTTTGACGGTCATGCAAAATCTCTTATTTAACGGGTCTGATATGAATTTAGATACAGTTAGGCCAATATAAAAAAGCGTTAGCGGGACTGGAGTAAATTTTTTGTAGCCTCTGTCTGCGTAGGCACAGCAAGCAAGAAAAATTTGTACCAGTTCCGCGTCATAATGTCGTGTGTCTATTTTATTTGGTATCGACTATACAATTTATCCGTCATTTTAACATGCTCAGCCTTGATTTGATGCGGACAAATATCTGCCCACTGACCCTTGTATCCATCGGCACGATAACCATATATAATAACGTCACAATTAATTGGGCGATATTGTATTAAATATAGTCGATCTGATTTAAAAAAAGTCAGTGCTACTGGAATGACAAAGCGGCAAGCTAAGCGTTGGCTAATGCGCACCAATTATCGAATATTTCCATAGGTCAAAAAATTATGTTATCAAAGATTATAGGCAATGTCGTTGGCACCAAAAATGACCGCGAACTAAAGCGTATGCGTAAAGTGGTCAGTAAGATCAACGCACATGAGACTGACATACAAGCACTTTCTGATGAGCAGCTACAACAAAAAACCGAAGAGTTTAAAGCGCGTCATCAAAAAGGTGAAAGCTTAGACGCACTATTGCCAGAGGCTTTTGCGGTCTGCCGTGAAGCGTCATTACGTGTCAATGGTATGCGTCATTATGACGTGCAGCTGATCGGTGGTATCACCTTGCACGAAGGCAAAATCGCTGAGATGAAAACCGGTGAAGGTAAAACCCTGATGGGTACCTTGGCCATGTATCTCAATGCCATCAGCGGTAAAGGCGTCCATTTGGTCACCGTCAATGACTATTTGGCTGCGCGTGATGCGGAGCTCAACCGTCCGTTGTTCGGATTTTTAGGTATGACCGTCGGTGTGATTTACTCACAGCAGCCGCCACAAGAAAAGATCAATGCTTATCAAGCTGATATCACTTACGGCACCAATAACGAATACGGCTTTGATTATCTGCGCGATAATATGGTCTTTAGTTTAAAAGAGAAAAAACAGCGTCCATTAAACTTCTGTATCATTGATGAAATTGACTCTATCTTAATCGATGAGGCTCGTACGCCACTGATTATCTCGGGTCAAGCCGAAGATTCGTCACGTATGTACGCGCTGATTAATACCATCATTCCCGTATTGATCCGTTCAAAAGACGAAGAAGCCAATAAGAATAATGAAGAAGAAGATTTTTGGATCGATGAAAAGAACCGCCAGATTGAAATTAGCGAAAAAGGCTATGAGAAAATTGAGCGCTTCTTAATCGAAGTCGGCGAGCTTGGCGAAAACGAAAGTTTGTACAGCCCAAGCCGTTTGCCACTGCTCGCACACGTACAAGCGGCCATTCGTGCCCATCATGTGTTTGTCAAAAACGTCCATTACATCGTCGATGATGGTGAAGTCGTCATCGTTGATGAAAACACCGGTCGTACCATGCCGGGCCGCCGCTGGTCAGAAGGTCTGCACCAAGCGGTAGAAGCCAAAGAAAGTGTCGATATTCAAGCAGAAAACCAAACGTTGGCGACGACGACATTCCAGAATTACTTCCGTCTGTATGACAAGTTATCTGGTATGACGGGTACGGCTGATACCGAAGCGGCAGAATTTAAATCAACATATGACTTAGACGTCATCGTTATTCCAACGCATGAGCCGATTGCGCGTATCGATATGGATGACCAAATTTTCTTAACCAAGCTTGGCAAATACAAAGGCATCATCCGCGAAATCAAAGAGATTCAAGCCAAAGGCGCGCCAGTATTGGTGGGTACAGCGACCATTGAAGCCAGTGAAGAGTTGTCTTATTTGCTGGATCAAGAAGGCGTAAAGCATAACGTGCTAAATGCCAAGCAGCATGAGCGTGAAGCAGAAATCATCGCACAGGCAGGCAGTCCAAAGTCTGTCACTATCGCCACCAACATGGCGGGTCGTGGTACCGACATTATCCTTGGGGGTAACTGGCAATCGTTTATCGAAGATCCAGAATCCGTTAGTAAGGAAGAGATGCAGCGCCTAAAAGCACAGTGGCAAGTCAAGCATGACCAAGTAGTGGCTGCTGGCGGCCTACATATTGTTGGTTCAGAGCGTCATGAATCGCGCCGTATTGATAACCAGTTGCGTGGTCGTGCGGGCCGTCAGGGCGATCCCGGTATGTCGCGCTTCTTTTTGTCGCTTGAAGACGACTTAATGCGTATTTTTGCAGGCGATCGCGTGGTCAATATGATGCGGGCGATGGGTCTCAAAGAAGACGAAGCCATTGAGCACAAAATGGTTTCTAAGTCGATTGAGAACGCTCAAGGTAAAGTTGAGAGCCGTGACTTCGATGCTCGTAAAAACCTGCTGAAATATGACGATGTCGCTAATGAGCAGCGTAAAGTTATCTATGGTCAGCGTGACGACTTACTGGCAGAAATGGATTTGCTCGAAGCCATCAAAGTGATGCATCATGAAGTCTATAATGCCATGATCAGTCAGTTTATACCGCCAGGCTCTGTTGATGACCAATGGAATGTGGACGGTTTAGAGGATGAGCTTGAGGACGAGTTCAAGATTTCGATGCCGATCAACGATTGGTTGGATGGTGATCGCCGTCTGGATGAAGAAGGCCTTCGTGAAAAAATTATCCAAACTGCGTTGGATCGTTATGATGGTCGTCGTGAACAAATGGGCGAAAAAGATGCCGCCCAGCTTGAGCGTCACTTCATGTTGCAAAGTCTCGACAAACATTGGAAAGAGCATTTAACGCAGATGGATCAGTTGCGTAAAGGCATTCATTTGCGCGGTTATGCCCAAAAAAACCCTGAGCAAGAATATAAGCGGGAGTCGTTTGAGTTGTTTCAAATGATGCTGGGCGCCATCAAGTCTGAAACGGTGCAAGATTTATCACGTGTGCATATTCCAACCAAAGAAGAGCTAGAAGCGCTTGAGATTCAGCAACGTGAGAATGCCGCTCATATGCAAATGCAGTTCGAACATGATGACGTTGATAATTTGGACAGCAATGCAAATAAATCAGCGGGTCAGCCGCAAGCCCAAAATAGCAATCTTGGTGGCGTTGCTGTTGCTGGTATGAGTGGCGCTATGGTTGGTAGTGGTGACAATGCTAGTGAGCCAAATCCATATGCTGGTATGAATATTAGTCGTAATGCGTCTTGCCCTTGTGGGTCAGGACTCAAGTATAAGCAATGTCATGGTAAAATCTAGGGCGTGTTCTCATTTTCATAATAAGAATCAAAATTGCTAAAAATATCATGAAGCAGTAATAAAAAGCCTTTATCTAACACAGATAGAGGCTTTTTATATGGTTTGCTAAAAGGTTAAGGTTATTTATGATGGACAAGAAACGTTGATTTTAAGATCATGGATGACTTTGTAGTGATTACTTACAAATTCAACATAGGCGTGCATTTATGGACACGCTATAGTGTTTAACATATTTATTTGGGAGAGTGTAATGAATGTAAAATTATTAAAACAGTTGCGTGCTTCTGTCGCCCTAACAGGCCTACTTGCTGGCGCATTGACCCTCAGCGCCTGTCAGCAACAACAAGAGACAGAGCCAAGTTTAGAGGACAGTATCAGTTCCGAGCAGTCAGTACCGATGTCTGCTGAGCCCGCAGAACCCAGTGATGTAGTGGTTGATACTGAAGATGCATCTCTCAATGAAGTTGAAGGTGATACAGTGGCCTCCGTCAATACTAGCGTGAACCAGATTACTTATTTATGCTCACCAGAACTGAAGGTCGAGGCCACTTATAAGGATGCTGAGAACCAAGTCGTTATTGGCACTGCCCAAGGCACAGTAACGTTGATTAAGACCAACGATGCTATCAATCCTGAAGTGTTTGAAGGGGAGAGTGCTATTGATGGGGGCGAAGGCTTTGTACAATGGCGTGTCGCTCATGATGATCGAGAAACAGGCGTAATGCGTACCGCTGGCTCAGATGCAACGAACGTAAGCACTTATGAATGTAAGAAAACAGAAGAAGGCGCGGTGTAAAGCTAAATATTATACAGCACCATAGAGCCATAAAAAAAGCACGTACGCGT
>NZ_AUSW01000033.1 GCF_000471625.1 Psychrobacter aquaticus CMS 56
TGGGTGATGGCGCGGCAGATATGGATGCCGTCAATGTCAGACAATTAAAGGCAACCAACAGCACGGTTGACTTGGGACTGGACTTTACAGGGGATGACACTACCGTTGTCGTCAATCGTCAGTTAGGTGAAACCTTAACCATCAAAGGGGGCGCAGCAGACTTAACGGAGAACAATATCGGTGTTGTCGCTGATGACAAGGGCAACCTGAACGTTAGATTGGCAAAGGACGTCATGCTTGGCAGTACAGGCAGCGTGAGAATGGAAAGTACCGTGCTAAACAACGCTGGTATTACCATCACTGACGGCCCTAACGAGACCATTACCTTGAGCAACGAAGGTCTTGATAACGGTAACAACAGAATTATCAAGGTTGCCAAAGGGATTGCGCCAAGTGATGCTGTCAACTTCGCCCAGCTCACCACCACCAATAATGAGATTGCCAAAGGTATCAATATTGGTGATGGCAATAGCGCCAACGATCAGCAGTTTGCATTGGGGGATACCATCAATATCACCGGTGATAGCAATCTGACTACCACAGCTTCTGCAACGGGTCTCCAAGTTAAGCTCAACAACCAGTTGGACTTAGGTGATTCTGGTCGTATGCAGATAGGCAATAGCATTATGAACAACACAGGTTTTACCTTTGTTGATAATGGCATGGGTAGAACGGTTAGAATGAGCAGCACCGGCCTTGACAATGGTGGCAATCCTATTCGCAATGTTGGTAAAGGCACTCTGAACACTGACGCCGTAAACCTCGAGCAATTAAGAGAGGTGACCATTGCCTTGGACCAAGGTTGGGGAATCACTGCTCAAGGCGATATTGCGACCATGGTCAAACAAGGAGGCACTGTTGATATGAATAGTAGAGATGGCAATATTACCGTGTCTAGAACGTTGGTCAATAACCCTGCTGCTATAGGCCTGCGTACAGCGGCAATATCTGCCAGCGCTAATGATATTAGTTTTGATTTAAATCCAAACATTAACGTAGTAAGCATAACCGCTGGTGATACCTTTATTAACGACAATGGACTCACTATTGTAAATGGCCCAAGTATCACTAAAAATGGCATTGATGCGGCTGATAATAAGATCACTAATGTTCAAAACGGTGAAGTTACCGCAAACAGCCAAGAGGCCATCAACGGCAGTCAGCTTTATGCGCAAGGGAGTGGTATCGGTAGGATTATTGGTGGTAACACCGTTTACAATCCTGTAAATGGGACTTTTATTAATAGCAACATTGGCGGGACGGGCAGAGACAACATTGATGGTGCGATTGCTTCTATTAGACAAGGCGCAGTTGAAATCAATGAAAATGTGCAAGTCAATACTACCAATATTGCCACCAATACTACCAATATCGCTACCAATACTACCAATATCGCTACTAATACTGCTAATATTGTAACCAATACCACCAATATTAAGGCCAATCAAGATAGGCTCAATGCAGGACTTAACTTCGGCGCAGATCATGGTACTACTATTAAAAAGTCAGTAGGTGATGGCAGCGTACTTACTTTCAAAGGGGGTAATAATGTCACGACTACCGCAGAAGGCAGTAGTATTAAGTTTGATCTAAATGGTAATATTAATTTAGATAGCGTTACTACTGGTAATACCACGATCAATAGTAATGGCGTTACTATGGTTGGTGGTCCTAGTATGACCGCAAGTGGCATCAATGCCGCTGGTAACAAGATTACTAATGTTGCTGATGGTATGGCTCCTCGAGATGCTGTGAATTTTGGCCAATTAGATGCGGTTAGTAAAAGACTTGGCGACAGCATGAATGAGTTAGGCTATAAGATTGGTGAAGTCGAAGATGATGCAAACGCGGGTATTTCAGCTGCGATGGCGATGTCTTCACTACCACAGGCTTATATCGTAGGAAAGTCGATGATTGGTGGCGGTGTGGGTACATACAATGGAGAAAGCGCAGTCGCTATCGGCTTCTCTAAACTATCTAACGACGGTCGTTGGGTCATGAAACTAAACGGTACCGCAGATACTCAAGGTAATGCCGGTGCCTCAATTGGCGCAGGCTTCCATTTCGATTGAGTAAAAAGCCAAGCCACGTATCAAGGTTTTTAAAATAAAACAAAAAAGCAAGACAGCGAATGTCTTGCTTTTTTATGAGTGAAACCAAGGTTTTCAAGATGATACCTTATTCGCTTTTTATTTATTAGATTATCGAATAAACTCATATGCAAGAATGTTTTTAAGAGTATTCTAATAACTATTATGATGCCAAATTTTTTTACTCGTCCTCTTACTACTTGTGTAACCATGTTAGTCGTCGTACTGCACGGGATCATTGCGTGGGCGATGGTATCTATTGATAAACCAATAACTGCTGTCCCTAAAAACAAGCCCAGTATCATTCATTTAGAGTTGATAACACTGGCCTCAACCCCTGCAAAAATACAATCATCTACAAACAATCCTCCGACTGTGCCTCAGCCCAAACCTTTAATTAAAAAGCCCTCACAACCCAACATACAACCTACTGAACCCATAAAAAAGGCCGAAACGACTGAAACGGTCACAGTATCAGATTCAGTAGAACCCCTAAAAACCGTAGTAGAACAGAAGCAAACAACCCCAATAACAAGTACAACATCGGTTAAAGAAGATTTTGAGGTGGAGAGGAAGCCTGTAAACCCTTCATCAGACCAAAAGCTAATAATAGCAGAATCAAAGAATATAGTAGCATCAAAGAAAACAGTTAACACATCTGACGCAAAGGAAGAAACAGAGGATGATCTGTCTGCCATGATTCGTGCCGTAACCGCCCAATTTAATCGCGAGCAAGCCATACAGCAGCGAGCCGCAAGAAATCAAGCCAATAGAAAGCTAATGGAACAAGAACAGTGGCAAGCACAAGCAGCAAACGAAGCAGTTGGCAAGATGTTAGCATTAGCCGCAGCCCAAGCCGAACAACAAACCACCGATCAAACCGATTTAGATAATAAGGTTAACGAAAACGACGTAGACGCTCCTTTTTTGGCAGAAGATGGCAGTTGGATGGATGGGCAAGAACCCACTACCAGTGTCCCATCGCTTGTATGGCGTAATATTAATACTCGTTTGGGTGATGTATTTATCGTCATGTTAGAGTTGCATGTCAACAAAGAGGGTTATATTACAGAGGTGCAATTACTTGAGTCATCGGGCAGTCCAATTATCGATGCCATAGCAACGACTCAAGTCAGAGCAGGACAACTCAATCCGCTAAAACAAAATGGCATCGAAGTGGATGCCATTGTACCCATGTCATTGGTCTATGAAAGACCTTAGCTTCAGATTTCAACAACGCGTAGGACAAAAAGGTGTGGCTACCAATTTGTCACAGCTGTTGTAAATGCCGCCACCCATTTATATATTAAACCCTTATATCAGATAGAGGCGACCAAGCTGCGTGCCGTTTGGTTCTTTGAGTAATATTACCGTTCACTTGACCTAAAATGCCCGCTCAAAAAACCACCATAGAGCCACTAAAATACTAATCAGCGATCCTATATAAAAAATGACGTACTTATAAAATTGCGTGTGACGTAATAATAGAGCTATTGGAAATACCAAAGCGATAAATACCAGTTGTCCCAATTCAATACCTACATTGAAACTCAATAATGCTAGTACACGCGCGCTGGTGGCAAGTGGCAAATCTACTAAAACATTGGCAAAGCCAAAACCGTGAATGAGCCCAAAAAAGAAAGCAAGATAGATTGCTCGTACTCGTAGCAATGGCACTAAGTTATTGAGCGCGGCAAAGGCGATAGACAAGGCAATGACAGACTCAATAAAACTGGCTGGTATACTAACGATTTGTAGCGCCGCTAAGCTAAGCGTAATCGAATGCGCGAGTGTGAACGAGGTGGCAATCCAAAAAACTTCAAGTAGAGCCGCCTTCGGTTTGGAGACCGCAACCAATTGTTTTTGTTTACGCACATATACGGCAGGGATGAGCAATACGAACAAAAATAGGAGGTGATCCCAACCAATCAGCAAATGATGTATACCGCTTTTGAGAAAATTTGTCGCCGTAGATATTGAGTCGGACGCTGCTTCTGAACCCAGTGGGTTTTGACCGACAGCCAATACTTGTAGCGGCGTGCCCTCATTAGGTTGTGTCAGGATCAAGCGGTGATTGGCGTCAATACCTGCCAGTATCTGATAATCAAGGCGATCAATTGGCTGCTCACAGTTCAATTTAAAATTAGTATGTAAATAATTAAAACCGCCGCGTGTGTTGATTGCTAGTGGCTCAAAACTTGCTATTTGACAAGCTTGTGTCGCACTTTCTAATGTTACCTTAGACGTCACCAGTTGCTCTATAAGTGCCGTCTGTGATTTTATTTCTGCCCAGCTGACCTGCTGATCTTGATTTGGGTCTATATCTATCAGCAATGCCAAATCGCGAAGTGACAACTCGTATTCGGCATCGTATCTAACATCTGCTGCCTCTTCAGAGTCATCTTTGGTAAGGTTTAAGTACGCGGTACTGGCTTCATGTGCTTGTACTAAGGTGCAAGTCAGCAATAGCAATAGTAGCGTCAAGTAACGATAGGTTCGGCACCAAATAAGTCTACTAAGCGCACTCATAAAGGATTATCCTTGACCTGAACTTGTGTATCTAAATGCCCAGTGGTATCCATCACCGTGCTTTTGACTTGGGCAGTTGAATCTTGCTTGCGTATTGCTTGGCAATTTAGGCAATCACTTATTTTACCCAAACGTAAATCACGCTCTAGTGCTGGATACTCAAATTGTGTGTCTGTTATAAATTGACGTATAAGCTCGATGTCTTTTTGGCTACCTGCTTTGAGCGCTGCTGTGGCGTAGAGCACGATATCTGCTGTCTCACGCTGCTGTTGCCAATTATCCCGAGCCAATTGAAGGGCAGAGTCAACCTGATTGGCAAGCAAAGCATAAGTGGCCTGCTCACGCATATGGGCGTCTTCTAGGCGTATCTGCCACACATCAATGCGCTCCTTCATCAATGCCAAGTTCTGATTGGCCCTCTTATCGCCCAATTTTATTTGAGCAGTAATGAGGCGTAGTAGCAGCGCGTCTTTATCAGTATGCTCTTGAAGCAGGTCACGGACTTTTTCATATTCACCAATACTCAATAGCCAATCAGCTCGAGCCATGAGTGCAGGTACCGTCTGATCATCCATGACATCGAAGACTTGGTTAGCAAGAGTGGTATCTTGGCTACGTAATGCTGCATCTGCCTGAATCAGATAGATCCAGCGAGCAGTCGAGGCATCTAGCCCAGAAGCAATGGCTGCCAGTCCATTGAGCGTTTGTTTTGCTGGTTCAAGTTTGCCAGTCATGCTCTGTATTTGCGCTTCACACGCCAATGCATAAACACGCAGGTCAGGGTCATCAAGCTTTTTGCAGTGGCTCATTGCTTCTGCAAACTGACCCTGAACCACGAGTAAAGAAGAAAGGGTCAATAGCGCATCTGCATGAGCTGCATCTTGACTGAGTATTTGCTCTAATACGGCGGTTGCTTCAGCGAATTTGTGATCCGATTGAAGTGCCCGTGCTTGCAGCATAAGGGTATCTATACTCTGATCTGTTGTCTGATCTAGCTGCGCACGCGCTTGTCCTAATGCCCGTGGATCGCCCTGCAGATAAGCACGCTCCAACAATTGACTGGTGCCCTCCAGCGTGTTTGTACTCGCATCGGACACAAAGTCAGCTGAGCTTAGATAACGTGGTGGCGGAGAGTCTTCGGGTAGGGTCGCAAGAATTTGTTGATCGTCTTTTGGAATAAAGGGGGCAGCATGAATAAGCTGACTACTAATGAATAACAACAATAAGCATTCGATAGGGAACTTAATCCAGTGCATAAAATATCTCACTCAGAACATAAAGAAACACCCAATCAGTATACTGACTAGGTGTTTGCTGAATTTATCTCACGTCATACTAGAGTGAGGCATTGGCATTTGCTACTACAACAGGTTCTGCCAAATTTGCTTCAGGAAGTATAATCCGATCGATATCTTGAGGCTCATCGGTATCCACATTATTACTGGCGTCAATCACATCAGAAGTCCTGCTAACGGCCAACTTAGCTTTTTCTTGGTCTACTGCAACATCGTTATTGACTGGATTTGTTGGTTTACTAGCATTGTTATCATTGTCACTGAAGCAACCAGAAAGCGCAGCTGATCCAGTGATCAATACGGCTAACATTAGATAGCGCATAGTATTTCTCCTTGGTTTGGTTTCAGCTTATCGGGCACCTGGGGTTGGGGTTGTCAGATAAGGAAAGACTGAATCAAACTCGGTAGCAGGTTTGAGAGCGCCATCAGTGAGTGGTGCTTTGCCAGCTTTGGCATCAGCAGGTACGCAGGTGACAGCAGCTGGTAGACCAGCATGACATAGGGCACCCATTGACACTCTTAAGGCGATATCTGTCACATCATCACCAGGGCGTCGACCATTTGGAAATCCTGCAACATCTTTGGCATCTGCCTTAGGACGACCATCGGTCTGACCAGGAATAATACTAATCACACCCAAATCGTTTTGCATAGCAGCAGGTACCGCTGCAATGCTAGTGTTCAAACGTAGCATATCTGCAGGTACTTGATTTGTATTCGCAGGCTTGTTGACAGTAGGAACGCCTGTCAAAAATGCGGTCACTAAATCTTGACGTGGGAAGTTCGTTGGCGCAGGTGCCGTTGGATATAACGTCTGAATCAACGCTGGAAGCGTCGGATAAAATACATAATTTTTAAAATTATCCACATCATCTTTTGGCTCTGAGGCATTAAACTTGTCTTTGTCTTTTAGACCAATGACCACTTCGTTGACGAGCGGCATACCCAGTCTTGAAACCTGTGTCCATGCACCGCCTTTTTTGGCAGTAGTGCTGATACCGGAAGCAGGTGAAGGGTTCACTAGTGTTGCCTGACGAACACTGGCAGTCGTCCAAGCGCCGATCACAGGGTCTTTACTTGTTGCACTGATAAGGCAAGATTTTGGCACTTCCATCGCAATCGATGTGACGTTTTTGTCTGCTAGTATATTGGTGCCACCATCACGTGCGCCCAATGGATTTAGGTTAATCAAATCAAATACTCTACCCAAATCGATGGCAAAGCCTTCAGCACGCTGACCGACGAACACTTTACCTTGGCCACAGCTCCCTAAATTTAGAGGCTTAATAAAGCCGCGAGCATATGTCGGATAGTCAGCAAACGACTTGGTGCCGATATAATCAAATGGTTTATCGAAATTGCCTAATGAGGTACGCGCACCACTACGGCGATCACCTTTGACCATCGTTACGTTATAGCTCTCGCTCGTTTGGACATTGGCAGGGTTTGAGGCATCACCAGCGTTAGATAAAGGTATGGCGACATTTGGTGTTGATGGGTTACGATCTGAATCGATTTCAATACTATTTAAATTTTGAGTAAAATCAAATTGGAAGGTAATGTCTTCAACAGCGTCACCGTTGTTGTCGATATGAATCTCATAAAGGGCATCTGGATCTAGGGCAAAATAATTGGGTCCGCCGTAGGCATCTTGCAGTGGCAAATAGTTGGCAATAATCGTGACGTAATCTTTTCGATTATTCTCGTAACTATTAAACATATAAAAGTCAGAGGCATCGACTTTTGGGGTTTTGGTAATAGAAGGGGCTTCACGGTGACTGGAGGCGACGGCGCTTGCACTCACGCATAGGGTCATGGCTGCTATTAGAGCCTTTGTGGTATATTTCATACGGATCCTTGTAAAGAAACTTTAAGTGATTGGGCGGTTGAGATTCAATCTCACTTACAATTACTAGTTAACTAAATAATCTCCTTATTAAGTTAATTCGAATTATACACATGTTTAAATTCGTTTGTGAAGCGTTTAATTTATTTAATTATGTGTATATATCAAGCTTTTGGCGCATCAGGTTGCATCATAGGATCAGCGTCTGCAAAGGCTTTTAACTTACGGCAATATGTATCAATTTCAACAATATTAGGATAAGGGTTTAGGTCTACTTTAAAGCGGCGAGCAGAAGAAACCTGCGGAATCAAATAGCAATCTGCAAAAGTAGGATGATTGCCGTAACAGAATTTCCCGCGATTTTTATCTTCTGCTAAGCGTGTCTCTAACGCTTCAAATCCCTCACTTATCCAGCGATTGCACCATACCATAACGTCATCTTCGTCTACTGACAGCTCGTTGCGTAGATATTGTAAGATACGGCGATTATTAATCGGATGCATATCACAGCCGATCATGGCGCTAATAGCGCGCACATGCATGCGCCCAATCGCATCTTTTGGCAATAAAGGGTTTTCAGGGTAGACTTCTTCCAACCATTCCAAAATAGCAGGGCTTTGGTACAACAATAAATCATCCGATTGTAGGACAGGGACCAATCCTTGTGGGTTGATAGATTTAAATGCGGCGTTTAGCTGCTCGTCTTGCGCCAGATTGACCGCGACATAATCGTACTCTAAACCTTTTAAATTCATCGCGATACGGGTACGGTAAGAGGTACTGCTACGAAAATAGCTATAAAGTTTCATTATTATTCAATCCTTTTATTATGGTATGTTGTCAGGGAAATAAGGGGTCATAATTATTGATACCAAATTTGTTTCGTACAGTCCAATATAAGTATTATTGAGTTGTATTCTTACTTGACTGATATTTAATAGCATAAACCATTAATCGAGCAAGCCATGCCAGTAGCTGAAAACCTGACAGATAATACCGTTGTAACCAACAAAAACCAAAATGGCGTTCAATCGCTTGAGATTGGACTGTCGATATTAGATGTTCTTATCGATCATAACGAACCTATGATGTTAAAGGACATCGCCCAAATGATGCAAATGCATCCGGCCAAATGCCATCGTTATTTGGTCAGCCTCATTCGTAAAAACTACGCGCGTAAAATTGACGATGGCCGCTATGGACTGGGTGATAGAGTCAATGCGTTGGCAGCATTGGGGCATACTGGCTACAATCAAAGCAATATTTTAGAGCGACTGACGCATATCGCCAATGAAATTAAAGATAACTTAAATTGTGCGGTACAAATTGCCAAATGGTTCAACGAAGGCCCTATTATCATTCAGTCAGTCGAGCCGGACAGCCCCATTAGTATTATTACGCGTATTGGTTCACGCATGCCGCTGACGACATCGGCCACAGGGCAACTGTTTGCCAGTTATCAACCAGACACCATTATTAAACCATTGGTCATGGCTGAATGGAGTATAAACGATGACGCAATAACAGAAAAATGGCAGGAATTTACCCAACTACAAGCCAAGATTTGTACCCAAGGCTATGCGGCAGTTACAGGCGATATGTTGATGGGTATTAACGCTATTACGATTCCGGTTATCTTGCCACAGCGTGCGAGTATCGCTGATGTGCAATCCGCTATTGGTGACACGCCATTCATTGAAAGCTTACCAGTAGAGTATGCCATTACCATCATCGGAACGACAGAGCAGTTACCAGTGAGCGAACAACACAATGTCGTTGAGCGAATATTAGCGATAGCGCAGCGTTATAAAATAGCGTAGCCGAGAAGATGTTAGCGACGTGATGGAAAACTCTTTAATAAGTGTTTACTCGCCTACAGGCACTTGTTGCTTGGCCTCAGCCAGCTCCTCGCTATGCAAAAACTGCGTGTGTGTTGGCGCCCGTTTGGTGCGTGACCATTCATCCAGCATTTCTTGCTTCATCTCTTCAGTAATCATCGATATTTTTGTTTCTGAAGCAGAATCATCGTAAGTCAGCTCCAAGCGATGACCGTTCGGATCAAAGAAATAAATAGAATGGAAAATACCGTGGTTGGTCACGCCGATCACATCAATACCGCCTTCTTCTAAATGCGCTTTTGCCACCATCAACGCGTCGCGATCTTGAACCTTGAGTGCCAAATGTTGAACCCAATTTGGCGTATTGGGGTCAAAGCCCATCTCAGGCTGATTGGGCACTTCAAAGAACGCCAACACATTGCCGCTACCTGCGTTCAAAAAAACGTGCATGTAAGGGTCAAAGGCTTTAGTAGAAGGTACATGATCTTCGGCAAATGCCAAGATAAAATCCATATTCAGGTGTTTTTTATACCATTCCACGGTTTCTTTGGCGTCTTTACAGCGGTAAGCCACGTGATGAATTTTTTCAATTTTAAAGCTCATATCAATATCCTTTTGATAAGGCGTTTGGCCAATTGCCAACATACACAGATGATATGTATATTGGCGATTTTTTGAATGTCTAATTCAATGGTTGTCACGCCTATTTTGTACGTTAATAAGAGTTATCTAAACTATTTGTCAAAATCAAAGCTAAGCGCGGGCAGTACTTTGCCGCGTACCTCACCAAAACCAACTCGAATGCCGTCTTTTTCGCTATAGCCTTTCATAATGACGGTATCGCCATCTTCGATAAAGCTGCGAGTCTCACCGCTACTGAGTGTGACTGGTTTGGTAGCATTCCAAGCAATCTCTAGCATCGAGCCATAAGAGTCGGGCGCTGCTCCCGAAATAGTGCCTGAACCCATCATGTCGCCAACTTCTACTTTGCAGCCTGTGATGGTGTGATGAGTCAGCTGCTGCGCCATTGACCAGTACATATATTTGAAGTTGGTTTCACAAACAACGGTGGCGCTCTCAGCATTTTCGGGCAGTAGTTCGACCGATAGATTAATATCAAAGCTGTTATTGATGTCTTTTTCGTTCAAATAAGCCAATGGTTTTGGCTCTTGAGTCGGACATGATGTTTTGAAAGGTGCCAGCGCATCCATGGTCACAATCCAAGGAGAGACTTCAGAGGCAAACGTTTTGGCGTTAAAGGGACCTAAAGGCACGTATTCCCATTTTTGTATGTCACGGGCTGACCAATCGTTGAGCAAGACCATACCAAAGATATGATCGGACGCCTTATCTACTGCAATTGGTTGACCAATGGTGTTGCCTTTACCAACCACAAAAGCAGTCTCAAGCTCAAAATCCAAGCGTTTGCAAGCTGAAAAAATAGGGCGATCATGCGCATTGGGCTTTAGCTGACCGGATGGGCGTACAACATCCGTACCACTGACAATCACTGTGCTAGCACGTCCGTTATAGCCAACGGGCATCTCAGTCCAGTTCGGTAATAGGGCATTGCTTGGATCACGGAACATGGTACCGACGTTGGTCGCATGCTCTTTAGAAGAATAAAAGTCCGTAAATCCTGGTACTTGAACTGGCAGATGCATGATGACGTCTGTTTGTTTAAAAAGGGCTTTTTCCTGCAAATCTTGATTGTCACGCAAGGCATCGCTATCAGTAGACAGCAACAGTTGAATGGTTTGACGCGCTTGCGTCCAGTTGTCTCGACCAGAATCAATAAAAGCGTTTAGCGTGGGCTTATCAAAATATGAGCCGCCTGCCAAGCTTAATAAACCTTCTGTTTCAAGTACAGACAGATCCAATACTTGATCGCCAATGGCGACCCCAGCGCGGCGTTTGCCGTCTTCAGTTTCACTAAAAATGCCATAGGGCAGATTATGAATTGAGAAATCAGAATCGTTAGCGATATTAATAAATGAGGTGAGATTTTTGTCAATCGTTGACATGGGAGGCTCCTTGCTAAAAGTGGGTTTTTGAATTACGTTATAATTAACTACTTACGGATAATGTAATTTATAGATGAGGAGATTGCAAGTTTTTTATATAGCGAGTGCACGTTGTACGGACACGGCCAACCCTACATAAATACTGGACGAAAAAAAAGGCTAAGCAAGCGCTCAGCCTTTTTTCTTATAAACTGCTTTTACCAAACTGTATCGTTTAATCAATGACTCAATCAGTCTTTTAAGACATCTGCCATCGCATTGGCGACATAGTCGATGTTACTGGTGTTCAAGCCAGCCACGCACATACGTGAGTTCGATACCATGTAAATGCCAAACTCGCTTTGTAGGCGCTCGACTTGTTCAGGCGTCAATCCTGTGAAGCTAAACATGCCATTTTGACGGGTAATATAATCAAAGTTGCGGTTAGGAATTTTGGCTTCTAAGACAGATTTGAGCTTGAGACGCATGGCTTTGATACGGTCACGCATCGCATACACTTCGCCAACCCACTGCTCGTGTAACGCTTCGTCATTCATGACGATATCGACGACGCGGCCACCATGTGATGGTGGGCTTGAATAGATACGGCGTACGGTAGCATTCAGCTGACCAAATACACGCTCGGTCTCGTCTACGGTTGGGCATACGACTGATAGACCACCGACACGCTCGCCATATAGCGATAAGTTTTTAGAGAACGAATTACTGACGAATAATGGTAAGCCCATATCGACGGCTTTACGAATCGCATAAGCGTCGCTGTCCATATCTTCACCAAAGCCTTGGTAAGCAATATCCATGAATGGAATCAGCTCACGTGCTTGAATGACGTTTAGTGCAGTGTCCCATTGCTCACGGGTCAAATCAAGCCCTGTTGGGTTGTGGCAGCAAGGGTGTAGCAAGATCACATCATCTTTGTTCAACGTTTCAAAAAACGCAATCATCTCATCAAATTTGATGCTACTGCTGGCTTTGTCATAGTACGGGTATTTACCGACTTCGACATCAGAGCCTTCAAAAATGGCAATGTGATTGCCCCATGTTGGATCACTCACATAGCATTTAGATTGTGGGAACCATTCATGGATGAACTCAGCGCCGACTTTTAGAGCGCCAGAACCACCGATAGTGGCGATGGTCGCAACCAAACCGTCTTGTAAGATTTGAGCGTCTTTACCAAATAATAGCTCTTGGCAGCCTTTACGATGTCCCGGTAAGCCTGCCATTGGGAGGTAAGGACGAGGAGAAATAGGATCAGCAATGCGCTGCTCTGCTGTTTTTACGCAGTCGAGTACGGGCAATACGCCATTTTCATCATAATAAATACCAATACCTAAATTGACTTTATTGGGATTGCTGTCCGCTGAATATTTTTCCATCAGCCCTAAAATTGGATCACCAGCATAATAGTCGATACGTTCAAACATGTTGTTTCCTTATAAAATATAAATTGAGCCGCCAAAAATCATAGAGCAAATTGGCACGTAACTCAACACTAGATTCAGTTATCTCGGATAATTCATCCTAGCCGCATTTAGATACGCTGTAAGTCATTAAAATGGCTAGAAAAATAAGTCTGCAAAAACTCCTTAAAAGCAATGGTAGCAGGAGACAGCGCACGCGAAGACCGCTGATAGATAAAAAATTGCCGCATTTTAACTGGTTGCGCCAGCGGTCTCATTTGTAGGCCGTTGGCACTGACCCAGTCAATAACCTCAGGCATGTAGGGCAGACACAGCGTGATGCCAAAGCCTTGGCGTGTCATCTCAAGCGCCGTGGACATAAAATTTACTTTGTAACGCGCTTGCTGAATATGGGCCGCGATACGGTCATCCAGTTCTGCGGTTACTTTTTCAATAAAAGGCCCTTGTAGCGTAATGAGCGGAATATCTAATAAATCTTGCCACGTGATTTCAGGTTTTTGTGCCAGTGCATGAGTGTCCGGCATAACCACACAAAACGGCAGCTGGTATAGCAAATCGGCACGGATATCATCTTCGGTTTCCATAAATTCAAGCTCAGTACCGACGCCTAAATCCACCTCAATGTCTTGAACATGTTTTAGCAAATTTTCTGCTGAACAATCCAACAACGACACACCAATTTCAGGATGCTGCTGGGCAAACTGGGCGATCACTGCGGGCATAGAGGAGGCTGCAAATTGGGAAACAGCCAATCGTACTTGACCTTGCGCTAAGCTGGTCAAACTGCTGGCCTCGTTTTCGAACAGTTGCATCTCATTTAAGATACGCCGTGCTTGCGGCAATAAATGCCGTCCTACTGCGGACAAAGACAGCTGGCGTGTGGTGCGATCAAACAACACGATACCGAGGCTGGACTCTAATTCTTTGATCAAACCACTAACAGCAGATTGGGTCAAATGCATCTGATCGCTGGCACGCGTAAAGCTACCATTGTCAGCGACTTTGATAAAAGCGGTCAATTGGCGAATGCTGATATTCATAAGTAAACCTGATAAATAAATCATAAAAAACAATTAGTCTTATAAATAAAGCTAATCTAATATAAATGCATCGTCAATAAGAATTATTGATTGAGCATATTATTTTATGGTTTTTATACCACCAATTGAAATTAAGGATGATTACAATGGCAGATTTATTTGAAAACCCAATGGGATTACGAGGGTTTGATTTTGTAGAATTCGCCTCACCACAGCCCGATGCGGTCGATGCCTTGTTCAAACAGCTTGGCTTTGCGCATGTGGCCAACCACCGATCAAAAGATGTGGCCCTATACCGTCAAGGTGACATCAATCTTATCCTAAACCGTGAGCCTAAAAGCCAAGCCAGCTACTTCGTTGAAGAGCATGGCGCAGGGGCTTGTAGTATGGGGTTTCGCGTCCAAGACTCCAAAAAAGCTTATGAGCGTGCCATTGAAATGGGTGCGCAGCCAGTAGACGTACCAACTGGGGTAATGGAACTAAGACTGCCTGCCATCAAAGGCATAGGCGGCTCACTGATTTATTTGATTGACCGCTTTAAAGATGGCGAATCTATCTATGATGTCGACTTTGAGTTTTTTGCTGATGTGGATAGACGTCCTGTCGGCTATGGCTTCAAAGTCATCGATCATCTGACCCATAATGTTTACCGTGGTCGCATGGCCTATTGGGCCAATTTCTATGAGCGCATTTTTAATTTCCGCGAAATCCGCTTCTTTGATATCAAAGGCGAGTACACAGGACTGACCAGTAAGGCAATGACCGCACCAGATGGCAAAATTCGTATTCCGCTAAATGAAGAATCTAAGCAGGGTGGCGGCCAAATCGAAGAGTACTTGATGCACTTCAATGGCGAAGGTATTCAGCACATTGCCTTAGCCAGTGATGATTTATTTGCCAGCATTGATAAGCTTAAAGCCGCTGGGATTCCACTTATGACAGCACCAACTGCTGCTTATTATGAAATGCTCAGCGAGCGTTTGCCAAACCACGGCGAAAATGTCGCTGACTTACAAATGCGTGGCATTTTATTGGACGGTACGACAGAAGGCGGTACGCCGCGTCTATTGCTACAGATTTTCTCCGAAACCATCTTAGGTAGCCCTGTGTTCTTTGAGTTTATCCAACGCAAAGGTGATTACTCAGAAGGCTTTGGCGAAGGTAATTTCAAAGCTTTGTTTGAATCTATCGAGCGTGACCAAGTGCGCCGTGGCACGGTTGGTCAACAAGAAGCTGGCTAGTAAAAGACTGATTAGAAAAAAGCCGATTAGAAAAAGCTTGGAACACCGTAAGTTTTGTTAAGTTTTAATGTGATAAGTGGACAGGACAAACGGAGTTTATCTTGTCCTTAACAGCAATAAAAGGAACACCGGCATGGAACGCCTTCAATCTATAGACTCTCCTCATAAAAATGTCAGTGCGAGTAGTATGACTGCGAAAAAGCAACCTTACCTCTCGCATCAGCCAGATGCCAATGGTCATATTCATTATAGTGATGATGAGCATGCCATGTGGCAAGTGCTGCTTGAGCGTCAAGCCAAGCAAACACCCAATCGTGCCTGCTCAGCGTATCTGCAAGGTTTGGACAAGCTGAATCTGCCGCCGACACATATTCCTCAGCTACGGGATATTGATGAAGTATTGCAAGCCACTACAGGCTGGCAAACAGCAGCAGTTCCTGCATTGATCAGCTTTGGCAAGTTTTTTAAACTTTTGGCCAATAAATCCTTCCCCGTGGCAACCTTTATCCGCCGCTTTGAGGACATGGATTATATCGAAGAGCCTGATATTTTTCATGAAATCGTCGGACATTGCCCGTTACTCACGCATCCTGCTTTTGCGATGTTTAACGAGACATATGGCAAGCTGGGTCTCAATGCGACTAAAGAAGAAAGAGGGTTTTTGGCGCGGCTGTATTGGTTTACCATCGAGTTTGGTTTGGTTGGGAGCAACCCTGAAAACCGTAGAATCTATGGCGGGGGTATCCTAAGCTCACCCTCTGAAACCGTCTATGCCCTGAGCAATGAGCCACAAAGTCGACCAGAGTGTCGAGCCTTTGATCTAATGGATGTGCTGCGTACGCCTTATCGTATCGATCAGATTCAGCCGATTTATTATGTCATTGATGAGTTGGATACGCTGTTTGATATCATCGATAGCGATATTATGGGAATGGTCAAGCAAGCCATGTCACTGGGGCTATTTGAGCCGACTTATCCTTTGAAAATTAGCTAATGGCTGCACAGATTAGATTTTATTATTAACGTTTTAAACTTTAGCCCAGCACTCTCAACACGGATGTACGCGTCTGAAAGAGACGACGATTAACATTTAAAATAAAAGGACATTATAATGACTGCATTATCACAAGACAGCTGCGAAGCTTGCCGTATCGGCGCACCGACAGTCGATGACACTGAGGCAAAAGAGCTATTACAGCAAATTCCTGACTGGTCGCTCATAGAAGTAGAGGGCATCAAGCAATTACAACGCCAATACAAATTCAAAAATTTCGTCAAAGCGATGGCATTCGCCAATCAACTCGCAGACATCGCCGAAGCAGAAGGACATCACCCGGGCATCTTGGTAGAGTGGGGCAAAGCGACCGTCACTTGGTGGTCTCACAGCATCAAAGGCTTGCATCACAATGACTTCGTCATGGCGGCTAAGACCGATCGTTTACTGGATCAATAATCCGATTGGCAATCGCCAAACAAACTCATTAAACTTGCCCCCACTTAAATTCAATACTTAAATTCAATCTAACGCCAGATTACACTGGCGCTTTAAGGATGTGTGATGCCTCCAAAAATATTAACCCAAATTTCATCTCAATTGGCGTTTATGATTTCTGCCATTGTCATTGCTATCATGGGCGTTACCATGATTGGTTTTGGCTGGGTGCCTCATTTGTCATTAATACTCGCCATTTGTGTCCTATTGGCCATTGGTTTGTTTAAAGGCTTGAGCTTCGATGACATGCAAGCCCAAATGGCCTCTGGTGTCATGCGCGGCATTGGTGCGATATATTTGTTCTTTTTCATTGGATTGATGGTCGCCGCTTTGATGATGTCCGGTGCCATTCCAACCTTGATGTATTTTGGCTTTGAGCTGATATCGCCCGAGTATTACTATATTTCTGCTTTTGTATTGACCTCTATTATCGGTATCGCTTTGGGCAGTAGTTTGACGACTGCGGCGACATTAGGCGTGGCCTTTATCGGTATGAGTAACGCCTTTGATGCCAATGTGGCAATCGCGGCAGGCGCAGTGGTATCAGGGGCGTTTTTTGGTGATAAGATGTCGCCATTGTCTGATACCTGTACGATCGCCTCATCGGTTGTGGGCATCGATTTGTTTGAACACATTCGCAATATGATGTATACCACTGTACCTGCGTGGATACTGACGGTCATTCTTTTTTGGTTTTTTTCAGGGCAGACGGCAGGCTCTGATCTTAGCGAAGTCATCGTATTGCAAGGACAATTGATTGAAAGTGGCTTGGTACACGGCTATGCGGTGTTGCCTTTTATCGTACTGGTTGGTTTAGCGGTTTTTCGGGTCAACGCCATTTACACCATTATTTGTACCATCGCTGTGGCTCTTATCATTACTTATTTGCATAGCTCGCCGAGCTTCGGGCAGTTGGGTGGCTATCTGTTTGCTGGCTATGCCCCAGCTGAATCATTGGCGTTAGGCGAAGTTGGTGGCATGCTATCGCGTGGCGGTGTCCAAAGTATGTTCTTTACGCAGGCGATTGTGATATTGGCGCTGAGTCTTGGTGGACTCTTGACAGCACTGGGTATTTTGCCCGCATTATTATCCGGTATAAAAGACTCGTTGACCACGTCAGGACGCGCTATCTTTGCCGCTGCCATGTCGGCACTCAGCATCAACGTGCTGATTGGTGAGCAGTATTTGAGTATTTTACTGTCTGGTACGGCCTTTCGCCCAACGTTTGAGCGTTTGAATTTGCATCCTAAAAACTTGTCTCGTACCATCGAAGATGCAGGTACGGTCATCAATCCTTTGGTGCCGTGGAGTGTGTGCGGGGTGTTTATCAGCCAAGCACTGGGTGTGCCTGTTCTTGACTATTTGCCTTATGCGTTTTTCTGTTATTTGTCGCTGTTACTGACGATATTGTTTGGTTTCACAGGTATCACCATTAGTCGCGTAAAAAGTCATGAGTCAATTAAGACAGCATAAGAAACTCTTAAAGCAATGAAACTTTATGAAAAGATTTAGGGCGTATCTTCAATGAGGATACGCCCTTTTTTTTACCAGCCTTGCAGAATAATATTGTTATTATTTAATGTCACCTGATAAGCCCCTAGTATCACACTCTCATCATCCAAGCATTGTCCAGTGGCAAGGTTAAAACGCTGCTTATAAATGGGTGAGGCGACATAGAGTATTTCTTCATCCGATCCTGCCTCAGTGACAATCGTCGTGCCACCAATCAAACCTCGGGACAGCACATTGGCTTGACTGAATGGATCATAATTATCAAGAGCAAAGAGGTCATCTTTTTTGGTGCGAAAAATAGCAATTTGCTTGCCCTCTATCAGCGCACAAACGCCTGTATCAGGAATGATGTCGTTAAGATGACAGATAGTGTGCTGTGTCATGGGGTGTTATCCTTAAAGATTGTGGCGTTAATAAAGCATTCTACTGGTATAAATTTTCTTCGCTTGCTGTGCGGTTGATAGGCAGAGGATTTGAAGCATTTATACCAGTAGTGCTATCTTTTTTAAACGGTACTCTTTTTAAATCGAACCAACCATCGGTAAAAGAGCAGGGCGCTGATATGCAGTTAAGCCAATTCCACGAGTTTTATTTCTGACTTTTCGGCTTCAGTCGCTGGTCGGATTTGATCACGCTCGGTCACAAACACCACATTGTCATCGCCTTGTTCACTGTTCACAAAATGGCGAAAACGTTTAAGCTTTTCGGTATCGTTGATCGTCTCAGCCCATTCACACACATAATTTTCGATGAGCAGCTGCATTTGTGCTTCAAGCTCTTCTGCGATTCCTAAGCTGTCCTCGATGATGACCGCTTGTAGATATTCAAGGCCGCCCTCTAAGCTCTCACGCCATTTTGAGGTGCGCTGTAGTTTGTCGGCCGTTTTGATGTAAAACATAATAATGCGGTCGATATATCTGACCAAGGTCTCAGTATCGAGATCAGTTGCGAACAATTCACCGTGACGCGGAGTGATACCACCATTACCGCAGACAAATAAATTCCAGCCGTTTTCGGTTGCGATCATGCCAAAGTCTTTACTTTGCGCTTCAGCACACTCTCTCATACAGCCTGACACCCCCATCTTGATCTTGTGCGGCGAACGCACGCCTTTGTAACGATCCTCCAACCTCAAAGCGAGCCCCATACTGTCATCAACCCCATATCGGCACCAGTCATTACCCACACAAGACTTGACGGTACGTAGCGATTTGCCGTAAGCATGACCCGTTTCAAACCCTGCTTGCACCAGTTGTGTCCAGATATCAGGCAACTGCTCCATACGTGCACCAAACAGATCAACCCGCTGCCCGCCAGTGATTTTGGTATATAAATTAAATTCTTTGGCGACTTGTCCAAGGACGATGAGTTTGTCGGCAGTGATTTCACCACCCGGTACTCGCGGCACGACGGAATACGTGCCATCTTTTTGGATGTTTCCTAAATAGTAATCGTTGCTGTCCTGTAATGGCGTCAGTTCAGGCTTTAGCACATAATCATTCCAGCACGATGCCAAAATAGAGGCGACTGTCGGTTTGCAAATCTCACAGCCATGACCGCGACCATGTTCAGTCAGCAATTCATCAAAGGTTCTGATGCCATGCACCCGAATCAAGCTGTACAAGTCTTGACGAGAGTAAGCAAAATGCTCGCACAAGTCGTTATTGACCTCAAAACCAAGCGTGGTTAGCTGATGGCTCAGGGTGTCTTTCACCATGGGCGCACAACCGCCGCAGCCCGTGCCTGCACTTGTCACTGCTTTTACATCAGCAATCGAGTACGCGCCGTTTTCGACCGCTGAGCAAATTGCGCCTTTGGACACGTTATAACAAGAGCAAATCGTGGCGGTATCTGGTAGATTGGCGATGCCCATTACAGGTTTTTCGACATTGGGTAATATTAGGCTTTCAGGATGCGCTGGCAGGTCAATGTCATTGAGATACAGTTGTAATAAATTATTATAGTCTTCGGTATCGCCCACCAATACAGCACCAAGCAAGCGTTTGTTATCCGCTGTGGTGACAAGCTTTTTATAAATGCCTTCCGCCGGATTTTGATACAGATAGCTCAGTCCGCCTTCCGTCGTGCCATGAGCATCACCAATACTGCCCACGTCAACGCCCATCAATTTTAGTTTGGTGCTCATGTCAGCACCCGTAAAAGTCTGCTCGTTATCGCCTGCAATCTGCGCGGCACAAATACTCGCCATGTTATAGCCGGGTGCTACTAAGCCAAACACTTTATTGTCCCAAACGGCGCACTCACCAACCGCATAGACATGATCGGCATTGGTACGGCATTGCTCATTGATTAAAATACCACCGCGTGCGCCTATCTCGATACCGCATTCAGGATTGTTTTTAATAATATTATCTTGTGGTCTAATGCCTGCGCTAAACACAATCATATCGGTGTCTAACGATGTGCCATCAGTAAATTGCATGGTGAGATAGTTGACATTACTGTCTGCACTATCAGGGTCTGTACTATCAGAAGTAGAAAAAATCTCCTGAGTATTTTTGCCTGTCAGGACTTTTACGCCCAGCGCCTCAATTTTACGCTTCAAAATCTCGCCACCCGCTGCGTCTAGCTGAACGCCCATCAGCTGCGGGGCAAACTCGACCACATAGGTATCGAGACCTAATGTAACCAAGGCTTTTGCCGCCTCAAGTCCAAGTAGACCGCCGCCCACCACCACGCCTTTTTTGACTGTGGGTAACTCAGCAATGGCCAAAATCTCATCCAAATCAGCAATCGTACGATACACGTGACAGTGCGGATGCTCGCGACCAGGAATCGGTGGCACAAAGGGGTACGAGCCTGTCGCCAATACCAACTCACTATATTCAATCTGCTCACCAGACTCAGTGGTGATAGAGCGATTGGTCGAATCGATATCTACAATTCGCTGGTTCAAATGCAAATTAATTTGCGACGACTCATAAGTGGTGAGATCGACGAGGTTCAGCTTACTGGCATCTTTGTGCTCAAAATAACTGGACAAATACACACGGTCATAAGCAGGGCGGTCTTCTTCTGCAAATACATGAATCTCGAATTGCTCATGCAGTCCTTGCTCAATCGCTCTCTCAACGAAATGATGGCCGACCATGCCATTGCCAATCACGACCAGATTGCCTTTGCTTTTTATGACCGTGTTTTCTGCTCTTATTGTAGTGCTACTCATACGACTGTCCTCTATATAGCTGATAAATGACATTTAGATGCCTACTGCTATAGAACATTCAATAATTGTGCCAAGCAACTTTATTTTGGTGTGATTCCTGAGCATTGACGCTCTCAGCATTTGCTTGACGTATGAGGATAAACAGTAGGTTTCTTAACGTTTGGTAGGGTCTGAATAGGGGCTAAAGAAAGACTAAAACCAACATCAATATAAATTATATGGATGTCGGTCATGCATTTTCCGTAAGTGCCTACATAAGGTACAAATGCACCAAAATAGCGATAATCATGCCCCAATTTGGGCTCTATTATTATCTGTCCGCCATCGCGTTACTTTGACTATGGCCCTATTTTTTTTGTGGTTACTAAAATATCCATGTGATTTTGACATCGCCGTATAAGCCTTAATAAGAGGGCGTTGTAGCAGTATTTTAGGATCAATTTTCATGTTAAAAACGCGGCTTGCAACCACAACTGGCATAGCCATTGCACCGCCTCAAGTGTCTTAATTGATTGTTTTTGGACACTTGACGCTTTGTAATAACCTAGAAGTTAACCATTTGAGGAAGCCGCCTATGTCATCATCGACCCCCGTTGCACCTACTAAAGACAAGCTTAATGTCTTGTCTTTTTCGGGCAAAAATAAAATCCTTCATTTAGGTTGGATGGCGTTTTTTCTGACTTTTTTTGTGTGGTTCAACCATGCGCCGTTTTTATCAGCAATTGGTGAGACGCTGAATCTGACTAAAGACCAAGTCAAAACGCTGCTGATTTTAAACGTGGCATTGACTATCCCCGCCCGTGTCATCATCGGCATGTTGACCGATCGTTTTGGCCCACGTATTGTCTATACAGCAATTTTGGCCATCGGTGCGATTCCGTGCTTTACCTTTGCCTTTGCGCAAGATTACAACACCTTGGCATTGTCTCGTTTTTTACTGGGTTTTGTGGGTGCAGGCTTCGTGGTTGGTATTCGCTTGATGAGTGATTGGTTTCCAACCAATGAGCTGGGCACGGCGGAAGGCATTTATGGAGGCTGGGGTAACTTTGGTTCAGCCGCAGCGGCACTGTTATTGCCAACCGTGGCGATTGGTGCAGCGGCTGTCTTTGGCGGCGATGAGGGCTGGCGTTATGCCACTGCCGTATCAGGTGTCGTCATGGCACTTTATAGCGTGGTTTTTTATAAAATGGCGCGCAACACCCCCAAAGGTGCCACTTACTTTAAACCCAAAAAGTCAGGCGCCATGATGGTGACGTCATCGGGTGATTTTTGGCTGATGATGGTGTTTAAATTGCCGATGTATTTGTCATTGGCGTTATTGGCATGGAAGTTGTCACCTGCTGGCGTGAGTTTGCTCAGTCAGTCTAGTGTCACGATCATTTATATTGGCCTTGCCGTACTCTATGTCTACGAGTTCATTAGTAGCTACCGCTTTAATAAAGAGGTCTTTACCACGCCTGTACCTGAAGCGCATCGTTATGATTTTAAGCAGGTTGGCATTCTCAATATTCTCTATTTCGCAACTTTTGGTTCAGAGCTTGCCGTCGTGTCGATGTTGCCGTTGTTCTATCAAGAGACCTTTAGTCTATCGATCGTGATGGCGGGTGTGCTGGCATCAAGTTATGCCTTTATGAACCTAATGTCGCGTCCTGGCGGCGGTTGGCTCAGTGATAAATTCGGTCGTAAAATTACCTTGTTGATTTTGACGGCTGGTTTGGCAGTAGGCTATCTATTGATGGGCTTTCTTGACTCAACATGGCCGCTGGCGCTGGCGTTATTGATTACTATGTTTTGCTCGTTTTTTGTACAAGCGGGAGAGGGTGCGGTCTTTGCTGTGATTCCACTCATCAAGCGCAGTATGACAGGGCAATTTGCAGGCATGACGGGCGCATACGGTAACGTTGGCTCAGTGGTCTATTTAACGATACTCAGTCTGGTGTCGTATCAAGTGTTTTTCTTTGTGATCGCCGCGACAGCCGTGATTGGTTTCTTTGCGCTATTTTTACTCAAAGAACCTGAAGGTGTCATCATCGAAGAGATGCCAGATGGAACGTTTGCTGAGATCCAAGTCAGCCATCGGTAGCATGAGAAATATTAATGGGGATGACTGTGACCACGATGACAAAAGCTTGCCAACAGAGACGTCCAAAAGACACTCACAAAAGCCCGCAACGTAAGGGTGATAAAGTCAGTGCGGACTTAACTATTAATATGGCTATTGACATGACCGATAATGTCCCTGCTAACTCGGATATCCAAAGCCACACTGGTGAGCAGTCATCTGCCATTGAATCCTGCCATTCTAATGCAGACTCTGCCTTGTGGTGGCTGGACTTTTTTACGATGAAAGGCCGTAAAGCGGAAAATCAAGACAGCCTACTAATAACCACTTGTCTGCCGCATTATTTTGGGGATGCTGTATCGACCGAATCTGTTGACTTAACCCAAAGTTATGTGCCTAAACAAGCGACAATGCCAACAGCGCCACTGTTGGTGCTCATGGCAGATGGCGTCAGTGCTTGCCAGTTTCCAAAACAGGCAAGTCAGCTGGTCATCAACACCGTTGCCGAAAAAATCACACTTGCATTGGCAAAATTGGTGCAAGTGCAGTATGAGTCAGAAGATCAGCCTCAAGCCATGCCTACCAGTTTGGATGAGGATCAAGTGGCTAGCATCATTAGAACGGCAGTAAATAAAGCCAATGATGTGTTGTATTTTCCGCAAGCATACCAGCGAGTGCCGCCTTTATTGTCGACGCTGTCAGGCTTATTGTGTATTGGTGATCGTATTCATCTGTTCCATACGGGCGATTCACGAATTTACCGTGTTGGGATAGACAGCCTGACGGTACTTAGTGACGATCATCGTATTCATCGAGGCGAAGACAAAGGGGCGCTGTCGGCGGCTATCGGCGCTGATGGGCAAGTGGATTTACAACAATTGGTGTTTACACTGCATCAAAACGAATGCTTGGCAATAATGACCGATGGTATTTATGAGCATATCGATGAGGTCGAGTTAGCGTTTGAGCTGTGTACGGCAGCGACAAATATGTGTCAAGCACTGGCTACCACGCACAAACTACCAACAGGGTTTCATGCCAGTCAGACCATATGCGAGCACGCTTTTACAGAGGGCAGTCACGATAACTTGAGTATGATCATGCTGAGTATGAAGGCGATATCAAATAAATCGACCTTAATAAATGATTCTGATGCAGTTGATTTGTTTGAAAGTGATAGCGCAACGTCTCACGATATTCATCGCTATCAGTTGCCCACAGATTTAGAAGTAGGGGATAGTATCGATGGTTTTACCGTGGTCAGTATTATTGCCCGTACTGCCCGCAGTCATGTGTACTGGGTGCAAGATGCCGATCAGAATGACTTTGTACTGAAGTCACCGAGCCTTGATACCATTGCTGATGGCCATTATCTGCGTGATTTTTTACAAGAACGTAAAATTGGTCTGAGCCTCTCAAAACACCGCCGTGCTGGCGAGTCTGCTTATAATCAAGCGGATCCCAATCTCTTGCAGACGACTGACGCAAATAAAAACACTAGCCACAATATGGGGTCGGGGTTGCACGCCTCAGGGCTGTTGCGTTACTACCCAGTGCCTGCTAGCACCAACTATTTATATCACTTGACCGAGTATATCGAAGGCGAGAGCTTACGCGATTTCATCGAACGTCATGCGCCCTGCGATGTATGGCAAACTTATGATTTGCTGACCAAAATCGGTATGGCCGCTCGTGTGATGCACCGCAATTATCTCTTGCACCAAGATATTAAACCTGAGAACGTTCTCTTGACCAAATCAGGGGCCGTGAAGCTAATCGACTTTGGCTCTGCTAGCTCATCAATATTAAAAGACAGTACGCGACCACCCAATGGCGATCTACATTACGCTGCACCAGAGTATTACACTGATGCACCAAAAGGGGTACATTCTGATCTATTCTCCATTGCCGTGATCGGTTATGAGCTATTGACAGGGCAACTGCCATTTGGCTCGCAAGATTTGATGAATCCACAGCAGACTCTCGTCATGCCAGCGCAGCCGTTACGGCAACACAATGTACCGTCCGTTATTCAGCAAGCGCTCATGCGGGCGCTACACCCCAATACCAATGTTCGCTATCAGGCCATCGGTGAGTTTTTACAAGACTTCAATCCTGACAATAGAGCACGCAGTCGCGACCCTGAACCACTAATTAAACGCAATCCCTTATTGGTATGGCATGGCATTTGCTTCATACAGACTGTCATCATCGTCTTATTGTTGTGGGTCTATCTGTCATGATCGCCCACGTTCAATGACATGTTATCGCTTGTTTACCATTGCACTATGCTGCTAAGGAACGTCGCTTTATGTTGCTTCATAGGTCAAAAACTGCCGAAAAGTCTGATATTTATACGACAGAATCCATCGGAAGGTCTGCCCATCATGCTGCTAGTGATAATGCTGGTAAATATAGTGCTGATAGTCATAAGACCAATCATCATAATGATCAAACTGGCAGTGCGGGTATCATCATCATTGGCGCTGGCATGGCGGGTAGCCGCTTTGCCATTGAGCTTGCACGGGCGCGGCAGCAAGGTATACAGGCAAATAACGCGCGTTCAGACAGTATACAGGCAGAAACCTCCGCTGTACCGCTACCAATCACTCTGATTAGTAAAGAGCCACAGGTAGGTTACAACCGCATCATGTTGTCGCCAGTGCTGGCAGGAGATACGGCGTTTGAGGACACGTATTTGTATGATAAATCAGAGTATGAGCAATTGGGTATCACGGTACTGGCTGGGGTCGGCGTTGAGACGATTGATACTGAGCACCAGTGTATTGAGCTTGATAATGGGCAAAGTCTTCATTATGCCAAATTGGTGATTGCGACGGGTTCAACGGCTCGAGTGATACCGTTTCCCAATCATACGGCCAAAGGTGTGCATGTCTTTCGCGACTTAGCAGATGTCACCACGTTAACCGAATATGCCCGTCAAGGCAAAACAGGCTTGGTAATTGGTGGCGGTGTATTGGGGTTAGAGGCGGCATGTGCGTTGGCTGCGCAAGGGGCAAACATGACCGTGATTCATGTTGACGATTACGTGCTCAATCGCCAGCTTGACTTGCCAGCTGCCGAGCTTTTGCAAGCCGAGTTAAGTCGACGCGGCGTTGGTCTAGAAGTGTCTGCAAATACTGAAGCCATCGTCATAAACGACGCCGACGAAGTGTGCGGACTGGCCTTAAAAGACGGTCGTATCTTGCAGGCAGATTTTATCGTGATGGCAGTGGGTGTGATTCCCAATACCGCCTTGGCGAAAGACAGTGGCATTGCCGTCAATCGAGGCATCGTTGTGGATGACTGCATGCACACCAGTTGTCCTCATGTGTATGCAATTGGCGAGTGTATTGAGCTAGAGGGTGAGCTGTTTGGCATGGTCGCCCCCGTGAATCAGCAAGTCGATACCCTCGTGACGGTCTTAAAAGATACGCTAATATCAGACCCCATAACCACACTAGACGGCACTACGTCCTCACAAGAGCACTGGATACCTTTCGTTAGCAAACCTTTGTCATTAAAATTAAAAGTATCTGGCGTATCGGCGTTTTCTGCTGGTCAAATTGCCTTTGAGGGTAACGATGCTGAGGCTATTGAAACGCTCATCTATCGTCAGCCCACTTTGAACCATTATCACTGCCTTTATCTTAAGAATAATAGAGTCATCGGCGCTGTACTTTATGGTGACGTCAATGATGGCAGTTTTTACAGTCAACTTATCACCGACAACGTCGATATATCGCTCATAAAAGAGGACTTAATCTTTGGTAGTGCTTATTGTGATTTGGACAAATTGAATCTGAATGATAGAGACAGTGATAGGACAAATAATGTATTGGCCATGACTGATTCGGTGGAGGAGGCATCATGAGTGAAGCAGCAATCAATAAAACCTCAAATGACTCATCTCGGCACCCTAAAAATGTGGCGAGCCAGAGCATTGCTACTCACAATATCAGTGTGACTGACACGATGAATCAAGTGCGGTCGCTAGACACAGCTCATGGTTCGACCAAAACTGTCCGCACAACTTGTCCGTATTGCGGCGTCGGTTGCGGTGTTTTGGCTCAGATTGATGAGGCTGGCACGGTCAGTGTCAAAGGCGATCCTGAGCACCCTGCTAACTTTGGCAAACTATGCTCAAAAGGCAGCGCGCTTGCCCAAACATTGGGTGCTGAGCGTCGCTTGATTCAGCCTTATTATCAAAACAAGCTGGCATCCATGCAGCAGCAGCCCATGCCACCAGATATATTTACTCGTCTTCATACTATAACAACGTCTGACCCGCAGCCACTTTTTGATACACAGCCACTTATTAACAACACCGACTGGGACACTGTATTAGCAGATATTGCCAAGCGTTTAAATGACACCATTGCCAAACATGGACGCGACAGCATTATGTTTTATGTCTCAGGTCAGCTACTGACTGAAGACTATTACGTTGCCAATAAGTTCATCAAAGGCTTTATCGGCAGTAACAACATCGACTCCAACTCTCGGCTGTGCATGTCATCAGCGGTAGCAGGGCACAAGCGGGCATTTGGTGCCGATCTGGTACCCGCCAATTATGAAGATTTGGAAGCCTGTGATTTGTTGGTACTGGTTGGCTCCAATATGGCGTGGTGTCATCCTATTTTATTTGGACGTTTTTTAGCGGCCAAGAAATCGAATCCGAACAAAAAACTAATTGTCATCGACCCGCGCCGTACAGACTCTTGTGAGTTTGCGGATTTGCATTTGCCCATTGTGGCTGGCACCGACACGCATTTATACAATGGTTTATTGCATTACCTTGAGCAGCACGGTTGCCAAGATGAAGAGTATGTCAGCAAAATCACAGGTGTCGATGATGCTTTGAATGCAGCTAAAGTGTGGACGATCGATAAAGTGGCAAGCGCATGCCAAGTGCCCATCGACAATGTTCGCCAGTTTTATGAGCTGGTTGCGGCCAATGAACAGACAGTGACGGCGTTCAGTATGGGAGTGAATCAGTCCAAAAGTGGCACGGACAAGGTCAATGCCATTATCAACACCCATCTGTACACGGGGCGCGTGGGTAAAGTGGGGGCGAGTCCGTTTTCACTCACTGGTCAGCCCAATGCGATGGGCGGACGAGAAGTAGGCGCACTGGCCAATTTGCTGGCTGCTCATTTGGATTTGGCAAATGCCGATCATCGGCAGCTGGTGGCGGACTTTTGGCAATCGCCGCAGCCTATCTCCTTAGAGGCTGGCGTCAAAGCGTGCGATGCGGCAGACGCTATTTTGGATGGACGAATCAAAGCCATTTGGATTATGGCGACCAATCCCGTGGTCAGTTTGCCAGAGGCGGACAGATTTCGCCAAGCGCTGGCAGAATGTGACTTGGTGATTGTGTCTGATTGTTCAGTAGACAGTGACACGGTGAAATGTGCTGACATTGTGTTACCTGCGCAAGGGTGGGGCGAAAAATCAGGAACGGTGACCAATTCTGAGCGGCGTATCTCTCGTCAACGCTCAATAATGCCAGCGATAGGTGTGGCAAAGCCAGACTGGTGGATACTCTCGCAAGTGGCCAAACACATGGGGCTGGCAGGGTTTGATTATCAAGATCCCAGCGAGATATTTAACGAGTATGTGGCACTGACAGCCTATGGCAATGATAAAAACCAAACTGTATCAGTTAAAAACCAGCCGCGTTATTTCAATCTGGCCAATGACTTGTCTGCTTTTATGACAGAGGCCGATCATAACGGTCAGCCTATCCATCAAAGCCTTAAGTCAAGTGCGCTTAGTCGTGAAGATTATGACATGATGCCGCCGTTTCAATGGGGCGGCACGCGTATCTCTATGATTCAAGACAACGTATCCAATCAGTCGGCAGAGGTTGCTACTCACCAAATGGCAACTTGTACCAAAGCCCAACTGATCGCCATTACGCCTGCTGATGATGCCAGTGTGCCCAATCGACACCGACAAAAGCGAAAATTTAAAAGACGGCAAACTGATATGCATTTGCCTCTCTTTAATCAAGCGTCCTTTAAACAGCCCCCTCAACCTGCCAACCAATTAGAAGAGAATATATCGTCAACATTGAATAACCCAAGCATTGATTTACGACTTATCACGGGCAGACTGCGCGATCAATGGCATACCATGACTCGCACAGGCTTAGCACCGCAGTTAAACCAGCATCAATCCGTGCCCACACTGACACTACATCCTGATGATGCCAAGCAGTTGTGTGTGGCAGCCGATGACTTTGTGCAGATTTATCGTCAATATGAAAACAATGTGACATCTGATCTGACTGATGATGTCGCCGCGAGTAACGTACTGGTACAAGTGGCGATTAGCGATGCGGTGCGAGTTGGCGATGCGTTTATGCCGATGCACTGGAGCGATGCTTTTGCCAGCTTTGCTCGTATGGGTACACTGATTCCAACGGTTGTGGATCCACATTCGGGGCAGCCTGAGCTTAAAAACTCCGCAATCAGCGTCACGGCAGTGCCGATGCACCTATTTGGCAAGATTTTGGTGCATCCTGACTGGCAAGACGCCGTTATAGTGCAATTGCGTACCATTTTGGACAATATTGAGGCAAAAATAGGGCGAGAAGAATTATTGCAAAAAAATAGTAGTGCAGGTGTTGATACATCTTCGACAAATAACTTGCCCTCACTTACTTGGAATCTCAGCCGCCAAGCAAATAGCGTATTAATTAACGTTGCCAGCCCAAGTGCGAAGGCGCGTGATCGGTTGAATACTCCTGAGTTTTGGCAGCAGTTTGCCCAAGCTGTGCAATCATCAGTGCCATCGGTTTCACAGGCTTGCGCTATGAATACGGCGTTCACCGTCAGCCAAGAGCACCAGCAATTGCGCTTGGTTATGACCCAATCTATCGATGAAGTAGCGGCAAATAGTAGCGTGACGGCCAACATAGCCAATATCAAAACAGGCAATCAGGAGGCTAATGAGGCGCTCATTATGGCTGTCTATCTTGCACCAACGCTCGAAGCGTTACCGAGTATGCATTGGCTCGACAGCTGTTTTGCCGATACCAGTCAAATCCCCTTCAATCAGCGCTATAAGTGGTTGTTAGCAGGGCGTCCTGCCAGTGGTTACGTCGATCCAGGGCCGCTGGTGTGTTCGTGCATGTCTGTGGGAGAAAATATCATTATTGAGGCCATTACTAAACATGATTGTACCAGTGCAGCCGCAGTCGGAAAACAGTGCCGAGCCGGTACCAATTGCGGTTCTTGTGTGGGTCAGATCAATGAATTGATCGCGGAGTATGGTCAATTAGCACAAGCTTAATCGCTCATGTGGCACGCTGTTTGCAACCTATAGCTTATAGAGTAAAACTGATCACGGGTCAGTCATAGACTGAGTTTTTTAACGGTTTTACTTTTCGTTATCTACTTTACTGCATTTATGTTGTCATCAGGAGCTACCGTCATGCCGCATTCATCTGCCTTTGTGTCAAACCGTTCAACGTACGACTTAGCGGGTCAAAACTGTGCAGAAACGACCAAAGCCTATCATAAGAAAGGAGTTGTATATTTGGTGGGTGCAGGATCTGGTGACCCTGAACTGCTGACCTTAAAGGCATTGAGAGTGATGCAGCGTGCTGATGTGGTGCTGTATGACAGCTTGGTCTCTGAAGATATTTTGGATATGTGTGCGCTCACTGCCGAAAAGATATTCGTCGGTAAGCGCCGCGCCAATCATGCGTTACCGCAAGAGGGTATCAACGAGCTTTTGGTCAAACATGCGCTTGCCAATAAAACAGTGGTGAGGCTAAAGGGCGGTGACCCTTTTATCTTTGGGCGTGGCGGCGAAGAGCTACAAGAAGTGGTACGTCATGGCATCTACTTTGAGTCAATTCCCGGTATCACCGCCGCTAGTGCTGCGGCAAGTCGAGCAGGTATTCCACTGACGCATCGCGATCATGCCCAATCGGTTCAGTTTCTCACTGCCTGCAAAAAACTTGGCGAACCGAATACTGACTATAGCGAGTTACTCGATAGCACTCAGACGGTTGTTTTTTATATGGGATTGCACCGTTTGGATGAGATGACAAAAGGGTTGATGGCGGCAGGGCGCGACAGTGAGACACCCTTTGCTATCATCAGTCATGCCAGTTTACCCACGCAGCAAGTACTTATAGGCACATTAAAGGATATCGCAGAACAACAAGCGTCTGCCAATCTCCCTACGCCTGCACTATTAATTATGGGCGATGTGGTTACCCTGCATGCGGAGTTCGCCGAGTTCAATCTTGGCACACTAGTAGCGCCAACCATAGAAGCCAGCTGTATATAGTTGATCCTAAATAAAAAATGAACAATCATTATAATGTGCTGCTTGAATAATATTTTCGTAGCCTCTGTCTGCGTAGGCACAGCAAGCAAGAAAATCTTATTCAAGCAGCACTGTACTTAGTTTATAGTGGTTTGACAGTATAAAAAGACGCACAAAACCTTAAAGTCTATCAATCTTTACGCCAATAAACCTTGATAACCGAGTCAGCCCGTGCCAATCCTAGCCTCTGTTGCAGCAGCCCTCGAAGTGCTTTGGCTGTGCCTGCTTCTAAAGCGCCCCAAACCTTATCAATGTGTAAAGGATGTGTGGTCAAATAATCGGCCAATGTGGTATCGATTAAGTCGGCCAGCGCTCGTCCTGCATTGACTTGACCCGTCACCAAAGGCAATAGCGTAAAGGGCTTGTCTTGCTGATTTGCCGCCTTAGTGTTCATGATATCAGCGCCTAATGTCACCACATCAAAATACGTTTGATCGGCGGCCGCTTGTGTGACACAAAGAACTAATGGTGGCTGAGGATTGTCCCAAAGCTCCAGCAAGCGCGCGACAGTTGGCAGCGAGGTTTCATCAGCAATCAGCAATGCTTGACCTTCACGCAAATGCTCAACCTTTTCAGGGAACTCACGTTTGCTTATCACCGTATCGCCTACTTGTAGCGCGCGTGCCCAGTTGCCACCTGAGGTGTCGCCATGCAAAAAAACATCGACCCATGCCTGTACGCCATTCGAGGCTTGCCACGCTTTTCTTAACGTGTAATAGCAATGAGCGCGTTCAGGCTGCTCACTTTTATCAATGCTGTCATCAGCCCCTTTATTAGCGCCTTCATTAGGGATTTTTGCCACGCTGCGGTTATGCTCTAAATCAAATAAATACGCATAGCCAGCTTCATTGATTGGTACAGAGCTTGAGCGATGATGGTTTGAGGTATCACCAGCGGCATTTGGGTGAGGGGCGGTTAATATAAGACGCAGCATGTTTTTGCTGACCATGTGGCTGTCCTGTACGACAAAGCGCTGTTTGGTCAGTTTAATGGTTTTTTTGCCGAGCTTTTTGTCCGCTTTTTGTTTGAGCAAAATATATTGGGTGTTTAACTCATCCATTTGGGTGATAGGCGCTATAAATGGGATAAAAAACGTCTGCTCACGTGTCTGAGTAGACGTTTTTTTTGTGTCTTGAAACTGCACTTGTAAAGCGATTGCTTCTGCGTATACCGCCGTCAATTGTACGTTTGTCCCAACCAGCTCATCTGACGTCAGGGGCGTAAAAACCTGCAGAAATCCGAGCAGCTCATCGACATGCTCCTCATTGATGTGAGCCATGGCATCTGCAATCTCAGGGAAGGTTAAGGAGGTATACGAGCCTGCTTGAGTAGGAGAATTGTTTTTAATAGAGGGGATAGAATGGGTCATATATATACTCACGAACAACAGTGAATGGAGGAGAGAAAAACGGCATCTCCATTAATGATAATTGTTTTTATTCTCGTTTACGAGTAAAATCAGCTTTTATTGGCTTTTTGATACAAAGACCACGATTTTAATTAACGATGAGTACCTATATGTTACGTGCAGATCAACTGACCGTCAGTCGTCAAGGAAATACCTTACTAGACAATGTGAGCTGTGAGATGGATACCAATGAATTAGTAGCCTTGGTGGGACATAACGGTTCAGGCAAATCCACTTTGATTAAAGCGTTGGCAGGCGAGATGATGAGTAATGGCGGTAGCGTCAATTTAGATGAGCGCCGTATTGGTGACTACAGTAGTAAGGAGCTGGCTCGGCAAATGGCTTATTTGCCGCAGCAATTACCGGACGCCGCTGGGTTCACAGTGCGTGAATTGGTCATGCTGGGACGCTATCCTCATCAAAAATGGCTCCAAAAACCAAGCCAAATTGACAGAGATAAAGTAGCAGAAGCGATGAGTATCACTCAAACAGAAGCGTTCGCTGACCGTATCACGGCCACACTCTCAGGTGGCGAGCGTGCCCGAGTTTGGCTGGCTATGTGTCTGGCGCAGGACACCCGATATCTGTTGCTCGATGAGCCATTAGCGGCACTTGATATGCACTATCAGCTAGAAGTTATTCAGCTTATTCGTCGTTTGGTCGATGAGCAGGGGTTGAGTGTGGTTATTATTATCCATGATATCAATTTGGCAGCGCAGTATGCCGATCGAGTCATCGCGCTAAAAAACGGCCGTGTTTGTCATAATGGTGATATCAAAAGCACCATGCAGCCTGACATACTGCGCGACATCTTTAACGTCGATATGCAGTTGCTTCAGCATCCTATAACAGGACAACCGGTTGCCGTTGCTTAACATGGTCAACGCATTTGTAAATGGTGACGGTATTAACCGCGCTTTTTGACTTGTCCTTTTATTTTCCGCTCGCTTATTTCCTTTTACTTGCTTAAAAAAGATAGACCGCTATGTTTTCTGTCCTGTATCAATACACGTCCACGAGACGGCTAGCAAAACCTTTACTCACTGATCGTATCGGCACCGCTTTACTTAAGACAAGGTGGCGGCCTATCGTAGCAACTTTGGTACTAACCACTGCACTGACTGCCTGTCAAAAACCAGCGACTGAGCAAACAGACGCGCAAATAGACAGTGCTAATAATGTTGATATCAATATTGTGTCTCCTGACTGGGGCAATGCGGCGACGTTAACGGCTATGGGCTATCCACCGATTGCTACTGGCGATATCAGAGTATGGGACAGATGGGTGGGCACGCCTAAATTGCCGGCTTCAACGATTGATTTGGGTATTCGCTATCAGCCCAATGCTGAACTGATAGCCCAGCTGCCCGTCGATATGGTGGTGGATAACTTTTTTTATGAACATGCCCGAAGCCTTTATGGGGACGTGCCCGCCGAGTCTGTTATGTTTGCCGCTAAAGGCGATACCGCGACTTTGGCAGATTATACTCAGCCGACACGGCAGTTAGGTAAACTGATTGATGACCCTAAATTGGCCGAGGACTACATTGCAAAAAGCCGTAAAGACATCAATCTTGCGAGCGCGCGCCTTCAGCAGCGTTATCCAAATATAAAAAAGTTCGCCGTAGTACAGTTTGCTGATGCCAATAATATGCGCATGTATGTCGCAAACAGTTTGTTTCAACCAGCGCTCACCCAAATGCAAAAAGAGCTTGTGGTACTAGGCAAAGGCAATAGTTTTGGTTTTGTGCCGATACGAATGGGTGACTTGGCACAGTTGGATGACGACGTTTGCTTATTAATCATAGACCCCCTTAGTCCAATAACCCGAGCTGAGATTAAGGACAGTCTGGTTTGGGAGCGCTTAAGCTACGGCAACAACCGCTGTGTGGGCGAGATGCCACCAGTATGGATTTATGGCGGCATGTCATCATTGGTGGACTTGGCAAACAATTTATCCACTGTTGAGTTAAAAGGCGGGAGCGCATCATGACCGCTAATACCAATACCAACATTAATACCAGTCAAACCCATCACACGCCTGCCAATAACATGACCAATAATGCCAAGCCTATGAAGTCACTTTCTTCTTCCCAAACGGTCGATATCTCAAAGCACTCCGGTTCGCGAAAACAAAAACCATCAAGCCCGCCACCAAACTCACCTCAACCGCACAGTACGCGCCTCGCTGCTACGTCATGGCAATTATGGGTCATGCTCATCACCCTTGTGAGCTTGTCGTTGTGGAGCAGTTGGGCACTAATCAATCAGGAATGGACGCGGCCCATCAGCGATTTGTTTCTCCCAAGCGCGCAGTTGGATATTGCCAGTATGGCAACACAGCTGCATGTGGTAGCGACCAGTGTGGTGGCGCTATTGGCAGGGGGTTTGCTGGGAGTGGTCAGTATCTTGCTACAGCAGTTGGTCAAAAATCCTTTGGCCTCAGACACCACTTTGGGCGTGGGCGTGGGCGCACAATTGGCCATGCTAATCGTGACCTTGTTTTTGCCAAGTTTGGCGATTTATGGCGGTATTTATGTGGCCTTTGTCGGGGCGATTATCAGTATGGGGCTGGTCTTTGCATTGTCAGCGCCCAGCCGATTTAACCCTTTAATTTTAATATTGGCAGGTTTGGTGGTCAATATTTTACTCGCCGCCGTTGCCAATGTTTTGGTGTTGTTTTTCGCTGAGCGTAGTAATGGCATGCTGTCATGGGCAGCAGGGTTTTTGGCACAAAACAGCTGGCATACCAGTATGGTGCTAGCGCTAACCGCAGTCATAATGACAGTCGTGTGTTTGCCGTTATTAAAACCACTGACCCTGATGAGTTTGGACGACATGCAGGCCAAGCGTTTGGGCGTACCTATCAATGGTATCCGCGCTTTGGTGGTGCTTATCGTGGCCGTTATAACGGCTTTGGTGGTCAGTGAGGTTGGTCTAATTGGCTTTATCGGTCTGGGTGCTGCTAGCTTAGTCAACGCTTTAGGCATTTCATCAATCAGCAAACGCTTGGCTGCGGCCTTTGGTTTAGGGGCGTTACTGCTATGGCTGACCAGCAATTTGGCCTTGTTGCTTGAGCCGGTGCTGAATATGCAAATCCCAGCAGGGGCGATGACGGGTATTCTTGGCGCACCACTTATTATTTGGCTGATTTTACGACAACGCCGTGAGCGCATAGAAACCGTGACGCCAATGTTGACAGGTAAGCACACGCCCATCGCGTTTTGGCGCTGGGGCATTGGCGTCATTGTCATGATTATTCTGGCGTGTCTTTTGGTGCAAGATGTCAATGGTTGGGGGCTTAGCACGGATTGGGCAATTACCGAGCAGTATCGACTGCCTCGCAGTCTGAGTGCGGCTGCAACGGGTCTTATGCTGGCGGTCGCTGGCGTCCTACTGCAAACGCTCACGCGCAATCCGATGGCCAGTCCAGAGGTATTGGGGGTGAGCTCAGGGGCAGCACTTGGCGTTATCTTGGGGTTTTTATTACTACCAAGCTTGGGGTTGTCCGCAGGCTCAGGCACATTGCTGCTGTCAGGGTTGTCTGGCGCTGTCGCTGTATTGCTATTGATTGTTTGGCTGGCACGTAGGGTAAGCTCAGGCTATCTACTGCTGGTCGGTATCGGCATTGCCGCCATGATGGATGGGGTCATGCATATGGTCAAGCTCTCAGGTGACCCGCGGTTAGAGGCGATGCTTAGCTGGTTGTCAGGGACGACCTATAGTGCTCAGCCCAATACCGTGTGGTATCTCATGGGTATTGCTATGATCTTATTGGTATTAAGTCTGCTACTTATCAAACCTCTGCGCGTCCTCGGTTTGGGCACAGGTGTCGCTCGTAATCTAGGCGTGGCAGTAACGCCCGTGACAATTGCGCTATTGGCACTGGTGGCAGCGCTTAGTACTGCCAGTACGCTTGCGGTGGGGCCGCTCAGTTTTATTGGCTTGATGGTGCCGCATTTGGCAACCTCGCTTGGAGCGGTACGGCTTGAGCGCCAGTTGCCTTTAGCGGCTTTACTGGGCGCAGGCGTTATGGTGCTGGCAGATTGGATTGGGCGCTATGTTATTTTCCCTTATGAGCTACCTGCTGGTACGATTGCAGCCATTATTGGCGGCGCGTATTTCTTATGGCTGATTCGTAAAGTACCCGTCGCTGTGAGTCGATAGTTTTTGTAGGTAAATAGATAGAACTAATGATAAGTACTTTCGAGTATTTGTCATGGGTTCTCTGTGCTTGTTTATCCAAAATTAATCGAGCAATTCGCTTCAAAATACTTGTCAAAAAATAAACAAATGAGGTTGACAGCAGCGAATAGGTCGTCAATAATACGTCACGTAAACGATAATGATTATCATTTATATTCTTATTCAATGTTTGACCATCCTTATAGTGAAGTCACACTATATTTTTTAAATTAAGCCGACTATTTCTCCAAACTTTCTTTAAAAATCAAGTCTGAGTGTTTGTGAAGAATAGCGAATAAGGTTCGATACTATGTACATGTCCTTTTTAGATGAGAAAACTGATAACGAATGCTATTTACATCGTCAAGCGAATTTTGAATCCAAGGTTCGTAGTTACCCGCGCAAATTGCCGTTTGCGATTCAATCAGCAACAGGCGCTTGGATTACCGATGTAGAAGGGAATAAATATATCGATTGTCTATCGGGTGCCGGAACGCTAGCACTTGGCCACAATCATCCTGTGGTCACTGAGAGCATCAAACAGCTCTTGGACAGCAATCTGCCAATGCACACCTTAGACATTACCACGCCATTAAAAGACAAATTTAGTGAATTTTTATACACGCTTTTGGGTACCAGTAGCGATGAGTATTGCTTGCAGTTTTGTGGGCCAACGGGCGCGGATGCGGTAGAAGCGGCTCTCAAATTGGCAAAACAAGTGACTGGGCGCTCAGGCATTGTCAGCTTTAGCGGTGGTTATCACGGTATGACCCATGGTGTGCTTGCGGTAACTGGAAACCTTGCACCCAAGCAAGGTATCGAAGGTCTGATGAGTCCGGTGCAGTTTTTACCCTATCCCAATGCTTATCGCTGCGCTTTTGGTCTGTCTAATGAGCAAAGCGTCAGCGCGCACATCACTTACTTTGAAAACTTTTTAAAAGACGTAGAAAGCGGGGTAGTCAAACCAGCGGCAGTTATTTTAGAAGTCATTCAGGGAGAGGGCGGGGTCAATCCTGCGCCAATAGAATGGTTGAAGCAGGTGCGCCGCGTGACCAAGGAGCTTGATATCTTATTAATCATCGATGAGGTACAAACAGGCTTTTGCCGTACCGGCCGCTGGTTTGCCTATCAATACGCGGATATCGATCCCGATATGATCGTCATGTCAAAAGCCATCGGCGGCGGCTTACCAATGGCAGTACTGGGTATCAAAAAACAATACGATGCATGGCAAGCAGGTAATCACTCTGGCACCTTCCGTGGCAATCAATTGGCCATGGCAACGGGACTTGCTACCCTCGAATATCTAAAAGAGAACGACATGGCTGCGTATGTCGCTGAGATAGGCGCGTGGTTTATGTCAGAGCTAAAATCCCTACAACAGTGCTACCCAAGGATTGGCCACATCAGAGGTCGAGGACTGATGATCGGTATGGAAATTATAAATCCGAGTCTGCTCAAACAAACCGACGGCAGTTATCCTGCGGACAGCGTCGTGGCTGCAAACATTCAACAGGATTGTTTCAAACGCGGCTTGGTCATTGAAAAAGGCGGACGCGGCGGGACCGTACTGCGTTTTTTACCACCACTCAATGTGACAAAAGAAGAGCTGCAGCAAGTACTAGAAAAATTGGATAGCGCACTACAAGCCAATCAGTAGCACGTCATATCGCTAGTATGGTTGTTTAAAATTATAACAATAGTCGCAGGACAGACTGGTGAGGATACTTTGTACTTATTAAATCAGCAAACCAGTGAGCAATACCTCACGCACATGCAGCAAACGAGCGCTGTCATTCAGCAATGGCTTGATGACAACAACGTCTATTTAGGTGGGACGCCGCAGCAGGTACAAGACGCTACCTCTGTTAGTATTAATGCAAAAGGGCGAGATATCGAAGCCATATTGGCTGACATACAGGGCAAGTTTTTGCCCAATTGTGTGTCAACGGCACACCGTCATTGTTTGGCACATTTACATCCACCAACCTTGGTGGTGGGTCAAATCGCCGAGATGATTATTGCAGCGACCAATCAGAGTATGGATTCTTGGAACCAAAGCCCAGCGGCCACCTACATCGAAAAAAATCTCATCGAATGGCTGTGTCAGCTCTGCCAGTTTGATACCAGTTTTGAGTCCCAAACGAACGCTCAAATTAATCGTCAGTATAAGCGTCAGGCAGGCGGCGTGTTTACCAGTGGCGGTACGCAAAGCAATCTTATGGGGTTGCTACTGGCTCGCAATAAGTTCTATGAAGCCCAAGGCGTGGATGTACAAAAAGAAGGGCTAATGGGTCAGCGCCGCGGTACGATTTTGTGCTCAGACCAAGCACATTTTTCTATCGAAAAAAACGCCGCGCTCTTAGGACTTGGCGTACAGTGCGTTGAAAAGGTAGCGACCGATTCGAGTGGCGCTATGCTCTTATCCGATCTCCAGCATAAGATAAATGAGATTGGGGTAGACAATGTAATGGCGGTGGTAGCCACAGCTGGCACCACCGATTTGGGCGCTATTGATCCTTTAACGAACATCGTCAAGATTTGTCGCAACGCGAAAATATGGCTACATGTAGATGCAGCATGGGGCGGTGCTTTGCTGCTGTCACAACGCTATCGACAGCTGATTGATGGTATTCATGAAGCTGACTCAATTACCTTGGATTTTCACAAGCATTTCTTTTTACCCATCAGCTGTGGCGCTTTTTTATTACGCGATCAGCGAGACTTTGAAAGCATTCGTCATCATAGTGAGTATCTAAATCCCTCTGACGATGAAAAAGACAACATCCCGAATTTGGTCACTTATTCGCTACAGACTACTCGTCGGTTTGACGCGCTAAAGCTTTGGATGGCGCTTGATTTATTAGGTACGGACGACTATGGCGCATTGATTGATACCTGTCTTGATACGGCTAGACAAGCAGCACGATTGATCGAAGCCAACGCAGATCTTGTGTTAATGCATCAGCCTATCATTAGCAGCGTGTTGTTTTACTTTAAACCACAAAACCAATCATTGACCAGCCAGCAGCTGTCTCAACTGAATCGCCAAATTGCCCAAGACTTATTAATCAATAATATTGCAAATGTGGCCACCACTCAATTTGAGCAGCAGCTTTGTCTGAAATTTACTATTTTAAACCCTAATACCCAAGTCAGTGACATCAATACCATTATTGAACAAGTGGTTATTGCTGGCTTTAAGCGACTCCATATTTCTGAAGGAAAACACAATGATGCAACATAAAACGCTGGATCGTTTAACCCTACAAAACTTAGTGAACGCCTACAGTTATGAGACAGGGCGCGGCAAGATTGTAATGGTAGAAGAGCAGGACGCGCGCCAAAAAAAAATCTCGCAAAACAAGCCTATTTTGGTATTGACCCTAGCGCCGCATGACACTGTGATGGCGGTGCCCATCGATAGAGTCAGTCAGTTGGGTCAGCACCGTTTTGCGGATACACCTTCTTTATTGAATTTGGCTTCGTTAAATGACGCTCAATCAGAACGCTACTGGCTAAAACCTTCGGCTGTAAGCCTCGCTGCTTTGATTATCGAAGATATCGTGCATCATTATAAGGATGAGGTGACGCTCGATGGCAATGGCGTGCTCAAGCGCTGGCTTGAAAGTTATGAAGGATTGCAGATTATTTTAGAACATCGTAACGATGAGATTGATGACATTATTGATGCCAAACAGGATTTTATTCAAGCCGAGCAAAGCCTGATTTATGGTCATGCCATGCATCCCACCCCAAAAGGTCGGGCGGGTTTTTATGGCGCGGAATGGGCGAAATATGCGCCCGAGACCAGCAGCAAAACGCAGCTGCGTTATTGGCTCGTGCATCCTGACCACATTGTCGAAGAGTTCGTGGATGGCGATAGTATCACCGCCGAGCTTAAATCAAAGCTGTTGTCTGATATGAGTCATTATCAACAACAACTCATTACGCAACATCCTGATTATAAACTGTTGCCACTGCATCCGTGGCAAGCGACGTTTTTGCAGCAGCAAGCGTGGTATCAGCAGTTGATTGAGAAAGGAGAATTGGTTGATTTGGGCAGGCTTGGCTGGCATTTACATCCGACAACTTCGGTGCGTACGCTGGCGGCATTTGACGCGCCTTGGATGTTTAAGTTGTCGCTATCTGTGGCGATTACCAACTCTGTGCGTATCAATTTGCCAAAAGAATGTAAGCGCGGTATGCACGCTTGCCGGATATGGCGTAGCGATTATGGTAAACAGTTGGGCACGGAGTACAGCACGATTGCCGTATTGAATGATCCTGCTTGGGTCGCACTGTCTATAGAAGGGAAGATCATCGATGAGACCATCTGTATCTTACGCGACAATCCTTTTACCGAATCGATGCAAGTCACCAATCTTGCCAGCTTAAGTCAAGATCATCCGACTCGTCTCACCAATCGACTGGCCACTTTATTTCAGTCAATTCACGAGCGCACCAATGAGTCTTTGGAGGACATTGCTGGCAAATGGTTTGATACCTATTTACAAGTTGGTTTTATACCGCTAATTCATATGTATTATAAGCATGGACTTGCGTTTGAGGTTCATCAACAAAACAGTCTTATTGAGCTAAAAGACGGCTATCCTGCAAAATTTTGGGCGAGGGACAATCAAAGCTTTGGCTATATTGCTGAATATGCCCAGCCGCTTATTGACGCTTATCCGGAGCTGATCAGTGAAGCAGAGTGCGTCATTCCAGAAGATTTTGCTGACTCACGTATTGCTTATTATTTAGTGGGTAATACGATCTTTGGTCTCATTACCGCGATTGCTCGCACTCAGCTTGTCAATGAGGCTGCGTTACTAGCGACGTTCCGAGACTGTCTGGTGACTTTAGAAACCCAGTATCCGCACCGCTCTTTAATCGCTCTGTTGCTGCGTAGTCCGACATTGCCATTCAAAGGCAATCTGCTCACCAGATTGCATGCATTAGATGAGCTTGTAGCCCCTGTTGAAACACAGTCTATTTATGTGGACATTCCCAATCCTATGAGCGCCTAGGGTAGGTATCGTCGATGCTAAGTGCAATAGAGACAGGTCGTTAACATGCAGAACTGGTACAAATTTTTCTCGCTTGCTGTACCTATGGTGACAGAGGCTTCGTAAAATTTATGCCAGTCCTGCTGACTGACTTTTATATTGATCTGACCATCGCTCAAAATATCGCTCAAAATAAAATCGACATGTGAATAATCGTTATAAACAAGTAAGGAATCAATGTGTTAGATCTTATCGGTATTGGTTTGGGGCCATTCAATCTTAGTCTGGCGGCATTGCTGGAGAAAACGGACATCAATGCCAAATTCTTTGAGCAAAAAGCTGGATTTAATTGGCACAAAGGTATGATTTTACCGCACACCACGTTGCAAGTGCCCTTTATGGCAGACTTGGTAACATTGATAGATCCAACCAGTCCCTATTCATTTTTAAACTATCTGCATACGCAGCACCGATTGCTGAAATTTTATTTTTTAGAGGACTTTAAGATTTATCGTAAGGAGTACAATCATTATTGCCAATGGGTCGCAGGGCAGCTGGATAGCTTAGCATTTGATTCACAAGTGGTGGATGTGGCTTTTAACGAAAATAGTGATGGCTCTAATACTGAGGAATGTCTAGGATTTGTCGTTACTGTCCAAGAACAAGGCATACAAAAAACGTACTACGCCAAAAATCTAGTGATAGGAACGGGTACGCAGCCAACACTGCCACCTTCGCTGCAAAAGATTGCCAATCGAGCGCCCGAACGCTGTATGCATACTGCGAATTTTGCCGACAATTTTGATTTTGAAGCGATTAAAGCAAAAAAGGGAAAAGTAGATGATGATGAAGATAGACTGACTAAAATAGTGATATTAGGCTCTGGTCAATCATCGGCTGAAGTATATCGAGCGTTGTTTGATCAGCAATTTGATGCCAATGATGAGCCAACATTCCAATTGGACTGGATGACCCGTTCGGCGGGGTTTTTCCCCATGGAATACTCACCTTTAGGCTTAGAGCATTTTAGCCCCGCTTATACCGATTATTTTTATCAGTTGGACGGCGCTACCAAAGCAAACGTCGCGCCCAAGCAGGATTTGCTTTATAAAGGCATGGGGTTTGAGACCATACGCGATATTTATCATAAGCTTTATGAGCGCAGTATCAGCAACCAAGACTTGCATACGACGCTGCTGTCCAATTGTGGAGTGGTCGAGGCAACACTTGATGATGCTTTATCTGATGACACTTTAAAGATAACGTTTGAACAGTGTGAGCAACAGCAGACGTTTACGGCGGATTATGACTGTGTGATCGCTGGGACGGGCTACCGTCATGCGCTGCCTTCCTGCCTAAATACGGTGCTGCACTCTATTGCGTACGATGACTTTGCGCAACCAAAGATTGATCGAAATTATGCTTTGGTTTATAAAAACCAAGCTGGCAATCGCGGTAAAGTGTTTGTGCAAAATCAAGAAATTCATACTCATGGTGTTGGTACGCCTGACTTAGGCTTAGGCGCTTATAGAGCAGGACAGATCATCAATCAATTAACGGGGACAGCGATTTATAACACGGAGGCTTTACAAGTTTTTCAAACATTTGGGGCGTCATCGTAATGTCAAACACGCCTTAAGGAATACAAAATAAATCACATAAAATAAGGAGTAATCAATGCCAACCATCACACAAAATCTACCGGACACCTTTGCCGTAGAAGCGTATCAAAAAACGTTTGGACTACGAGCGGTCAAATATCCTGAAGACATGCCACTGCTTTATAAATGGATGCACGCTGAGCATGTGGTCGAGCAGTGGCAGCTACATTTGCCGATGCCGCAGCTGCGAGTACATTTTGAAAAAATGCTTGCCGATGACCATCACCGTCTCTACATCATACTTTGTGAGGGTGTGCCTATCGGCTATGCAGAGATTTATGAAGCTGCTCGCGATCGTTTGTCTTACTACTACAAAGCCAAAGAAAGTGACATGGGCTGGCATATGTTATTGGGTGATCCTGCCGTCGTTGGCAAAGGGTATCTCAAGCCAATAATAATGATGCTCAATAAGTTTATCTTTGAGCATACTGATGCCAAAAAAATAGTGGGCGAACCTGATAGTAAGGTTGAGGCGTATAAATGGGTGGCTGATGGTTTTGCCTATCACTTACAACGATTGATCGATATGCCTGAAAAAAAGGCATCGCTTTATTTTTGTAATCGTGATGAATTTTTTGAATCGAGTGGCTATCTCAAATTTTATGGTGCTGTTGCTCAATGAACAGGCTTTTTGACATCGGCCTGATCTACCACGTTCCATGCAGTTTGGCGGCAGGGCAAGGTCGGTCATACCATTATGGAACAGGGATTTAAATGATACGCTCAACAGATAGCAGTCACGGACTGACAGAAAAGCAAGTGCGTCAGGTACTGTTGACGCTGCTGCTCGGCGGTACGGTGGTCAGCTTTAGTAATAGCGCCCTTAACCCTGCTATTCCCGTCTTTATGTCGGTGTTCGCAGTCGATATTGTGATGGGCGGCTGGGTGTTGAACGCTTATATACTGTCTATGAGCGTGGGGCTGATGCTTAGCGGTTATTTGAGTAAAAGATTTGATTTTAGGCCAGTGTATTCGACCGCTATTCTAGGGTTTATGCTGGGTTCGGTGATTGGTATGCTAGCGCCTAGCATGATGATGGTGATTGTGGCGCGCGCTGTGCAAGGCTTTAGCGGTGGTCTCATTATCCCTTTGTCTATTGGTATGCTTTATCAGATTTATCCGCAGCACAGACATGGCAGAGTGATGGCGCTATGGGGCATCGTTATCATGATGTCACTGGCGTTCGGTCCGCTAGTAGGGGCTTATCTAGTAGAGCAATTTGCGTGGTGGACATTATTTGCGGCTACTCTGCCGCTGAGTGCGTTGGTCATGGTTATGGTGTGGACATGGTTACCGGACGTCCGCGCGCATAAGGCAAGTAAACCCTTTGATGTCATAGGTTTTGTCAGTTTGCTCGTCTGGCTATTGGCGTTGATGACTTGGCTTAGCACACTCAAGACAGATTTCCATAGCAGTTTTGCCAGTATGGTAGGGACAGGCTTATTAGCCGTGTTGTTTTTACTGTCATTTTTGGGTTGGTGGGCGTATGAACGCCAGCAGAGTCAGCCACTATTAGACGTGCGGTTGTTTAACAATAAGGTGTATTTGCATTGTACGATTATCAGCATTACTCAGACTTTAGGGCTGATGGTAGGCCTATTGCTATTGCCCATATTGGTGCAAGAGGTGATGGGCGAAAGCGCGTTATGGACGGGCGTTATTTTGATGACAGCGACGCTCGTGTCTAGTATCACGACCCATTTTGCTGGCAAGCGCGTGGATAGGCACGGTGCGAGAAGCATCGGCATTTTGGGCATTTTGATCAGCGCACTGTCCATGTTGATGCTGGCATGGTGTTTATATCAGCCAACGCTTTGGCTGCTGATGGCGATTATGAGTATCCAAGGCGTGGGTGTGGGACTGGCGTATTTGCCTACCACCACGGTTGGTTTTAGTAGTTTGGCCAAAGAAGTGGTCACCGAAGGCGCGGCGCTCAACAATATCAGTCGCCGTATAGTATCTACCATTTTTATCACGTTGGTGACGGTCTATGTGGCAGGACGCGGCGCGCAGTTATTAGCAGCTGGCAGTAATCAGAGCGTCAGTACTGCTATCCAAGAGATTTTTGTCATTTTGGCTGTGATGTTGTTTTTGACGGTTTTTTCAGCGCGGCAATTACCAAAAACGGCATAAGTTATGTAGCGGTATTTTGACGGTATGAATCTGTGAGACAAACCCTTATAGGGGATTGTTTTAATTTATTAATGTAATTGATTATCATTCGCTTTAAAAGCCTGGTTGGTTTAGTCATTCACTTTTTTATTTTTAGATAGGAAATTTATATATGCACAATCATAAAGTAGAACAAAACACGAGTCGTGTAGATATGGATGTCACTAAGCCGTGGCAAGCGCCGATTGACCATCGAGTCAGGCAGCGTGCAGAGCAGCGCGTCATTAAGCAGCTATTACAAGCGTTATTGTATGAAAATATTATTGAGTTTAAATATGCGAGTGCAGACTCTAGTAATGACAAGGCACTCTTAGACTTTACGATAAAAGCCACTGACAATGTCAATTACCGCGCTCAAGGTTATATTCATTATAGCTTTGATATCATTCGTTTTAATGATTTTAACGTCCAGCGAGTCGTTGATGGCAATGCTTGCGATGCCATACTTGAGCATGTCATTAGTGATATTTTGTTAAACATAGCCGATGCTTCCTTAAAAGACAGCTTTATCAAAGAACTGCGTCATACTTTGGTAAACGAGACCCAAGCCCAGCGGCTATCACCCAACTTATCAATGCCGAACGTACCAACACCAAACGCACCAGCGCCGATTGACGTGCTCACTTACGAGCAGCTCGAGGGCTATTTGATGGCAGGTCACCCTTATCATCCCTGTTTTAAATCTCGTATCGGTTTTGATTTACAGGACAATTATGACTATGGGCCAGAATTTGGCCAAAATATAGAGGTGGTTTGGCTGGCAGTTAAAAAGGAGCTGCTGGTTAGCAATACTGCCTTTGAGTTCAGTTCTGCTACCACGCTTAACGAATGGATTAAAGACTATGTAGACGTGGACAATTATGAGGCATTGAATGACAAGCTAAAACGTATACTTGCGACGACAAATGATAAAAGTGAGGCAAACGAAGATGAGGACGCCAATGCTTATGGTTTGATACCAGCGCATCCTTGGCAATGGCAAAATACTTTAATCCTTGCGTTGCAGCCGCTTATTGACACGCAGGAAGTGATTTATTTAGGCAGTACGGGTAACCAATACCGCGCTCAGCAATCCATCCGCTCTTTATCGATGTTGCAAGCAGACAAAGCCTATTTAAAGCTTAGTATGCATCTGATTAATACCTCAAGCACCCGTATATTGGCCAAACATACTGTCATGAATGCCACCGTTGTGACCACGTGGCTCAATCAGTTGGTGGCAGAAGACGAGACGGCACAAGCATTACAAATTGCGTTTTTAGGCGAAACGGTGGGCATCAGTTTAGACCATGAAGTGCTACAAAGACGCGGCTATCAGCATCCAGACATTTATGGCGGGCTTGGCGCAATTTGGCGTGAAAACGTGAGCCAGTATTTATCGACAAACCAAAAAGCCTTTCCGCTAAATGGCGTCAGTTATATCAATACGGACGGCTCTACGCTCATTGACCCTTGGCTTAATAAGTACAGCGTAGAGGATTGGACGGCCCAACTTATCAAAGTGACCGTCGCTCCGGTATTGCATCTCTTATTTGGTCACGGTATTGCTTTAGAGTGCCATGCGCAAAATATCGTATTGGTACATGAAGACGGCTTTCCTGTAAAAGTATTGCTAAAAGATTTGCACGACGGGGTTCGCTATTCGCCCAAGCATTTGACACGTCAAGACTTGATTCCGAGTTTTCATAGCTTGCCAGCTGCCCACGCGGCACTAAATCGTGGCTCATTTATTGAAACAGATGACACCGATGGCATCCGTGATATGACAGTGGCGTGCTTGTTTTTTGTGGCATTTGCAGATATTGCCGTTTTTATGCAGACCCATTATCACTATCCTGAGGCAGTATTTTGGCAGCAGGTTGCTGACTGCGTGACAGATTATCAAAATCGTCATCCAGAGCATGAGGCAAGGTTTGAGCTGTTTGATGTCTTTGCTAAGCAAACCCGTATTGAGTCTTTGGCTAAGCGCCGACTGTTTGGCGATCAGGTGTTTCCGATCAAATATATCAATAATCCATTAGCCAAAAGTCGAGTACAGACACAATGTTAAGTACCGATGAAACAGTAAAGATAAATAGCATGCCTACTTTATTTCCAGTCCAAATCAGTCATTCGGAAAGCCAGCCTGATATGGTGGCAATACAAAGATCAATGATAACGTATCTGATTGAGTGCGCTTTACTTGAGCAATGGTTAGAGGAACATCGCGTTGAGGTGACAACGACGTCTGATTATTTAACAAGGCAAAATTTGCCGCAGGCTGTCGCGTTGCTACCGAGTGCGTATCAAGTCTTTTTTGCCCAAGATAATCCATTACTGGTGATTGAAATCAGTAGCGATAGCCGATTGTTGTTACTCGTGGAGTCGGGATATACCGCACCGTGGCGACTTTATAAACCTTGCTTGCCAGTTTTGTATAACCTATCAAATTTAGACAACTCTATCAGCGATTGGTTACAACCGTTAGAGGCAGTAGACCCTCTATTAGATATTTTACTGTCTGCTATGGATCACTCAGCACTGAGTACAACAGGTATTGGCAAATTAAAAGAAAGCTTGCAAGCGTCCTTAGTTGCCAAGCAGCAATCCGCTCATGCGGACATAACCACTACCGTCTATAGTCAGCCGCATTGGTATCAAACCTTAATTGCCGCCGAGCAATGGGCATCGTTGATGGATCGTCCTTTTCATCCGCTGGCTAAGGGCAAGCTGGGGTTTACGGCAGCAGAGTACCAGCGTTATATGGCAGAGTTTAATCAGCCCATTGCGCTGGTGTGGGTAGCGATTGCCAAAAGCCATATTATGGTGGCGGATCAGGTAGAGGATATCAATCGACAAAATCCAGCGGCGTATTTATTAGACGAACCGCAGCAGCAGCGATTGCGACAGGTGTTAGAAGAGAAAAATCTGACCGATACTCATGTAGCAATCCCTGTCCATCCTTGGCAGTTGACTCAATTATTTGATAATAACCGCGCGGATAACAGTTATGCCGATGATTTTGCCAATGGTACGGTAGTCAAATTACCCTTTGATAGCCCAATGACTTACGCCAGCGCCTCCATGCGCAGTATGTTATTGAGTGCCGATACGCCGCATAGCATCAAGTTGCCCATAGGAGTGTACGCCTTAAACTCCAAACGGTACTTGCCCGCACTAAAACTGATTAATGGCGAAAAAAACCAAGCGATTCTGATGCAGGCCAGACAAATAGATAAGGTATTGTCAGCGCAGCTGCGACTATGGGATGAGCGTCTTTGGTGGGGCTATATGTCGCCGACACATCTACAAGATAAAAGCGCAACCAATCCCTATTTTTATCAAGAAAAGCCCACGCATTTAGGTGCTATGCTCAGGAATCTACCAACAGATCTGTGTGATGACCAAGTGCGGCTACTGCCCATGGCAAGCCTCGGCATGTTGGTGTCTAAAGACGGCGTGAGTCATCATATCTTTGATGAGATCATCCAAGCAAAATCGCCTACGACTCAAACATCTCACATAAAACGCGCGGCTATTGATTGCTTCAAAAACCTCTGCGAGGTGTTTTTGGGTACGATGCTGCGCTGCCTGCGTTTAGGACTTGCTCCTGAGATGCACGGACAGAACATCGTAATGGTGATGAAAAATCATCGTTTTACCAGCTTGCTACTGCGCGATCATGATTCGTTACGTATTTATTTGCCATGGCTTACGCGTTATCAAATAGCAGATCCTGAATATTTAAGCCCGCCCAATGTTAAAAATCGCTTGTACCGAGAGACCCCGCAAGCATTGATATTTTATCTTCAGTCCTTGGGCGTATTGGTCAATCTTCGCGCCATTATTGAATCGTTGTCCACGTATTATGAGATTGATGAACAGGTACTGTGGGGTGAGGCGAGGGACAGTATCGATAAGGAATTGACGGATATTGACTTCGATGCCGATCAGTGTGAGATGCTCCGTGAGCAACTATTGACCAATCCATACTATCCGCATAAAACGTTGCTGTTGCCCGTAATTGAGCGCGGTGACGATCCGCATGGCAGCATGCCTGCAGGAGAGAGTATGACCACCAATCCTTTTTTTAGGGCAAAAAACATCGACGCAAATCTTAGGGTGGATTCAGTACGAAAACATAATGAGAGAAAAATTAATGGATAAAATTGATATTGATACGCTAGTAGAGAGTTACAAGAGCATAGCCACCTCAACGATTGGGCATCTGACCGAAGTGGGGTATTTACCAGATATCAAAGCGCTGTCTCCTTGTACTCATACTGTTGTTGGAAAAGTCATCACAGCGACTTTGAACTCAGACAATACGGAGGTGATTAATCAAACGTTGATTCAGGCGCAGCCGAATGACATTTTGTGTATCGATGCGCAAGTGCTCGGCATCAAAGCTTGTTGGGGCGCGTTACGTACTTGCGCCGCTATTTATGAAAAGCTCGCTGGTGTTATCGTTATTGGACAAGCGACAGATTCAAGGCAGATTCAGCAATTAGGCTTTCCGGTATTTGCTCAAGGTATCAGCGCGGTCACCACATTTAAAAGCCATCAGACACAAGGCGTATTGGCATCTGACATTTATTACCGTTTCGGCTCGCAGAGCACCCTTATTTGCTCAGGTGACATTGCTATTATGGACGATGATGGCGTGTTTGTATTGCCACTTGATTTGGCACAGCAGTTATTGCCAGATTGCCAAACAAAACATCAGAAAGATGAAACCAAGTTTCAGCTGTTTTTTGAGGCTTATAAGAACGATCAATTGGATTCGTTTTTTAAGCGATAAACCATCCAGCATGAACCATTAAATAGTCAACACCTGTTCTTAAATGTGATAAGTAGTTGCGCCCATTTATTGTCATGAGGGAACAGGCTATTTGATTTGTAAATAGGTCTGGAAATGTGAATAGTTATCATTTACAATACCATTCACAAACTTAGTACATACTGTATTACGAGCTAAACATAACTCAGACCACTATCCAGCCACTATTCAAATAAGTGAAATGACAATGAAAAGCCATCATCAAGTTGCTCTATCCCTTCTTACGCTCTGTATTACCCAGCAATTGTATGCGCAAACGGATGTTACGCTTTCAGATTCCACCACAGAGACAGCCGTAACCTCGGCGACCAGTGACACACCAAATGTTACTTTGGATACCATCACAGTCACGGCGCGTGCGAAGACGGGGACGGCGCTGGCACAAAAAATCAGTGAGATGCCAGCAGTCACCCAAGTGATTGGGGAAGAAGACATTCGAGAACAGGCCACAGGTAACCGTACGACAGGTGATATATTGGCACAGCTGATTCCAAGTTTGGGGGCTAGTAGTGGTTCAACCAGTAACTATGGTACAACCATGCGTGGTCGTCCGGTGCAATACTTGCTAAATGGTGTGCCGTTGTCAGGGTCACGCAGCTTATCACGAGAGTTAAACAGTATTGATCCAGCGCAGCTTGAGCGGGTAGAGGTGCTCTCTGGCGCAACCAGTATTTATGGCGCTGGCGCAGCAGGTGGCCTTATCAATCTGGTCACCAAATCGGCAGCAGGTGCAGGCTTTACAGGTCAAACTCGATTGGGTTTTGATAGCAGCCGTGAGTTTGAATCAGATTCATTGGGTTATCATGTGGGTCAGAGCTTGGGTTATGGCGGCGAGCGTGTTTATGGTCGCCTAGATGTAGACTATGCCAGCAAAGGCGGTAAGTTCGATAGCCATGGCGACCGTATTGGTCCAGATGTCAATCAAACCGATCAGCAAGATACCGAGTCGTTGAGTGTCAACGCCAACTTAGGCATGGACATCGATGACAGTCAAAGCGTAAACCTAGCGGTGACCTATTATAATGATGAGCAAGACACTGACTATGGTCCAGATTACGGTAAAAACTTAGAAGTGTTGTTACTTGGTGAGACGCCATCCTTAAAAGCGATCGATGGTGCTAGTATAGAAAAACAGCCTTATACCACCAAGACCTCAGTGAACCTCAATTATAACAACGACGATGTCGCAGGTTCTAACTTAAGCATTACAGGTTACTACCGTGATGAACAGGGACGTTTTTATCCTTCGGGTAAAGACGCCAGAAAACAAGCCCGTGAAGTATTGCTAGCAAACGGCATCGACAAAGACACAGCGAAAAAGCAGGCAGGCGGTGCGATATTCATTATGCAATCAGAAGCAGATATCGAAGTGATGGGTCTGCGCGCCGCCATGCAGACTGATACTGAGTTTGCTGGCAAACAGACGCTATTGAGCTATGGTGCGGATTTTGAGCGTGAAAACAGCGAGCAAACTTATAAGGGCCAAGACTTAAATACGTTTATCGCTAGTAATGGTTTGACCGCTGTGTCTAATGGCAATACCTACAATGCTGGACCTGTTACCACCATCGATAAAATTGGGGTGTTTATCAATGCTGATACCGATATCACGGATAAATGGCATGCTAGCGCTGGCGTGCGTTATCAAAAACTCAAATCAAAAACAGATGCCTTTATCCCCATTTATGAGCAGCTGTTAGAAGAATACTTTAATGGCTCTAGTACTGACTATCAAGCAGGTGAAGTAGCCAAGGGTAAGACGGATCATGACAAAACCTTGTTTAACATTGGCAGTAGCTATCAACTAACACCAAATGATCAGATATTTGCCAATTTCTCACAAGGTTTTACTACCGCTGATATACAACGTGCCTTACGTGACGTGCGAGCAGGCTTTGTGGTTAACTCAGACAACGTGCAGCCCATCTCGATCAATAACTATGATTTAGGCTGGGAAGGTAAGCGCGGTGATACGTCAGCCAGAGTCAGCACCTTTTATAATACCTCGGACAAAACCGTGCGTTTTACCAATGACTATACGGTAGAAGTGGTGGATACTGACGAGCGAGTTTATGGCGTAGAGGGATCGCTCACCCAAGATATTAGTGATAACTGGCAAGTGGGTGGTAGCGTGGCTTATACACGTGGTCAGTATAAGAAAGACGGCGATTGGCTGGAGCTGGATGCGGTGCGCTTGACGCCGCTTAAAGGCACGGCATTTGCACAATATAACTTTGATGAAGGCAGCACCATACGTCTACAAGCGTTGGCGATTGGTGGCGATGATAGAGCGTTTAAGGATCAACAAAAAGACCCAGACGCTGGTGCACTACCAGTCAAAGGTTATATGACGTTAGACGTACTGGGTCAAGTAAACATGCCTGTCGGCCGAGTCGGTTATGGGGTTTATAATTTACTCAATAAAGACTATCAAACGGTTTATCATCAAACCACGTTTGGCGATACGAACCGTCTACCTGCCACAGGCACCACGTATGGTCTGAGTTATACTATCGACTACTAAAACATCGAATAAAACATCGAATAAAAACATCGAAGCTACGCGTTATATAGATAAGCCATACTATTTAAGAATAAATAGTATGGCTTTTTACCATCTCATCTACGTCCATTATGCCAAGACTATTAGGGCCCTTTTGCTCGTGCAATGTCTAAAATTAACGCTTTTAACAAACTAATCGCCATTAAGATGATGATAAATGAGAAGGGAATAGCAGCCACAATCATGGCAGAAGTAATAGCATCCAATCCACCCGCTAGTATCAGTGCTGCAATGACAGAAGTCAGCGCAATGCCCCAAACGATAATATGCTTTGCGCCATTTTCGACCTCCACTTTACCAGCGGCATTCAGTGTATTAACCACCAACAATGCAGAATCTGCCGACGTCACCAAGTACGTCAATAGCAACACAACCACCATCGTTGATAATATACCCGCCATCGCTGGGTTCAGCATAAAACCGATAATCTCAAACAGTTGAGCGGTCAATCCTGAGTCAAAGATTTTACCACCAGCGATACCACTTAATTCTAAATCAATACCAGTCCCACCAATAAAGGAGAACCAGACAAATAACGTCAGACTAGGCGCGACAATACCAATCAAACCAAATTCACGAATGGTACGGTTTTTGGAGATACGCGCCAAGAACATACCAACGAATGGGGCAAATGCAATCCACCATGCCCAGTAAAAAATAGACCAACTGGTTTGCCAGTTGCCCAGTTCGGTACTAGGGTCCCAAACCGTAAAGACCATGGCTGGTAAATGGACGACATAACTCAAAATACCTTTGCCCAGCATCTCTAAAGCAAACATCGATGCGCCAAAAATCAAAAAGAAGGCTAGAAGTAAGAATGACAGTACCATATTGATGTTACTGAGCCATTTTACCCCGCGTCCCACGCCCGATAACGCTGAGGCTGTTGAGAGACACATGACGAAAAACAGTGACAGTAATAATGCCCCTGTGGTTGGTTCAGGATTGGCCGTGTCTGTCACTAACCATGTGATACCTGTAATACTATACATGCCTGAAGCAAAAGAGCTTAAGCCTATGCCAATCGTTTGAGAAATCCCAAATATGGTCGCAATCACGGCAGAAATATCAATCACATGTCCGAGTGGGCCTTCTAAATGTTTGCCAAATAAAGGGGTGAGTGCCGAACGCATGGTGAGTGGTAAACCGCGCGCATAAGCGAAAAACGCCAAACAGATACCAACCAAACAGTAAGTGGACCACGCACTAATACCCCAGTGAAAGAAAGAATAGCGAAAAGCCGTATCTAGCGCTTCCTCGCTTCTTGGTAAAACGAGACCATCAATGGGCGCTAAGGCACTGGCAGCGACTTGGTCTTGATAAAAAGCGAACACATCAGCACCTGCTGGCAGCGCAATCCCATTGGTGCTTAGTGAAGATAAAATCACTTCTTTTGACATGATAAGGTCAGGGTTGTTTGCCAAATGCCACAGTGGTTCAGCAGCACTATAGGTCAAGACGCCAATGCCAATTCCTGCCCCAAATATCATGGAAAACCATGAGAAATTTGAAAACTCGGGTTTTCCATTGGGATCAGAGCCAAGTTTAATACGACCAAATGACGGCCATAAAATGACTGTTAAACAAACCAAAATATAAAAGGCGATGGAGTAGGTATAATAGCCATTTAGATTGGTATACGACCAATTTTTCATGGCATTGAGCATAGCACCAGAGCGCTCGATATCGCTTAAAATCCAAACAACCACCAATATGACTAAGATTTTTGAGGTCACAGTGACAAAGCGATTGAAGCCTTTATAAAAACCTTTGTCATGCGTTTTTATATTTAACTCTTTTAGGGGAGGACGGATAGCCATAGTTTTTTCCTTAAAACTGAATGTATCTGACTACACTGATCGGTTATCTCATGATAAAAGGATTAGCCATCGGCTCCGCCGAAATATTAATCCATGTCGTTTTTGTGCGAGTATATTGCAGTACAGATTCGCTACCGGCCTCGCGCCCGTAGCCTGATTGGTTATAACCACCAAACGGCGCGGTAGGAGAGATAGCACGGTAGGTGTTTATCCAACAAACCCCTGAATGGATTTGCTGAGAAACGCGATGGGCGCGAGCCAGATTTTGTGTAAACACGCCAGAACCCAAGCCATAGACACTATCGTTTGCCATCGCAATGGCTTCTTCTTCAGTATCAAATGCCACCAATGACATGACAGGCCCAAACATCTCAATGGTCTGAGTCTCAATATCGGTGTTTGGGCATTCTACTAACGTTGGACAAAAATAGTTGCCGTCAGCCAAATCTGCGTCTTCAGGAGCATGACCGCCAAAACGAATAGTAGCGCCTTGTGCGACTGACTTTTCTAACGTGTCTTTAATACGCTCGACCTGCGCTTTGGTACATAAAGGCCCAACGTGTGTTTCAGGATTGAGCGGATTACCAATGACGATATTTTTTGCTTTTTCTTCCACGCGTTTCATGATTTCATCAAAAATCGAGCGTTGAACGAAACCGCGTGAGCCTGCGACACAAGACTGCCCAGATGCGCCAAAGTTACCAGCGATGAGACCATTTGCCGCACTTTCTAAATCGGCATCTTCGAATACAATAATTGGAGACTTGCCACCAAGCTCTAAGCTTGTGACTGCAAAGCTATTGGCAGAATTTCTGACCACGTGCCGCGCTGCTTCAGGACCGCCGGTAAAGGCAATTTTATCGACATCAGGGTGACTGGTCAGCGGAATGGCGCAGTTTTCGGCATCACCTGTAATGACAGAGACGACGCCTTTAGGGAATCCTGCTTGCTCTATGAGTTCAGCAAACGCAAACATCGGACAAGGAGCGACTTCAGAGGCTTTTAAAATAATAGAACAGCCTGCTGCCAGCGCTGGCCCAAGCTTAGTGGCAGTCAAAAACATTTGCGCATTCCAGGGCACGACAGCTGCGACCACACCGATTGGCTCACGCGTGGTAAAGACGTGCATGTCTGCTTTATCAATCGGTAGCGTGGCACCTTCTATTTTGTCAGCAAGCCCTGCAAAGTAACGATAATAATCGCTGACGTAGCGCGTTTGCGCCACAGTTTCGTGCGCCAATTTACCACTGTCCGTCGTCTCAATTTTGCCTAATTTTTCAGCGTTTTCTTCGATTAGATCTGCTAGACGGTAGATCAGTTTACCGCGCTGAGTGGCGGTCATTTTTGCCCACTCAGGATTGTTCAGTGCTGCTTTGGCACCATCGACAGCGCGCTCAACATCTTCTGGGCTGGCACAAGCAAATGTTGCCCACGCTGCGCCCGTTGCAGGGTTATAGCTGTCTAGGGTTTGATTATTACTGCCTTCGCACCACTCACCGTTTATATAGAGTTGGTAATGAGGTTTAGTCATGGTGTTTCTCCACATTCTTTATTAGTTTGTCTTTTGATTCTGCACTAGAGTATGAGACTCAATAGAGTTATGCAAATGCTGGCATGACGTCATCAATAAAACGGCGTAACGATGCCTGTTTTTGCTCAAAGGTCATGCTAGAGTCAATCCAAAAGGCAAACTCGTCATAGCCCAAATCTTCATATACTTTGAGTTTTTCAATCACTTGCTCAGGTGTACCTATTGGCATGTTTTCTAACATTTTTTCAGGGGCATACATGTCGATTTTTGCCATTTCTTCTTCGCTCAATGGCTCAAGCAATCCTTGACGAATCGGACGTTCATTTTTGAACCATGCGCCAAAGTAGCAATAAAAACGGCTGATACATTTTGCCGCGATAGCCACGTCATCGGCATCACTGCCAACATAGGCGTGTTGCAATAGCATGATTTTTGGGTTTTTACCTTCGCCGTGTTCGGCTTTGGCGTTTTTAAAAGCAGTCATTAAGTTTTGAATTTCTGTCATGCCTTGCCATAGTGGGGTCACTTGCACGTTGCAGCCATGTTCAACTGCAAATTTATGACTGTGAGGGTCGCGTGCCGCAATCCACATGGGTACACCACCTCTCTGTAAAGGTTTTGGCGCTGAGGTGGTAGATGGGAATTGGGTAAATTTACCATCGTGGGCATAATCCCCTTTCCATAGATTCTGTACAGCAGGGACAAGTTCACGCATGCGGCCACCGGCTTCCATAGCATCCATACCGGGCATCAAACGCTCGTACTCAAAATTATAAGCACCGCGCGCGATACCCAAATCCAATCTGCCGCCCGTGATAATGTCCGTCATCGCAGCTTCACCAGCCAGTTTGATCGGATGCCAAAATGGTGCAATCACTGTACCTGTGCCCAAACGCACATTTTTGGTGTGATGAGATAAATCGATCAGGTTTAAAAATGGGTTGGGGGCGATGGTAAAATCCATACCATGATGTTCGCCTGTCCAAATCGCGTGCATGCCGCCTTGGTCAGCCATTTTTGCCAGCTCAATAAAATCAGCGTGAAGTTGTTGATACGTCTGTGATTCGTCGAGGCGTTCCATATGTAAAAATAGTGAAAATTTCATGAGGCAAATCCTTTGCTGTTTGTTTTAACTTATTTTGGTTAAATGTTATGTTTGTCTAAATGTCGTTTAGATATAAAGTTTAATGGACACGGCCTTGTTCTTCTTGCCCAACATACACCCCATAAAGGCCATTTTTGCTTTCAGTCGCATAGCGAGTCATCATCGAATTCATGGCTGAGGTAGCAAAATCTTGTGTTGCGATGTCATCGATAGCGACATATTCGCCCAGCCCTTTAGTGTTTGATGATTGTGCAATGGCGCGGTAAAAAATGTAATTAGTATTTGTTTTGCTGTTCTCATAAATAGAAAAGACTGCACCCAACTGAGCATCAATACCATTGTCTGCCAAAAACTGCTGAATAGTACTGACAGCATTGGTATTGTCATCAGTCGTTGTACTGGGTAGAGATACTTTGCCATCTTTTTGACTGAGCAAGACTTTGCCATTGTGTTCGATAATGACGCCCACACATACATGTTTTTCTTGCGTACTGATTTCTGCTGCTTCACGTTCTAGTGCTAAGCTAAAATAACCGCCAGATGCGTATCCTAAGCCGTGGCCTTCGCGAGATGAAAAATCAACAACCTCACCAACCAGCAGATGGTGATCGCCAGCTTCTAGATTACGATCGGTTTTACAAGAAAAATGCGTCAATGCGCCATCGATGACAGGATTGCCTTGTTCGTCTTTGTGCCATTCAATTTGACTAAAACGGTCTGCTTTTGAGCCTGCAAATATGTTGGAGATGGCTTGCTGGTCTTCGCTTAAGATATTGACAACAAAGCTTTTACAATTGGCAAATACATCAAAGCTCGATAGCGATTTGGCTGGGCAAACCAATAGTAGCGGCGGGTTAAGCGATACCGACGTAAATGAATTGGCTGTAAAGCCGACGGGCGTGCCGTCATTACTCATGGCGGTTATCACGGTCACCCCAGTCATATAACTGCCAAAGGCGTTGCGTAACATTTTAGGATCAAGTTGTTTCATGGGAACCTCTTTTTTAAATGGGGCGTTTGTAAATTAGGTGTTGACCGTGGAGTGCGACTCGCACTGGATAAAAAATCTTGCCAATGCTGCGTTAACCGCATTGGCATGGGTCATTTGTGCCATATGTCGGGCTTCAGGCACGATGACAGTATTGGCATTGGGCAATATATTAGCCATCGCTAATGACATTTTAGGACTAGAATTTACATCCATCTCGCCCGTTAGCAGTAGTGTGGGCGCGCTGATGGTCTGCAAATCTGCTGCTGCAATGCCGCGTAAATGCGCGAACATCTGATAGGCTTGCGCATATCCTAAGCGATTGCCAGTATCTAGCCACAATCGGCATAACTCAGCCTCATGGCGGTATTGCGAATCGCCATCAAACCATCTGGCAATCGGCTGATCCGTCACATTTTGGTCAAGATCATTGAGTAGGGATTCGGCACGGTTCTGTACATTTTGGGCGGCATTGTCTGGACGATCATAAATGGCATTAAGAGCAGCGATCCCTCGTACCACTTGCGGATGACGCACCGCCGTTTGTAAAGCGGTCATCGCGCCGAGTGAGTGCCCAACGATGATGGCAGGCTCGCCAATTACATTATTAATAAAAGTGCTCAGTACCTCAGCAAAGTCTGATAGCGTCAATGCAGGGTTAGGCAACAAGTCGCTCTCTCCATGTCCCGGCATATCAATCACATAACAGCGATATTGGCCGTCAAATGCAGATACCTGCTGATACCAGCTTTCTGCTCGCAAGCCCACGCCATGCACAAAAACGACCGGAGTGGCTTTGTCACTTTTATTATCATTATGATAATAGGCAATGCCATTAGAAATTTTGCGTGACCATTTCATCAGTAGATGCTCCTTAAACGGCAGCTGGGTTATTCAAATCGTGACCGAGATCTTGCAAGTCTTGATAACGATCACCAATTCGGTGATGTGGACGACCGCCAGTTGCTCCGCCTAGCACAATCACCACTTCATCGTCGCGAGGGGCATCAGGAATGGCAAATTGAATCGTCAGATAATGCGAGCGACGACCCGCATCGTCTTTGTCCATGAGTGGCACCATGATGGGAGTATTGGCTGTGCCGCGTATATTGGTAAATGCCAAATACGTACTGGCAGACAATGCTTCACGATAAAAATTGCCAAAATGCAAGGTATGAATCAAGCCTGAGGCATGCTCAACTTCACCATTCAAGCCGACCACAGCGGCTTTTCCGTAGGCTTCTATTTTGTCCGCACCCCCTGCTAAAGTGACGATTTTGTCGGTGAGTAGCTTACCTAAGACGGGAGCGAACGCTTGAATTTCAGGCTTCAAATCTTCTGCATAACGACCCGCCCATGGATTGGTAAGCACTGCCGCGACGGCAAACATACGCAGAGGCGTGTCGGCTTTTTTATAACCTTCAACTAAAATCTCTTCTTCAAAAGTGACGATTTTTCTAATATCTGGTTTTAACATGACAAGTTCCTTCTATCGATGAATGATGGCTAACAATATTGGTATACCATAATACGGTATTAAATAAATTACTAGCTTTTTTTGAAAATAAATATTATGGTATACCGTAATACGATATGAAAGCGTACTGTTTTTCTGCGCCATAGACGTTATACTCTTTATTTATATTTGAGAGAGTAAAAACCTTATGTTAGAAAAAGTAGAAAAACCAAAGACTTTAAAAGAGACGGCGCTGGAACAATTGCGCTTGGCTATTATGATCGGCCAGCTCGCACCCGGTAAAAGGCTGGTAGAGCGCACGATTTGTGAGCAGTTAGGGGTTAGTCGAACTGTCGTACGTGAATGTATCAGGCATTTAGAAAGCGAGCATTTAGTGACTGTTTCTGCTGGAGGGTCTTCGGTTGCCGTATTAGAAAGTGATGAAATCCGCCAAATCTATCATCTGCGTGCGATGTTAGAGAGCGAAGCGGTTCGTTATTGTGCCGAACAAGTGACGCCTGAATTGGTAGAAACATTGCAAAATCATTTGGTACAGATTCGCGATAACTTGCAGGCAGGCGACGTGGTAAAGGCGCTTGGGCATTCATATTCGTTTTATGAGCGTCTATTCATGACGGCTGGTATGACGGTCGCGTGGGAGTTGACAGAGCGATTGAACGGACGTATTGGTCGTCTGCGCTTTATGACCTTGTCTACCCAAGAGCGCGCAGTCAAAGGCCCAAGTAATTTGCAAGAGATTGTAAGCAATATCGCTCAAGGGGATAGCAAGGCGGCAGTCAAAGCTTGCCGCAAGCATATTGATGAAGCCTGCCGTATGGGCTTGCATCTCAATAAACAACCATCTTAATCAACAATAAATACTAAGGATTAGTCATGGATAAACAACGATTTGAGTTGGGACTTACTCAGCGCAAAGCCACCTTGGGGGCTGAGTATGTCGAAAAAAACCTACAAGCTGCCGATGATTTCAACCGTCCGTTCCAAGAAGCCATGACCGAATGGTGCTGGGGCTTTGGCTGGGGTGATGAGGCAATCGATGCCAAAACCCGCTCATTAATGAACCTAACCATGATTGCCGCTCTTGGCAAAATGCATGAGTGGGAGCTGCATTTAAATGGCGCAATCAATAATGGCTGCTCTGTGGAAGAAATTCGCGCCGCTATTCATGCGATTGCGATTTATTGCGGTGTACCGCAAGGTGTGGAATGTTTTCGCATTGCCCGTCAAGTATTGACTACTCGTGGGTTGTTAGAATCCTAAAAAATAATTGGAGACAGAAATGCAATTAAAAAACAATGCGTTGTTTAGACAACAAGCCTTTATCAATGGTGTGTGGTGTGATGCGGATAACGGGCAAACCCAAGAAGTATTGAACCCAGCCACCGGTGAAGTCATTGGTACAGTACCAAATATGGGAAGCAATGAAACCCGCCGTGCCATTGAAGCGGCAGACATCGCTCAATCAGCATGGGTAAAAAAAACAGGCAAAGAACGTAGCACCGTTTTACGCCGTTGGCACACGCTGATTGCCGAAAACATCGAGGATTTGGCTTTGCTTATGACCCATGAGCAAGGCAAACCACTGGCTGAGGCCAAAGGAGAAATCCAAAGTGGACTGGATTATCTAGAATGGTTTGCCGAAGAAGCGAAACGCATTTATGGTGACGTGATTCCGGGTCATATGGCAGATAAGCGTTTGATAGTGATTAAACAACCCGTTGGTGTTACTGCCGCTATCACCCCATGGAATTTCCCTCATTCTATGATCAGTCGTAAGGCAGGCCCTGCATTGGCCGCTGGCTGCCCGATGATTGTCAAACCCGCTATGGAAACGCCATATTCAGCGTTGGCGATGGCGTATTTGGCTCAGCAAGCGGGCGTGCCTGATGGGATTTATAGTGTGGTCACTGGTGATCCAGTCGCTATTGGCGGAGAGATGACTACCAATGCTTTGGTCAAAAAAATCAGCTTTACAGGCTCTACGCGTGTCGGAAAAATATTGATGAAGCAATGTGCTGACACCGTCAAAAAAATGTCGTTAGAGCTGGGCGGCAATGCGCCTTTTATCGTCTTTGACGATGCTGATATTGACGCGGCTGTAACAGGCGCAATGATGAGTAAATATCGTAATAGCGGTCAGACCTGTGTTTGCGCCAATCGCTTATTTGTACAAGCGGGTGTCTATGAAGCATTTACACAAAAATTGGCAGAGCAAGTACGCGCCATAAAAATCGGTAATGGGTTAGAGGCAGGTGTGGTGCAAGGCCCACTGATTTCTCAATCTGCTGCCGATAATGCAGAGGCACTTGTCAACGATGCCAAAGCCAAAGGCGCTACTGTGCTGTGCGGCGGTCAAAGAGTGGCGATGGATAAAAACTTCTTTGAGCCAACCATTTTGACAGATGTTAATAATGACATGCGGGTGGCGGATGAAGAAATCTTTGCACCAATCGCGCCAGTTTTTAAATTCGATACAGAAGCAGAAGTCATTGCCTTAGCCAATCGCACAGAATATGGCTTGGCGGGTTATTTTTATAGTCGAGATATTGGACGGGTATGGCGTGTGGCTGAGGCGCTCGAAGTGGGAATGGTCGGTGTCAACACAGGCATGCTCACCACAGAATTGGCACCATTTGGCGGCGTCAAAGAATCTGGTTTGGGTCGTGAAGGCTCAAAATACGGCATTGAAGAGTACGTAGAGACCAAATATATCTGCTTGGATATCAACTGATTGAGAGCGTAACCACTGTCAGACATTTAGCAGTTATATTTATCAGTCATACCCACTTCTCATATGTTTTGTATCGGTTCATCCCAATAGGGCGGTGAACCGTAATACCCATCAATAAAATCAATAAAACATCGAATTTTATGGGGCAGTAGCTTTCTGTGGGCATACACCGCATACAAACCCAGCGTCTTGGGTTCGTCATCAGGCAGCACGATGACCAGTTCACCTTTACGAATGGCCTCGCTTGCAATAAATGTCGGCTGCACAGCCAACCCTGCGCCTGCAATGGCCGCATTGACGAGCAGGTCGCCGTTATTGCTGGTTAATTCACCGCGATGCTGACCACTCTCTGTAGTGAGCCATGGATGAATGACTTCTTTCGTATTTCTCTCCATATAGCTGTAGTGTAAATAGCGATGGTTTTTCAGGTCTTTGGGTTCGTGAGGCATGCCATACTTTGCAAGATACTCTGGTGAGGCGCACAGTACCACTCGAATGGGCGCAACCAGTTTTGCAATCAGTGAAGAGCTTTTTAGCTCGCCGATACGCAGGGCAACATCAAACCCTTCCTCAACGATGTCTACTTTTCGGTCAGTCAGTTGCAAATCGACAGTGACGGAAGGATATAACGTCTGAAAATCCGTGACCAATTTGGCCATGTGTTTCATAGCAAATGAGACAGGCGCGCTTATTCTTAGCGTGCCTTTGGGGTTTTGATGCAAGCCGCCCAACTGAGATTCCATGTTGTCGATACTCAATAAAATTTGTTGTGCATGTTCAAAGTAGTGAGTACCTGCTTCAGTCAGGCTTACCTTACGAGTGGTGCGATTAAACAGCCGCACATCAAGTCGTTCTTCTAGTTTGGAGACGTATTTGCTCACCAATTGCGGCGACAGCTGCATGGCTGCTGCGGCATTACTAAAGCTGCCTTCAACCACCACGGCGACAAACGCCCGCATCGCATCGATTCTGTCCATGACCTGCTATATCCTTATCACTATTATCAATGTTTTGTTATTAGTTATTTTCCATATTTTATCTTAATGCTTTTGCCGCGTTGATAGTAACGTATTTTGTCTCACTGAGAGGGTGCACTTTTCACTCAACACGCCCTAATAACGTCATCAAAAACAAAGTTTATAAAACTAAATAGTAATAATTATCATTATTGTTTGTATTATTTTTATAATGTTGCTAAAGTATGCGTTCTTTATTGCCGAAACGTTAATAGCGCTTCGGTCTTGTTGTTTTTAAAATGTGAACTGTATGAAAGCTTTAGCCATTCAGCTTATGTCAGTGGTAGTCGAAGAAGGGTAGCGTCAGCCTGTATTCATGTTTTTGCAGCGTGTATATGTGATGTTATGTGGTACTTCATCTATCGGCAAAGTGGAAAGCTATCGATACAACCAAATACTTTCAGGATTGTTATTTATGCCCATGTTATCCACCTCTTCTGCCTCCAAAAAATATTTTTACTCACAAAAACCGCCACATTTCGCGACTCGTCAAGCCTTGCTGAGCCTTGCCATTGCTTCTGTTTTTAGCACCACTGCATTGGCAGCTGAGAGTAATGAGCTTACGGTACAGCAGACAGCCGCTCAAGAAGCTGCCGAACAACAAGATATGCCTAGCACTGAGTTAGATACCATTGTCGTACTGGCGGCAAGGGATGAGTTGGTACAAGCGCCTGGTCTGTCTATTATTAATGAAGAGGCGATTGAAAAAGCCTCGCTTTCTAATGATATCTCAGAAATCGTGCGTAAGATGCCGGGTGTGAATCTCTCAGGATCGTCTACGTCAGGGCAGCGTGGTAACCAACGTCAAATCGATTTGCGCGGTATGGGACCGAATAATACCCTCATTTTAATCGATGGTCGTCCAGTTACTTCGCGTAATGCGGTGCGTCCTGGTCGTGGCAGCGAGCAAGACACTCGCGGTGACTCACAATGGGTACCGCCAAGCGCCATTGAACGCATCGAAGTACTGCGTGGTCCAGCGGCTGCGCGTTATGGTTCTGGTAGTATGGGCGGGGTGGTCAATATCATCACCAAAGCCCCAACCAAAAAGGAGTTTTCGGTCACAGGTCATTACGAGTTACCAGAAAGTGATCTTGAGGGTGAAAATTGGCGCACGAACATCAATATGGCAGGCCCATTGACGGACAAGCTGTCGTTCCGTACCACACTTGGCTACCATGATAGCGAAGGCGACGACCCTTATATCAATGTAGAAGATGCGCAAGTCATTGACGATCGTGGCGAGCCAGTCGCTTCTGTTGCTGCAGGCCGCGAAGGGGTCGAAAATATAGACGCGCGCCAGCTTTTTGAATATGCCATGGATGCGATGAACACCGTCGGCTTTGAGGTTAACTATAGCAACCAGAGCAATCGCTGGGCAGGTGATTCACAGTTCCAGACGATCAATGATGACTTGGTTAATGCGTTGGCAGGTCAAGAAACCAATAAGATGGAGCGCTATGGTGCTGCATTCACTCACCGCGGTGAATATGACAATAGCAGCAGTAACAGCTATCTTGAATATACGCGCACCATTAATGAACGTCTGAATGAAGGCAATGTCGGTCGTTATGAAGGTGAAATCTCGCAACCTGAAGGAGAGGCTGAATATAATTGGACAGAAGCGACCTATGACACATTAAATGCAAAATCAGAGTGGGATATCTACTTTGATCGTCACACCTTGACGGCTGGTGCCGAGTTCCGCGGCGAAAGATTGGACAATCCCTTGGTTTCGACCGTAGAGTTTGATGAAGGCTTTGATTTTGGTGATACCGAGGCCGATCCTGCCAAGCGTGATCCAGTGACAGATGCTTACCTTATTGGTGCGTATCTAGAAGACAACTATCAAATCACGCCTGACTGGTATGTTACGCCTGGTGTACGCCTTGATTATCATGACCAAGCTGGTAGCAATTGGTCGCCCAGTCTGAACACCACTTGGAACTTCAGTCCAAACTGGTCAGTAAAAGCGGGTGCCAGTCGTGCGTTTAAAGCCCCTTCACTGTATCAGCTTGATCCGAACTACATTTATTATACGCGTAGTAATGGTTGTCCATCCAGCGTACCTACCGATCAGCGTGGCTGCTATGTCTTGGGTAATTCTGATCTAGAGCACGAGACCTCTTGGAACAAAGAGCTGACGTTCACTTATAAAGATGACACGGGACTGAATGCAGGCTTGACTTACTATCACAATGATTATGACAATCGTATCGGCGCTGGTGTAGAGCGTGTGGGTGTGGTCGGTGTCATAGCGGATGGTATCGCCGCAGAACGTTCTGTGTTTCAGTGGGAAAACCAAGGGGATGCTATCATTGAAGGTATCGAAGGGTTTGTAAAAGTACCCGTCACTGATACGGTCTCATGGTCTACCAATTTGACAGGGAATATCCGCTCAGAGCGTAAAGACACGGGTGAGCCGTTATCCTTAATCCCTAAATTCACCATGAACTCAAATGTCAGTTGGGATATTACCCCTCGCTGGAACACGGACTTTGGCGTTAGCTACTATGGAACCATTGAAGCGCCTGAAGTGGCTGTCACTACGGGTGATGCACTTACCACCCCGAAACTGGATCGTGATCCATACGCCCTTGCCAATGTCAGCACACGCTATAATCTAACAGATGACATCACCATTGGTGCTGGTGTCAAGAATCTGTTTGATAAGCAAATCAAACGAGAAGGGACGACGACCAATGCTGGTGCCCGTACGTTTAATGAACCGGGTCGCTATTATATCTTCGATGTCAGCGTTAATTTTTAAGCACTAAGATTGCTATTTCTTACCATTTAAAAAGTCCGAGCAATCACACTGCACTATAAATGAGAAAACCCCCATAAGTTGAATCCAACTTATGGGGGTTTTATGTACTAATGGTTTGTGTTTACCATGCCATCTCACCTGTGTTGACTTTACTGCTCAACTCTAAATTACTCTCCCCAGACAATGCCGGATAGGCTGTTTTCATAACTGAAATCACTTTTTCTGACTGCTTTATGTCTTGTTTTTTGGCTTCGTCAAGCGCTTGCTCAAAAGTGTTTAGATAACTGATCGTAAAGTCAATCGCGTGGCCTTTTTTGAGACGATTGCCCAAATAATGGCCTGGAATGACCACGTTTGGCGCTAACAACTTCATTTGCTCTAGCGACTGTATCCAAGCGCTACGAGATTCTTTGGTCTGAGTATCAGCAGTCCAAACATGTAGGCCCAATGTCACCGATACGCCACCAAAAACGGTTTTTGACTCAGGCACCCACATATATGCTTGATGTGTTCCCATTTCCTTAATTTCGATATGGTGACCTTCTAGCGTCAATGTTGATTGATTGAGCGCTTGCGGTACGGTGAGTTTCGTCGGCGCATTTTTGCCAAGGATTGGGCCCCAATGTGCTAATTTTGCATCTTTGGTGGCTTCGATGTGTTCAACAGTGGCAGGGCTGGCCACCACTTTGACATTAGGAAAGGCGTTCAGTAATGGCTGAAGACCAAAGTAGTAATCTGGATCGCCTGCGGTGATGTAAATCATTTTTAGGTCTTTGTTGCTCTTTTTGATCATATCAACCAACGCATTACCATCGCTGACGCTAAACTGCGCATCAAACAAAATGGCGTCTCTTTCACCGCTTGCCAGTACGGAGGTTACGGGAAAAATCGCGTCTTTATTGGCTTTATATTCTTGGAGCTGTAAGTCAGCGGCATTGGTTTGTGCGGCAAGTAGTAGGGCGGTGGCCACCACAGAAGCTGCTATTCGTTTGTTCATAAGACACCTTTGTTTGTAGTAGGGTAAATAAAACATGTTATGTGGAATATTGATTGTTAGAAGCCATTCTATTTGATTATATTCCGTTGAAATACCCTATAATCCGGTGTTTACTGTTGCATATTTCGAGCAAATAAGGATAAAAAGATGGACAGACTGACAGCGATGCATGTATTTGTCACTATTGTTGAGCAAGGTAGTTTGAGCCGAGCCGCAGAGAATTTAGACATGTCTCGCGCCAAAGTATCACGGTATTTGACAGAGCTTGAGAGTTGGATGGATGTGCGCTTATTACATCGCACTACCAGACGCTTAAGCCTTACGACAGCGGGTGAGCAGACGCTTGAGGTTGCGCATCAGCTGCTTGGATTGACTCAGACGCTAGATGATATCCGTAACCAAAACACCCTGGAGTTGAAAGGTCAGCTGCGAATTACTGCCAGCTATTCACTGATTGACAGTTTTTTGATGAAGGTGGTTAGGCGCTTTGTCTCGCATTGGCCGCAGACGGCGATTGATATTCTGGCAACCGATGATTCAGTCAACTTGATTGACTCCCGTATCGATTTGGCTGTTCGTATTACCAATGATTTGCAACCAAACGTTGTTGCCAGACGTATTGGAGAGTGTCGATCTATTGTCTGTGCTGCCCCTGAATACCTGCAAAAAAGAGGAAAGCCTACGGATGCACAGTCTTTGGTACATCACAACTGCTTATCTTTTGCTTATTTTGGTCGGTCTGCATGGGTTTTCGATGGTCCAAATGGCCCCGAATCTGTTCCCATTTCGGGCAATATCAGCGCCAACATCCCTGAAGTATTGCTTGACGCCACTTTGAATGGGCATGGCATTAGCTTGCAGCCATTAGGAACGGTACAGCCTTTGATTGAATCGGGCCAATTAATCGTACTATTGCCTGAGTGGCAACCTAAAACCTTGGGTGTTTATGTGATTTATGCCACTCGAAAACAGGTCACGCCATTACAAAGACAGTTTATGGATTTTCTCGCTGAAGAGATGCAGCGCTCCCCTTATTGGTAACGCTACATGTTGGTAACGCTGCATGGTCAAGGCATTTAGTTTGCGCGGCGTCTCATTTTATAGTTGCGAGATACTGATTCAGAGCCAAATGAGAATTATTTTCATATTAATGGTTTACCTTCTATGACTTTCGTTATAACATAACGTTTTTTTTGAAATGTTATACTATAACGGAAAAGTATATGAGAAAAATTGCCTTAATTTCTGTGCTATTAGCCCTAGCAGGACTAGCATGGTATTTCATTGCTGGCGCTAAGCCGTCAGAGGGTCAGACAGCTTCTACGCCTCAGGGCGATGAACAACAAAACTTAATCGTGGTTACACCTTGGGAAATAACGTCTACTGATCCAAGTAAGTCAGGGTTTATTTTTCAGCGTTTACAGCTTGCCGAAACGCTCGTTGATGCTGCGCAAAATGCCGATTTGCAGCCCATGCTTGCGCAAAGCTGGTCTGCCAATGACCAAGGCGATGTGTGGACGTTTGTATTGCGCGATGGCGTCAAGTTCCATGATGGCTCGCCACTGACCGCTGATGACGTGGTAAAAAGCTTGGACGTGGCATTAACCAAGCCCACGGCTTTGAAGTCGGCACTGATTTCACAAATTAAGGCAATTGACAGCAAAACGGTAGAGATTACGTTAGAAAAGCCATTGATGTCTTTTCCGGCTTATTTGGCACATGCAACCAGTATTATTTTGGCAAAATCCTCGTTTGACGATAATAATGAAATAAAAGAGCTGATCGCAACTGGCCCTTATTACGTCACCAAAATTGAGCCGCCCCAAAAAATTGAGCAAAAAGCCTTTGCCGATTACTGGGGCGAAAAAGCTAAAATTCAGGACGTCACGTATCTGGCCAACAGTCGTAGTGAAACCCGCACGTTATTGGCGCAAAGTAAACCCAACTATCTGGTATTCACGCTAGATTCAGCGAGCCTTGCGCGCTTGCAACAAGATCCTAATTTACAGGTTAAATCAAAATCGCTGGCGCGTACCATTCAATACAAAGTCAATGCCAAAAATCCTTTGTTTAGTGATGTCAACGTCCGTCAAGCGCTCAGTGATGCGATCGATAGACAAGGCATTGCTCAGTCTGTGATGCGGGCAGACAATGCCGTAGCCAATCAAATATTGCCACCAATTTTTAAAGACTGGCAAATCAAAACGCCAACTCAAACCCCGGATCCACAAGCCATCAAACAACGTTTGCTGGATTTGGGCTTTACGGCTGATGCCACGGGCATGCTACAAAAAGAGGGCAAACCGTTCAAATTTACCTTACGCACTTTTTCAGACCGTCCAGAGCTGCCAATCATTGCCACGGCGCTGCAAGCGCAATGGAAAAAAATTGGGGTGGATGTAGACGTGTCCGTGGGTAATTTTTCAGAGATTCCTGCTGGTCATCAAGATGGCACGTTAGAGATGGCATTGTATGCGCGTAACTATGGCATGACGCCCGATCCTGTGGGTTCACTGATCGAAGATTTTGACCCAAAAGGCAGCGACTGGGGCGTGATGAATTGGCAAGATTCTGAGCTGAGCGACAGTTTATCAAAGCTAGAGACGACTAAGGACAATGACAGTGATAATAACATTGCGACCAAACAAAAGGTGTCAAAAATCATCTATGACCAGCGACCTATCGTGCCTGTGGTGTATTACCAACAGAACGCCGCTGCGCATAAGTCATTAAAGGGCTTGGAAATTGATGGTTTAGAACGAAATTTTTATTTGAATAAATTGTCTTGGTGATTGGTAGTCAGTGGTTAGTAACTGACGATTGCCGTAACTCGCTTTATAAACGTAAAAAAATTGTGATTGATAACTATGTTGAAATATATTTCCCAGCGTTTATTACAACTGGTCTTTGTCGTCTGGTCGGTTGGCACTTTGACTTTTATTCTGACCCGTAGTTTACCGGGCGACATGGCTTACCGCATCGCTGCCAGTCGCTACGGTTATGATCAGACGGATGCCGCCGCCGCTGCATTGGTGCGAGCTGAGCTTGGTTTGGATCAGCCGTGGTGGCAGAGCTACTTTGATTGGTTAGTCGATTTGGCACAGTTTAATTTGGGGCATTCATTGGTAAGTGGGGAGTCGGTATGGTCGGAGATTGCGCATCAGTTCGGACATACTCTGGCGCTGGCATTGGTCGCACTGGTCATATCGCTGGTCATTGGGCCACCTCTGGGCTTACTGGCAGCGCAAAGACCGAGCGGGATATTTGACCGTTTGACTTTGGTGGTGAGTACCGTGCTGCGTTCCGTCCCAGTGTTTATTATCGGTATCGCTTTAATTACGCTACTTGCCGTACAAGTCAAATGGTTGCCAGCCGCCGGCTATGGCACGCCGCAACATTACATCTTGCCAGCATTGACGTTGGCGATTGGGTTGGCAGCGGTCTCAATCCGAGTCAGTCGCCATGCGATGGTGCAAGTACAAACGTCTGAGTATTATCATTTTGCCGAGCTTAAGGGCTTGAGTAAATGGACGGCGTTTTGTCGGCATGGTCTGCGCAATGTGGCCATTCCCATTTTGGCCTACCATTCAGTACAACTGGTGTATTTGGTGGAAGGGGTGGTGATTGTGGAGAGTTTGTTTGCGTGGCCTGGTAGCGGTCATGCATTGGTACATGCGATTGTTGCCCGTGATGTGCCGATGATACAAGGCACGGCGTTAATCATGGGCGCCATGTTTGTGGTACTAAATATGGTGGTGGATTTATTAAGTGGTCTGATTGATCCGCGCGTGGATTTAGCGCGCTAACTTTTATTACCACTAAATCCACCATTAACACTAGGAAAGCTGACTTTATGAATGTGTTTAAACTATTTAACAAACTGCAACCCGTACAAGTTTTTGGGACTATTTTACTACTCTTACTATTGGTGTTTGCCTTTTTACAGCCGATTTATTATCCAATGGATGCCAATGCCCAAAATCTCAGTAGCATGTTACAGCCATCGAGTATAAGCCATTGGTTTGGCACCGATCATTTTGGCCGAGATATGCTGGCAAGGGTGGCATCTGCCATTCGCTTGTCGTTTTCGCTGATTGTGTTGTCGGTGGGTTTTGCGTTGTTTTTTGGATTACTGATGGGAGTGTTGAGCGGTTATTTTGGTGGCTGGATAGACTTTGTCTGTCGGTTTTTGTGTGACATCGTCATGGCGCTACCAGGACTACTATTTGTATTGTTGTTTGCGGCTATTGCGCCTAACAGTTTTTGGTCGTTATATTTGGGGATTTCATTGGTGTTGTGGGTCGAGTTTTTTCGTATGGTACGCGCCATGACGCAAACGATTGCCAGCAGCCGCGAAATCGAATCGTCACGGTTGATGGGTATGGACTTCTTTTATTGTTTCAAGCGTCATTTTTTACCGAAGATTTTGCCAGTTATCGCGACGCTCAGTGCCTTTGCCGCTGGTAATGCCGTATTGGCTCTTGCCACACTGGGTTTTATCAATGTGGGTTTGCGCCCGCCCACGGCTGAGCTTGGCTTGATGATGACTGAATTGTTTCCTTATTATTATCAAGCGCCTTTCATTTTCCTACAGCCTATTATCGCGGTCTTCGTTTTAGTTTTAAGCTTACAATTGATTTCAGGAAAAATAAAATGATAGCAGACGCATCGGTACAAGAATCATCGATAGACAGCATCTTGGTACAAACCAATAACGTGGCGGTGTTTACCAAGTTGGGACAAAGTTTGGTTGAGCCTATCAGTTTGACGCTACATCAAGGGCAAAATGTCACTATTTTGGGCGAAACAGGCTCAGGCAAAAGCTTACTGGCGCAAGCCATCATGGGCGCATTGCCTGATGAATTGGTCGCTCAAGGTGATATCCTCATCGAAAATCAAGCTCTAAACAAATCACAACTGCGCCAGTATTGGGGCAGACGTATGGCGATGTTGCCGCAAGAGCCAAGCCGTTCACTCAATCCCACCATGACCATGCTCGACCAAGTATGGGAAAGTCTTTATTTTGTGGCTCAAAAAGACAACAAGACCAGTAAGCAGTTGGCAAAAGAAAAAATCGATAGCTTAGGACTGGCAAAATCGGCAGAGTATTACCCACATGAGTTGTCGGGCGGCATGGCACAGCGCGCTTCTTTTGCGATTGCCACCTCTGGCGGTGCGTATATTGTCATCGCTGATGAACCCACCAAAGGCTTGGATGATGCCAACAAACAAGCGGTCATTACATTACTAAAAAATGTTAGCGAAAATGGCGGCACACTTTTGACCATTACTCATGATATCGAGGTGGCAAGATCGTTAAGTGGTCGTGCTAATGACCGTATCATGGTCATGAAAAAAGGCCAGTTGTTAGAACAAGGCAGTGGCGTACAAGTACTCAATCAACCGACCTCAGACTACGCCAAACAATTGATTGCCGCCGCGCCGTATAATTGGCAAAGTCAAGACAGAAGCCTCATTCAAGACAGCCCATTACTCACTGTCCAAGACTTGAGTCTGGCGCGTGGTAAACGGGTCTTGTTTGAGAGCTTAAATTTTAGCTTACAAAAGGCCGAAGTGCTTGGCGTGATTGGGGGTAGTGGTATTGGTAAAAGCTCATTGGGCGACGCGTTATGCGGCTTATTAAAACCTGCCAGCGGCGTCATTACTTGGCAACAAAAACCAAAGAGCCATCAAGTGCTTAAGTTATATCAAGATCCACCAGCCGCTTTTGCCTCGCATGTACCCCTACAGACTTTGCTAAATGACGTGATTAAAAAGCACCGCTTAGATGCTAGCCGCGTGCCTGAGTTGTTAGAAAAGCTAAAGCTAGATAAGCAAATTCTCACTCGCAATGCGCTCAATGTCTCAGGCGGTGAGTTGCAGCGGGTGGCAATTTTGCGTGCGCTACTCTTTAATCCAGTTTTGCTGTTTGCCGATGAGGTGACCTCTAGACTCGATCCCATTACCCAAAAAGAAACGCTGGATCTGCTCGTGACGCAATGTAAAGCGCAAAATTGCACCTTGGTAATGGTCAGTCACGATCATCATATTATGAGGCATTATTGCCATCAAGTGATTGATTTGGAGGCATTAGCCACATAACTGCTGTTAAGATGGTTGATAAGCGACACTCATCAATATAAAACAAATCCAAAAACGCGGGGTTTTAGTCTCTTATCAACTTCATGCTGTCATTAGGAAAAACTATGTTTGATTACCGCGTAGGCTTTGCCACTATTATATTACTGTTGGTAGCATGCACAGAGAGTCAGCAAGAAAAAGGCACGATTGTGATTAATAACAACAGTGATCATCCAATATCTGATGTTAAGGCCATATATGCCAGTACCAAAAGAGTGGATATGTTGGGTAATCTGCCAGCCCATACTGCTTATAAGTATGAGATTCAATATACAGAGTTTGAAGACTCTATCACTATTGACTATATCGACTATGCGCAAAGAACGCATTCAACCACTGGCGCCGCTTATGCTGCTCATTATGATAAGCAGCGCTATGTCGTAGATATTGGAGGGCAGTGATTGTTTGCTTGTGCAACGTAAGCGGCAGAAATAAAAAATAGGTAAGAAGTAAAGAGGGTGCGTAGAGGCTCTGCTAACTACTCATAAGTCATTAAAGTAGAATAGCTCAAACAAAAGGGGTATAAGTCACATGACTTATACCCCTTTCATTTTTTGCTTTATTTGTTCTATTTTAAGACACAGCTTTTAGCGCTATTGTTTAAGCGTCCGCTTTGCTTGGTAGCGGCTATAGTAATAAATCAACAGACCGGGTATATATAAAAACAGTGATAGCAGCAAGTTGTCTACACCAGCAGCGTAAATCAGCCAAACGCCATAGACACTCGCACCCAAACCGATGGCTTTGATGCTCCAGCGTTCTGACTGCGCAAATGAGACTTTGACCAAATAGGCCCCGACCAAAAAATAAGGAATCAAAATCATCGAGGTGGAGATAATCACTAAGGTGTTATAACCCTCACCTGTCAAAAAGATCATCAATAAGCACAGCTGAACAGTAGCACTGGTCAACAACAGCGAGGCAGTTGGCGTGCCTTGTGCGTTTTGCTTGGTAAAAATGCGCGGAAAGGCATTGTATTTGGCAGCAGTATACGGCACTTCTGCAGAGTAGAGAATCCAGCTCAGATAAGATGCCAATACCGAAACGATAAGTCCAATGCTGATGGCCCATTTGCCCACGCTACCCGTCATTTGTGCCATGATGCCTGCCATTGAGGGGTTGCTTAAAGCAGCCACATCAACGCGGCTCATCACCCCAAGCGAGAGCAGGGTGATAGCGACATACAGTACCAGTGCCAAAATCACGCCAATATAAGTAGCGCGTCCGATATCCGACCGTTTTTTGGCGCGCTGCGACAACACAATCGCCCCTTCGATACCGGTAAATACCCATAAGGTGATGAGCATCGTCCCTTTCACCTGCTCCATAAAGGGCGCTTCCAATGTGGTGCCCGCGCGGTCGGTGTTAAAGGTTTGCATATCAAAGGCATAATAGGCAAACACGATAAAGGCAATGAGCGGTAGGCTCTTTGCCAAGGTGGCAAGTAAGTTGATAAAGGCGGCTTGTTTGACACCGCGCAGCACCAAATAATGCACCAGCCATAAGATGATCGACTCACCAATTAGTGCGCCAATCGTGTTGCCTTCGCCAAAGACAATACTGGTTGGCGTATCAATAAAGCTACCCAGCGCGGCAAAAGCCACCACCAAATAGCCCACCACCCCGATGGTGGCGCACAGCCAATAACCCCATGCCGAAAAGAAGCCCGCCAAATCGCCAAACCCTGTTTTAGCATAGGTATAAATACCACCGTCCAATTCAGGCTTGAGGCGTGATAAGTGCAAAAAGCAGCCCGCGAGTAATAAAATACCCACGCCAGTGATGATCCATGCGGTGATGATGGCGTCCACACCTGCCACTTCGGCCATGTTTTGCGGTAGGCTAAAAATACCAGCACCCACCATCGAGCTGAACACGAGGGCGGTGAGCATGGTTAGCCCAATTTTTTGTCCATTTTGCATCGCACTATCTCTATTTTGTCGACGTACCTGTTGTCAAAGTACTTGTGAAATGCTGGCTCAATGCCTCGATGTGTTCTGGACCAATACCACAGCAGCCGCCGATCAATGATGCGCCTTGGGTTTGCCATTTTTGTGCCCATACCAGATACGCAGGCGGTGTGAGATCATCACGCACTTCATCGAGACCATCATTTGCTGTGGCGTCTTTTGGCTGCGGCGGAAAGGCGTTGGCATAAGCGCCAAGCTTAATGTGCATTGCATTCTTATCTTGCAAAGTGCTTTGTGCGACGTCTAGTGCTTGATCAATCACCTCAGGCTGGCAGCAGTTGAATAGTATCGCCTCGATATTCAGATTTGCCAATGTCGCAACAGCTTCTTGTACCGTCTCGCCTGAGCGCAAGCGTGGTACATCAAGATGCTCGCTGTCTTCTAAGGTAAAAGATACCCACAATGGTTTGTTGTCTGTATCTAGCGTATCTAATAGCTTACGTACCGCGACGGATTCTGCAATCAGGCTTTGGGTTTCTGCCAGCCAAAAATCCACGTGTGCGCTCAGACCTTTGATAAGTGGGGTCGCGATATCTTCGACATGCTCAGCGTCAAACAAGTCAGCACGATATGAGCCAAATAGTGGCGGGATAGAGCCTGCTACCTTAGTCGTGCCCCCTTCCATTTCGACCGCTGCACGCGCCATCTCGCCCGCTGAGGCTGCCAATTCTTGAGCCTGATTGGCAAAGCGCTCATCCCCAATATGAAACGGTACGAGGGCGTAGCTGTTGGTGGTGATGACCGCTGCACCACTTTGGATAAAAGCGCGGTGTACGTCACGGACGATCTCGGGCGCTTCTATCATCGCCAGCGCCGACCACTCAGGCTGGCGGAATGGTGCGCCGCGTTTTGCCAATTCTCGGCCCATACCGCCGTCAATAATCGTAATGTTGTTAGTTGACATAATAAATCCTTCTTTATTGTGAATAGATGTCTCTACTAGGGCTCTGTTTTGAGAAGTAGAATTATTGCAGGGGCGAAATACTAGGCGTAATGAGTGACAGATGCAACCAAAAGTTTGGCAACACTGACAACTTATCACTTTTATTGTTTAATTCGATTATTGGCGTATCAATATCAGCCAACACTATAAGGAATTAGCCCAGTAATAGACGCTATTAGATGTCTGTTTTACTATCTCTCTTAGAATATTCATAAGAGTTTTATGGACTATAAATAGTCATCATTTGATAGAGAAAATCATGTAATGACAGATAGTGATTGATATCAGTAGCTTGGCTAAATGCGTGCAGTGGCGTTACTGTTCACCAACAACTGCGTATGGTTGGATGATTGACAGGCCAACTTTAATCTGGGCATGATGTCAGTAACTAATCCTTACTTTCATCGCGGTAATCGTTTTTATCACAACACTCAAAGGAGACTACTATGAAAGCAGCACGTTTTTATGACAAAGGTGACATCCGTATTGAAGACATTCCAGAGCCTACGGTAGCGGCAGGTACGGTCGGTATCGATGTGGCATGGTGCGGTATTTGCGGCACGGATTTGCATGAGTTTATGGAAGGGCCTATTTTCATTCCTCCTTGTGGTCATCCGCATCCCATCTCAGGCGAGTCTGCACCCATCACGATGGGGCATGAGTTTTCAGGTGTGGTATACGAAGTCGGCGAGGGCGTTGATGACATTGAAGTCGGTCAGCACGTGGTGGTTGAGCCGTATATAATTGCTGATGACGTCTCCACTGTTGAGGGCGAAAACTATCACTTATCAGAAAATATGAACTTTATCGGTTTGGGTGGACGTGGGGGCGGATTGTCTGAAAAAATCGCCGTCAAACGCCGCTGGGTACATCCCATCTCCAATGATATTCCACTAGACCAAGCGGCCTTAATTGAGCCACTATCTGTGGGCTATCATGCTTTTGTGCGTAGTGGCGCGCAGGCAGGTGATATCGCGTTGGTCGGCGGCGGTGGCCCTATTGGTTTGTTATTGTCATCGGTCTTAAAAGCCAAAGGTCTGACCGTCATACTCACGGAGCTGAGTGCCAAGCGCAAAGAAAAAGCCCGCGAGAGTGGCGTTGCGGATTATATCTTAGATCCGACGGAAGTAGATTTGAACGCAGAGGTGATGAAAATTACCAATAATCGCGGTGCGGACGTGGCGTTTGAATGCACCAGTGTCAATGCGGTGCTTGACTCGCTAGTCGAGCTGACCAAGCCTGCTGGCGTGGTGGTGATTGTCTCCATCTGGAGTCATCCAGCCTCCGTCAATGTCCATAGCGTGGTGATGAAAGAGCTGGATATTCGCGGCACTATTGGCTATGTCAACAATCACAAAGACACCATTAAACTGGTCGAAGACGGTTTGGTCAATCTTGAGCCTTTTATCACTCAGCGCATTGCCTTGGATGATTTGATTTCAAAAGGATTTGATACGCTGATTCACAACAATGAGTCTGCGGTAAAAATCATTGTAAACCCAAACTTATAAGCAATTAGGTCAGTAAACTTTTGGTTGCAGAGTAGCCATTAGGAACCAAAAAGCGCCATCTTATTAGGATGGCGCTTTTTCTTTGATTGTAAATTTTTTTTCGTAATACATATATAGTGAAAGGGGGTAAATGCTATAGTCCAGAATAGCTATTCTTTACGGAGTTCAAATGTCAGAGTATTTTGCCAAAATCAACTGGGTTAGAGATAGCAGTGAAAGTTACGTTGATAACAAATATAGCCGAGGGCACGAATGGATTTTTGATGGTGGTGTCGTCGTCCAAGCCTCATCTTCTCCTCACGTTGTTTCCGTGCCTTATTCTGTTGAGGAAAATGTAGATCCCGAAGAAGCTTTTGTTGCCTCTCTTTCTAGTTGTCACATATTTTCTTTTTGTCTATTGCAGCAAAAAGAAAATATGTGATTGATTCATATGTAGACAATGCTGTGGGTATCATGGAAAAAGACAGTGATGGTAAAGTCTCAATGACTAAAGTGATATTGAAACCACATGTTAAATTTTCGGGTGATAAACAGCCGACAATGGAGCAACTTGAAAAAATGCATCATCAAGCGCATGAGCAATGCTTTATTGCTAACTCGGTGAAAACTGAAATTGTTACGGAGATTATGGTCTAACAGATCATGGTTTTTGGCTATTTCAATAACTTGCAAAGATAATTCTTGTTGAAATTATTGGAGTATGTAATATAGGTCATTTTGGGGTGTTATAAACCACCAAAATCAGACAGAATAACTTTGTAAACCTAATCTACTATTGGAATATTGATGGATATTGTTGCTACAGTTACAGCATTAGCTGCGCTGCTAACCGCCTTGGCAAACTCATTTATAATTTTTGAAATGAGAAAGCAAAGAACAGCCACAACAAAACCTGTTCTTAAATTGCTATCTAAATATAGCAAAGCGATTGTCGAGAAGGAGAGTAAAGAATGGGCGTGGGAAAATAAAGAATCGTCTCATTTTATAGATTTGAATTTGATAAACTTTGGTACAGGGCCTTCACTCAATCTTGCAGCTGAGTGGGATATAAGCCTAGATAAATTGGTAGATGCATTAAAATATTTTGATCCTTATAAGCAAATGAAATTTAGTCATAAAAAGGGTTTTGTAGAAATCGATAAATCTTTTCATGCTATCCATAATCAAAAAATTATATTTCTTGAGGCAGTCCCTGTAAGCCAAAATAAAAAAGAGGTTTCTATTAAGCTACCTTCCTATTTTATATCAGCTTTCGAGAAATATGTTCAACTAGGAATCTTGGATCGTCCACAAACTGAAACTACCGGCCCTTTTGAAATACCAGACTTCCCAAGCGCTTCAGTTACGTTGAATTATGAAGACATAAATGGAATAAAGTTTCACCAAAAATTCTTGGTTACTATTTCATTCTCGTCTGTTTTTCATGCAAATGAAAATACAGGAACTGAGGTAAACGCATCATTTAATGTGAAGGAAGTCAGCTAGTTGTTTATATCTGCAGTAGATGGCTTTGAAAGTGTCTTTAAGTCCTATAGCGAGTACTTCATTATCGAATAAATCAACCCTATAACTAACTCAATAGGTTTATTTGTTGAAGGTAATATAAAATTAAGAATGAATCTGTTCTTAAAGTGTTCTGTAGGTAATAAGTATGAAGGTCTTATCTACGGTTTCTCTCATATAATGCAAGAATTTATAAACTAACAAAAAGCTAATCTATCGAAACGAGTAATTAAGATTGCCACCATCCGCGCATGTTATGAAGTTGACTATCAACACTTATACAGCATAAATCTATACCTCTCTTTCAATTGTACAAAACAGCATAACCTAGCGTTTTAACCACTTTTAGACTGGAAAGCGCTCATTAACGTCTCTATTTATAACGGCAATACTGGTTCAATCGGTTTTAACCAATTGAGCCAGTATTGTCTATGCAGTTATTCTATTGGGGAGGGCTGGCCGTGTGGGCTTGAGCGCAGATATTGTTTAGGCGCTTTTACTTTTGCGCCAAGCTCTGCAGCAGCGTGCCAAGGCCAATGTGGGTCATAAAGTATGCCGCGTGCCAATGCAACTGCGTCCGCTTTCTGCTCAGTAATGATGCTTTGCGCTTGTTGGGCTTCGGTTATCAAGCCTACTGCGATTACTGGTATATTGACGGCTTCTTTTATTGCTGTGGCAAAAGGCACTTGAAAGTTAGCTTCCACAGGAATTTGCTGTTCTGGGCTAAGTCCTGCGGTGCTCACATGGATATAATCACAGCCTAATGCCTCTAATGCTTTAGCCAGCTCGATCGTTTGTGTGAGATCCCAGCCGCCTTGGGCCCAATCGGTTGCAGAAACACGCACACCCACTGGCTTTTCACTTGGAAATTCAGCTCGAACCGCTGTAAATACCTCAAGTAACAAGCGCATTCTATTCTCAAGGTTGCCGCCGTATTTATCCTCACGTTTGTTAGAAAGAGGCGATAAAAACTGATGTAATAGATAACCGTGCGCACCGTGAAGTTCAATCAAGTCAAGGCCCAGCGCATCGGCGCGTTTTGCCGCATTTACAAAATCGCTTATTAGTGCATCAATGTCATTTTGATCCATTGCTGTGGGTACAGTAGAATTTTCGTCATAAGCGAGCGCCGATGGTGCCACCGTTTGCCAGCCATTTAACTGATCAGGGGCAATCGAACCGCCGCCGTCCCATGGTTTTTCAGTTGACGCTTTACGCCCAGCATGGGCAAGTTGTACGCCTATCGGCATAGGGCTGTACTGCCTGATTGCGGTTAGCGTTTTGTCCAGTGCTGTTTGCGTCCTGTCATCCCATAATCCCAAATCAGCATAGCTAATACGTCCTTGTGGATTGACCGCAGTTGCTTCTAAAACAAGTAGTCCTGCGCCGCTCAAACTCATTTGGCCTAAATGGATCGTATGCCAATCGCTTGCCGCGCCATCATTGGCAGAGTACTGGCACATGGGTGCGATAATAATACGATTATCTAGTGTGATTTGCCCAAGTTTTAAAGGCGAAAAAAGTTGGCTCATGGTGAATCCTCAAAAAACGCGCCTAGCTTAAAGGCACGGAAAATAATAGGCAAAAGCGATATAAATGACTTATATGGCTTATATAATTAGCGCTTGAATAGTTGATGGGGATGAATCGTTATTTTTATAGGGCACATTTAAGTATAGGGCATTACGTTTAGTCCTAAGCATTTAATCTCTTATACTCGCCACAAAGTGTTTTAAAGGCTGCTCGATTTTTTGCTTGATGTGGGTATCGGCATCTCCTATCAGGCGGTATTGATAGCTGGGTAACATAGGAAAGCCTTCGTCTTTTCCGAGCAGCTCAAGATTGGCAGTACGACTTATGAAGTCTTTACTCAATAACCCTATGCCAAATCCTGCATGAATGGCCGCCACTTGGTGCTGTAAATGGCTCGCTAAATAACTAAAATAGTAACGTTTGCCGCTGTCGTTTAAGGTATCTTCTATAATATGCCGCACAAAACAACCATTATGCGCGGAGACGATGGGCAGTTTATCTAATTCATCAAAAGACACCTTTTGGTTGCTGGCCCAGCCAAAAGACTGAAGATCTTCTGAAGTATCGACCGTTAATTTTATAATGCCATATGACAGTCTGCCGCTTGCGACCATGTCTTGAATACTATGAGAAAAGTCACAGATGACGCGAACTCGGCTATCTATGAGTTCGGTCACCATTTGTTGTACGGCTAGCTGTACTGGCATCGGACAGTCTCAAAAGCTACTACTGATAAGTAAGCTTGTAGAGCAGGACAAACGATTAAGCAAGCAGAAGCTGTGCAACCTGTTTGGTATAGTGAGAAGTAGTTACTACTATGGCATCCAGACTAAGCCCATTGATGTTGAGCGTGTCAAACTCAAAGCTTTGATACGTCAGGTATTCAACGAATCAAAGCAGTTAGCAGGCACTCGCACCATTATCTCCATGCTGTGGAATGAGCATAGCATTAGGTTGACGCGCTACTTAGCCGCTAAGCTTATGAAGCAAATGGGTTTGGTCAGTTGCCAGCTTAAGTCTCACAAGTACAAGCACGCTGATCAAGCGCATAAAACCCATGATAATATATTAGACCGCAGGTTTAGCCCAGATGCGCCTAATCAAGTTTGGACAGGTGATGTGACTTATATTCGTATCAAAGGTGGCTGGTGTTACTTAGCGGTTGTTCTAGACCTGTTTGCTCGACGTGTGGGACGCTACTTCAACAAAAATCTCTTATTAGTTGACCACTACAATATTTGATTGCAATAATCCATAGCCGTCAATTCTTCAGCATAAGCTGGATTGAGCGTTGTGAGTGATATAGCGATAACCATTAAGAATGGTTTTCACAACTAGCACCCCTCTCTATCGGTTGACTTGGTAACTACCATCGTATTGTCTAGCCCGCTACAAGCATGAATTACAGAACCATCATTGGTGCAAAACTTAACCATAGATCGAAGCTCTGTGTCCACAATAGGTATGACCTTATAATTTCCGCTAGATAAAATAGCTTCTGCCATTGTTGCTTGTTGCGTTACGCAGGTTGAGAAGTCCATGTCGCTATTTTTACTTTCAACCACACTGTCATCTTCTGGAATATCAGGCTCAGCAATAGGCTCAGGCTCAGATTCAACAACGGGTTCAGGCTCTACAACTGCCACCACTTCTTCCGTCTCTGTGATAACTTCGCTTTCTTCTAAGCTTTGTTCGCTAGTATCAGGCTCAGCCTCTATTGCAGGTTCATTACCTGTTCCACATGCTGATAGCAATACCACTAACCCAAAGCCCAGCAATAACTTTTTCATGTCTTTTGTCCAGTCGATTAAAGCCCAACTATAACCGATTAGTAACAAGCGAGCAATTAAACACTGGCAATAAAAAAGCCCTACAATGATGTAAGGCTTGATCAATAAAAGTAGTCATGTCTACTCATCAAAATCTATGTGATAGTTTTCATTGAAATCAGGATGATTAAGATTAACCTTTTCAAAAAAACTATCTTTATCTTCAGATACCTTCATTAAAGTCACGATAGAAGCTAAATGCTCCCTAAGCTTAAGGTGGCCTACATCACTAGTTAGCGTTTGATGTAGTCTAGCGCTCTTTTTACCTGTCTTATTGGCTTGCTTTTTAAGCTCTGGCAGTATCTCTGGAGCCAATTTTTTATAGACCACTATAGTCTAAGCAACAGATCGTGCTAGCTAATATATAAATTGCTCTCAATCATGTTTTTCATATACAGCAGACGCGGTGCAATGTCTTCTTCTAGTTTGGTGTCTTTAGACAACCAAATGCAGCAAGCACTAAATAACAATAGAAAAGGTTACTATCAAACCAAGCACTTCACGCAAGGACTGGCGTGGGAGATGTATCCTCTACCGACAACATCGCAAAGGCTGGTTGCGGGCAATTCAACAGAAACGCTCTTAAACCCTCAGCCTATACAAGTGAATAAGCCACCGATGCCTGTGCTAAATAATGTGTGGGTCAATAAAAATGGGTCGACTAATGGCTTTGGCGCTTATATTGCTTATATGCCCACTGAAAAAACAGGTATTGTCATTTTAGCCAACAAAAACTATCCCAATATTGAACGGGTTAAAGCCGCTTATACGATTTTGGCTAAAACACCTACAGCAAATCAGTAGTAGTGGAGGCATTGTATTTGTATTATTTAGTGGTTAAGTCTTTCAGAGTAAATAAACCCTTGTAGCGTAGTGCTTACAAGGGGTTTTTACGCAATACAGGTTAAGCCCTTATAGAGCTTAACCTGTATTGCGTAAACCAGCCGCCAAAGCATTGATGCTACGGATTAATGGGTCTTCAACGTCGATATTGTTCTTGATACTTTCATGGTTTTGCGCATCGCCTTGTTGTCTGGCACGTTTTAACAGCTCAATTTGAATATAGTTAATGGGGTCTAAATACGCATTTCGCCATTGCAGCGAAGCGGCAAGATTTTGCTGATTTGATAATAACGATGTTTGCTCAAGTAAAGCATTCAGGCCTGAATAAGTCAGTTCGTGCTCTTCGATGACCGCTTGCATAATCTTGTCACGTAATGCTTCATCGTCGCATAATTGGCTGTAGGCCTGAGCAATGCTCATCTCAGATTTGGTAAATGCCATCTCGATATTGCTAATAAATACGCTAAAAAATGGCCAATGAGTATTCATCTCTTTCATCAAATCTTCATCTGCTTTCACACTATGCAGCGCACTACCGACGCCATACCAAGCTGGTAACGTAAAGCGTGCCAATGACCAACCAAAGACCCAAGGAATCGCTCGCAAGGTGGTTTTGCTTGGCAAGCCTTTTTTGCGATGCGATGGACGTGAGCCAATGTTTAATAAAGAGATTTCTTGTACAGGGGTGACTTGTGAGTAAAATTGATAAAACCCTTCAGTATGGTCGGTAAGCTTGCGATAACGCTGCTCGCCTGCATCTGCCAAACGCGCAAAGAGCGACTCATAATGTGGCAGCTCAGCGGGTTGCACCACAAATCTAGTCGAGCAGGCTTTAAGGGTACCTGTAATGCCCATGGTCAGCTCAAACACCGCGGTATCGGTGTTGGCGTATTTGGCATAAAGCACTTCGCCTTGCTCGGTTACTTTGATCTGACCATGTAGCGTCCCCGCTGGCTGGGCGGCAATGGCATTGTGTGTCGAGCCACCGCCACGACTGACAGAGCCGCCACGCCCATGGAACAAGCGCGTTTTGATATCATACTCTTCGGCAATACGATCAATGGTTTGTTGCGCGCTATAAAGCTGCCATGCAGAAGTGATAATGCCGCCATCTTTCGATGAGTCTGAATAACCCAGCATGATTTCTTGAGTGTTATCTGAATGCTTCAGCAATCCTCGATACAGGGGATTGTCCAAGACGGCAGGTAGAATTTGATCGATATTTTTCAGGTCTTCAATCGTCTCAAACAAGGGTGCGACGGGTAAGTCGGCAGACAATTGCCCCTCGTCATTGACTCTACATAAGCCAGCAAACCGCATAAGCAGTAGCACTTCTAGTATCTGGCTGGCGTTGTTGGTCATCGAAATAACGTAACTGCCAAAGGTGTCTTGCCCAACCAGTTTACGCAATGTCGCCACAGAGTTCATTAAGGCCAATTGTTCGCGGGTTTTATCTGTTAGATTGTCGGTATAAATGAGCGGTGTACCGGGTTTTTCGAGCAAGCGCGTCAGCCATTCTTGCCGCTCTTTTTCGCTCAGCGCTTGATAGTCTGGCAAATTTGAGGCACTAGCAAAAATATCCGCAATCACTTCGCTATGATAGGACGACTCTTGGCGAATATCGAGGGCGGCCAGATGAAAGCCACAGGTTTTGACCAGACGAATCATATCGAGCAATAACCCGTCGCCATGTGCTGTGTCATGAGTATTGACACTTTGACGAATGATGCGCAAATCTTCTAGCAGTTCTTGCGGGTTGGCATAAGCGTCTTTTTTGGCGTCGCTGTCATCCCCTTTGCTTTGAATCAGTTGATTGGTGGCTTTGACTTTATTCAGAATTAAAGAAAGTAACCGGCGATAAGGCTCATTGCCATAATCATCAAAATTGTAATCAAACACCCGCTGATCGAGTTCAGCATAATGGCTGATTTTGTCATATACCTCAGGGGCAACCGTAACGATGGTATCGCTATGAATCAGCTGGCGGCGCAGCTTCTTTAGCAATACTTGGTAGTGACGTAGTACGGTATCGGCGTGCATAAGGACGGCAAGTTCTGTGGTCTCAAACGTCACAAACGGGTTGCCGTCTCTGTCGCCACCGATCCAAGAGCCAAAACTCATAAAGGCAGGTAAAGGGTAGTCGATCAGCTCTGGATAGATATCGACAATGGCGGCTTTCATATTACGATAGACTTTGGGAATGGCATTAAATAAGCTGGCGTTAAAGTAATGCAGACCGTTGTTTATCTCGTCGTAAACCAAGGGCTTACGGGTACGCACTTCATCAGATGACCACAGTAAATCAATGGTTTGTGCGGTTTGCTCTTTTGCTTGTTCATACGAAAAACTGTTTTCATCAAAGTTATTTAGCGCATCGCTATGGGTAAATAGACTTTGCAAGATATTCATGGTCGTGCGGCGGCGTGCTTCGGTGGGATGCGCGGTAAAGACAGGGATGAATTTTAATTGATCAATGAGTTCCTGCATTTGCGCAGGTTCAATATTGCGTTCACGGCACTCAAGCAAGGTGCGACGAAACGATCCTTCCCAGCTGTGCTCTGATTGCATGCGCATGACTTGACGCTGCTCACGTAAGTAGTTTTCTTCACTAAGATTGGCTAAGAAAAAATAAATAGAAAAGCTGCGGATGACATTTTTAAGTGTTTGATTTTCTAAAGATGCAATAAAGTCGATGAGTTGCTGCTTATGCGCTTCATTAGGCTCACGGCGCTGCTGGATGAACCCTTTTCGCAGGGTCTCGATGGTATTGATGGTCTGTTCCCCAGTCTGGCGAGCGATCGCGTCACCGAGGAATGAAGCCAGTAAGCTGATGCGTTCCCGTAATACGTCGTTATCTATAATCATCCTTGGCTCTCTTATCAAATTAGTTAGCAGAATAGTTGTGTTATCTTTCTTAATAAAATAGAGCGTTTATGAGATGGCGTCAAGATATAGTCAATCCACTATAATATGAATATAGTACTGCTAAAATGATTTTCGTAGCCTCTGTCTGCGCAGACATAGCGAGAAAGATTATGCTAGCAGCAGGTTATAATGGTTCTGTTTTATTTAGAATCGACTATAACTCGTGATCTTAATAACTTGTGATCCTAATAATAATTGTGATGAAATAAATGATAAGAGAACTTAAAACTTTTGTGGCCGTTTGCGAGTTAGACAGTTTTGCTGCGGCTGCTCGGCATATCAACCTTACCCAATCTGCGGTCAGTGCACAAATTAAAACCTTAGAGGACAATTTAGGTTTGGCGCTATTTACCCGCTCCGCTAGAGCCATCACCCTCAATCCGCAAGGCACCCGTATACTGCCTATTGCCAAAGAAATTTTGGCACTTTATGCAACCATGCAACTGCCCTCAGATACCGACATTGCTAGCTATTACGGGCAGCTAAAAATTGGTGCTATCAATTCAGTACAAGTGGGTATTCTCCCAGAGGCTTTAAAAGCCATTACCTTGTTAGCCCCCTTAATGCAAACGGAAATTATCCCAGGACGTTCTATAGAGTTGTTCGAGAAGCTGGAAGTAGGGAGTATAGATGCAGCTATAACGATACAGCCTGCTTTTGCTTTGCCCAAAGACATCGTCACCCAGTCTATTATGACGGAACCGTATGTGCTGATCAGTCCCAAGAAGTGGCCTTTTTATAGTCTCAGACAGACGCTCGAGCAACATCCCTTTATCCATTACAGTCTACAGTCCTCAGCTGGCGCAAAGTTAAGCAGGTTCTTCAAACAACAAGATATCAAGGTCAATACCATCATGGAGATTAACGATCTGGATGCCATTGTTAGGATGGTTGAGTCGGGTTTGGGGGTGGCTTTGATTCCTTATGCAGGATTATGGATTAGAAGTACAGCGCCAGTTCAAATTCATCATTTAGGTGATAACAGTTTGGTTCGAGAAGTTGTGCTGGCTTATCGTTATGCGGATCGCCAGCGCCCACAGATCAATGCCTTAAAGCAAGTGTTGGGACTGTGAGTTCTACAGCGTATTTATTTTAAGCCATCTATATTTTACTGAGAATAGGCCTTTATTTGTACTATTGACGAGGCTAGGGTCAACGCAGTTATAGCACAATTTTATCTATGATACTTTTGATTGAGCACTAAAATTTTTGGGTCTGAGAGCGGAATATTTACGTTTTTCTTGCGCAGTATTCTCGGTTACGATGGGTCTGCTTTTTAGCAATGCCCAATGTAACTATACAGATATGCCGCTTTTATCACTTTAATTCAACTCATTCTCAAGAAGCCCTAAAATCATGACACACACCGATAGCCTGACCAATGACACAATCCTTACTCGTATTGAAAAAGATTTACTTGGTGAACAAGCCGTTCCCTCTACTGCTTTATATGGTATTCAAACGCAACGAGCGTATCAGAATTTTAATATTACAGGCGTGCCTATTAGTCATTTTCCCGATTTGATCAAAGCATTGGCGATGGTAAAACATGCTGCTGCCAAAGCCAACTACCAACATGGCCTGCTTAGTGATGATAAAGTCAATGCCATCACTGATGCCTGTGCGGATCTTATTGACGGCGAGCATCATGAAGCGTTTATTGTTGACTTAATCCAAGGCGGGGCGGGCACGTCGACCAACATGAATGCGAACGAAGTGATTGCCAATATTGGTTTGGCTAAGATGGGTTTTGAGTATGGTGAGTATCAGCATTTACATCCCAATAATGATGTCAACCGCTCTCAGTCGACCAACGATGTGTATCCCACTGCCGCTCGCTTAGCGATTGTCTTTGCCGCACAGCCGCTGATGGCTGCTATCACTAAGTTAAAGCATAGCTTGGCGGCCAAAGGAGAGGCGTTCAGTGATGTGTTAAAAATGGGCCGCACTCAGCTGCAAGATGCTGTGCCGATGACGTTGGGGCAGGAGTTTAATGCCTTTGCCAGTGATTTGGGCGGTGAGACTGCTCGTATAGAACACACGTGTCTCCAGTTATGTGAAGTGAATTTAGGCGGTACGGCTATTGGTACAGGCATCAATGCGCCTAGAGGCTACGCGGATTTGGCCATCAGTGAGCTGGCGACGATCAGTGGTTTACCAGTCAGGCTTGCAGAAGATCTTGTGGCTGCAAGTGCCGATATGGGTGCTTTTATTACCTTTTCAGGATCGCTAAAACGTTTGGCAATCAAACTCTCCAAACTCAGCAATGATCTGCGCTTACTGTCTAGCGGTCCGCGCACGGGTCTAGGTGAAATCAACCTGCCAGCTATGCAGCCGGGCTCCTCCATTATGCCGGGTAAGGTCAACCCTGTGATTCCTGAAGCGATGAACCAGACGGCTTTTCAAGTCATGGGCACCGATTTGACCGTGACCATGGCGGCAGAAGCAGGGCAGTTGCAGTTAAATGCCATGGAACCCTTGATTATCTATAATTTGCTTAACAATGCGCGTATGTTAGAAAAATCCATTCGCATGCTGGATGAGCTATGTATTCAGGGCATCTCCGCCAACAAAGAACGCTGTGCGCAGCATGTAGAAAACAGCATCGGTATTGTGACGGCATTGGTGCCACATATCGGTTATGACAATGCCAGTCGTATCGCAGGCCACGCTTTATTGAGCGGTTTGGGCGTCTCCGAATTGGTCAAACAAGAGAAGTTGCTCAGTGATGAGGAGCTAGCAGCGATTTTATCACCAAACACCATGGTGAATAACGTTTAGATCAGATCGATACCGTTGTATGAAGACACGCCCTAGGGCTTGTCTTCTTTTTTATCACCGTTTTTAAAATGAGAACACGTCCTAGCTCTCATAAGCCATCATAGGTTCTGTAACTGTTTAATTAACCAACGATGTATACCACTATCACTGGTACGTGGGTGCCATGCTGCTATGACCTTAAAGGTAGGGGGTAATGCCTCTATTCTAAGTTCTTTAACCTTGTCGCTTGGCAACAACCGTGAAGGATAAAACGCAATCATATCGGTTGTGTGCAAAATATCTGGTACTGCTGAAAAGCTAGGAACTGACATGACAATATTTCGTTTTAGACCTTTTTCTGCAAACCACTGGTCATGAGAGCCTCGTAAATTAGCACGCGAAGGTGATACCACCAGCTGCGGGTAAGCGGCAACTTGTGCCAGTGTTAATATGTCTGTTGCCAACGTATTTTCACAACCAGTGACGCATAAATGTTGTTCTTCAAACAGAGTAACATAGGATAAGTTATCAGGAATAAACTCGGGAAAGGTAATTAGCAAATCAAGCTCACCTGCCGCAATCAGTTGATTGATATTGTCTGAGGCAAAATCGCGGACGATTAATTTCAAATTTGGTGCGGCACAGCGCGTGATGTTAAACAATTGCGGCAATAATGCCTGCGTTGCATAGTCGGTTGCGCTAATCGTAAATACGCCTTTATACGTTTGCGGTGTGAAAATATCCGGCTCTAACAGCAATTCTAACTGTTTTAATATACGGTCAATGGGTTGCTGCATCGATAATGCCTTTGGCGTTGCCACCATGCTATTGCCTTGGCGAATAAACAAACGATCATCAAACAACTCACGTAATTTACGCAACTGCTCGCTGATGGCTTGTTGGGTCAAACCCATTTTGCGCGCGACTTGTGAGAGATTTTTTAGATCAAGTAGGGCTTGTAAAACTCTAAGTTGCTTAATATCGAGTCGATTTATACCATTCATCATGCATACCATTAATAATTGTATATTAAACAATAAGTAGTTGTTTCTAATTGTACCCATAAAACTCTATGCTGACTGACATTGTTTAAGTAGCTACTAAGCATCAAAACAGGTCAAAGGCATTCAATAATAAGCCATCAGCTCGCTTTAAAAGAGACATTTATGACACAACCTATTTCAAATACAAGTACATTATTTTCCTCTGTAGAACTTGGACCTTATACGCTCAAAAACCGTATTGTAATGCCACCGTTGACACGATCTCGTAGCACGCAACCTGACAATATTCCTAATGATTTAATGGCAAGCTATTATGCACAGCGGGCTACAGCAGGTTTTATGGTCACTGAGGGTACGCAGATTGAGCCAAGAGGTCAAGGTTATGCATGGACGCCAGGTATACATTCGCAAGCACAAATTGAAGGCTGGAAAAAAGTCACCCAAGCGGTACATGCTAAAGGTAGTATTATTTTTGCTCAGCTATGGCATGTTGGGCGTGTGTCTCACACCAGCTTACAGCCGCAAGGTGCTCAGCCTATTGGTCCATCAGCCATCACTGCTGACAATGTCAAAGTATTTATCGAAACAGGCCCAGGCGAAGGCACGTTAGCCGACCCCAGTGAACCACGCGCACTCAGTACTGATGAGGTTGGCGAGCTGGTAATGATGTATGCCCAAGCCGCACGCAATGCATTGGAGGCGGGTTTTGATGGGGTGGAACTGCATTGTGCCAATGGTTATCTGGTAAATCAGTTTATTTCTGAGCATGGTAATACCCGTGATGATCAATATGGGGGTTCATTGACCAATCGTCTGCGTTTCTTAAAGGAAGTGGTTGCCGCTGTCAGTGATGTGGTTGGGGCGGATCGTTTAGGGGTACGCTTTGCGCCGTTGTTTGCAAGTACGGATGAGACTCGTGTGTACTTGGGACTGGTAGAGTCAGATCCCCATCATACCTACATTGAAGCGATTAAAGTACTCGGACACGCAGGTATTGCTTACTTATCCATTGCAGAGGCCGATTGGGACAATGCACCTGATTTGCCAGAGCCTTTTTATCAAGCAGTCAGAGCTGAGTTTTCAGGCCGTATTATTTATGCAGGAAAATATACAGTAGAAAAAGCGGTCAATGTTTTAGCCAAGGGTTATGGTGATTTATTTGCTTTTGGTCGTCCTTTTATTGCCAATCCCGATTTGCCTGAACGCATGGCTAACAATTGGCCGCTCAATGAGGCAGATCCTGCCACGATGTACGGTGGCACTGAACTCGGCTATAGTGATTATCCTCGCTATGGCGAATAGTTTTGACAGCAAATAGTAAACAAAATAAGGCCATCTAAGGCCTTATTTTTATTTATAAATTTAGGATGTGTTGAACCTTCATGATTAGCCCCAATGATAAAAGCGAGGAGTCAGTTCCATGATCGAATGCTCTACAGCACCTAATGACTGCTCATGTCGCGACTCTATCTAACCCATTTATTATTAGGAATAAAAAATGCAGCCTCAAACAATAAAAGCCATTGGTTATAAAGACAATCTCGCCATCGATAATGAACAAGCACTACAAGACATTACCCTCGATAAGCCGATTGCCTCAGGTCATGACATTCTAGTAGAAGTGAAAGCAATATCGGTCAATCCAGTCGATTATAAAATCCGTCAATCGCGCCCTGCACCAGAGAATGAGTATGCGGTGATTGGTTGGGATGCTGCTGGCATAGTGACAGCTGTAGGCGAAGACGTCAGTCTATTTTCAGTAGGAGATAAGGTCTATTATGCAGGTGATTTAACCCGTTCAGGTAGCAATGCTGAGTATCAGCTGGTTGATGAGCGTATCGTTGGGCGTATGCCAGCATCGTTGTCTTTTGCTGAGGCAGCGGCATTGCCACTCACGACGATCACGGCTTGGGAGATGTTGTTTGAGCGTTTACAAGTGCCTGTCTCTGATAGTGCATCAGATAAAAATGGTAGTGATGAGAGTGCTAATGACGTCTCAGTATTGGTCGTTGGTGCGGCAGGCGGGGTTGGTTCTATCTTAACGCAGTTACTAAAAACACGTACTTCTGCGACGATTATTGGCACCGCGTCAAGAGAGGAGAGCGTACAGTGGTTAAAGGATTTGGGCGCAGATCATGTGATTAATCACCAAAATCCATTGCATGATGAACTACAAAAGACAGGCATCACTGAAGTAGATTACGTGATCAGTCTCAATAATACAGAAGAGCATTATGAAGAAATCATTAAATGCTTAAAGCCACAAGGTAAACTTGGACTCATTGATGATCCAAAATCATTAGATGCCAATCTTCTTAAAACTAAGTGCTTAAGCCTGCACTGGGAATTTATGTTTACGCGTTCTATGTTCCATACGCCAGATATGATTGAACAGCATCGTTTATTGACGGACGTCGCAAAAATGATTGACGCGGGCGAGATTAAAACCACGGTTGCTTATCATCTTGGCACTATCACGGCTGAGCATTTACGCAGTGCGCACCAAATGCTAGAAAACCAGCAAGCGCATGGCAAGATTGTATTAGAAGGTTGGTCTGTATAAAGGGCTGCAACAAAGCTTGGATTTTTAGCACTATATAAAGCTGACATAATAAAGGTGGTGGTGGAGACAGTTGACGAATTCATTCTCATTGAGATGAGTAATATCTCTTAGGGTTTATATTTGATAGGTAATTGTCATCTAAACTGATGACAATTACCTTGATTATCTTACCGATTGTAATATCTACTCTCTATGTATAAAGCACCTGTTGTGGAAAAAGTCTCTGATAGAGGTTTGCAAGTGCGTTATAAGAAATACTTGTCTCCACCGCAATTTACAAGCTTTAGACTGGCTAGTAAATAAGGATCAGGTAGAAATTGACAGGTTATGAATGCTGTTTTTTAGTTTCGGTGATATAAATTCTAAAAAAACTTTCATTTTTTGTGGCAAATACTTCCGAGTCTTGTGAAGCAAATGTACGGGAATTTCATCAGGTTCAAATTCATTTAATATGATTTTAAGATCGCCTTTATCTATCGCCTCTTTCACTTGGTAATGTAATTGTTGCGTGATACCCACACCTTTTATAGCAGCCTGCACGGCTGAATCACTATCATTAACTGTCAGTCTTGGCAAAATATCTATATGAGCGGTTAACCCAGAACTAGGAAACTTATAGTGCCAATGCGAAGTAGTCATTGCCGTATCTAACGATATACAAGAGCGTAGCGTTAAATCATGAGGTGATTCAACGCTACGGTGTTTAGATAAAAATGGTTGGCTTGCACAAGTCACGATGCGCATACTGCCTACTTGCGTGGCTATCATTGTACTATCTGGCAACTTGCCTATTCTAATCGCCATATCTACGTCATCTTCGAAAAGATTAATATTTCTATCCGATAATAAAAGCTGCACATTTATATTGGAATACAAAGATAAAAACTCAATAATAATTGGCAGCACGTACAATCTGCCAAACATAACGGGCGCGGTTATCACCAACTCTCCTCTTGGTTCTAAATACTCTCCTTTTACCTGACTTTCTGCCTCTTCAACCTGTTCCAATATTCGCTTACAGGCTTCTATATAATCGCTTCCAGCGTCTGTCAAAGACAACTTTCTGGTGGTTCTATGCAATAAACGAACACCTAGCTGATTTTCAAGATCAGATATCTTTCTACTTAAAGTTGGCAATGGTACGTTCAAGCTTTTGCTTGCGGCAGAAAAACTACCAATCTCCGCCACTTTGATCAACATAGACATTGCTTGTAATCGATCCATCATTATCTCATTTATTGAAAATATCATTATCGAATTTACAGTATTATCTTTTAAGTGACAAAGTGCCATACTGATTATGTCAAAATCAATATGGGACATACCTTATGAGCACCTTATCTCATGCAAACTCACAGATTGCGCTTGCCTACGATCATGTTGGTATTCGAGTCAGTGATAGACAGGAAGCGATTACATTCTATGAGCGTCTTGGATTCAAAGAAACCTATCGTATACCTGAAGGCGAGGCCAATGAAATGGTCACATCAGCTGGCGTACGAATCAATCTTATTTTTAATGCCGCAAAGATAAAAAACCAAAAAAACCTGTTACTTGACGAACCGATTAAAAGACCAGGCATGACTCATCCAGCCTTTATTATTCATGACATAACTGCATTGCAAAACTGGCTGCTTGAAGAAGGAATAGACATCACAGAAGGCCCTAAAAAACTCGGTCCAAGAAGGATTGCTTTATTCATTCGTGATCCTGATGGCAATGTACTCGAATTCAATCAACTATTATCTGAGGAAACAAACTATGAAACTGTATGATTTAGATGTGTCAGGAAACTGTTATAAAGTCAGGCTATTTGCCTCGTTTATCGATATTCCTTTAACGATTGTGCCCGTTGATTTTATGAACGGCGAACACAAAACAGATGGATTTCTCCAATTAAATCCTTGGGGAGAAATTCCCGTTTTAGAAGATGGGGACATCGTGCTAAGAGATTCACAAGCCATATTGATATATTTGGCCAATAAGTATGGCGGTGAAGCATGGTGGCCTAGCGAAGCGAATCTGCAAGCTGATGTGATGCAGTGGTTATCTACCGCATCGAATGAGATAAAACATGGTGTCGGCGAAGCACGTTTGATTAAAAAATTCGGCTTGGAGAGTGATTGGACGCAAGCCTCAGAGCGTGCACATAAAACACTAACCTTAATAGACAATCATCTTAGTAAACACAATTGGTTGGCTGCCAGCCGTCCTACTATTGCTGACTGTGCCGTTTATCCTTACATCTCAATCGCGCATGAAGGCCATATTGATATAGATAAATATAGCAATATTCAGGTATGGATGAATCGCCTACAACAACTACCGAACTATATCTCTATGCCTGGTAACTAATTAGCATCATACAACTTGATGATTACATGCAAGATGCAAAATCTTGTCTGTTTCTTTGGCTGGTTTGCCCTGTGAGTCAGTCAAAGGTTTACTGCCATATCTTATCCAGCACATTGAACCAATTTTTTGATGTGATTTTTTCAATAAGCGCATCGGAAAAGTGTCGTTGTTGCATCCGCTCAATCAGCCTAGAGATTTGACTGATATCTGATAACTCATCAGGCAATAGACAACCATCGAAATCAGAGCCAAAGCCAACATGATCTTCGTCCAAATGGTCAATCAAATAAGCAAGATGATCGACAATCACATCAAGTGAGGTTTGCGTGTTGCGTTGTCCGTCCGCACGCAGAAAAGCCACATCAAAGTTCACCCCAACCATACCGCCATTTTGCTTGATAGCAGCCAGCTGTCGATCAGTCAGGTTTCTTGCTTGCGGACATAAGGCGTGCGCATTGGAGTGGGTTGCAACAATGGGCTGATCCGCAATTTCTAGCGTATCCCAAAACGCGCGCTCATTCATATGGGACACGTCAATCAGCATATGCTTATCACGGCACGCCAAAACAAGGTCTTTGCCTTCGCGGGTTAGACCAGAGCCTGTATCTGGCGAGTGCGGAAAGGATGCATTTAAGCCATCACCAAAGAGACTTTTTCTATTCCACAATGGCCCTATACTTCTGAGTCCTGCCTCATAAAAAACATCCAGAAGCTCAGGCTTAATAGCCAAAAACTCAGCACCTTCAAGATGAAGAACAATGGCCAATTGCTGATTCTGCTGGCAGGCTCTGATTTGCGCTAAAGACGTACAAATTTGAATCTGACCTTCAGAGCGCGCCTGCAATTGCTGGGCAAGTTCTAATTGCGCGCAGCAAATATCGACGATTTCTTGCGGAGTGAAGTCTGAGTTTGACGGGTTGGCTAATTTGTCAGGATGGTTGTTCTTTACATAAGAATAAGGTGGCAGGAAAATAGAGAATAATCCGCCCATCCAACCTGCTTGTCGGCAGCGCTTTAAATCTAAATGTCCAGGCAGCGCGCCATAAATAAAATCATGCACGGGATCTGTGGCTGAACTCAGCCACAGGCGGGTCAATAGATCGTTGTGTCCATCAAAAATCACAGACTGAGCATTCATATTTACTCCGTTACCATGCGAGTAGGAATCAGTTGTTCTTGACTCAATAGCTTTTTACTCAATAGTTTAGAGTTTTTTGGATTGCGAAAGCGCAACTCTTCAAAAGGAACCGGCGTTTCACTGTTTGCACGTGCCTCCTCAATCAGGTAATGATAAGGCGATTTGCCACATACAGGATCGGCGTTTTTGGCATCCCCAGTCAGCATAAACGCTTGGCAACGACAGCCGCCGTAATCGCGTTCTTTATCAGGGCAGCTTTGGCACATGTCAGGCATCCAATCGTCACCGCGAAATTGATTGAAGCTTGCCGAGTCATACCAAATATCTTTAAGCGGCGTTTCTCGCACATTAGGGAACTGTATTGGCATTTGTCTGGCGGCATGGCACGGTAGGGCAGTACCATCAGGCGCGACGGTCAAAAAAATCTTGCCCCAACCATCCATACAAGGTTTTGGGCGTTCTTCGTAATAATCAGGAACGACAAAGATCAGTTTGCACTTGATACCACGTTCTTCAATCTTTTTGCGGTATTCATTGGTAATGCGTTCGGCTCTGACCACTTGTTCTTTGGTCGGCAATAGACCTTCTATATTCTCAAACGCCCAACCATAAAATTGGCAAATAGCCAACTCAACGGTATCCGCGTCAAGCTCTAGGCAGAGATCAATAATCTGATCAATTTGATCGATGTTCTGCCGATGAATGACAAAGTTGAGCACCATCGGATAGTCATATTGTTTGACCAAACGTGACATCTCATACTTTTGCTCAAAAGCATGTTTTGAACCTGCTAAGGCATTGTTTACCGTCGGATCACTGGCTTGAAAACTGATCTGAATGTGGTCAAGGCCCGCTTCTTTTAAGCGTTCAATCCGAGATTCGTTCAATCCCATGCCTGAGGTGATTAGATTGGTATAAAAACCTTTGTTATGCGCATAGGCGACCAGTTCTTCCAAGTCTTGACGAACCAGTGGTTCACCACCAGAAAAACCGAGCTGCACCGCGCCCATTTGTCGCGCCTGATCAAACACATCAAACCATTCCCCAGTCGTCAGCTCCTGCTTATACTGAGCATAATCAACAGGATTCGAGCAGTAAGGACACTGTAACGGGCAGCGATAGGTAAGCTCAGCCAATAGCCATAACGGAAGTCCTACAGGCGCAGTCATACTAAATCAATCCAATGTTCACGTTGAGCCACTAACATATATTCGATAATGTCTTGCTCAATCTCAGGAATATCTCCAAACATGGCTTTCACCTTTTTAATAATGTCCGCAATGGACGCCTGACCATCAATATGCTGACCGATGATGCTGGCACTGTCATTTAATTTGATCATCCCTTCAGGGTACAGTAAGACATAGGCATTCTGAGCCGGCTCAAACTGAAAGCGATAACCATGACGCCATACTGGTACGATGGAGTGATCTAGCTCAGGTAAACTCATTTAAACAATCCTTTATGCCAGACATGGTCAGTCGTGACACTTTGGTAAGGCGCTTGGTTGTGGACGTAGGCCAAGCTCAAGGAATCCAAAATCGTCCACAAAATATCCAGTTTGAATTGTAGGATTTCTAGCATACGCGCTTGTTGCTCGGCTGTTTTGAATGAGTCGAGTGTAATGGTCAGACCATGCTCAACATCGCGGCGGGCTTGACTTAGGCGTGAACGGAAATAGGTGTACCCTTGCTCTTTTATCCAAGGATAATGTTTTGGCCAAGATTCTAAACGCGATTGATGAATTTGCGGGGCAAATAGCTCTGTCAGTGAGCTACTAGCGGCTTCTCGCCATGACGTACGACGCGCAAAATTCACGTAAGCATCGACGGCAAAACGCACACCCGGTAACACCAACTCTTCAGAAATCACTTGCTCGCGGCTAAGACCAACCGCTTCTGCTAGACTTAACCATGCTTCACGGCCACCGCCATCAGGATAGACGCCATCTTGGTCAATCATGCGCTGAATCCACTCTTGACGCACACGTTGATCGGGGCAATTTGCCATAATAGCCGCATCTTTCAATGGGATGTTGATTTGATAGTAAAACCGATTAGCCACCCATGCTTGGATCTGCTGCTGCGTCGCCTGTCCTTCATGCATCATGATATGAAAGGGATGGTATATATGGTAATACTGACCTTTAGCCATAATCGCCTGTTCAAACGCCTCTGCGCTAAGTGCTGTTTTTTCTTCTTGCATCGTTTTCACCTTGTCTTTGCCTTACAGTTCGATCTGCATACCATCAAACGCCACTTCAACACCGTGTTGTTTTAATTGAGCTGCCTGTTCAGATTGCTCATTCAATATTGGATTGGTGTTATTAATGTGGATTAATATTTTGCGAGTATTTTCGAGTTGATCTAAATAATGCAGTGAGCCGTCTTCACCACTAATATGTAAATGCCCCATGTCTTGACCGGTTTTTGTACCGACGCCGCATTCTTGCATCTCATTGTCAGTCCATAGCGTGCCGTCAATCATGACGCAATCAGATGCTTTCATAATCTGCATAATGTCATCATCAATCTTACCCAACCCTGGCGCATAAAAGAGCTGTTTTTTTGTTTTTAAATCTTTCACAATCAGGGCAATGTTGTCACCATCATGTGGATCATTACGATGTGGCGAGTAGGGTGGTGCCGAGCTTCTAATCACCAAAGGCGTCAGTTCTAAATTACTAAAGCCTTCAATGTTAAAGGTCTGTTTTGGATCAATTTGATGATATTGCAGGCCACCATTCCAGTGCTTCAACATATTGAAAATAGGAAATCCTGTCGTAAGATCTTGATAGACCATATCAGTACACCACACAGGAATAGGACATCCTTCGCGCAGAGTTAATAGCCCTGTCGTATGGTCAAGTTGACTGTCCATCAACACTACATTTGTGATGCCTGTGTCTCTCAATTGACGTGCGGGCTGTGCTGCCTTAAAGTCAAATAATTGCTGGCGAATATCAGGTGATGCATTGAATAGTATCCAATCCACGCCGTTTTCTGAGATGGCGATCGAAGATTGGGTACGGGTTTTTGCGTCAATTGTGCCTTGACGAACACCGTGACAGTTAGCGCAATTACAGTTCCACTGTGGAAAACCACCACCAGCCGCTGAGCCTAAAACGTGAATATACATAAATCAATATTTCCAAAGTTCCAAAAAAGCAAAAGCCCTAATCATCTAGGGCTTTTAAAGTATTGAGGTCTAGTAAATTTTAACGTGCTTCGAAATACATAGTAACTTCGAAACCAATACGGATGTCTTCAAAAGCGGGTTTAGTCCATTTCATGGAGTTACTCCTATAGGATCTTATTGGTTAATAAGTAAGGTGAGTCTTCAATGGTATATAATCTGACCCTTGCTGTCAATTATTTGGACGTTAACATGGATGGGTATTGCCATTTTGAGGGTATCCTGTTTCAAGGTATTAGCGGATACCCTCAAAATAAGGGTACGAAAAGGTTTGTTAATTTATATTAAGATAGAATGCGACAAGTAGTTCAGTCTAAAATATTTAGGCCTTTATAAAGAGTCGGTTATGATTCGTGGTGATGCTCATCGTCGTGTGCAGTTTTTACCCCGAACCAAGCCAGCTGCGATGGTGCAAAGGTCAATTTCAGCTTCGACTCAATTTTTTTAGCGTCGGGATTGATTTTGACGATTTGCTTATTTTCGCTGTCCATCACATAAACCATCTCAGTATTTGGATTAACGATCAAAGATGGCCCGCCATGACTATAGTTTTTGATTCCATCCGGAATAATGTTTAATGTGGCTACTTGTTTATAGTTCTGTGTCACATCAAGCAGATGCAAGGTTCCTGCATCGTCAAGTAGCATTAAATGTTCACCATGAGCATCAAAATCATAGCTGACGACTCGGCGACTGTTATTCGTCGTCCAAACAATAGGAGCAATATTTTTGCTGACAGGATCAATACGGTAGGGCTGACCACAGGCAGTGCCAACCAAATAGTTATGATGATGGTTGGTGGCAAACGAGCCAATACGAGCAGGGCTACTGCTACCATCTTCATTTGTGCATTGGCTATTGGTCAAGCTGACAGGATAAATAATTTTTTCAGCACTAAACGCATCGCCAGCTTGCTTGACGCTCAGAATACCGTCACTACAAGCGAAAATACTATAGTCAGTGACACTACCACTGCCATGAAGACCCTGACATTTGGTATCAAACGTCTGGTTTAAATGATAGTGGTCATTGTGAAGTTCAAAGACACTGATTGTATCAGCGAGCGCACTACCCACTGTATCATAACGTCCTGTACTGATAACATAGTTCCCGCGAGGCTCTGCTGTACCATGCATGTTAGTATTTAATTTTTGATAAGGAAGTTTGCCATTTGCAATGTCTTTATCCGTTACTAGGGCAAATCCAGCCGCCTGTGCAGGGTTCTCTATTGGATTACCTGCCGCACCCAAGCCATCGAAAAACAATCCAGCTTGTTCGCCATACGTTTGATAATGTACGGGACGGGTATAATTTAACTGTAGTGGCATCTTACTGACGTCTCGAGCATAAGGATGGTCGTGGTCGCCATGGTCTTCAATTTCTAGCCCGCTATGATAAAAGTTTACCCCTTGATTAGTACGGTCGAGTACCAGCACATAATTACCACTTGGACTGGTTTGTAGTGCATCAGCTTGACCTGTTAAGTCCAAATTTTGAATAACTTTGTTTTGAGCAAGACTATAAACATAAGCTTTATTACTGTCTTTTTCGGTAATGAGTATCCGCCCTTGTCTCAGCTCAGCGGTTACGTCTGACTCTTCGTCATGGTCATGGTCATGACCATCGTCTGGTTGCGTTGTTGGTGTTTTGCGATCATCATCTGAGCCACAACCGCTAAGCGCTGTAACCGTTAGTAAGGTAGATAAAGCTAGCGCAATAGATTTACTTAATGGGTGAAACTGAATCATAAAGGTGCTCCATTCATGGGTATTATTTTTACTAGTTGCTATTAAAAAGTCAGAAAAGCCAATATTTAGATGACTGATGGTTAAAAACGATAGGTCACTCCAGCATTTAACGAACGCTCTGGCATAGGTACATGTTCAACCAAATAAGACGCATGGTTATATGCCAGCTCGTTTAAAAGGTTATTAACTTCGAGAAAGGCGGTATAGTCATAAGCGCTAGGACTGTGATAGACAAGCTTGGCGTCAATCATGTTATAACTGGGCGTGTTGGTTTCAAAGTCAGCAATATGGTCTTGCTCAAAACGGTGATATCCAGAAAGGACTAAATCGAACTGACCAAATTGAGTCGTAATGTCACCACCAATGCGAGGTGCGACCAATCTTGGTGCATATTTACTGGTGAGATTATTACTGTCTAGCGTTATTAATGCGATGTCAGCAAAGCTACCGATACTGATGTTATTGTTAAGATAGTAGCGGGATTGAATTTCGCCACCATAATGTTTTGCGTCGCTTTGAACGTAGTCAACCAATCTAAAACCTGCTGATTCTCCTTCTGTAACGACATCTTGTGTTTTAGCGTAGATATAGTCTTTGCTGTCATTATAAAAAGCAGAAATACTGGTCTCAAAGCTATCGCCATTGTCAAAGCGCAATGTAAGTTCTATACCATTGGTTGACTCTTCTTTTAATTGATCATTACCGCGCTCCCAAGTATTGGTTGCTAGATGGGCACCATTAGAGAATAACTCTTGTGAGGAGGGCAGTCTTTCAGAATGACTTATTCTTGCAGACAGTTGTGTGTTGGGCGTAAGGTACTTACCCCCTTCTAAGCTGACAGAAGTACCAGTATGTGCTTTGTCGATGTTGTTTTCGGTATCGGTCAGGTTTTGGAAATCTTGACGACCTCCAAATTCGATGTACCAAGGACTTCTCCCTTGTTTGCTTACGATAGCATTAGTGCTAGCACTCTCATCAGTAGAATCCGCACTGTCACCGTGATTGTGCCCCGCATGTTTATCAGCTGATGAAAACGTATTGTCGGCGAACTTATCGACATTTTCTATTTTTGCACCAAGGTAATTCGGCGTTAGTCGTTCAATAAAAAATAGTCCCACTTGAGTGCGATCCGTTTTGGGAAGATACCCTTCTAGTCCTACGGCTGAAAACTCGCTATTGGTATAATCTATGCCAACAACCCCTTTCATAAAACCTAAATTACCCGTTTTATGAGTTGCATGCGTTGCTTGGGTACGCGCACTGATGGCCCTATTTTTGAAAGTAGTGCCAGCCACGCCTTCATCTATCTCATCATGGCGATAATCTGTATAACTAATCTTGGTATTGATATTATCAACTCCAATCATAGGTATTTGACGCTCGGCGTAGAGCTGATAAACGTTTGAAGTTAAATCCACATAAGGCGCTTCGCCATGATCGTGGTCATGATCGTGGTCATGGCCGTGGTCGTGCTCACCTGCACAAATAAGACTATTGGGATTGGTGCTGCTAGGCGAGCACTCGCTATGAACATGAAATGGCAGACCATATTCTGAGGACTGACGTTGGTACGAGCCGCCGATATACCCCAAATCAGTCACATACGACAACCCAATACTGCCATTCTCTTGGGTATACCAACTATTGCTAATCTCATCCGTGTCCCAATGCGGTACTTGAATATTGCCTTTGTCCGTTTTTTGATAACGCCCAGTCCAAAGCCAGTGATCACCAATACCACCATTAAGCTCCGCATAACCAAGATAACCATCGGTGGCTTTTTGACCGATTAGCGAAACTTTACCATTCAGGTTTTTCTGAGACGATTGGTTTGGAATGGTGTTTTCAACAATATTGACCACCCCGCCTATAGCGCCGCCACCGTACATCAACGCTGATGTACCTTTGATAACCTCAATTTGTCTGGCACCTAATATAGGTACAGACACTTGGTGATCAGGAGAAATCTGGGAGGCATCTTGAACACTTAAACCATTTTGCATGACCTGAACACGTGGTGCGCTCTGTCCTCGAATAATTGGTCGACTCGCGCCTTGTCCAAAACTATCAGTAGATACGCCAACCTCGTTTGCCAATGCATCACCAAGCGTACTGTTGACTTGAGAATCTAGCGCCTCACCAGTAACAATGCTGGTTGCTGTCGCCATCTCGTTTGCTTGTGGGAGTAAAGGGTTTGAGGTAACAACAATAGTATCTAATGTGGTTGAAGGCATCGTCATACTAGACGTCCCATTATCAGCAGAGGTAATAAGTTCAATGTCTGTTGATAAAGTTACCTCAGCCATGACTGGTAAGCTTGCCATGCATAGAGCAGCGGTCACTGAGAATATAACCGTGGCTTGTTTAAGACTAAAATTAAAGGAAGATATAGGAGCGTAATAAGGCTCTTTTAACCTATTGATATGAAAATTTTTAGACATGAGAGTACCAAAATTAAAAGTTAGGTGAATGCAAATCAATAATAGGATTAATTGTTATGTTATAATATAACATTACCTAAGTATACATATAATTTATATTTTGGAAGGAATCTTTATATTTTAGTAAGAAAAAAAGTTCTTTGATGGACTCAAATTATATTGAGATTACTTGTAATGGGTGAGGTATGCTTAGATAAATAGGGCTATGCAAAATACTATTTATTGATAGGGTTTTTTTATGGAACACTATAAAAGACGCAGCCCTTTTGTTTGCCATAATTTGTCATCGAAACACACAACTGGGCCCATTATCATGAAACAAAGACTCGCTAAATTAAAACGACTGCAGACAGCGCTTGCCAGCCTCCAATCAGCAATAGATATTAAAGCGCGCTTAACGGCCGCAAAAGAGCTTACCAACGTGTTAAAAGATATTGGTGCGTTAGGATACTTAACGTTAAAAGAGGTTCGACAAGCTGCTGCCGATTATGAATTGAATGGTGCAGGTGAGGACGATTACAGCGACAACCCAAACGATGAAAATTATCGTTACGCTGATACAGGCTATAGCGCAGGATCTCACAAAGAATGCGCCAGTAGTCGTATTAAAGATTTGGCCAAAGACGGTATCACTGTTAAAGCCACTGATATCGAATGGGAAGAAATTGAGTCTGATGCTTTAATTGCTAAAGGTGTGATTAAAAAACCAAACATCATGGAGAACGTAGATTACCAGGCTTTGAAAGATCAGAAGGTAGAAGCTGGTATCGCTTATCTTATTCAAAAATTTTTGGCGTCTGTCGCTCCTGAGCCCTATTGGAACACGATGGGGTTTCTGGAAAATAGTACGTCAGTGCTACGCCTCATTGGTGGCCGCACTGAAAACAAGCTAAGACTTGCAGCACACTTTGGCGTTATTCCAATTTCCGATCAAAAGGCGCTGGCTCGTAGGGCGCATGTGAATGGTATCAATACGCTAAAGTCTCGACTCACTGAAAATAAAAATATTTTTTGTAATCAGTGAATACCGTAAACTAACGTAGTTATCGGCAAATAAAAATAAAAAACCCTTGCAGCACGGAGCTTACAAGGGTTTATCGGTAAATATAATAATGTTTGTTGGTGCGTCCACCACACAACGACTAATTTAGTGAAAGCCTTTTATTATAAGGTTTTTATAATTGTAGGAATTATTTTTAACAACAAATTTAACAACTTGCGTGGCACTATCCATTTGCCATCCGGTTGATATTAGCTTGTATATCATAAGCAACCTGATTTGCTAATTCTTTTTCAATATCATAGTTATTAATAACACTCAAAAAGTTCTCAGCGACTGACGCTACTTGTTCAATCATTGCTTGAGCCTTATTTTGCTTAATATCAGCCAACTTAGCCAGGTTTAGTAAGTCAGATCGGGTAGGGTGACAAGCTTCACCTGCCACAGCCATTTGATGATAACCACTCATACCTGAATTATAAGCGATATCATAAATGGGCGATAACGACCATCTGCCAGCCTCGTCCATTATAAAAGAAAAGTTTTTGCTATGATCATCTTTATTATTAAAGATCACATTGAATACAGCATGTCTAAAGGCTGCCTCTACGGCAACTTGTGATTGGGTCAACATACGCACGCAGCGCAAATACTGCAAATAATCTATTGAAGGAATTCGAAAGTCAATATCTAACAAACCCGCCAATGTATGTATATGGACGCGTTGATTGCCCATGCGGTCAAAACGCTCAACCCCAAAAGCAGCATGTTTGTTATCAATATCAAAATAATGATGAGCCTGCATATTTAGGCCTGCTTGCTTTGCCATATCAGCATAAAGCGATTCTAATAAACAAACGATTTTATGCTCAGATTGAGCAGGGAACTTAATCAGCCATGGCGTTGCAGATGAGTACTCATAGGTTAAATCAGTGGTAATAAAGTCACTGGAGTTATCTTATAACACTAGCGCTTTTGGTCTAGCACCTTGAGGGGAGCCACCAATAACGATAAGTTCCGCTAATATGTCACTGTCTTGACCTGATAAAATGGTTTGATTGGCGGCAGCAAGCTTAGCTAAAGGCAGCTCACTCGTATCAATAGCATCAGATAAGTCATGCTCAGGCTCAAAACTAAGTGCTCCCATTGCTGAATTACCAATATAAGCGAGGCGATCTAAGACATTGATTGGCGCAGCATGAGGCATTGTTTTTCGAAAGAACCTATCCATTAGTAGCATTCCCCAACCATCGGGTAAGCTGTCTGATAATAGTCCGCATAAGTAATGGCTCGACGCATGAGTACCATAATAAGGTGCTGATCGTAATGGCATCTCAATGGGTGACAGCTCCAGTCCATCAGCCAGCCACACTGCATCATAGCCAAAGGCAGGGCGCCGTCCATCCATCGTTAATTTACCAATAAGACGCTTGTCCCCGAATCCTCGATAATAAACATCAATAACAGATATCGGTTGATACATAGAGTTACTCGCCATTTTTATTTGAGGCTCGCAGGCGCGGGTTTTGCTTAGCAATAATATCTTCAATATTGCTAGGCGTAACCTCAAAAAGCTGGGAAAAATGATTAATCATGCCAAGTGCGATAGCTATTCGAATCACGTTATCGAGCGTACTGCCTTGACCAGACTCAATACGAGCAACCGTACTAACACCAATCCCTGCTTTCTCTGCTAAAGCCGCTTGGGTTAGATTCAATGATAATCGCTGAGCTTTTAAGCGTTCACCTAAAATCTCGGAAATCTCACTTGGTGTATAAAAATCAAACCTTACATTCATAATTTAATCAATCATATAAGAGTGTTAAACCGCTATTTTAGCAATTAGTCATTCAAATATGAATGCTTGTTTTTCTAGAATAAATAATTAGCAAAAAATATTTGTAATCAATAACTGTTCTATACAAAGTTCTTTCACCATAAAAATGGTGAATCTATATATGCAAACCCCAATATTAAGAAAGTCACCTAAATAATTTTAAAGATAATAAATGTTTGGTAGGCTATAACATCAGCGGCTAGCGATGACTTTGCACTCAAGATTTTATCTCTTTATGCTAATGAGCTAGTATATCACCAAGATTATAAAACAAGATTTGTAGCGATCAACGATATCATTAGGTATATCGAGCTTGATTATAATGAGGAGCGATCAGCAAAGGACTGCTTTGCAGCGATGCAAGACAAAAGCTATGATCGTAGTGGGACTAGGATTGAAAAAGGTTTGAGTTATCTATTGCCAGAAAAGATGTGGTTTAGCTTTCAGCATCAGGCTGCGTAACTAAAATCTCCCAAGTTTGACTGTACGGATTTGACGGCAGGGGTCATTTTCAAACTACAATACAAATCTGTAAATTTACCCTGCGTAAGTAAAATATTTATTCGCTTATTTGTATCAGTACCAGTAAAATGCAAGACAGTTTTCTACACTAGTTTATGAGTAACCAATGATACGTTTAACTGAAATTAAATTGCCATTAAATCATGCACCTGAAGATCTAACGACTGCTATAACGACAAAACTTAAAATTTCTGCTGAGCAAATGGCTTCATTTGTGATGTTTAAACGTGGTTATGATGCTCGTAATAAAAGAAATATCCAATTAATTTACACGTTAGACATCACACTTACCGACTCGGATTTAACCAATAATTTACTGGTTCAATTTGAGTCAGACAACCATGTTAAAGCAACACCAGATACCAGCTACAAATATGTAGGTGAAGCACCAGAGAACTTAACTGAGCGCCCTGTTGTTATTGGTTTTGGACCTTGTGGTTTATTAGCAGGACTTACCCTTGCTCAAATGGGTTTTAAACCTATTATTATTGAACGTGGTAATGAAGTAAGACAACGCACCAAAGACACCTTTGGCTTTTGGCGTCAGCGTAAATTAAACACTGAATCAAACGTACAATTCGGTGAAGGCGGAGCAGGTACCTTTTCCGACGGCAAATTATATAGTCAAGTGAAAGATCCAAATCATTATGGCCGTAAAGTAATGACAGAATTTGTGAAAGCAGGCGCTCCAGAGGAGATTTTATTTGTAAGTAAACCGCACATAGGTACTTATAAGTTAGTCAGCATGGTAGAGAAAATGCGTGCCGAGATCATAGAACTCGGTGGTGAAGTCCGTTTTGCTACTCGCGTAGACGACTTGCATATAACTGACTCAAAAGTAACTGGCGTGACACTTAATAGTGGCGAAATCTTAAAAACCAACCATGTTGTTCTTGCTGTTGGTCATAGCGCCCGAGACACTTTTGAAATGATCCATGATAAAGGCGTGTATGTTGAAGCAAAACCTTTCTCGATTGGCTTTAGGATTGAACATAAACAGTCAACCATAGACCAAGCACGCTTTGGCGACAATGCTGGAAACGAAATACTTGGCGCTGCGGATTACAAGCTTGTTCATCACTGCAAAAATGGTCGTTCTGTTTATAGCTTCTGCATGTGTCCAGGTGGAACCGTTGTTGCCGCAGCATCAGAAGAAGGCCGTGTTGTCACTAACGGCATGAGCCAATATTCAAGAAACGAACGTAACGCCAACAGTGCTATTGTTGTAGGCATCGACCCAGAGCGAGATTACCCAAACCACCCTCTTGCTGGTATCGACTTACAAAGACAATTAGAAACCTTAGCATTTGAATTAGGCGGCAAAGACTACAGTGCACCAGCGCAAACCATTGGCGATTTCTTAAAAGGTAAACCAAATTCAGAATTAGGTGATGTTAACCCGTCTTACACACCGGGCATTACCTTAACCGATTTAAGCAAAGCACTGCCCGATTTTGCCGTGGATGCCATACGTGAAGCCATTCCAGCGTTTAATAAAAAAATCCAAGGATTTTCATCTGACGACGGTTTACTAACTGGCGTAGAAACCAGAACATCGTCACCAATAAGTATTAAACGCAATAAAGAATTCCAAAGTATTAACACCAAAGGCTTATTTCCTGCAGGCGAAGGCGCTGGCTACGCAGGTGGAATATTATCAGCAGGGATTGATGGCATTAAAGTGGCCGAAGCTGTGGCAAAATCGATGTTGAAGCTAGATTAAGAGCGGCTTTAGGCAAACCACAATATTAAACCTCTTACCTAGATAAAAATATGCGATCGAAAAAGCCTTTCAAGCTATTAAGTATAAAGCTTGAAAGGCTTTTCTGATTTTGAGAGTGGAGAGTTACTTTTATATCTTGAATAAGTTTGGACATCCTAAAAGTATGATCGGATTGGCATAAGTATTGATGCCAGATATTCGGTACCTTGTATGAAAAGCCATCGTAAGTTATATAAAGTTATGAAGTGATATATTATGACCCCTACCGTCAAATCCGTACGGTCAAACCACACCTGCCTTGGCGATTTATAGCCCAAACCCTTTTGAATTCTTGTTTCACTGCGAGCACAGCTCTTGTCTTGCGTCGCTGCAAAGCAGTGCTTTGCTAGTCGCTCCTCATTGTACTCAAGCTCGATATAGCCGATGATATCGTTGATCGCTGTAAACCTTGTTTTATAGTTCTAGTGATACACAAGCTCATTCTTTAATGTACCTCAGAAGCTTTCTATTGGCGCATTATCAAATGAGCGAGGAGAGTAAGTGTCTGGGAGACACTTATCCGAGTGCAAGACGGAGGGCTGTCCCGTAGTGGTTACCTTTAGCGCTCATGGAGCCTGTAAATTGCTGCTGTTTCATAATCTTGTGGTAGGCATGACTGCAATACTGTCTGCCCTTGTCAGAGTGGATTATTAGCCCTTGGTTTGGCCTCTTGTTCTTGACTGCCATATTCAATGCACGGCAAACTAAATCAGCGGTCATGCGCTTACTTATAGCGTAGCCGACGAGCTCTTTGGTATATAAGTCTTTAACACCAGCCAAGTACAGTCAGCCTTCGCTTGTCCAGATATAAGTAATATCGCTGACCCAAGATTCATTAGGACGCGAAGTACGCGGTGGCCTCATTCGAGCATAGCTATCATCTTGCGTCGGGGCGAAGCAGTGCTTCGCTTTATCCCTCCTCATTTAGTATCTCTCGTTCCTCCTGAGCAACCTTGAGATCACGTTTAAGACGTTTATTCTCTTCTATAATAGCCATGAGTTCAGGATCATACTGCTTAGTGCCGACAAGCTTGCATTCATTCGCTTTGTTCTGCCAGTTAGATAAGGTCTGCATGGCGATACCAAGCTGCTTTGCGGTCGCTGAAACATTGCCGTTATTGTCTGCTATCTTTTTGACGGCTTCACCTTTAAATTCTGTGCTATAAGTTCTGATTTTCTTGGTCATGGTAAACTCCGATTAATACGCTTAGTTTACCAAGTTTATCTCTACGGTTTCTTCAGCATAGCTCAAGAAGATGCTAGACGATATTGACTAACTAATGAGCTCCATCAACCAAGACGTGGCTAATTATCGATATGAGTTAAATAATTAATAATTACTGATAAATGAAAAACATAACTATAGTTGACTATGATTATGTTAAAGTATTGTTTTTTCATGTTAAGGAATTGTTTGTGAAAAAGACATCTATCTTAATAGCTGGCTTATTGGTCTTGATAGCAGGCTATCTATATGCATCACCTTACTTAGCATTAAATAGTATAAAGAATGCGGCTAAAGCACGAGACGCTGAAAAACTATCTAGTTATATTGATTTCCCAAGTGTAAAACAGGGTGTTAAAGAGCAAATCAAAGCTAAGTTTGCTACAGAAATGATCGCAAACGAAAATAGTGACGGCTTTGAAGCGTTAGGTTCAATGCTTGCTACAGCAATGATAGATCCGCTAGTTGATGGCTTAATTACGCCAGAAGGAATAGCAGCTATGATGTCAGAGAAACAAGATCAAGACTCTACAGAAGCTGCTAGTACACAAGAAGAATCAAACAAATCTAATAATTTAGAGTATGAGACTGGTTACGATTCTTTTAGCGATTTCCATGTTAATATCAATAACGCAGAGTCAGATAAGACTGTAAAGGTTATGTTGCATCGCGATGGTTTAAGCTGGAAAATAATTGATATAGACTTTCCTTTAAATGATTTTTAGTGACCAAACACTGCCAAAACTTCCAAAAAAGCGTTAACACTTGACCCTCACTGACAGTTGATGTTGTATTTCTCACACTGGCAATTGTAAGTGAAGCCAATTGATTTATGAGGTCTTGATGATTCAACGTATAGTTGAGCGTTATTGCTCAAAGCAAGCCGATATTATTAGTAATCTAAAAAAAGAAAATTTCGGTGCATGTTTAGCTGATAGCAGCTACAAAGATAGTTTGGCTCACCACCGCCGTAAGCAGCGAATAGTGATAGCGACGACGAAATATAATACCGCTATCGATTTGTTCTTAAGAGATTCGAAGTTTGAAAAAATAGAAGTAGAGTTATAGTAAAAAGCCTTATCTAACGATAGGGCTTTTTTGATATCCGCATATTGAAATATTGTTATGCATCACAACTTAGGTTATGCTGATTTTGGCACAATATAATATAATCCTAGGAATAAAAATAAATGACAAAAAGATTTGATCAGGCGGATGTTGAAAAGCTTTCACTAGAATTTGCTAAAGAGATGATCGACTTTAGCGATGGCAGTAGTAATGCAAGTGTTGATGATCATTTGATTAGGCGTGCTACAAACATGGCCATTGCTTGGCTTGAAGGAGCGGATTTACGTTCGAAAATGTTTGAACAGCAATGCGCTAACTGGATTGATTTGGCTGAGATAGGGATTTCTACCCTTAACTTAGTGCCATATGAAAAGTATTGGTTCATAGCGCGCGAGCACGGTTCTACCAATCCTCTTGAGTTAATTCAGGGTAAATTTATAAAACCAGTTCAAAGTGAGGTAGATGCTGGAAAATATAATAAATACTATGCCTCGTTTGCTGATATTCAAGATGACAAAGGCAACAATTACATGGCTCAGTATGTCATCCCTGCAGAAGACGGGACGATATTTAATCAAGACTTTGAGCCACTAGCACCCAAAGGTGTAGTGATTAAAAATAAAAGCTTTTCGTCCACCATACACATACAGCCGAAACACTAATGTTCGCGTAAGCGAGATTAGCAAATGAAATATTAACAAGTCATCTTAGTAACAAGGTGGCTTTTTTTATGCCTGCAATTACGCGGGCTTTTTTACGTCCAAAATTTAGCAGGGATGCTATGTGCGAACTAACCAACCAGCAAGCCTATGATTATTATCATGAGGTAAAAGAGTCGTGCGCCAAGGATTATTGGCTCAAATTTTTACGGGACAGAGCGAATAGAGGCGTAGAAGGCGCTCAGGATTATGTTGATAAGATTGAGTTTTGTCTAGCATCTTGAAATCCTATTTCCAACCACAAAATAAGTAAGTTCAATGGTGCAAATAAGGATATACGATGCAATTGACACAAGCAGATTTTGACGATAAAGTTTTTGAGTTCGTCAAAGCTATTACAAAAGCTACATATGTAGCAACTATGAGTCCTCCTAACCAAAAAGTAGTTTTAAGTTATGCCAGACAATTTGCTGTAGCTTGGTATGAAGATGCAGAAGCTCGACAAGAGGACTTTCAGAACCTTATCAATAAGCTAGCATCTAAAGACAAATAAAATTGATAGATCTAGATAAAACCCACTACTTGGTGGGTTTTTTATTGTTCAGAATAAGTGCCTATAGCTCAGATGGTTAGAGTAGAGGACTCATGATCCTTTGGTCGCAGGTTCAAACCCCGATTTTTACAAAGACACCTGATAAATCTTATTATTAGCAATTTGTGCTGTAAGCCCTATATAAATAGGCTTAGATAGACTATCAATATAATGTGTTCATATTTTGGTTAGTGATCAGTATATCTATAAATACTATTTATAGACCCGTAATATTATAGGTAGTCACATCTAATAACTTTTAAATATATGCATATAAGTTAATTCTGCAAAAGCTCATTATTTCAAAACCACCTTGCCAGCCACACCATCCATTTGATAGTTTTAATATCCCATGCGATAACGAAACTAAAGAGCTGATTGGCTAATCCATCAATAAGCATATGACAGCAGACTGAGTCTGTCATGCACCCAATATGGCAATTAAGAATAGATGACCAAGCTAAGGGCTGATTGTACATTTTGACAGAGGCAGTCAGTACTATAGCTATAAGTATCATAAAATCATCAAACAGTATAAGTTTACAGGCTCAATAAGTGGTAAAGGTAATAGCTTTGATAATGCGCCAATAGAAAGTTTCTAGGGCATATTGAAGAATGAGGTTTTATACCATCAGGATTACAAAACCAGATTTGCAGCCATCAACGATATTATTAGATACATCGAGCTGTACTACAATGAGGAGCGATTAGCAAAGCACATTCTACTGTATGAAAAGTCAACTATTAAAACATTGATGAGTAATAAGCTAACAGCCAAGGGTACAAATAACGACATATAGGCAGGCGGGGTCGGTGTCAGCAGGTGTTAAAGACTTCAGATCGTTAAGGCAAATGTGGTTTGGCTTTTATCGTTAGGTTTCATAATTACAATATCGAAAGTTTGATTGTACAGATTTGATGGCAGGGGTCAGTATTACGTGATGACAGCGCTTTTGGTAAGACCACCAAGGTCAAAATTAAATGTCCATCTGTCCAGATAGTTGCCCCTAATAGGTGTAGTATGAGTATGTAGTTAAGCATAAATGGATATTCTTAAAATCCATAAAACATGACTTTATTTTGATTGTCTGAGGGATTTAATTATGAAACGCGCCGCACAATTACAGCCATTATCCCGTCAACATCACCTTGGCCTGAATATATCTCGTCATGCAAAAGAATGTACTGATGAACCTAAAGAAATTGCCAAACATTGGCTGAATCTAACGTCTTATATTAATGAGATGCAAAACCATTTTCAGATTGAAGACAACCTAATCGCCAACGCTTTACAGCCGTATCGCAACGCCAAACCAGCAGTAGCATCGGCGCTAAATACCCTCGATGAGCAACATAAATCCCTGCACGTACTTATGGCAGAGATTCAAGAATCCACGCAGTCTCAAAGCAATCCCGTCACGATGATACAAGTCAGAAAACTGGGCACTTTGCTATACGATCATATTCGTTTTGAAGAACGTGAGCTGTTTCCCATGGTTGAGAGCTATCTAACAAAAGAAGCGCTAGATGCCATTTATGATGCTAGCCCAGATAGTATCAAACGCCCAGACGAGCATCGCTAAAAGGCCGTCATTTACAGATTGTTAAATAGGGCGCGCAGATGATCAGGGAAATCTGTCGCCACGTTTGCTGTACCGTCGCAGACAGAGGCTTCGAAACATTCATCTCAGCCACATGGGATTTTTTAAATTAAATCGCCTATATCAGGTAAGCGTCATCGACACTTGTCCTAATATAAGGGCTTATTTAAACTAACCGCCCGCCACGGGTGTAATAAAAACCACACTGTCGCCATCATAAATTTGATCTGTCCATTTAGCAAAATAATCATTCACCGCCACGCGCAGCTCCGACTGTGGACGACTAAAGCGATGCTTTTGGCGTAGTTGTTCATACAACTCGGTTAAGGAAGTCAACTGTTGCACAGCGACGTTTTCTTCATAGCAATTGGCCTCATCCGCCAAGCTGGCAAAATATAAAACAGTGATGTTCATCACGGTGTCTGTACTCTTTTCTACCAAAATGCTCATAGCAGCTTCCATGGTTTGTTAAGTATCTAACGGTAGGTCTATAACGAATGACTGGGATTGATACGCATAAAATGCGGTACAAAGTTACAAGGGCGAGTGCGGCTATCAAACTGTTCTTTTAAGATACCTTCCCAACCAGTGCGACAAGCACCTGTCGAGCCGGGCAAACAAAAAATCCCCGTACCATTTGCCATTCCTGCAATCGCACGCGACTGCACGGTTGACATACCGATATCCTCTTTTGAGATAAGACGGAACATCTCGCCAAAACCATCAATGGATTTATCAAATAATATGCTGACCGCTTCCGGCATACTGTCACGGATATAAAATCCTGTGCCACCAGTCGTGATCACAGCATGGATGTTGGGATTTGCAATCCACCCGCTAATAACGGCTCTAATCTGATAAATATCGTCAATGATTAGCTGACGATCAGCCAATTGATGGCCTGCTGTTTTTAGCTGATCAACCAAATACTGTCCTGAGGTATCTTCTGCGAGCGTGCGACTGTCAGAGACCGTCAAGATGGCGATATTAAGCGCGGTAAATGGGGCTTGTGGCTTACTCATAAATGTTCCTTGATAACTATAATTAATAAAGGTAGAGAAGAAATTTGACTATGAAGCCACTAACCACCGATTAAAGACAGATTGTGCATGATGCCGCTGTTCGAGTCATGAAGCTGGTGATGCGCAGGTTTAATCGGCATAAAGCTATGTAAAGTATTGACCAATCCTGCGACATCATCTTGCTGTAGATGCTTACGAATGTCGTAATTACCTTGGTCAAACAAACACAGATGTACTTTGCCTTGGCTGCTGACCCGCAGACGATTACAGCTGTCACAAAAATGGGCAGCATAAGGCGCAATCATACCGATGCGTCCTTGATAATCAGGATGTCCATACTCTATCGCTGGACCGTCACTGCTGCCACGCTTCAGAGTCTGCCAGCCGTGCTTTAGTAAATAATCGGTAATAATATCGGAATGCGCATGCTGAGCAAAAAACAAGTCGCGGTTGTCACTGGTTTGCATAAACTCAATAAATCGATAAGTGACCGGTCTGTCTTTGACATAGTCGATGGCACTCATTAGATTTTCAAAGGCTGTTTCGGCCATCAAAATACTGTTTATTTTGAGCTTGATATCCGTGGTTTCTAACAATGTATCCATATCTTTTAGCAACTGCGGCAACATATCAAAACCAGTCATTTTATGAAAGGTCGGGGCATCAAAGCTGTCTATACTGATATTGATTTGATCCAGTCCAGCCTTTTTCCAGTCTGCTAAGTGCTTACCGAGCTTATAACCATTACTGGTCATAGCGACCGTTTCAATACCTTGGGTTTGTTTGATAGCTTTAATGATATCAACGACATCACGGCGTATAGACGGCTCACCGCCTGTAATCCTTACTTTTTTAGTACCTACTTGGGCAAAACCACGAACTAAAGTGGCGATTTCAGTGACGCTTAGCTCATTCTGTGGCGGTTTGCCTTGATAGCCATTTGGCAAGCAATATTCACAGCGAAAATTACAAAAATCCGTGATTGACAGTCGCAAATAATTCAGACGTCTTGCGAAGCCATCGGTCAGTGGTTGAGAAGGCGTTGTAGGGAAGTGAGATGACGAGATAGCAGAGGTTGCTAATGCGTGACGAGCAAGAACATCGGGTGCAGCGGTAGGCGAATACCATTGAGTATTTCCTACGATGGGGACAAGATGGTTCATAGATGATTACCATTCATATTAAGTATGTGCTGTACTTTTAGGCATTGCCTCAGGTTGTGAGTGGGAGCGTTGTCTTTGCGTCTTATGCTGTATTCAAGTCTTATTATGACAAATTGCAAGCAAATAACCATTCACCTTAAGGCAGCTATCTTCTACCACCAAAGTAGTAGTGACTGGCTGTCTTAGAGTGAATGAAATTGAAATAATTATGAATGAAAAACCCAAGGGAAGGGCTGAACCCGAACTTGTTCACCAGCGGAGATATCACCCGCGTCTTGAGGCAACACGATAAAGCAATTGGCGCGACTAAGTTGCTTAATACGGTGCGATTGCTGAGTTGAGAAACCGTCAACTTGATAGCTGCCTGTCTCGTTTTGCGTTAGTATCGCGCTCTGAAAGTCAGTACGTCCGGTTGATTTTAAGATGTCATTCATTAGTAGAGCTTGGACGTTTAACTGCTTGGGTTGCTCTGACAAGCTAGCGCCTGACAGCTGCCACAATGCTGGAATCACAAACTGTAAGGTGCTGACCACTGTCGATAGTGGATTGCCTGGTAGGCCAAAGTATAATACTGGCTTATCAACGTTTTTTGTTAATTCGCCAAATACGAAAGGTTTGCCCGGCTTCATCGCGACTTTGTAGTGATTAATTTGACCCAAATACTCAACGACTGGCGTCAAAAAATCATAATCACCTACCGATACTCCAGCGGTGGAAATTAACACATCACACTTTTGCATGGCTTTATGAATGACTTTAGTGAGCTGAGCCATATCATCAGGGACGATTCCATAGTCATGAATAACGATAGGTAAAGGGTCTAATAGGCTTTTGAGGGTCGGGGTGTTGGAGTTGTATATTTGTGCTAACGTTTTTAGCTTACCACCAAGTGCGATAAGTTCGTCACCAGTCGCCAGCAGTCCTACAGTGAGCGGTTTAAACACCTTTACTTTGCCGATACCCAAATTGGCCAGTAAGCTGATATCAGCAGGGTTGATGCGCTTTCCTTGCTGTAAGACCAGCTCATTTTCCTGAATCTCCTCTCCTTGCTTACGGATATTGGCATCTACTTCTGACGCTTTTGATAAAATAATGTTGTAAGGCTGAGTTTTATCGATATTGTCTTTTATATGAGCAAAATTGGTGTTTTCTTGCATAATAACCGTATCGCACCTATCGGGCACTAATGCACCAGTAAAGATACGAATGCCTTGACCCTTCTTTACCTTACCTATGTAAGGTGCACTCGCTTGAGACTCTCCAATAATTTCGATAATAACGCCTTTAGAAAGGTTACTATTGTGAGCAATAGCATAACCATCCATCGCAGATACATTCTGCCTGGGCACCGCAAATGATGAGATAACATACTCAGCCAATATGTGGTTAAGGCTGTCTGACAGAGAACAGGTACTGACCGGTCTTTTACATAGTGGCCAGTCGTTTTGATTGTAGCTGTTTACTCGCTGTTTGATTGCTGACTGTAACGCTTCAACCGTAATCATAACTTTATACCCTTTTTACTAACCATAAGCATTCGTATCTCACCAGAGACACGTTGGAAATAATGAATTAACCCCGAAAGACGTTTTCTTGCTCAAGGGTCATCTCAATGCCTTCTATATTTGCGGCATTGGCTAAGGTAAACAGGTAGTCGCATAATGATTGGTGAAATGCTTGTTGGCTCAGCTTGTTGTGGATGGCTGGGCTGACTTGCTCATAAGTCATTTGTATCCCTGACTCTTTATTGAGCACCTCAACAATGTGAAAACCATACCTGCTTTCGATGGGGCTCGCCGCTAGACCTACCTTTAATTTGAATAACGTCCCTTCAAATTCTGGCACGGTTTGTCCTTTACTAATGATACCCAGTTCACCGCTTTGTTCTTTTGACGGACAAGCAGAATGCTGGCGTGCCAATTGGATAAATTCTGCATCAGGGTTGGCATTATTTTTGATTTGTTCGATAAATTCGTAAGCGGTCTTTTTAAGCTTTAAGCGCTCATCGCCATCTTCAGGCAAACACGCCAGCAAGATATGGCGCACTGTCATAATAGGATCGGTCATAAAATCAGTGATATTTTGCTTATAGTAACGCTCACACGTTGCCATATCAGGAATCGTCGCTTGTACATTGGTGTCTATTAAAACAGAGATTGTTTTTTCTTCGTCATCTAACCATGCAGCCTCACCGAGGCTTGGCTCATCTAAAACGGCAAGTTTAAGCAGTTCACGAACGACTAAAGCCTGAGTCGCCAAAAAGACAGCGTCCTCTTTTTTTTCTGCCGGATGGTATTGTAGCTCTTGCGCGATAGCCGTTCTGTCTATCATCACGCCATTTACCAGCACAGAAGGTAATTCATCACGGCTAGAGGCAATCAGGTTTTTATGATTGCTGCGTTCTTCTGCCATTGCTTTTTCGATAAATTCTTGGTCAGAATGCGGTTTTTGCAGATCCGTCAAGGTTGGCATTAGATGCACGATATCATCACCATGACTATGATTGTGCTCATGGCTATGATCGTGGCTGTGGTCATGGCCACAATCATGACCGCTATGTGTGTTATCAGCACCAGTAGAAGCATGAGCGGCATGATCATCACTGTTAATATGACTACTGGCGTTATTAGTAGCATGGTCGGCTGGATTATAAGTACTGACAGTCATCGTTGCTGCTCCGCTAAAAATTCAGGTAATAAACGTTTAAAAGGGCTATTCCTAAACGTCTATTAATATTTTGGTTATCAGATTAAGAGGCTTGCAAACTCATTTTAGGGCCAAATGGTTCATAGTGAACGCTATCAACACCATGCTCTAAAGTCATTAATCCATCAATAATACTTTCCATAAACGGCATAGATCCGCAAACATACACATCGGCAGGCTTTGGCAAGGTAGCCAACCACGTGTTATCTAACAGCTGCCCATCTTCAAAATAAAAGATATGTTTTTTGACATTGGCAGCTGACGCTAACAGCTTATGAGTCTCATCATTGAAGGCATGATGGTCTTTATTTTGGCACGCATACACCCAAATGATAGGGCGCTTTGGATTGGCTGCTACTTGCGCCTCTAACATCGATAATATAGGCGTTACCCCAACCCCCGCACTGATAAGCACTAATGGAATGTCATTTTGTATCATCAGGGCTTTATTCAAAGCAAAATCACCCGCTGGTGCCGATAATGAAACCGTATCGCCAACTTGCAAGTCATCATGCAAATAATTAGAGACCAATCCACGATGCTCGTCACGATTGTCACGTCTTACTGCAAACTGAATACCATTATCGGTACGCGCTGAGTATAAAGAGTAATGACGTAATGCTAAATGCTCGCTATTTTTTGGATTTGTTTTTACAGTGATATATTGACCAGCTGTTAAATTAAGTGTGCTCAAATCAATGTTTTGGCTACTGTCTACTGGCACCACCGTAAAGGCAGCAATGTCGGTAGCGGCGGCTACTTTTTCGATGACTTTAAACGCGGTAAAACCTTGCCACATCTCCTCTTTATACATATCCTTTTCAAGTTGAATAAAAACATTCGCAATCTCATCATAAGCTTCAGTCCACGCATTGATGATGTCATCATTTGCCGCTTCGCCAAGCACTTGTTTTATAGCGCCAATCAGGTGCTTACCAACGATAGGATAATGCTCGGGCAGGATTTGTAGCGCGCGATGTTTATGACTGATGCCAGTCACTTGTGGTAGTAGAACGGCTAAGTGTTCGATATTTTTAGCCGCTGCTAATACCGTCGAGGCCAGTGCGTTTTGTTGACGTCCTAGCTTTTGGTTGGTTTCATTAAAAATATCTAGCAGTTCAGGGTGTTCAATGAACATATTTTTGTAGAATACTTTGGTGATGGCAGTACCATGTTCTTCAAGAACTGGAACGGTTGCTTTTATAATTTCTATTGTTTGAGTAGAAGCCATTAGAAGATCCTTTTGGGTAAGTTTATGAATTAAAAAAATAAGCAGTATTACATTCTTTATTGAGACTGCTTTTGCCTTACAATCTGATAACGGCGACCAAGATACCAAATGGGTGCGCTAATGATGTGTATCAGTCGAGTGAAAGGGAAAATCATTACAAGGGTAATGCCTAGCGCCATGTGTAATTGATAAATCAGGTCAGTCTGTTCGATACGCGCTGCTGCATGCCAAGGTCTTAAGATAGTAATGTCTTGAGCCCAACCTGCTAAGTTCAGCATGGTTAAACCATCTAAATGCTTCACTGAGGTAAAAATAGACAACAGACCTAGATTGAGTTGAATAAATAACAACACCAGTATCAGCTTGTCTGAAAACGATGAGGTATTGGAAATACGATCATCAGTAAAGCGCCGCCACATGAGCATAACCAAACCAAACCAACAAAATACCCCCGCGATACCACCGACGACCACTGCCAAAATCTGCTTATGGCCGGCGCTAATAAATCGATCATAGAGAAAATGCGGTGTCAACATACCGAATAAATGCCCAAGTAATACCACGATAATACCAACATGGAACAAATTGCTGGCAAGACGCATATTTTTGGTTCTTAGCATCTGCGTTGAGCCGGTTTTCCACGAATACTGAGATAAATCAAAACGTACCCAAGTGCCAATGATAGCGATGGTTAATGCCACATACGGATAAACGCCAAAAAGAAAAATTTGTAGCCAATTGAGGTTAGCTAAAGACTGCACACTAGGATCTGCAATGTTCACGTCCTTTCTCCTTATTATGATTTAACCGATTGGTTGGTTTTAAAGTCCACCCAGTGCACAGGGGCGTCGACAGTGTTTTTAGTGAGGGCCGTTCTAACACCCGCTTTTGCCGCCAGACTTTGGGTGCTGGTCTGCGAGGAGCAACGCTCTTCTTGTTGCGCATCCAAAAACGTGACCACTTCTTCTTCCCATTCTTTGTCTAATGCTTCAAAGCTGTCATCAGGCTTCTCTTTGCTGATTTTTTCTTGATACTCTTCGACCATATCAAGAGGCTTACCAGCAATCTGCAATAGCGCATTAAAGCAGCCTTTATACATACTGCCGCGGTGTTCGAGTCTGGCAGCAAGTAATGCAATGATGTGGCTGACATCAGCGATATCCATACGAATCTGAATATCATCGTCGATAACCGTTGCTTGATACGCTAAAAACTCAAGATATAAAGGCAAATAGTCGGGCAGCTCTTTCACGCTAATCTCAAAGCCAGCTTCTTCATACTGACCCATCAAATCAACCATGGCTTGACCGCGATCACGTGACTCGCCATGCACATGTTCAAACAACCAAAGTGATAAAGACCGACCACGCTCAAACAGCCCGTCATAACGTGCTTGCGCCTCAAGCGATCCGGTATCGATTAAGTCTTCAATCAAGTCGATGATTTGTTGACGCACTGCTGGGCTGATAATGGTTGATCTAGCGACAATCTCTGTACAATCCGCAAAGGTATCACCCAAAAACAGCTCATTATCTGGATAGTCAATGAGTAAGCTCAGTACCTTTAGAAGCTTTAAGTCCGATGCGCCAATGAGGGGTGGGGCAATAGGCTCATCTACTGAATAGTTATGACCAAGTTGAGTAGTTTGCATGTTAAGACTCCCACTTTTGTACGGTATCAATGAAATCGCGGCGATTGGTTTTGCGTTGTCCGAACATACTATTATCAGAAGTGCCTGAACAGCCTTCGCCAAAGGTAAAGCCGCAGCCGCCACGCTCAGCAAAAGCATCACTCAAGGCTTCTTCACGATGGGCAGTGGGAATGACAAAGCGGTCTTCGTAGTTGGCGATAGCGAGATAACGATACATCTCTTCAACCTGAAGCTTGGTCAAACCGACGTCATCTAAAATGCTTTGAACTTCTTGCTTTTCCACCAGTTGCATACGCTTGTAGCTACGCATCGCCAGCAGACGTTTTAACGCAAGACGAACGGGCTCTTCATCACCTGCGGTCAAGAGATTGGCTAAATAACGTAGCGGAATACGTAAGCTGTCGACATCTGGAATGAGCCCATCCATACCGACTTTGCCCGCTTCAGCAGCATTTTGAATCGGTGATAATGGTGGTACATACCAAACCATTGGTAGCGTACGGTATTCAGGATGTAACGGTAGCGCAAGCTTCCAATCCACCGCTAGCTTATATACTGGCGAGCGCTGAGCAGAATCAATGACTGACTGCGGTACGCCGTCTTTTAGCGCTTGAGCAATAACGACAGGATCATTAGGATCTAAAAATAAGTCTAATTGCGCGGGATAAATATCTTTTTCATTTGGCGTACTAGCTGCTGCGGCGATTTTGTCAGCGTCATATAGTAATACGCCTAAATAACGGATACGGCCAACACAGGTTTCTGAGCAGACAGTCGGTAAGCCAGCTTCGATACGTGGATAACAGAAGATACATTTTTCAGATTTGCCGGATTTCCAGTTGTAGTAAATCTTTTTATAAGGACAGCCTGAGATACACATGCGCCAGCCACGACATTTTTCTTGGTCAATCAAGACAATGCCATCCTCTTCGCGCTTGTAGATAGCGCCACTAGGACAAGACGCTACGCAAGTTGGGTTCAAGCAATGCTCGCACAGACGCGGCAAATACATCATGAAGGTGTTTTCATACTCTCCGTAGATATCCGCTTGAATGTTGTCAAAGTTTTTATCTTTACGACGCTTTTCAAACTCCGTTCCTAGAATCTCTTCCCAGTTAGGACCCCATTCAATCTTTTGCATTCGCTTGCCAGTGATGGCTGAACGCGGGCGGGCGATAGGCTGATGGGTACTGATAGGCGCGGTATGAAGATGCTGATAATCAAAATCAAACGGTTCGTAATAATCATCGATTTCTGGCAAGTCAGGGTTGGCAAAAATGTTTGCTAATACTCTGAATTTACCACCGATGCGTGGATTTATGGTGCCATTGGCGTTACGTATCCAACCGCCTTTCCATTTGGTTTGGTTTTCCCACTCTTTGGGGTAGCCAATACCGGGCTTTGACTCAACGTTGTTAAACCAGGCATATTCCATACCTTCACGGCTGGTCCAGACGTTTTTACAGGTGACTGAGCAGGTATGACAACCGATACATTTATCAAGGTTAAGCACCATGCCGACTTGCGAACGAATTTTCATGGATCTGTGCTCCAAATATTAGTAGAAAAAGCAGCTCTTTGTTCTTCATCGAGGTCGTTTTAAAAGATATTGTTTAAAAAAATAAATTCTAAAACGACGTATTTTCAGGAGAAGAAAACGCTTTAATCCTCAATGGTGGTTGGTAATGGATGCGGTAATTCGTTATCTGGCTTATCTTCTAGCCAGTCGATTTTTGACATCTTACGAATCACGACAAATTCATCACGGTTACAACCCACAGTGCCATAGTAATTAAAGCCATAAGATTGCTGGGCATAGCTGCCAATCATATGCGTCGGTTTCAAGATAGTCCGGGTCATTGAGTTATGAATACCGCCACGCGTACCGGTTTGCTCAGAGCCTGGAATATTGACCAGTTTTTCTTGAGCGTGATACATCATGGTCATGCCTTCTTTGACTCGCTGGCTGACGATGGCACGAGCGGTGAGCGCGCCATTGGCATTAAATAGCTCAATCCAGTCGTTATCGACGATACCGGCTTTTGCGGCATCAACTTCTGACATCCAAACGCAAGGTCCACCGCGGCTCAACGTCAGCATCAATAAGTTTTCAGAGTAGGTACTGTGAATACCCCATTTTTGATGCGGTGTTAAAAAATTCAGTACAATCTCTTTATTACCGTTCGGCTTGGCATCTTTTACCATCGCAGTAGTCTTGGTATCGATAGGTGGACGATACTGCTGCATCTGCTCACCAAACGCTTGCATCCAAGGATGATCTTGATAAAACTGCTGACGACCAGTCAGCGTACGCCAAGGAATGAGCTCATGGACGTTGGTATAACCGGCGTTATAACTCACTTTATCAGACTCAATCCCTGACCATGTTGGGCTTGAAATAATTTTGCGAGGCTGCGCGACGATGTCTTTAAAACGAATTTTTTCGTGTTCGCTAGATTTGGCAAGATGGGCATGCTCGCGTCCAGTAAATTCAGACAATGCTTCCCACCCTTTTACGGCTACATGACCATTGGTTTCAGGCGCCAGCATCAAAATCATTTCAGACGCATTAATAGCAGTATTTAGACGCGGCCTGCCTTCAGAGATGCCCGGCTCAGTCACACGGTGGTTTAAATCACCCAGTTGTTTGACCTCGGTTTTCATATCCCAGTTCAAGCCTTTTGAGCCGTTGCCTAGTTTTTCTAGAGCAGTACCAAGGGAGGTGAATTTGGCATAAGTGTTCGGGTAGTCGCGCTCAACGGTCAAGATCATCGGGCAGTTTTTGCCGGGTACTGGTTTTTCGCCAGCCGTTTTCCAGTCAGTACCACCGAATGGCTGCGCCAACTCACCTGGGGTGTCATGTTGCATCGGCAAGGTGACGACATCAGTCTCAACACCGAGGTGACCTTTTGAGATATCAGAGAAGCTCTTGGCAATGCCTTTATAGATTTCCCAATCCGTTTTAGATTCCCAAGCAGGGTCGGTCGCGGCAGTAAGTGGATGGATAAAGGGGTGCATGTCTGATGTGTTCATGTCGTCTTTTTCATACCATGTCGCTGTCGGTAGCGCGATATCTGAATACATGCAGGTAGAAGACATACGGAAGTCTAACGTGACAACCAAGTCCAATTTACCAGTAGGGCCTTTTTCTACCCAATCCACTTCTTTCGGTTGCAGGTGACCTGCGGCATTTTCTTCATTGAGCAAGCCATTTTTGGTACCCAAGAAGTACTTGAGCATATATTCATGGCCTTTACCTGATGAGCCCAATAGGTTTGAGCGCCAGATAAACATATTGCGTGGGAAGTTGTCTGGGTTGTCTGGAGATTCACAAGCAAAGCGGATGCTGCCATCTTCAAGAGAATCGACGACATACTCTGCCACGTCTTTACCACTTGCTTTGGCTTTAGCAGCGATAGTTAATGGGTTGCAGTTTAATTGCGGAGCAGAAGGAAGCCAGCCTGCGCGCTCTGCCTGAATGTTGTAGTCCAGCATATGTTCTGGGAAGAATTTCTTATTGACGAGTGGCGAGAGTATTTCATGGGCAGAAATAGTCTCATGACGCCACTGTGAGCTGTGCGCATAGAAAAAGCTAGTACCAGCCATCTGGCGTGGTGGACGCATCCAGTCGAGTGCAAAGGCAAGAGGTAACCAGCCTGTTTGTGGACGCAGTTTTTCTTGACCAACATAATGCGCCCAGCCGCCACCAGATTTACCGATACAGCCACAAAGCATGAGCATGTTGATCACGCCGCGATAGTTCATATCGAGGTGATACCAGTGATTCATACCAGCGCCGATGATAATCATCGATTTACCATGGGTTTTATGGGCGTTTTCTGCAAACTCACGAGCTACTTGGATGACACGTTCACGGCTCAGACCAGTAATCACTTCTTGCCAAGCAGGGGTGCCTGGTACCGTAGCGTCGTTATAGTCATCGGTGACATGCTCGCCGCCAACACCATTATCCACACCAAGGTTGGCAACGGTTAAATCAAATACAGTGGCGACGATAGCAGTGGTACCATCGGCAAGGGTGATGGTTTTACAAGGTACGGTTTTTTGTTGTACGGCTTCGCCTGGTACTGAAGCGAAATGTGGGTGTTCAACATGACCAAAGTAATCAAAGCCAACTATGCAGGTTTCATTGCTGTCTTTTAAAGTCAATGTCAAGTCAATGTCTGCGCCTGTCGTACCATTTTTTTGCTCAAGGTTCCATTTGCCTTTTTCACCCCAGCGATAACCGATAGAACCAAGGGGAGAAACCAGTTCACCATCGCTGTTTAGACCAATCGTTTTCCATTCAGGGTTGTTCTCTTGTCCTAAGTTATCAATTAAGTCAGAAGCACGCAGATAGCGACCAGCATGGCGTGCGCCTTCTTCACCTTCTAGCATAACTAGAACGGGTAAATCGGTGTAGCGTTTGGCATAGTCTAAGAAGTAATCGCTTGGCTGCTTGAGATAAAACTCTTTGATAATGACGTGACAAAAGGCTTGAGCCACGGCGGCATCAGTCCCTTGCTTAGGGTTGAGCCATAAGTCGGTTAGTTTAGATACTTCAGCATAGTCAGGAGTGATAGAGACAGTTTTGGTACCTTTATAACGAACTTCGGTAAAGAAATGCGCATCAGGTGTACGCGTTTGCGGAACGTTTGAACCCCACGCAATAATATAATCAGAGTTGTACCAATCCGCTGATTCTGGTACGTCAGTCTGCTCGCCCCAAACCATGGGCGAGGCGGGTGGCAAGTCACAGTACCAGTCATAAAATGATAAGCAGACACCACCAATAAGAGACAAATAACGACTACCAGCCGCGTAACTGACCATAGACATGGCAGGAATCGGAGAGAAGCCAACAATACGATCAGGACCAAAGGTTTTGGCGGTATAGACGTTACTGGCGGCGATGATTTCATTGACCTCGCTCCATGTCGAGCGGATAAAACCACCCAAACCACGCTTGGACTTATACTGTTCCGCTTTGATAGAGTCTTGGACAATACTGCCCCAAGCATCCACTGGGTCAGGATACTGCGCTTTGGCTTCGCGCCATAATTTGAGTAGCGGCTTACGAACCTTAGGATATTTAACACGGTTGGCAGAGTACATATACCAGCTATAGCTTGCGCCACGAGGGCAGCCACGTGGTTCGTGATTTGGTAGGTCTGGGCGTGTTTCTGGATAGTCGGTTTGCTGAGTTTCCCACGTGACCAAGCCGTTTTTGACGTAGATTTTCCATGAACAAGAGCCGGTACAGTTGACACCATGCGTTGAACGCACGACCTTGTCATATTGCCAACGGCTGCGATAAACATTTTCCCAATCACGCGACTCATCACGGGTCTCGCCGTGTCCATCGGCGAACTCACCCTTTTTACGCTTAAAAAAACGGAACTGGTCGAGTAAATGGCTCATTTCGCTATCCTCTGTATTATTGCCTATGGTGTATCTAAAGCTAAATGGCGCGGTACAAATAACCCTTTGCCCAAGCTGTAAATATTTTTCGATGGTGTTATTTTAATTAAGCCATCATGCTCTTACTATTAGCTAACATGAGCAGAGCACTACCACCTTAGTAGTAGCTGCTAAAACTCAAATCTTCTTAAAAACATTGTTAAGAGCCAATGAGTACTAATAATTAATAAGCAAAAAAGCAGCACCCAATATTTAAAATAATATTTAAGACAAAAAAAGTGCTACTTACATCAGCAAGTAGCACGGTTAAAAGGATGAGTGACGGTTTATTTAAAAGAAGTGTATTAACAAGGAATCTCAGCGTTAGAACGGCTGTAATACCACCAAGTCAACACAATGCAGAGCACATAAAAGATAATCAAAGTGATAAAAGTACCGTCAATACCCAGTCCTGAGCCGAACATTTTTGGTACAAAGAACGCGCCATAAGCGGCGATTGCTGAGGTGAATCCAACCACCGCCGCTGACTCTTTACGTATTTCAATAAATAGCGGCTCTGTCCCTGCTTTTTCAGGCTCAAGGCGTTCGTGAAAGGTTCTAAAAATAACTGGAATCATGGTAAAGGTAGAGCCGTTACCGATACCCGTGGTGATAAATAACACCATAAAGGAGATAAAGTAACCAACGAAACTGCCTTCACTGGTTTCACTTGGCAAGAAGTACATCACAGCCAAGACTGCTAATACCATCACCACATAGTTCCAAAGCGTCACTTTAGCACCGCCAACTTTATCAGAAATCCAGCCTCCTATTGGACGAAATAACGCCCCAACCAGCGGCCCTAAAAAAGCAAATTTGAGGGCATCAATGGCTGGGAATGAGTTTTTAATCAACATTGGAAACGCCGCTGAAAATCCAATAAATGAGCCAAACGTTGCCATGTAAAGAATACACATGATCCAGTTGTGTTTGCGTTTAAAGATAACCGACTGATCTTTAAAAGAAGCTTTAGCAGTGGAGATGTCATTCATCCCAAACCAAGCCAGCACTGAAAATAATAAGATAAATGGTACCCAGATAAAGCCGGCGTTTTGTAGATAAAACAATTTACCAGTATCTGATACCTGTGGATCGCCGCCCAAACTACCAAATGCCGCCACCAGTATGATGACTGGAACGACGAACTGCATCACAGATACACCTAGATTGCCAAGACCTGCATTCAGGCCAAGCGCAGTGCCTTGCTCCGCTTTGGGATAGAAAAAAGAGATGTTAGACATGGATGACGCAAAATTTCCCCCACCAAAGCCGCAAAGTAGCGCAATAATGGCAAATATCATAAACGGCGTATCAGGATTTTGTACAGCAAACCCCATCCATAGTGCTGGGATGAGTAACGATGCCGTAGAAATCGCTGTCCAACGACGTCCACCAAAAATAGGCACCATAAAGGAATAAAAAATCCGCAGTGTTGCCCCCGATAGACCTGGCAACGCTGCCAACCAAAATAGCTGTCCGGCATCAAAGTCAAAGCCGACCTCTGGTAGGCGAACGATGACCGCGCTCCATACCATCCATACTGCAAATGCCAGTAATAATGATGGGATAGATATCCATAAATTTCGGGTAGCGACTTTTTTGCCGCCACCTTCCCAGAACTCTTTTATTTCAGGACGCCAGTCAGTAATGAGCTTACCACCTTTGAAGTTGTAATCATTGCCCATACTATTCCTCACTTAATATCGTTTGTGCTTAGTTATTATTGATATTTTTATATCGTTAAGCAGCTATAAAAATTGCGGTACGCCGTCGCTTTTATTACAAATGATAAAAAAGCGCGCCTACGATTACGAATTAATGCTAACCATCACTTGATGGATGCATAACAAATAGTGATTTACAGTACTTTGTTAACGTCATGAGTAGTATTAATACATAGTGGTATACTGATGACTAAAAGGAGTATATGGCAGGCAGATTTATTAGTGATGGGTTGATGTTTCAATCCCTTTATACTCAAAACCATGGTCTTCAAAGTTTTAAGTGTGAGGTTTTCAAAAACGAGTTTTTGATGGGTGAACGTGATTAATTATGTATAGTCTACGAAGACGATCTTTGTTCCTTCATGCTTTGATTACGATTCTCATAATCTTTGTTTTATGTTTCATGTCAGCGGTTGGTAGTGGGGTACTCGCTTGGATAGCAAAATCAGATGCCGAAGCGATTAATATTGCAGGCTCGATTCGAATGGCGACATATCGTATTAGCCTTCAGATAGCGACTGATTTTGAGGCAGATGATCCTTTTAGCTCAAACCTCAGTATTAAACAGAGTGGTTTAGAGAATCAAAGTGACAAGCAGGCAGGACAACAAGACAGATTAGACTTTTCTGATAAAGACACCGCTGAAAAAGTAGATATTCTTATTGAAGACATGGAAAGCCGGCTTGAAGAGTTACAGGCGTATCAGCTAACGAGTGCCAATAGACATACACTTATTAACCATGAGCTGAGTCAAATCAAATCCCAGTGGTTTCGCGACCTAAAGCCTGCGTTATTAGCACAAGACAAGCAAGGATTTTATGGCGTCTCAGCGCAGTATATCGAAGATGTAAATCGCTTTGTTGGTGACCTACAGTACAGAAATGAGCAGCGGCAGACATGGCAGCAAAATTTGCAAATGCTCTCATTGATACTAACCATCATTATTATGCTCATTGGCATGCGTAGATTACATCAATCGGTACTAATGCCTATTCAGCAACTGATTAAAGCCAATAATCGATTTAAGGAAGGCAAGTGCGACACCAGAGTATTTATTACCGGTTATAGAGAGTTTGAGACGCTTGGCAGCTCTTTTAATGAAATGGCGAGTACGATTGAGACTTCTCAGCGCTCGCTTGAAAATGAAGTGCAGATAAAAACCCAGCATTTGGTAAAAGCCAATCAAGTACTGTCACTGTTTTATGACTTTTCAAAATCTATCACTACCAATCAAGTGAGCTTATATCGGCTCGATGCGTTGATTGCCGATTTCAGCAAAACCTTTCCACATTTAGAATTTACGCTGTGTATACAGAATAAATATATCACCCAAAAAAACGCCATCGTTCTTCATGGCGAAAAAATGAAAGAGCTGTGCAAAAAGCTCAATTGCGATAACTGTGTAACCAAAAATGGCGAGCTCACCAAGTCTTATCCTATTAGCCATCAACAAGAAGAGTTTGGTGAGTTGCGCGTCAGACCGAAGTCAGCCCTAGCGATGAGTAGCTCTTTTATATCCGATAACAAGAGTGACATATCGCCATCACAGCGCATTAAAATGACAGAAGAGGAAAGTGCTTTTCTGTTTTTGAGTACGGAATTAGATGCACAAAACAACGAATTAATCGTTGCATTGACCAATTTAATCAGTGCCGCACTATCGCTGCGCAAGCAAAGACAGCAAGAGCATCAGCTTATTTTGCTCGAAGAGCGCTCGACCATTGCTAGAGAATTGCATGACTCTTTAGCGCAGTCGTTGTCTTATCTAAAAATCCAAGTGAGTGTTTTAGAAAGGCATCTTAAAAATGCTGGCAGCGAGCCAGTACAAGCGCCTATCTATCAAAATATTGAGCAGATAAAAACGGGACTGGGATCAGCTTATCAGCAGTTAAGAGATTTATTGGTCACTTTTCGCCTGACTATTGATACCGACAGTTTTGATGAAGCATTACATGACGCCGCTAGCGAGTTTGCCTTGAAGGGTAACTTTGATATGGCGGTACACAATCACATTATGACGCTCAATCTGAGTGCCACTGAACAGATAGATTTGATTCAAATTGCCAGAGAAGCCCTGTCAAATATCAGCCGCCATGCCCAAGCACAACACGTAGAGATTCATCTCGGTTATGAAGAGGACGATAAGCACATCGCTATGAGCATCATTGATGATGGTATCGGCATGTCAGGTAGTGTCGATCAAACACAGCACCACGGTTTAATGATTATGAATGAGCGCGCTCATAACATCGGTGGCGAGCTAATCGTGACTGAAAATCAGCCGCGAGGCACCATCATCACGGTCAGATTTGAACCCAACTTTTTTGATGAAGATAGCAACAAAGATGCTTATTTGTGAATTCTATACAGCCCCTAACAAAACAATAATTTTGGATGATTGGCTTGTTATTTTTAAGTGTGTTGTGGTCTGATTTTGAATAATGAAATTTTTACACCATTTTTTAATTTGTGAGTATGTTATGAGTACTAAAGTTTATACCAGCACTTCTCCTGCTCGGTTGTTATTGGTGGACGACCATCCTATGCTACGCCGCGGTATATTTGAACTATTAAGTCTTGAGAGCGATGTCAAAGTCGTGGGTGAAGCCAGCAATGGTCAAGAAGCATTGACCTTTTTAGAAAACGATGAAGTGGATTTGGTGATACTTGACCATAAAATGCCAGTACTCACTGGTATCGAAACATTAAGAGAAATCAAAGCAAGAAATATCAATATCAAGATCGTCTTGTTCACGGTTTCTGACAGCGGTGAAGATGTACAAGAGGCCTTAAAGTTGGGCGTCGATGGCTACTTATTAAAAGACATGGAACCTGAGTTAATTATCGTTGATATTCGAAAAGTGTTGCGAGGAGAGCTGGTCATCAGTCCCAATCTTGCATCGATATTGGCACAAACGTTGCGTACACCCAGTATTGAGGACATTGCAGGCAATCTAACGAGTAGAGAACTACAGGTGATTCAAATGATTGCTGAAGGACTCAGTAACAAAATGATTGCCAATAAATTGAATATCGCAGAATCCACCGTCAAGGTTCATGTTAAGCACATTCTCAATAAAACAGGGCTGCGCACACGGGTAGAAGCGGCGGTATGGACAGTGAATCATTTGTCTAAGCAATCATAGATGACCACACAGCAGTTATGAAAGATTGGTCTTTTAGGTAATGTCCGTACTTGCAACGATACACCTCTATCTATGCCAAAAAACCACCTAGCTTGCTAGTGAGGTGGTTTCCTTATACAGGTTAATCAGATTAGCCTTCTTCGGCAGCCATCTGCCGATCTACCGATGACATTTTGTATTCATCATCAAAAGCACCTTCAGGTTCTTTTAACCAGAAAAAACAAAGTATCCAAGCAATAAACGCTCCTATAGCAATAATAAAAAAGAACTGATTTGGTTCAACCAAGGTAAAGACAAATAAGTAAAATACCGCCCCAACGTTACCATACGCCCCTGCCATACCAGATATTTGACCCGTTAGGCGTCGTTTAATCGACGGAATAATACCGAAAGTGGCGCCTTCTGCGCCTTGCACAAACACTGAACATAGAATGGTGAAGACCACAGCAATAAATAATGGCCACTCCGCATTCAGTAACCCCATCAGACCAAAGCCGATACCAATGCCGAACATATATATCAACATTACCAAACGACGGTTACCGACGCGATCGGAGATATAGCCCCCTAACGGTCGTGCCCATAAATTCACAAAAGCAAAAGTCGACGCCACTAGACCTGCTACGGTAGGGTCAAGCTTCCACGTTGCTGCAAAAAACATCGGTAACATGGAAACCACGGCTAGCTCTGCCCCAAAATTGGCGAAATAAGTGACATTGAGGGCAGCCACAGAGGTAAAGGGGTATTTGTCGTCTTCAGGAATACCCGCTTTGAGCATGGGCACGTTGACGCTAATGGCCTTATAAATTTGGTAGATAACCACAACAGCGATCAGAATATAAAAAGCCCACGCACCTGTCTCACTCAGAAATCCCATGTTTTGAGTGCGGTAAACCAATACGCCTAATACGCCATATAAAGGAATGATAAACAGACAATATAGTAAAAGATCTCGCCAACTTGACACCTCTAAGGCGCCTGCTTTACGGGCTTTTTTATGAGTATCTTCTGTAGGGCCATCGGTTATCAAAAACCAGTAGGCAACGCCATATGCTGCCATGAGCAAGCCAGATAATGCAATGGCCCAACGCCATCCATCCTCACCACCAAAAAACTGTAGCGCAACGGTGGGGATGGTAATCGCGGCGGCGGCGGAGCCAAAGTTGCCCCAGCCAGCATAAAACCCTTCGGCAAAGCCGATGTCTTTGGGCTTAAACCACAATGCGGTCATATGTATACCGACCACAAAACCTGCGCCAACGATAGACATAAACAACCGCGCGACGAATAGCTGCATGGCGGAGTTACCGAAAGCGAAAAACCACGTCGGTATCGCCATCACCACCATGAGTATAGAGAATACACGCCGAGGACCAAAACGATCCAATGCCATTCCTACCACCACACGACCAGGAATCGTTAAAGCGACATTGGCAATTAAAAATAACTTAATATGATCAGAGGTTAAGTAGCTTTCAGTCTGTAGCATCGACGTTGCGAGCGGCGCCATATTGAACCAGACATAAAAGGTAAGAAAAAAAGCAATCCACGTGTAGTGAAGTGCTCTTATATCACGACGTTCAACCTCAAGTAGCTCTTTTGCATGCATGACAAGTGTCCTCCACCATAAAACTTGCTGGTTTAAAGGGAGACAATGTAGCAACAAGTAGGAGACGCTACTATTAGGCGAAAGCAGTATAGATCCTGTTTTACATACTACTTAATGAGGATTAAAAAGTAGACTCAATTTGATATATTGATTGATACTTAGAGTCGCAGGAGAGTCGCAAGACACTCTTAAGTCGAAGACTAAAATGAACGAATCTAATTAGCTAAGGAACTATCATGAGTCAATCAATAATCCCAAGTCACTGGAAAATAAAACGTTCTACTCACTTTTTTACCAAGGACAAAGTTCCCAAAGCATTATTGACCCATCACAACACGGCAGAAGGCGTATTTGGTCAGATTTGTGTCATGCAAGGCACGGTCACCTTTTATGGTTTTGCTAACGAGGCGACTACTGAGCCAGAACAAACCATTGTAATCAAAGCAGGGCAATTTGCTGTCAGTCCGCCCCAATATTGGCACCGCGTAGAATTAAGTGATGATGCCCAGTTCAATATCAACTTTTGGACAGAAGGGGATGCGGGTAATAAGTCTATGTTTAATAGTTCTACTATTCATAGCAAACCTATTGCAAAACTGTTTGATAAACCAATCGAGTAGTCGTTATTTAATTTAAGCGTACATATAGTACGAATGGTTGTGTACTGACCTTTGAAGTTAACCCTGTTAGGTCTAACTTCTTAACTCGAATAAAACAGTCTCCAATAGACCTCTTGCAAAAGTCATAGGCCAAGCTCGAAATTAACAACACCAGCGAATAGCTTTATTCTAAGATCATAGCGCTGACGACGATTGCGATATTTATTGGCGACGATTTTGAACAACTTGATTAAGCCTATTTTGTGTTCAACCATAATGTGAAACTTAGCCAAATCAGACTATTATTCAGGTCTTTGAGGTTGTAGTCAGTAAGTAGTTGGCCTTATATACTCACTGATAATGTTAGGTAGCTCTTTAAGTTCATAGTAAGCGCTATCTCTGAAATAAAAATAGTTAACAGATATCTATAATTTACCCTGTCATAAGGCGCTTGCTATGCTCCAAATTCAATTACCTGCAGACCGACCATCCTCACCTCATGCTATTTTGAATCTTGCTTTTCGTATATTTTTTAGTGCAGCTGGCGTCTTTGCAGTACTAACAATGCTGCTATGGGTATTCGTGTTTACAGGTAAGACTAATATCGACGTTAACGCTATCAATCCGCTGTATTGGCACGGTCATGAGATGCTGTATGGCTATACGATAGCAGTCATTGCTGGATTTTTATTGACTGCGGTCAAGACTTGGACAGGAATGATGATGCCGTATGGCTATCGGCTACTGGGTATATTTCTATGTTGGGGATTTGCTCGCATAGGCTGGGCGCTAGTTGGAATGGGTGTGGGTAGCTCAAATCTTTGGCTAGCGTTGGCAGCAGTAGGGGACTTAGCTTTTATGGTATCGATGACTTGGGTCATAACTAAAGCCGTGTTGGCTGTCAAACAATACAAGCAAATGGGCATTATTTCTAAGTTAGGACTGTTAACTGTAGGCAATGGCCTATGCTACTGGGGAATTTATAGCGGGGACATGAACTATGTACGTGTCGGTATTTATTTAGGGCTTTATCTCATCATAGCGCTTGTGCTTACTATTGGTCGTCGTGTAGTGCCGTTCTTTATTGAGCGTGGCATCAGCTCTGCTAATGCAGAACCCATAAAAGTTAAAAACAGCAAAACTCTTGATATCTTAAGTTTAGTTACTTTTCTAATCTTTATGATTAGCGATATTTTTTATCCTGATAAATACTTGTTGAGCATCAGCGCGCTTGGTGTAGCTTTAGTGAATGGCGTTCGTTTATTAGGCTGGTATCATCATGGTATTTGGAAAAAACCACTATTATGGTCACTATATTTAGCATTTTTGGGAATGTGTAGCAGTTTTATCCTGTTTGCCTTACAGCCTTGGTTTGGGTTCAGTCATAGTATTGCTGTACATGCTCTAGCATTATCAGGCATCGGCATGATGACTTTATCTATGATGGATCGCGTCTCTTTAGGTCATACTGGTCGTAATATTCATCAGCCATCAAAGGCAGTACCAGTGATGTTCATCTTGATGATTGGGGTGTTCGTCTTCCGAGTGATTATGCCACTTATCACTATGGACTATTATTTAATTTGGCTAATGATAGCGCAAACCTCATGGATATTATGCTTTGCCTTATTCTGTACGACTTACATTCCTATATTGTCAAAGCCAAGACCTGACAAACTATTCGGCTAAGTTAATACTAGGGTTTGTTTGATATTCAACCATGGCACTGACAGAGGCTGTTTTTAACAATGAAGTGGCAAAAAAGAGTCCTGTCTTTTCAGGCTGATGCTAAAACCGCCCCATACTGTGTTGCAAGCCTCGCTAAGTTATTAACATTATCGTCGACTTGTGCCTTGTCTGAAACAGTTTTAGCGATCAGCAGTGTTTATTCGTGAATATTTAAACCCCAACTTTGAAACGCTCACCTATATAAAATTTCGTGATTGGAAAAGCCTTTCAGGATATGAATAAAGCTTGAAAGGCTTTTTTGTGTTTTAAGAGCGAACCTCATAGAGTTACTAACAAGTAATCAAGAAAGAAAAAAATAGGCATGTATATAAGGGCTTGTGAGGAATTGAGGTAATGCGAGGTGATGTCTAAATACAATGATTGGTGCGCCCACCACGCTTCAATCTTTAAGCTAAAAACCTTTGTTAACAAGGGTTGTGGTTATTAATATTATTGTATGCACAGCAGTATGTACAACATTTTACTATCGCTAATCTGTTATTTTGCTGCTTATATGAAACAGACTTGATTACAAGTATTATGCTTATCTATGGTGCTTGCTATTCTAATGCATGGGATTAATTCGCTAATCACTACGCGCGCGCAATTATCAGCAATTTATACGTGCGTTTTTCGTGCATAAACGTGCGTTTCTAAATAGTATGAGCACAAAAAAAGAAGCCTTGGCAGCTCTAGGGGATGCTTTCTCAAACGAATCGTTTGATCGGCTCTCCGGATCTAGCCATTACCAAGACTTCTTATCTGAATCTTATCAAGCTAATAATAGTGAAGTCAATGAGCTTTTAGGTTTGTTATCAATTTGAGTTTTACCTAATTTGATAAATAGGTTGGCACAACTCACAGACATAAAAATGTCTGAGCAACCAATCCTTGATAACTATTCAAGGGGTGACTCAGATAACTTAAATATATCAATGGATAATGGTAATGTCAATCAAACTAAAAATCCAGTTAAATGCGTATTAGCCAATATCGCACACTTTACACGCATATTCACAGCAAGCTGCGCGCTTAATCATTTGAATTGAAAGTATAAGCTTTGTATTGCGCTTAGAAGCACCTATATATTCAAAAGCTCTCTTAAATCGCTAAAAGCAGTTTTCCATCTTGTTCAAATAGAAAGCCTGCATCTATCAAGGACTCTATATCTCTATAAAAGGTTCTTTCCGTGCGATTACTATATAGAGCTTTGATTTGCGGATTACGCAATAATGCAGCAGGGGTATAAGTATCACTAAAGCCCATCATGACCATAATGGCATTAAACTGTCTTTCAGAAATCGCTTTGTTAAACCTAGCATTATTCAAACTACCTTGATACAGCAAAAAACCAATCAGTTGATTGGACTGGTCATGTAAGTCATTAATCGTTTGCAGCATGCCATCCATCGCAAAATCAATAAATAGCGTATTTGGCAGATCCTTTTTGTTTTTAGCTTGTTTACGACAATGATTAAATAAAGCAAAGTATTCATGAATATTTTTTTGATAATACTGCCATATAGCTGATGATGACAGTCTATATCCTGATTGCTCATATATTAACATCTCAATCAACCGACCCGTTCTACCATTGCCGTCCCAAAAAGGGTGAATAAGCTCAAAATAGTAATGAGCCAAACTAGCCCTAATAATCACATGCTGATTAATAATAGTAGGGCTATTTAGCCATTCAATCCATGCTTGTAATAGGTATTCAATATCTTCAAGGCATTTTGGGGGCTGATAACGCCCTCCATGCTCTGCATTACCGACATAGGTCTTTTGCCATTTTTCGTTGTCTCTAAATTGTCCGACTGGGTTATGCCCCTCATCTAAGCCTTGCGATACTAAAGCATGTAGATGTGTAACATCTGCTAATAAGAATGGTTTGCCTTGTGTAGGCTCAAATTGTGGATTGCGCTGCTTATTCACCCATAGCAAAGCATCTTTGAGATTAAACAATCTTTTTTCGGCGCTTTTCTGAATATCTTTTGGGACAGTATGTAAGATATTACCTGTTTCTTCTTCGCTGAACTCTCCACCTTCAAACCCCGATATTAATAACGTCACCTAAGAAAAGCAAATTTCATACCCCAGCCCTCTATACTATATGAATAATAGCATATAGAGCTTTTCCGATTTGTCAGAGTAAAATTGTTCTATGGCATATGCAGATATTGATGATATTTTAAATACCATAATATTGAGGGGTTTACTACCTAATAAGTTATATTTTCAATAAGAACTTGATCTACTTTAGCGTTAACTATTTCTAGTATCGATCTAAATTTTCAGCATAGCTCGACTATAAAACTGACTACATCAGTGTATTTATACGGAATCTAATGCTTGCTGGCAAGCTTCAGCTAAATAAGGATCAACCGTATCCTGTTTTAGTAGCCACTTAAGATATCCAGCCCCATCAGAATGGGTAGTCAAATCTGCAATAGCCTCACCTTTATGTTTACCAAAGCTTAAATGCGTCGGTACACGCGCCATTTCGCTAAACTTATATAGGCTCTTCACATCACTTATCTCATGACTGTAGTGGTCAACAGACCCTACTCATAAATATGTAAGAGATATTGAAAAAGCGTACCCACATTGTGAATACGCTAAAAACTAATAAGTCTAAAATAAGAATATATGAATGAAAATAACGTCCAAATCAGATCTAGGTCGCTATAGATGTGTCTAAATCAACAGGTTTTTCTTGAGTTGTTTTACTGTCCACTGCTGCATTCAAGTTTACAAAGAAAATAGCAATGGCTGCAATTATTCCTGGTATGGCGATAAACAAAAAGTTCATCTGGTGACTTAGCTCAAGTGTAAGTAGTGCCCCAGTCAAGATAGGACCTACGATAGCACCAATGCGGCCGATACCTGATGCCCAGCCCATAGCTGTCGTACGTACAGCAGTCGGATAATACTGAGCCACAAAAGTATAGAGCAGTATCTGTGAGCCAATAGTCGTAGCGCCTGCAATCGCGATTAGGGTATATAGCACTGCTTGAGGACTATTATAGCCAAGTAATATTAACGCGGCTGCACCGGCGACAAACATAATAGTTAATACCGGCTTTAGATGGAATCTATCAGCCAGGACACCACCACCAATAGCGCCGACCATACCACCAATATTGAGCGCAAATAAGAACAGCATACTAGCGCCTAGCGAGTAACCTGCTTGAATCATAAGCTTTGGTAACCAGCTGGCGAGAGCATATACCATCAACAAGCACATGAAAAAGGCTACCCAAAACATGATGGTGGTAAAGCCTCGATTTTTTAGAAATAACGCTTTAATAGGCGCACCATCACCTTTGGTTGGCTCGTCTAATAATAAAGTGGTAGAGGTAGTAATGGTTTCTTGTGGCGCCAATTTTTGCACGATAGCTTTGGCTTCTGTATCTCGCTTTTCTTTTACAAGATACATCAAAGATTCAGGCAGCATTTTCCAAATGATCGGCAATAGCAGTAGTGGGATTCCTGCAATATAAAACATAATCTCCCACCCAAAATCCACCACCAAAAACGACCCTAATAAAGCAGACGCCATGCCGCCGATAGCATAGCCACTGAACATAACAGCCACTAACGTACTGCGAATACGTTTTGGCGCGTATTCGGAAGTTAGAGCCACACAAATTGGCATCACACCACCAATACCTAAACCAGCAATAAAGCGCAAACCAGCAAATTGCATTGGACCGCTAGCAAAGGCACCTAAGAAAGTAAAGCCGCTGAATAAGCCAACGCAAATCATGATGGTTTTCTTACGACCAATTTTGTCAGACAACGTACCAAAAAACATGGCACCAAACATCATGCCAAATAGGGCGGCGCTGGCAAGGAAACCTGCTTGTACAGCGGTCAGTGACCATTCTTCCATCAGTAGCGGTAATGCCACACCATAAATAATGAGATCGTAGCCATCAAAGATAATGATTAACAAACACCAAAACAGTACTTTCCAATGAAAGGGTGCAAATTTGGCGTTATCAATAACTTTATTGATGTTTAAAGTGGGTGATTCCATTCGACTTTCTCCATGAATAATATCCTTATAAGTACTCATTAAGTTAGGGTTTTCTAAGGGTCAAGTCAAAAACCCTCTAAGTATAAATTTATACCTAAAAGGTATGGATATCGTTTTGGTGGTATAGAAGATATATTATTCTGTCCAAAATAGGGGATTAGCGTTGAAGTAAAGTACAGTTGATCCACTTTAAAAAAAATTACGGTTCTGCTGGTGTGAATTTTATGAAGCATCTGTTACGCTTGCGAACAGCCAGCGAAGAAAATTTATGCCAGTAGAACATAATTAACGGATGTGCTATTTTTATTCTAGATTGGCTATATTGGTTACTCATAAGCGTGGTGTTTTCTGTCATTTCTGTTTTTTAAAAAATCCTCCACTTACTATTTTTAGATAATAGGGTTAAAAATAGTGATAAAAAAGGCGCTCATATATCTTTTTAATATATGAGCGCCTTAGATTGTCATTACGATGAATTAAACACTCTTAACTAGAATTAGTTCAAAATACCATAAGCAACCAATGCGTCAGCAACGCGTTTAAATCCAACGATATTAGCACCGGCCATATAATTGATATAGCCATTATCAGTTTGACCGTACTGTTCGGAGGCAGCTGCTGCACTGTCATGGATATTTTTCATGATATTTTTGAGGCGCAAATCTATCTGCTCAAAGGTTTTGTATTGACGCACTGAGTTTTGTGACATTTCAAGTGCCGATACTGCCACACCGCCTGCATTGGCCGCTTTACCTGGAGCATAATGTACGCGGTGTAAATGGATGTAATCAATCGCTTCGGCGGTCAGAGGCATGTTGGCACCTTCGACGACATAGGTAATACCATTGTCAACCATGAGCTTGGCATCTGCTTCAGTGACTTCGTTTTGCGTCGCTGATGGCATCGCGATATCGCCTTTGAATTGCCACGGCTTTTGCTTTGCAAACCATTCACCGCCGTAGACATCGACATATTCAGCCAGGGGCTTACTTTTTGCTTTTTGGGCTTTTAGCCAGTCGATTTTTTCTTGGTTTAGACCTGCTGCATCGTACAAAGTGCCTTGTGAGTCTGACACGGTGACGACGACACCGCCCAGCATATGGACTTTTTCTGCAGCATGTAATGAGACGTTACCAGCACCTGAAATCAGTACTGTTTTACCTATGATATCGTCGTTTTGCGCAGCAAGCATGTTCTCTAAGAAATACACGGCGCCATAACCTGTTGCTTCCGTACGCATCAAACTTCCGCCAAAACCAACGCCTTTCCCAGTCAAAACCCCGCCATATTCGTGTGTGAGATTCTTATACATGGCAAACATATAACTGACTTCACGCCCACCGACACCAATGTCGCCAGCAGGCACATCGATGTCTTTATTGACGTAGTGATGTAGCTCACGCATAAAAGCGTAACAAAAACGGCGGATTTCACTGTCTGTTTTGCCTTTAGGATCAAAATCCGAGCCGCCTTTACCGCCGCCCATTGGCAATCCAGTTAAAGCGTTTTTGAATATTTGTTCAAAACCTAAGAACTTCAAAACAGATTGATTGACAGTTGGATGAAACCTAACGCCACCTTTGTAAGGACCTAAAGCATTACTGAACTGAACGCGCCAACCTCGGTTAACCTGAACTTCACCTTTGTCATTTTCCCAGTTAATACGAAAGGCCATAATGCGGTCAGGCTCAACGAGGCGTTCGAATACTTTCAACGTATTGTATTCAGGATGAGCGTCGTAGAGTGGTGCAATCGTAATGGCAACTTCTTTGACCGCTTGAACGAATTCAGGTTGATGGGCATAACGTGCTTCGACTTTTTCGATGGTCTGACTGATACTCATGTTTTTTCCTTATCTGTATAGCAAAGCTAAAAATAATGGTTTAGCGTCATTGAGACGTCTATGTTTTATGCACTATTGATTCATGGCCAAATAATCTATAGCTAATTGGCTCAGCGCTTTAGTACCGATTTTAAAAGATGATTCGTCTGCATAAAAATAGGGCGAGTGGTTGTAGGGTGCCTTACTGGCGTCTTGTCCTACGGGTGTACCGCCTAAGAAAATAAACAAACTTGGTACTTCTTGAGAATAAAACGCGAAATCTTCAGAGGCTGTTAGTTTTGGTACGTCAAGGACATTGTCAGCACCTGCTACATTTTTGAGCGTGGGCAGCATCTGCGCGGTAAGTGCTGGATCATTGATGGTGACAGGATAGCCTTGGGTGATTTTGACGTCTGCTTCTGCACCGGATGCCATGGCTATGTGGGAGGCCGTTGTTTTTATGTTGTCAAAGATTTTAGCGCGATTGTCCATATCGAAATTACGAATTGTGCCAATCATATTGACACTGTCTGGAATAATATTGTCACGTATCCCGCCGCTTATTTTACCAAATGAGATAATAGCAGGCTCTTTAGTGATGTCAATTTGACGGCTGACGATATGATTGACCCCGGTTACAATCTGTGACGCGGCAGCGATGGGATCAACTCCATTCCAAGGCGCTGAACCATGAGTCTGTTTGCCTTTCACTGTGATGTCAAATGTGTCGCCACTAGCCATGATAGGGCCGCTTCGATAACCAATCTGTCCAGTATTTAGATTCGACATAATATGCAATCCAAAAGCAACATCTGGTTTATACTTTTTGAAGATACCTTGCTTTAACATCAGGTTGGCACCACCTTCTTCTCCTTTAGGCGCGCCTTCTTCTGCTGGTTGGAATACGAACATGATATTGCCGTGCAGTTCTTTTTGTACGGCGGCCAGTACTTCAGCCGTCCCCATAAGCATGGCAACATGAGTATCGTGTCCGCAGGCATGCATGACGCCCACATCCTCTCCCATGTACTTAGTCACAATCGTTGATTTGAATGGGACATCCGTTTTCTCAGTGACTGGTAGGGCATCCATGTCTGCCCGTAGCATGACCGTCGGTCCGGGTTTAGCGCCTTTTAAGAATCCAACAACGCCAGTATGGGCGATGTCAGTTTCAACCTGCATACCGAGTGATTTTAGATGCTTGGCAACAATAGCAGCGGTACGGGTTTCCCGATTACTTAATTCAGGATGCTGGTGAATATCCCGACGCCATTCAATCACCTTCTTTTCAACGCTTTTGACTTCTTTATCGATATTAATATCGGCATGAGCGCTAAATGCGCTACAGGCAGCAATACTGATAACTAATGCGCGTAATGATCTTTTCATATCCCTTCCTTATTTGAGGTAACTTCCTTGTTGGTATTTTTTTCATAGTCGCGTTTAGATACGCCATAGATTTGACGTGATTAATGGATTAAATATTGCCGGAGTAGCTGATTGAATGTTTCAGGCTGCTCAATATTTGATATGTGTGACGCGTCGATAGTAGCAAGCTTAGCATTAGGAATATGTCCGACTATATATTGACCATCGGCAACCGTCGTCACTGGATCTTTAGAACCTGCAAGCACTGTGACTGGTACGCGGATATCTTTTAGCTGCTCACGAGTATCAGCGTTAGATAATGCCTCGCAGCAGCTGGCATAACCCTCGCTACTGCCAGCTGCGAGAGCGCCAGATAATGCTTTAACTACATCAGGATGATTATCAATAAAACTTGCTGTGAACCAACGCGAGGCAGCTGTAGCGGCGATAGGATCTAGACCTTGCTCACGTACCAATTGCGCGCGATCTACCCATGCCGCCTCATTACCAATTTTCGCGGCAGTATTGCATAGCATCAAGTGATGAAAGCGGTCAGGGTGATTGATGGCTAGCCATTGACCAGTCATACCGCCCATAGAAATGCCACAAAAAAATGCTTTATTAATATTCAAGTAATCAAGCAAATTAATGACGTCTTGCCCAAGCTGATCCAAATTATAAGGACCTATTGGGGCGGAAGAATTACCATGACCACGGGTGTCATAGCAGACAATAAAATAATCATTTTGCAAGACATCGATTTGTGGCTGCCACATATGATAGCTGGTGCCTAAAGAGTTGGAAAATATCAAAGCAGGATTGCTGTTATCACCAAAAGTGGCGTAGTTTAGGGCAATTTCTTGGTTGTCAAATATGGGCATGCTGAGTATCCTTATTTAGGATTGAAATGTTAAAGGCGTATGTAGAAATAAGTATTACGCTTGGTAATTAACCCGCTCAATAATCATGGCAATGCCTTGTCCTACGCCGATGCACATCGAGCAGATGGCATAACGCTTACCAGTTTTCTCAAGTTGATTGAGTGCTGTTAAAATCAAACGTGCTCCTGAGGCACCAAGCGGGTGACCAAGCGCAATCGCACCGCCATTAGGATTAACACGTTCGCTATCATCAGATAATTCCAAGTCACGCGTGCAAGCTAAAGCTTGTGCGGCAAAGGCCTCGTTTAATTCAATGACATCCATCTTATCGAGAGAGAGCCCCGTTTGCGCCAGTAGCTTTTTCATCGCCGGTGCTGGCGCAAAGCCCATAATACGTGGTTCAACACCTACCGTGGTTGAGGCCACAATACGCGCACGCGGCTTTAAGTTAAATTCTTTAACGGCTTGCTCCGACGCGACTAAAAAAGCTGCTGCGCCATCATTGATACCTGACGCATTGCCAGCGGTTACTGTGCCATTTTCTTTAACAATGGCGCGTAGTTTGGTTAGCGTTTCAAGCGTAGTATCAGCACGAGGGTGCTCGTCGGTATCGACAATGACGAGTTCACCTTTGCGCTGCGGGATAACGACAGGAGCAATCTCATCTTTGAAAAAACCTGACTCTTGGGCTGCAGCAGTACGTTGTTGGCTACGTAACGCAAATGCATCTTGGTCAGCACGATTGATATTGAACTGCTCTGCGACATTTTCGGCCGTTTGTGGCATGGTTTCTGTGCCATATAACTCATCAAGTTTTGGATTGATAAATCTCCAACCCATGGTGGTATCTTCGAGTTTATTAGTACGATCAAATGGCTTTTCCGATTTGCCCATCACAAATGGTGCGCGGCTCATGCTCTCAACGCCACCTGCAATAATAAGGTTAGCTTCACCTGTTTTAATCGCACGCGCCGCAATGGCTAAGGCATCCATAGATGAGCCGCATAGGCGATTCACCGTGGTGGCTGGCACTTGATAAGGTAGGCCAGCTAACAGTGACGACATGCGTCCGACGTTGCGATTGTCTTCACCGCTCTGATTGGCACAGCCGTAGATAACGTCATCTACTTGTACCCAATCGACATTAGCATTACGTTCCATTAGCGCCTTGATAGGGATAGCACCTAAGTCGTCTGCACGTACGGGTGCTAGAGCGCCGCCGTAGCGACCAAAAGGGGTGCGAATGGCATCAATGATATAAGCGTTGTTTAAACCAGTAGTTGAATCAGTCATGGCGATTATCCTAAGTATTGATTATGAGGTATTTTTATTTGGTCGCGTCAATGAGTGTGGCACCCGTCAAGGCTTGTAAGTCTTCAAAGCTTAGGTTATCAATCATCTCTGTGACGACCAGACCCTTATCAGTCACGTCGATGATGCAGAGGTCAGTATAAATACGATCCACACAGTTTTTTCCGGTTACAGGGTAAGTAAGCTCACTGACAATCTTAGGGTCGCCGTCTTTAGTGACATGGTTGGTCATCACAAAGACTTTTTTAGCACCAACAGCTAAGTCCATGGCACCGCCAACAGCAGGTATCGCATCTGGCGCACCCGTACTCCAGTTGGCCAAATCGCCGTTTTCAGCAACTTGAAATGCACCTAGTACACAGATGTCAATGTGACCACCACGCATCATCGCAAAGGAGTCGCCATGGTGAAAAAAGCTACCACCATCGAGCATGGTGACGTATTCTTTTCCAGCATTAATCAGCTCAGGATCCTGTTCACCTTTAGTAGGTGGCGGACCAAAAGCCAATAGGCCATTTTCTGAATGTAAAAACACGTCTTTATCAGCAGGTAAATACTTTGCAATTTTGGTAGGTAACCCAATGCCTAAATTGACATAGGCACCATCTGGAATATCTTGGGCAGCACGCTCAGCGATTTGATCGCGGGTCAAAACAGTGTAGGAAGTATGGCTCATGATGACGCTCCTTATAGTTGGCAGTATTAAGCAGTGGCTGTAGTTGCAGTGCTAGCAGATTCAGTACTAGCTGGCTGGATTTGCACCACATGCTTCACAAAGATACCCGGTGTAATAACGTGCTCAGGATCAAGCTCACCAAGATCAACCGTTTCAGACACTTGAGCGATAGTCACGTCAGCTGCCATTGCCATGATTGGGCCAAAGTTACGTGCAGACTTGCGGTAGACCAAATTGCCCCATCGATCGCCTTTAGAGGCTTTAATTAAAGCAAAGTCAGCTTTGATTGGATATTCTAAGACGTAGTCTTTGCCACCGATATTACGAGTCTCTTTACCTTCTGCGAGTAAGGTGCCAAAGCCTGTTGGCGTATATACTGCACCGAGTCCCATACCAGCTGCTTGGATACGACAAGCCAAATTCCCTTGAGGCACCAGCTCAAGCTCAATCTTGCCAGCATGATAAAGCTCATCAAATACCCAAGAATCTGATTGACGCGGGAATGAACAGATAATTTTGCGTACGGCACCTGTCTCAAGTAGTTTGGCCAAACCATAATCACCATTTCCCGCATTATTATTAATAATGACTAAGTCTCTGATACCTAACTTAATGAGACCATCGATAAGTTCTGCAGGTTGCCCTGCAGTACCGAAGCCGCCAATCATAATCGTAGCGCCATCTTTGATTTGACTGAGTACATCGGTGAGACTTTTATCCGCTTTGTTAATCATATTTATATCCTATGAGAAAGTAGTATTAGATATCGCTGACTCGTATTATTAATAAGTAGCGCTTTTTATTAAGAAGAAAGTGGCAGTAAACGTTTTTTTGTCAAAATGTAATGTGCCACCATACCGATAACAATGCCCCAAAATACCGAGCTTAGCCCCAAAAAGCTCATGCCAGAAGCTGTCGCTAAAAAGGTGATTAAGGCAGCATCTCTTTGGCCATCATCTTTCATGGCAATCGTGATGTTGGCAGAAATAGCACCAATAAGAGCAAGTCCAGCCAACGCTGCGACCAACTCTTTTGGCAAAAGGCTAAACATCCTGACAATGCTGCCAGCAAACAAGCCGCCTAATAAATAAAAAATACCGTTGGCAACGCCTGCGATATAACGTTTTTCTTTAAGCTCGTGCGCATCTTTGCCTGTGCACAGCGCGGCGGTAATCGCCGCCAGTACAATAGTGATGCCACCGACACAAGCGACGATTAATGACGCAAGGCTTGCGACACTCACTATAGGTTTGGCCGGTGTGTCGTAGCCACTGAGGTTTAAGATGGCCATACCCGGTAAAAATTGTCCCGTTAAGCTGACCAAAATAAGGGGAATGGCCAGGTTAAATGTGGCGTTCCAAGTCCATTCAGGCCAGATAACGGTGGGGATGGTAATCGCCAAATTCATATCAACAGGGTTCATCCTGCCGAGCAGAACGCTTAAAATAACCCCGCATAACAGTACCCAAATCATGGTATAGCGCGGTGAAAAACGCTTGGCGAGCAAGTAACAACCAAGCATGCTAAAAACGATAAATGGCATGGTGTTGGTTGCGACAAATAACTCTAAGCCAAACTGAAACAAAATACCGGCCATCATACCCGCTGCAATGCCATTCGGTATCCATCTTAAAATCTTGTCAAAAGAACCGGTTGCACCCACAAAAAATATGACCACTGCTGAGATGATATAAGCGGATATCGCCTCATTAATGCTCATTTCAGGAAATACGGTTACCAATAGTGCGGTACCGGGCGCTGACCAAGCGGTGATGATAGGGGTCTTGTATTTAATAGAGAGGTAAATGCCAGATACGGCAGCACCAATTGAGATACCCCAAATCCAAGAAGCCATCATCGAATCTGAGACCTGCGCGGCTTGTGCGGCCTGAAAAAAGATAATTAAGGGGCCCGCATACGAGATGAGCACCGCCAAAAATCCTGCCACCGATGCGGAGAGTGACCAATCTTCTCTTAATGTTTGGATGACAGTGGCCATATTGCTTCCTTGCAAATCAGCGGTAATCAGAGAGTAGAAGTGACGTTAGTCAAGCTACGATCTTACTGGACATTGATCTTACTGGCCATTGTTAGCCTGCATCACCACCACCCACAGGGATCGTACTGCCAGTAATATAGGAGGATTCCTCTGACGCTAAAAACACAATGGCATTGACTTGCTCATCGATCGTGCCGTAGCGTTTCATAAAGGTACGATCGATGGTTTGATCAACAACCGCATTCATCCATACCTTTTCATTATCCGTTAAAGGCTTGGCATTACGTGGGATTTTTCTAGGTGGTGCTTCAGTACCACCAGTTGCGACTGCATTTATACGAATGCCATCACTTGCATATTCAAAAGCGAGTGATGCTGTCATAGCATTCACACCACCTTTTGCGGTTGAATAAGGAATACGGTTGATACCACGTGTGGCGACAGAGGAGACATTAACAATGGTGCCTGATTGCTGTTCAACCATTATTGGTAATACCGCACGGCAACACCAGAGTGTTGGAAATAAAGAACGACTGATTTCTTTTTGGATATCTTCTTCAGAGAAGCTAGTAAAAGGCTTCATCCATATCGCACCGCCAACGTTATTCACGAGCACATCGATACGACCATAAGTAGCAATTGCCTTATCGATAGCTGCTTGTGCGCCTTGATAAGTTTCAAGATCCGCTTGGATCGTCGTGGCATCACCGCCGTTCGCCGTGATTTCAGCTAGTACCTCTTCTACCAACGGTGAGAAGTCTGCCATGACTATTTTTGCGCCCTCGCTTGCTAGACGTAAGGCGACTCCGCGCCCGATACCTTGGGCGGCACCAGTGACGATACATACTTTATTTTCAAAGTGCTTACTCATTGCTGTCTCCTAAAAACTTTACTTGTCGCTCTATGGCTTCAGCCATTTTATTTTTCACTGGGGGTGAATTTCTCATAATAAAAATTGCTGGGTTCTAGCTGGCTTGCATCTAGCCAGTTACTGACCGCATCGACCATGGCTAAAGGACCGCAGAGATAAACATCAACGTCACCTCCATTTAACCAATCGTCTTCAACGTGGCTTGTGACGTAACCTTTACGCTCATGGTTACTGTCCTCACTTGCCACACAGGTACGATAATCAAACCAAGCGTGGTTTTGTTTCACCTCTTCAAGTTTGGCGATTTCTACCAAATCTGTGTCATTGGTGACGCCATAGACCATATTGACAGGGTGATGGACGCCAGCAGCTTCTAAGCTTTTTAGCATCGATAAGAAAGGCGCAATGCCAGTACCTCCTGCCAAAAATAAAGTCGGGCGCACCAGTGGACGCAAATAAAAGCTGCCAAAAGGCCCTTCAAAGTTTATCTCTTGACCAATCTGCGCGATATTAGACAAGAAGGTACTCATTTTGCCGTTAGGGATATTACGGACGACAAACTCAGCTTGCTTCGCACTAGGCACAGAGCTGAATGAGTAGGAGCGAGTCTCATTAGAATCAGGGATGGTAATATTGACGTATTGACCCGGTAAAAAGACCAAGGCATCTGGATTTTCGATATCAACGCCAAAATGAATGGTCGATTCAGACAAGACATTGAGCTGTTGAAGCTTGCCTTTAAAAGTCGATTTGCCTACTTTGCAAGCTTCAGAGGAGCTTGGCACCTTGATGACGCAGTCGCTTTCTGGGATCATTTGACAAGTCAATACGTAGCCTTCGCTGGCCTCCGCTTCTGTGAGTGCATCTTCGATATACATATCAGGGTGCATCTCGTAGCTACCTGATTCACAATGGCAGCGGCAGGTACCGCACGCGCCATCCAAACAATCCACTGGGATATTGAATTTTTGACGATAAGCGGCTTCGGCGACCGTTTCATCTGCTTCACATTTGATAAAACCTGTGACGCCGTCTTCGAACTGTAGAGCAATATTGTATTCCATGAGAAATATCCCTTTTCAACACGTATTAAGTGAAACGCAGCGACTAAATAGTGACTGAAGAATAAGTGAGTAATGATTAAACGTGATAGACATCCATGATTTGATGCACATAGTCGTCTTTTAAGACCACATATTTGTCCAAAATCTTTGGTTGCTCTTGCGTCATGTCTATCTTGTACTGAGAGTATCCCCAATAAGTATTGGTCTCATGATAGCGATAGGATTTGTTGATCCAATTAAAGCGCACCGTCACGATACCGCCATTGTCTTCAAGCAATTCAATGTTAGATAAATTATGGGTGGTACGAGTATCAGGGATGGTCGCTGAAGAACGCTCCGTTTCGATACGGAAAATACGATCTTCAAGACCACGACGATCAGGGTAATAAATCAGTGAGATTTCTCTTTGCGGATCGCTAATCAGCTCACCATCGTCATCCCAGCTCGGCATCCAAAAAGGGCAATCTTCGTCATAATAAGTCAGCCATTCTTCCCATTTTTTCTCGTCCAATAAACGCGCTTCACGGTACAAAAACTGCCGAATCTCTTCGATACTAACGGTGGTATTTTTCATGATTGATATCCTTATATGTTTATGAGTCCTGCCATAACAAGCAAGTTACTGGCTGTCGTATTACCCTTCGCCATGTAGCTGTTTTTCTTGCTCTAGGGCTTTTTTCATCTCTTTATGCCAGTAGCGATGCTGGACGGTATATAAGCCTTCATCTTCAGTCTTAACGCCACTCATTAAAGGTTTGAGATCGATGGCAGCGGCGCCTTCATCAGCACCTTCTATCCAATGTTCAGAGCCTCGGCACATATCATTCCATTCAAGCTTGATGCCGTTATAGCCTTCTTGGCACGAGCGGAATTCTTCTAGATCATCAGGCGTTGCCATGCCAGTGACGTTAAAGAAATCTTCGTACTGACGAATACGGCGCGTCCGTGCTTCATCGCTTTCGCCTTTGGGGGCGATACACCAAATGGTAACTTCGGTTTTATCGACAGCTAGTGGACGGAGCATGCGAATTTGTGAGCTGAACTGATCCATGATGTAGACGTTTGGATAGAGGCATAAGTTGCGCGAGCGCCCAATCATCCAATCTGCCATGGCTTCGCCGTATTTGGCGATATAGTCGTCACGATAGGCATAGTTTGGACGGTCTTGTGGGTTTTCCCACTGAGTCCATAGCAGCATATGGCCATTTTCAAAGGAATAAAAACCACCGCCTTGACGACCCCATTTACCCGCATTCATGGCTTTGATGTTGTCCGCTTTTACCGCTTCTTGCTCTTTGCGGCGGGCAGTCGTCGCCGCGTAGTTCCAATGCACCGCTGAGACGTGATAGCCGTCGGCACCATTTTCCGCTTGCAGTTTCCAGTTACCATCAAAGGTATAAGTTGACGTACCACGTAGGACTTCTAAACCTTCTGGTGATTGATTGACAATCATGTCAAGGATTTTGGTAGAGCCACCAAGCCAGTCTTCGATAGGTTCGACATCATCATTTAGGCTGGCAAATAGAAACCCTTTATAGTTGGCAAGTTTGACTTGCTTGAGGTCGTGTGAACCGTCTTTGTTGAATATCTCAGGATAACCGGCACCGCGAGGGTCTTTAACCTTGAGCAGTTTGCCCGAGTTGTTAAATGTCCAACCGTGGAATGGGCAGGTATAAGTGGCTTTGTTGCCTTTTTTATGACGGCATAACTGAGCGCCGCGGTGTGAGCAAGAGTTGATCATACAGTGCAGCTCACCCTCTTTATTGCGGGCAAGGATGACTGGCTGACGACCAATGTATGAGGTGTAGTAATCATTGTTATCAGGCACTTGAGTTTCATGAGCCAGATAGACCCAATTGCTCTCAAAGATATATTTTATCTCAAGATCAAATAGTTCTTCATTGGTAAAGGCACTACGATGCAGACGATAAATCCCTTGTTCTTTACTTTCTTCTAAAAAATCATCAATAGTGATGTCTGATCCTTCAGGTACTAGGTTGATACGCTCGCTCATGGTGGCCTTCCTTGTATAATAACGGTGTTAAATCAGGGTAGAGAGTAAAGAGCGTAACGCTTGATACGACAGCTTGGGACGTATCAAACGCAAAATGCTATGGTTTACTCACTATTTGTATTCAGTATCAAATGGTTGCTATTAAAAGCTCATTAACCTTGGGCGCGTCGGCGTTCGACTTCGCTGCCTTGGACGGGTGTATCGATGTCTTTGACAAGATGGAAATCAAAATCAATACTGGCATAAGGTTTATCAAGGGCTTTTTCTGTTAGCTGCTCAGCGTCTTCAACCATCGTCACTTCTGGCACCAAACCTTCACGACTGGCAAAAGCAAAGTCATCCCATAAGTACTCATCGCCATCGATGTTAATTTGCGTGGTCAATTTGCGATGTCCCTCTGCACTGGCGAAAAAATGAATATGGGCGGGACGATGACCATGACGGCCTAGCGGGCCCAGTACTTTTTGCGTCATGCCGTCTGGTGGCACCGAATAACCAAGCGGTACAATACTGCGGAAGGCATAATGGCCGTTTTCGTCAGTGATGATGCTGCGACGTAGGTTAAAATCAGACTGTGATTCATCAAAGAAAGAATAGTTGCCTAAGCTATTGGCATGCCATACTTCAACTTTGGCGTTTGGCAGTGGTTTACCATCGTTACCATAAACAGTCCCTTGCATAAATAGCACCGTACCATTGTCAACATCCGTACCATCGTCTAGGCGCGCAAAGCCTTTTTCTTCTGGTGCTCCAGCAACATAGAGTGGCCCTTCGATAGTACGTATAGTGCCGCCGTCCAGTCCTGCTGCTTTTAAATCTTCTTCGATCATCAAATCCATGAAGTGATCAAAACCAAGACCTGGCGATAATAGACCGGCTTCTTTGCCCAAATCACCAATGAATTCAACGCCAGTCCAGTATTCATCGGCTGTGATTTTTAGGTCATTGATGGTTTGCATGAGGTCGGTGACGATACGTAATACAATCGCTTGTACGCGTGGATTGACTTGTTCAGGGAAGTCAATTTTGCCTTTGATGAATTGCGTGGCTAATGCTTCAATTTGGCTGCGTTCCATGTCTCTCTCCTTGTTGAGGACTGTTTAAAAGGTCAAGTTATTGAGTATTCTTACTCAAATTTTGTTTGTCTGACTGTTTTATTAAATTTTGGGTAATAAAATACGTTTGGTCACATACAGACCAATGATGTTTAGTTATAAGAAACGAGTGATGTTTATTGCTGAAAACGCTATGGATAGGTGGTTATTAGCGGCTTGCATTGAGCCTATTAATAGCGTTATCTATCCGCTTAGCTATCGTCATCACGGATAGACGATGGATGACGTAACAATGGGGTCACCTCAACTTTCATGTACGGGTAAAGGGGTAGTGACATCATGATGTTGTGTAGCTCTTCATTGCTCTCAACATCGAAGATACTAAAGTTCGAGTACTCGCCAGCCAAACGCCAAATGTGACGCCATTTACCTTGTTCTTGAAGTTTCTGTGAGAGGGCTTTTTCGGTTGCTTTAAGCTCATTGACCTTATCGGCATCCATATCCGTTGGGATTAAAACATCCATTCTGACGTGATATAACATAACTGTTTCCTTACATTTCATGAGAAGAAATTTGACTGGTTGCTACCGCGCTTCATTTTGAACATTCGTAGCAAATGACAACTTTTATTATTTAGCGACTGCTTGTTTGGCATAGCGATAAACTTTATCGCTGTCTACTTCGATGCCAAGCCCCGGACCAGTAGGAACGTTTAGTCCGAAATTTTGGTAATCAAGTGGCTGCACTAAAATATCTTCGGTCAATAAGAGCGGGCCGAACAGCTCTGTGTCGAATCTCAAACTCGGATACGTTGAGAACACATGGGCCGATGCCGCTGTGCCAATAGGGCCTTCTAACATCGTACCGCCATACAGCTCGACACCTGCTAAATGTGCCATTTGTCCAATCAAACAAGCGGCTTTTAAGCCACCTGCTTGGTTGATTTTTACCGCAAAGACATCAGCACAATGATCTGCTGCTAAATGAAAGGCATTCTGAGGATCTTGGACAATCTCGTCCGCCATTATAGGCACATCAAAATGCTCAGTTAAACGTTTTAGCGCGGATTTATTACGCATTGAGATGGGTTGTTCTATTAAATCAACGCCGCCTGTCTGTAATAGGCTAATGCCTTGCATGGCCTCAAGTTCTGTCCATGCTTGATTGACATCAACCGTAATGCGGCAATCTGGTAAAGCCTGTTTGATCGCCAATACATGAGCGACGTCATCAAGAATAGGATTACTACCAATTTTTAATTTAAAAATGCGATGGCGTTTTTGTGCAATCATACGTTTGGCTTCACTGATATCGGTAGCCGTATTGCCGCTGGCCAGCGTCCACGCCACTTCGATACGATCACGTACACGGCCACCGACCAGCTCGCTAACTGGCAAGTTCAGACGTTTGCCTTCGATATCAAGTAACGCTGTTTCAATCGCACACTTTGCAAAACGGTTACCGTTGATGTGATCGTTTAACAGTTGCATTGCTTTTGCTGCGCTGGCGGGCTGCTCTTTTAGTAATAGCGGGGTAAAGTAGGTGTCGATATTGGTCTTGATGCTATGAGGACTTTCTTCGGCATAGCTTAGGCCGCCAATCGTCGTCGCTTCGCCCCAGCCTTCATAACCATCTTCTGTTTGGATATGTACGAGCACGAGTACTTGTTCGTTCATCACGGTGCAAGCAAGCTTATGCGCTCGAATAGTAGGTATTGGTACCAGTAAGGTATTAATTGAACGAATCATAACAGTCCCTAGTTGATAAGTGGTGCGTCCTTATGCTTAATAAGAACTATAAATGCTAGGTAACAACATGTCTAAGACCTATTTAGTCTATTATTGATACCTTTTAGGTATTTTGATATACAACCTGCACCGTGTTATGTTCTTTAGGTATAGAGATGGATGCCAGAACGAGCTTACGCAGATGTCATAGCAACTAGCATAACCCGTGAAAAAATGACTGAAAAAACCAATGCAATGCCCAATCAAGGAAGATAAAAGATGGAACTGAGGCACTTACGCTACTTTGTGGCAGTCGCAGAAGAAAAGAGCTTTAATAAGGCAGCTGCGCGCTTGTATATCTCACAGCCGCCACTCAGTAGACAAATCAAACAGCTAGAGGAAGAGATAGGTGTCACGTTAATTGATAGGGAAAATCGCCCGCTCAAACTCACTGAGGCAGGGGAGTTTTTTTATGATCATGCCATTCAGATACTAAAAAAATCTGACGATCTGCGAGCCATGACCATTCGTAAAGGCAGTTTTGATCACTCATTGTCTATCGGTTTTGTCTCATCGATCCTATATGGCATACTGCCAAAAGTGATTGCGCGTTTTCGTGAAGTGTATCCAAATATAGAGATTAAGCTGTATGAGCTAAATTCTTGGCAGCAAACTCAAGGTTTGGTAGACGGAAAAATAGACGTTGGATTTGGTAGATTGTTGTTCGAAGACGCCTCTATTAGGCGGATGGTGCTTAGAGAGGAGAGTTTGGTTGTGGCTGTTCCTATAAACCATCCTTTAGCAAAAGAAGGACGCACCAGTGTGAGGCTAATGGATTTAACCAACGAAAATTTATTGTTATATCCAACCGCACCGCGTCCCAGCTTTATCGATTATGTCTTAGAGTTATTTGAAGCGCGTAATTTGAAGGCTAACTATTTTACAGAAGTGCGTGAGTTGCATATTGCGTTAGGATTGGTGGCAGCAGGGGAAGGTTTGACTATCGTGCCAAAAACGCTTGAGCATTTGCGTAGTCAAGAAGTAATTTATATCCCATTTGAAGATGGACTGTTAACGTCACCGATTGTGATGAGTATCAGACACTTTGACAAGTCAGATCTTTTAAAAACATTGCTGGACGTCACTTATCAAATTTACGATGCGGAAGGCTTTGACTATAAACGTGAAAACATTTAAGCCTCTACCATGTCAAACCCCAATATTAACAACATCACCTGAGAAAAGTAAATTTCATACCTCAGGCTTCTACACTATGCAAATAATAGCATGTAGGGGTTTTTCGACTCATTAGATTAAAATAAATCCATGGCATATGGAGATGTTATTGATATTTTGGACACCATAGTATCGGGGTGTGTGAAACCTAATAAGTTATAGTTTAAATTAACATTTGGTCTACTCTAGCATTGAATCATTCTCCACTATCGATATTAATTTTAAAACTACATCTCTCAGCTTATTCAGATACTCATAATGATTAAGCTATTGAACTAGCGACTAAGACTTTTTGAATTGTTAAAAGATTATTTCCGTTTTACCTTTTCTAAGTAATCAAGATATTGGTTTGTAGAATCTTTTTTTAATATTGAGGTCTTGAGTGTTGTCTGTACGTCGAGCTCTTAATATTCTTGGCTTAGACTTAGTTTTTGATGGTTGTTTATTTAATTCATTAGCTGCGAATTTTTTCATTGGTGTTCGATGCTACTTTATCTCTTGGAATACTGGACAAATCGTTCCTTAACGACTGTTTCAACCTTATCATCAAATATATTGAGCTGGATTATAATCAGACTAGGATTCAGAAGGGTCTAGGTTATAAAACGCCAAGGCAGGTATAGTTTGACTATTATCGTCAAGCTGCATAACTAAAATCTCCCAAGTTTAACTGTACGGATTTGACGGCAGGGGTCAAAGTGCTACGCAGCAGACCCAAATACAGGCAATCAAAAAAAATAGTCGTAATGAGCGTTTGCAAACTCGCGAAGCGATACAGCAGGTTTTGACGGCCGATCAACGCGCACAGCTTGACAACATGAAATCAGAGCGAAAAGGTAAAGATCGCCGCGGTGGGCATAAAGGAGGAAAACAAAATTCGCTATCTCAGCTAAATCTCAGCAGCGCCCAACAAACGCAAATTGACGCTATCAGAAGAAATATTAGCAGCGATCGCATGCAAAAAAGAGAATCTGTAATGGCGGTTTTGACTAATGATCAGCGCGCACAGCTCGAAGCTGCAAAATCTCAAAGACAAGATAAAGGGCGTCGTGGTCTTAATCAGCAACAATAAACAAAAAAATTGTCTGACTATTTTTATTTTCGAATCAAATAAAAATAGTCAGTGCCATAGTTATTTTTGTGCAGGATAATATTGTCATGCCGCAGCAGACCTTACATTCAAAGTGCTCAGGACGATAAACATGCGGCAATGATAGGGTACGCTCTTGACGTTTTTTAGAGTTAAAGTATGACGAATGTATCGTGGTCAGTTGAGATAAAGTTTGTGTTAATAATAGCGGTAAAGGAGGCTTATCATGAGAAACTATTTTGATTCTATTAATACTAAAGTACGGTTACTATATTTAGGCTTGGCTGTAGCAACGGCACCAGTAACCTCTACGTTTGCTATATTACCTATGATGTCAGAAGCATTTGAACCCAGCTCAGTTATTGTTGATTCTGCTGATGACCAAGTAGAATCGAACGCCTCTCAAGTTCAGCAACAAAAAATTAAGATGACAACCGCGCAAGTCAGTTCCTCAGAGCATAAGACAAAACAAAGTGCGTTGTTGCCTTATCCAATAACGAGTTTAGTAAAAAAGGCAAATTGACTCATCATGAGTGCTATGAATGAAATATTTTAAAGTACTGAGTCTTTTTAAATATTTACACTCTAAGAGCCGCAAACTTAAAAACCGTTAATCATACAGCGCTTAGCTATTCAAGCGGTTAATTATTCGCCAGTTACCTGCTTATCCCAGTACGGCGGGGAGCCATAATAGTCTGTCATAAAGTCAATAAAGCACCTGATCTTGTGAGGTAATAGTTTTCTATGAGCATAGACCGCGTATAATCCTAAAGGGTTGGATTCATATTCAGGTAAAACGATAACAAGCTTGCCAGCGTTTAGCGCTTTGCTAGCAATAAAAGTCGGTTGCAATACTAGTCCTGCGCCTTCAATGGCTGCTTCCACCAAGACGTCGCCGTTATTACTATGAAAAATACTGCCTTCTTTGAGCTGTTTCGCTTTTATATATTTAAAAATTTGCCCCTTAGTCTCTAGATTCATATAGCTATAGTGCAAATAGCAATGCGATTCTAAATCTTCAAGTCGTTTAGGCGTACCATGAACTTTTAGATACTTAGGCGCTGCACATAAAATCACGCGGATAGGCGCGATTTTCTTAGCAATAAGCGATGAGCTATCGAGCTGTCCAATTCGTAAGGCAATATCAAAGCCTTCGTCAACGATATCGACTTTTCGGTCACTCAACTGTAGATCAACAGTGACTGAAGGATAGCGTACCTGAAAGTCAGTAATCAATTTTGCCATATGCTTTAAGGCGAATGAGACAGGCGCACTAATTCGCAATGTACCCTTAGGTAATTGCTGCAATCCGCCCAATTGCGCCTCCATGTTATCAATACTCAACAAAATCTGCTGCGCATGGATAAAATATTGGCTGCCAGCCTCAGTCATGCTCACTTTGCGAGTGGTGCGATTGAGCAGGCGAGTATGTAGCTGCTCCTCCAACTTAGAGATATATTTACTCACCAATTGCGGTGAGAGCTGCAAAGTGATTGCTGCCTTACTAAAGCTGCCTTCATTCACTACCGCGACAAAGGTGCGCATTGATTCGATTCTATCCATTTGTATCCTTTATTGATCACAATGTTGAATGCACTATCAATGCTATGTTGTTAATCATTCAACATTATCTATCTTACTCTTTTATCGCGTTGATAGTAAAGTAGTGTCATTCTAAGAGATTAGATAATTCTTAATAATAAATACAATGGAAAAATTATAAATGAAAACGTCACTATTCAGTAAGACTTTACACTCTAACGCTGGCGCGGCTGCACTAATCTTGCGTGTGCCAGTGGGTTTAATTTTGGCCGCACATGGTGCGCAAAAGTTATTTAGTTGGTTCGGTGGCAATGGGCTAACAGGCACCGCGCAATGGCTGAGCAGTATGGGTATGGAGCCTGGCTTGTTAATGGCTATATTGGCAGGCGGTGCTGAGTTCTTCGGTGGTCTTGCCTTAGTATTAGGATTACTCACGCGACCTGCCGCCCTCATTGCTGCATTTACTATGTTAATTGCTATTTTCTCTGTCCATATCAGTAATGGGCTATTTGCCGCTGATGGTGGTTACGAATATGCCTTAGTTTTGATGGTCGCTTTGCTTTCCCTAGCCGTACAAGGTGGCGGTTATCTTAGTATAGATAAGGCATTATCAGAAAAAATGGGTTGAGTTTAATTGCTATTGATAGAGCAAAAGCTAGATTAGCTGATGCCTAGCGCTTTTTTTAATATTTACACTTGTTGTCACTTTATTCGTTGTGGTGATAAAGAGCAATGGAGTAGCATTTTATGAGTAATCAATCAACCGCAGTTAAGCAGCCCGTATTCTTTATTCCTCACGGTGCAGGACCTTGCTTTTTTATGGATTGGCAACCTGCGGATATGTGGGATGGGATGGCTCACTTTTTAACAGGCATTGCTGTTCAATTACCTGAGCTGCCAAAGGCTATCTTGATCATTAGCGCGCATTGGCAGACGCCTGAGTTTAGGGTGACATCTGACCCAAAACCTGACTTGATTTATGATTATTATGGCTTTCCTGAACATACTTATCAGCTGACATACCCCGTAGCTGGTGCGCCTGTATTAGCTGAGCGCATAGGCAAGTTGCTTACCGATGCAGATCTAGCGAATAAGCAGGACTGTTCCAGAGGCTTTGATCATGGCATGTTTATCCCGTTGAAATTGATGTTCCCTGACGCTGATATCCCAGTAGTACAGTTATCACTACGTAATGATTTGGATCCAAAAGCACATTTGACTGTAGGTGAAATACTGGCTTCTTTACGCCAAGAAGGGGTGCTAATCATTGGTAGTGGCATGAGTTTTCACAATATGAGCGGCTATGGCGATGCAAGCTTTACCGCACCGTCAGAGCGTTTTGATGAGTGGCTGACGACTACCGTTGCAGCCGATGCAGATGAGCGCTTTACAGCGCTTACTAATTGGGTAGATGCGCCTCATGCATTGGATTCACATCTATTAGGGCAACAAGAGCATTTGCTACCGCTGATGGTGACGGTGGGTGCAGCAGGGAGCGATAAAGGACGTAAGGTTTACTCCCAGCAAGTGCTAAAAACGCAGTTATCCGCTTTTCAATTTGGTTAAATGGTGGCGTAGATTTGATAGAAAATATGGCGCGAATAAAAAACGATACAGCGTTGAGCGCCAACTTTATTATTGACCAATAAGTACAAATCAATAAATGAGAATAGCCAGAAATTGAGTGGGCTATTAAAAGACAAAAGAGGAGCGTCGATGATGTTTTTTAAGCGGATGATGAAATTATATAGCAAGGTGGCTATCTTACTTTTAAGTGTCAGTATGGCTTCTGCATTCGCCGCAAATAACGACGTTGATAATAACACTGCGGGGAGCAAGATGACCATTGCTATTTCTCAAGGTGAGATTAAAGGAGAGGTAGATAATGACGTTACCGCCTTTTACCTTTAATACGTTATAGTATCACTTGCTATTGCAGCAACTCTATCACTTACTGGTGTATCAGCTTATGCTGCCCCTGCAGCAAAGGCAAGCACTAAACCAGCTACGCCATTAAAGATCGGTACTACTAATAATGATGGCATGACAACATATAAAGGAAAGACTGTAGTATCAGGAATTCTTGAATATAATCTGATTAATGAAGCAGGGTTTCCGGCTGAATTTACTGTGGATAGCAAATCAAAAGCGATGATTCCCAAAGTGCCTAAAACAAACTATCCTACTCAGTTTGCGCTTGAGTCAGACAATCCTCAGATTGAGAGATTAAAGCTTAATAAAAAGAAGTGCTATCGCATTCCAATGACAATAGAAATCGACGGATACTATAGTAGTAGTTATGAGGGTGAATCTGATGGTGCTAATTTATTAAAAATTATCAAGAAGGGTACGCCAGTGCTAACAAGTTGTAATGTTGGATAATAGTAAGGCTGGCATGCCAGCACATATTTGAAATTATATATGTGATAAATCACTACTAATTAGTTTGTATTACTAAATACCAGTATCAAAAACATGACTTGAGTAAAAAAATAGGCTGCTAATGCTATGTTTCATATATAGCTAGTAGCCTATTTACTACTATTGAAATTGCATTCATGAAAATGTCCATCTATCTGAGCTATGTTGAGAAAAAGTAAGAATAAATTTGGCTATTGTACCAGTAGAAGCTTCAAACAAACCGATTGCAATCGCGAATTATGCAGTTGTCAATATAAAGTAGAATGGTATTGATAGATGACTAATACTCTAACCGATTGAGTGTTAACCATCTATATTTAACCTTCATATTTTGTACTTGCCAGCCAGAGATAGTCACATCAATCTGCTCAGACCATTTATTGATTAAAATCTTTCAAGTTAATGTCTACGGATTTGACAGCAGGGGTAAGCCTATCTTTGGTGCTATTGCTTGAATAGCTGACCAGGTGGAAGGATAGTCGCCCGCCGCTTCAATCAGCATGCGAACGGAGCATTCTTTAATTTCAGGGGTGTAGTTTCGCGTTTTCATTATCGTATACTCTAAAAACTCTGTAAATGCTTTTATCAGTGTATTTTAAGATTTAATTATCATACCTCAAAAAGTAATTAGCTTGATATACTCAGTTAAGAATGAGGTCAATATTATAACAAAACACCTTGGAACTTATAACAATGGCATTTATAGACTCAATAGCTGATAAATTCAAAATTGAAGAAGAGTCACGGACTGATTTACTAGAAGTTTGGAAGTATTTAGATAATGACACAGTTTTTAAGCTTAAATTTTGGTATGCAAAAAACTCACTTAATGAAGAGCTAGCCAAGGAAATTTGGTTAAACGAAACTCGCCAATTAAATAAGCTAAAATCTGTTACTAAGGCAGAAAAATATCTTGAAGTAATTCATGATAGCTTCATCGATAACAGTGGTAATTACTGCCTAATCTATCCAACTGATGAAGAGTCTAAAACACTGGATACCAAGCTAATAGAAATAGAAGCCAAGCCCAAAAGGATAAGCTTATTTTCTAATAGCAGAAGTCATTGGTTAAGCAAAAACAAGATAATGTCTACTACCAGTAGAATGCTTTTATGGAAGAATGTATTAAGGCTGATAGAGGGTATTGAGATATTGCATGGCCAGGATATCATTCACAGAAACATCAATACTAATAGTGTGATTTATAAAGAAAGTGAAGAAATTGACGACACAGAAAGATTTGTGCTGAGTGGTTTTGAAAAATCCTTAGATTTTAACAAGATTAATAAACCTATATTTATGGGTGAGCACAAGGATGTTATTTGCACAACTCACCAAGACTGGAGCGACTTAGGTGTTTTAATATTAAAATTATTGGGAATTGAGTCCGACAGTTTTCAAGAAAAACTACTGCGCAACGAAGCATTGGCGTTAAGACTTCTACTAGAAGGCCATTCAACCGGCCATACTAAATTAGTGGATAAGACTCAACTAAAATTATTGGTAGAGCAAGCCATTACAGACTTGTCAGAAGTTGATAATTCATTCTCGCCGGTATTCTATATCACAACAGCAGGCTTTGATTCTGATTACTTTAGTGGTATCAGGAACACTATAAAAAATTATCTAATCGATAATCAAAGTCAAAATTATGATGCTCATAATTTAACAAATACTGATGTCGTCGACATTATCAAAGAAGATATTACATTAGATCCTTTCACTGTATTTAATGATAGATATGGCAATGAATTTATTTTAAAAGGGAAGAATTTTCTATATAAATTTAAAGAGTTCAAGCACGATAACTTTGGTGACTGGTATGTTTCTAATATAACGGCAATATATGATAGCGTCCCTGACTGGCTCAACTATAGAGAATCCATCGAAATTAAGGGGAGCTTGGTTTTTACACCTAATGCATTTAGGCTTATGCAAAAGAACGAGTTTTCGGATGAAAACTCATGGAAACTAAAGTTAATACAGTTCAAAAAAGAGCAGAAGTATACAGACTCTGAGCTAGAATGCCTTCAGGGGTTGTTATTATCTTTTGCGATTGACGT